>NZ_AUKQ01000021.1:0-85401 GCF_000424825.1 Streptomyces sp. CNH287 | reverse complement strand
CGCATAGTAGAGTGAAGCGGAGGGAGGTTCCGTATGAGCACACCCACCACCACACCCAACCCCACCGAAACACACCCCCGCCGACGCCGAGCAGACGCCGAACGCAACCGCGCCCGCATCCTCGACGCCGCCCGCACCCTCTTCACCCAACACGGCACCCACGTCTCCATGGACGAAGTAGCACGCCACGCCGAAGTCGGCATCGGCACCCTCTACCGCCACTTCCCCACCAAAGCAGACATGGTCGAAACCGCCTCACAACAACGCTTCGGCGAAATCCTCACCTACTACCGCACCATCAGCCACAACAACGCCGAACCCCTCGAAGCACTCCACCTCCTCCTCACCCGCATCGCCGAAGTAGAAACCCGCGACCGCGGCTTCGCCACCGCCCTCACCGACACCAACCTCGGCAGCCAGAAACCACCCAGCCCCCTCCGCAAAGACCTCGAAACCGAACTCACCGCCCTCATCACCAAAGGCCAGCACACCGGCACCATCCGCACCGACATCGACCCCACCGACATCCTCCCCCTCACCTGCGGACTCACCGCCATCGTCCACCGCGACACCGGCAACTGGCACCACTACATCAAAATCACCCTCGACGGCCTCAAACCCCAACAGGCCTGAGCAGAGGGCCACTTCCGCCGTCCCGCCCCAGCGCAGGTGCCCACACCACCTCCGGTGGGCTCCCCCGCCGCGTCCCCGCCCCGTGCTATCACTGGTCCTTTCAGGACACTGATCAGGCGACGCGGAGGCAGACGGCATGATGGTCGGAGACTTGGTGCGGCTGCGACCGTTCGAGCCCGCGGAGGCGGAGGCTCTGTGGCGGTGGAACCACGACCCGGACGTCATGCGCTGGATGCACGACGGCTACGCGCAGTCGCTGGCGCAGGTCAAGCGCTCCCTGGAGGACCGGCCGCGCAACACCTTCGGCGACGTGCTCTACGCGGTCGAGGTACTCGACGGCGGCCGGCTGATCGGCCTGGTCCGCCTGCGCGACACCGAGCCGGAGCTGGGCTGCGCCGAACTCGACATCTACCTCGGGGAGAAGGACTGCTGGGGACGCGGCTACGCCACCGACGCCATGCGCGGGATATGCCGCTACGGCTTCGAGAAGATGCGGCTGCACAAGATCACGCTGACCGTCGCCACCGAGAACCACGCCGCGTGCCACCTCTACCGCAAGGTCGGCTTCGTCCAGGAGGGCCGCCTGAGGCACGCCCTCCGCCGTGACGGCGAGTGGTACGACATGTTCACGATGGGCCTGCTGGAGGGCGAACTCCGGGCGTGAGCACGGGCCGCACAGGCCCCTCGTTCAGGGCACCGGTGCCGCCCCGCCCGCGTGCGGTCCGTGCTCCTGGTCGCCCTGCGCGAGCATGCCGCGCAGGACCTCCTGGGTGCGGGTGGACGCCTCCGCGCGGGTCACCAGCTGGTCGATGACATGGCGGTAGTACTCGATGTCCTCCGCGTTGTCCGGGTAGTGCGCGCTGATGAGCTGCTCCAGGTAGACCACGTCGGGCAGCTCACGCTCCGGCAGCCGCAGCAGGGTGACGGGGCCGCCCGCCGCCGCGTGCCCGCCCGCGGCGAAGGGCAGCACCTGCACGGTGACGTGCGGCAGTTCGCACATCGCGATCAGGTGCCGCAGCTGGGCCCGCATCGTCGCCGCGCCGCCGACGGGGCGCCGCAGAGCCGCCTCGTCGATCACCGCCCACAGGTGCGGCGGCCGGTGGCCGTAGAGGATCTGCTGCCGGATCATGCGCAGCTCGACCCTGCGCCTCAGGTCCGCCTCCGGGGCGTCGCCGTGGCCCAGCGCGATCACGGCGCGGGCGTAGGCGCGGGTCTGGAGGAGTCCCGGCACGAACTGGACCTCGTAGCTGCGGATCACCCCCGCCACCTGTTCCAGGCCGAGGTAGGTCTGCAGCCAGCCGGGCACGACGTCCTCGTAGGCGTGCCACCAGCCAGGGGTGTTGGCCTGGCCGGCCAGCGTGAGCATGGTCTGCCGTTCGTTCTCGTCGGTGACGCTGTAGATGGTCAGGAGATCGGCCACGTCCCGCAGCCGGCAGCCGCTGCGCCCCAGCTCCAGCCGGTTGAGCTGGGCGGCCGTCGCCCGTATGGCGCTGGCGGCCTCCTCCTGCGATATGTACTCGCCCTCGCGCAGCTTCCGCAGCCGCGAGCCCAGAACCATGCGGGCAACTCCCGGACCGGCCTGCGCGGGCGCCTCGGTCCGGCGTGCGGGCTGGCTTCCAGTGACCTGGGTGAAATGCATCTTCTCGCTTTCCGTCCTGCACACGTCTGCGAAACTCGCCACGCACGGCTCACGCCTTGCGGACAGAGCGCGGTTCACTTCCCGGGAATCCCTGGACAGGCTGAATTCAGGCCGCCACGCCAGCAGCGTAACCAGGCCGGGGCGGGCCAGGTCCGGCCCGCCCCGGAGGCCGGCCTTCCGCGGAGTGCGCGGACACGCGCGCCACGGGCCCGTCCCTGTGCGGACAGCGGGCCGGATGCGGGCGGTTCGTCGGTCACGCGGACCTCTCCTGGCGGTGAACTGATTGGCGACAACACCCAATCTAAGAGACGGCTGAGCGTCTGTCAGCAACCAGTGCGTCGGCGAAGGCGTGCAGCACACACCGCGAAGGCGGGGCGCACCGGCCCCGGCACACCCCTGTCAGCCCGGCGTACCGGAGCGCGGCGGGCGCGGCGCGACGGCGAGATACGGGCGGCGGCGGGCCCCGAGATAGCGCTCCGCCTCCCATCCGCAGGACGCCAACCTCCGTGCACAGTCTGCGAGTTGCTCCTGCGCGTCGGCCGGGCCGGCCGACTCCCGCGCCCCCGCCGCGTACCGCCACTCCACGCGTACGCAGGCGCCCGGGTCGTCCGGCCCCCCACCGGCACTCACCCGGTATCCGCTACGGACGCGGCGACCGGAACCGTCGACGGCGGAGGCGGGGAATCCGCCCGATTCCAGGGCGAGGGCCACCGCGTGCACCGGGCGGGCCCGCTCCCAGGGGGCAGGCACGGAAGCCTCCGGGCCGACGGCCGCCCCGGCGCCGGTCAGCCGCCGGATCTCCAGCAGCGCCTCCCAGCCGCGCACCGCCGCGGCGGCGTGCCGGGCATACGCGGCGGGGGCTGCGGGGGCGGTGTCGGCGCCGGTGCCGCCGGGCGGAGGGCCGGGAGCCGCCTCGTCCCCGGTCAGCGGCGCGAAGCCCTCGGGGGCGGGGGCGGGGGCGGCGGGCGCTGCGGGCGCGGACCGCTCCTGGAGGTGCGCGCGGACCGCCCGCCCCCGGTCGGTGAGGTAGTGCGCGCCGAGCCTGCCGTGCGGGCGGGCGAGGCCGAGCCGCTCCAGCCGCCGCCGGGTGGCGGCGCCTGCCCGCACCTCCCCGCTCCCGGGGTCCGCGCCGGTCACCGCCCGCTGCTGGGCCTCCGTCAGCGGCACCTGCCCGGGTGGCGGCGCGGCGGGAGGCGGCGCGGCGGGAGGCTGTGCGGTGGAGGGGTGCGCGGTGGAGGGCTGCGCGCTTTCGTCCCGCGAGGTCCCGGCCATCGCGCGATCACCGATCCGAGGTGTGGGAGGGGCGCGTCTCCCGCGCCGATACGGCGCGGCGCCGCACCGCGCACCACGGTACCGGAGCCGCGCCCGCGCCTCAGCGGATGGCGACGCCCGAGACCGTGCGCGCGATGACGAGCCGCTGGATCTCGCTGGTGCCCTCGAAGACGGTGTAGATCGCCGCGTCCCGGTGCATGCGCTCGACGGGGTACTCCCGCGTGTAACCGTTGCCGCCGAGGATCTGCATGGCCTGTGCGGTGACCGTCCGGGCGGTCTCGCCCGCGAACAGCTTGGACATGGAGCCCTCCGCGGAGTCGAAGGGCCGGCCCGCCGCGGCCATCCAGGAGGCCCGCCACACCAGCAGCCGCGCCGCGTCGATGCGCGTGCGCATGTCGGCGAGCTGGAAGGCGACACCCTGGTTGTCGATGATGGGGCGGCCGAACTGGACGCGTGTCTTGGCGTATTCGAGCGCGACCTCGTACGCGGCGCGGGCGATGCCGACCGCCTGGGCGGCCACGGCCGGGCGGGAGGCCTCGAACGTGGCCATCGCGGCGTTCTTCACGCGCTCACCGCCGCCCGCGCGGGCCCGCTCCCGGGCGCGGGCGAGGCGCTCGTCCAGCTTCTCCTTGCCGCCCAGCAGGCAGTGCCCCGGCACGCGGGCCTCCTGCAGGACGACCTCGGCGGTGTGCGAGGCGCGGATGCCGTGCTTCTTGAACTTCTGTCCCTGGGAGAGCCCGGGGGTGCCCGGGGGGACGATGAAGGAGGCGTGCCCCTTGGAGCCGAGATCGGGGTCGACGACGGCGACGACGACGTGCACGTTGGCGATGCCGCCGTTGGTCGCCCAGGTCTTCGTGCCGGTCAGCACCCACTCGTCGGTGGCCTCCTCGTAGACCGCGCGGGTGCGCATGGCGGAGACGTCGGAGCCCGCGTCGGGCTCGGAGGAGCAGAAGGCGGCGACCTTCACGTCGTCGGCGTCGCCGTACATCTGGGGTATCCAGGTGCCCACCTGCTCGTCGGTGCCGTTCGCCAGGACGCCCACGGCGGCCAGCCCGGTGCCCACCAGGGAGAGGGCGATGCCGGCGTCGCCCCAGAACAGCTCCTCCATGGCCATGGGGATGCCCAGGCCCGTGGGGTCGAAGAACTGCTGCGAGTAGAAGTCGAGCGAGTACAGGCCGATCTTCGCGGCCTCCTGGAGGATGGGCCACGGTGTCTCCTCCCGCTCGTCCCACTCGGCGGCCGCGGGGCGGATGACGTCGGCGGCGAACCCGTGTATCCACTCGCGGACCGCCCGCTGGTCGTCGTCGAGGTCGAATGCGAACTCCGGCATGAGTGAACCTTCCCCACAGCTTGTTACCATCGGTAACAAGCAGTCTTTTACCAGCCGGTAGGCCATGTCAACCCGGCTGCACCCCCGGTCGGCCGCCGACCTCGGGTGTTACGTTGCGCGGGGCGAGGACCGTACGCCCCGGGGAGGAACACCATGGGGACCGCACAGCGGGACGACCAGCGCAGCGCTACGGAGCGTCGCCGCACGGAACTGCTGGAGGCCGCCGACAGAGTCGTGCTCCGCGACGGGCCCGACGCCACGATGAACGCGATCGCCGCCGAGGCGGGCATCACCAAGCCGATCCTCTACCGCCACTTCGGCGACAAGGGCGGGCTGTACCGCGCCCTGGCCGTCCGGCACACCGACGCCCTGCTCGACGCGCTGCGGGACGCCCTGGACGCACCCGCGGACCGGCGCGCACGGGTGGAGGCCACCCTCGACACCTACCTGCAGGCGATCGAGGCCCGCCCGCAGGTCTACCGCTTCCTGATGCACCCCGCCGAGACCGGTCCGGCGGGCGAGGGGGGCTTCGACGTGGGCCACCACTCCGCCCCGCTGCTGCGGCGGCTCGGCGAGGAGCTGGCCAAGGTCATCGCCGAACGGGTCGACGAGGGCGAGGGCTCGGAGGAGCTGGCCCGGGTGTGGGGACACGGCATCGTCGGGATGATGCACGCCGCCGGGGACTGGTGGCTGCGCGAACGCCCCTGCTCCCGGGCCCAGTTGGTGGGACAGTTGGCCGATCTGCTGTGGGGGCGGCTGGCCGTCGCCGGAGACCGCGAGGGCGGCCCGGCCTTCTGACGGCCGCCCGGCCGTATCGGCGCCGCCGCCGGGCCTACGGCTCCTGTGCGGGCGGCGCGTACCAGCTCGCGCGGCGCACGGCGCGCAGCACCCGGGCCCGCCGCAGCCCGCCCAGGCGCTCCGGATAGAGGCCGCCGTCCAGGTGGTCGTACTCGTGCTGGAGGCAGCGGGCGAAGAAGCCGGAGCCCTGGACGCGCAGCGGGCGCCCGCGCAGGTCGACGCCCTCGATGAGCGCCTCGTCATGGCGCGGTGTGGCCGCCTCCAGACCGGGCAGCGACAGGCACCCCTCCGGGCCGCGTACGATCACCCCGGCGGTGCCGGTGAGCCGGGGGTTGATCACGTGTCCCCGGTGCCTGCGGTCCTCGTCGTCCGGGCAGTCGAAGACGAAGACGCGCAGCGGTACGCCGATCTGGTTGGCGGCGAGGCCGACTCCCCGGGCGGCGTACATGGTGGCGTACATGTCCTCCACGAGCTGGTCCAGCGGCCCGTCCGCGGGCACGGCCGCGCGGCACGGCGTGTGCAGCACCGGATCGCCGAACAGCCGCAGGGGCGCGGGCGTTCCGGAGCTGCCCGGGATGGTGACGCGTGCCATGTCAGAAGCGTACGAGGCGCGTGGTGCCGCTGTGGCGGCACCCGTGCGGGGGCCGGTCCGGATCTCGATAGGGTGGCCCCCACCAAGGGGCAAGGAGGGTCAAGGACGATGGCAGGCAACACGGAGCCGCTGCCGCCGCGGGCGAAGCTGGCCGTGACGGCGGGCAAGGCCGCGGCAGCGGTGTCGCGAGTCGCCGGCCGCGGCAGCGGATCGGTGATCGGCGGCAAGGTGGCACTCAGACTCGACCCCGATCTGCTTGCCCGGCTGGCCCAGCATCTGGACGTGGTCCTGGTGTCGGCGACAAACGGCAAGACCACGACGACCCGGCTGATCGCCGAGGCACTGCGGGCGAACGGCGGCGTGGTCTCCAACGCGCTCGGCGCCAACATGCCCGCCGGGATCACCTCCGCCCTGGCGGGCGGGTCCGACGCGCGCTACGGCGTGATCGAGGTGGACGAGAAGTACCTCGCCGGGGTCGCGGGTGATGTGGCGCCGAAGGCCATCGCGCTGCTGAACCTCTCCCGCGACCAGCTCGACCGGGCCGCGGAGACCCGGATGCTGGCGGAGAAGTGGCGCGAGGGCCTCGCCGGATCGAAGGCGGTCGTCATCGCCAACGCGGACGACCCGCTGGTGGTGTGGGCGGCCTCCTCCTCACCCAACGTGGTGTGGGTGGCCGCGGGCCAGGAGTGGAAGGACGACGCCTGGTCGTGCCCGTCCTGCGGCGGTGTCATGCAGCGCCCCGGCGACGACTGGTACTGCGGTGAGTGCGGATTCCGCCGCCCCACCCCCAGCTGGGCGCTGTCGGGCGAGTACGTGCTCGACCCGCACGGCTCCGCCTGGCCCATCCACCTCCAGCTGCCCGGCCGGGCGAACAAGGCCAACGCGACCACCTCGGCCGCGGTGGCCGCCGCCTTCGGCGTACCGCCCCAGGCGGCGCTGGAGCGGATGTACTCGGTGGCCGCGGTCGCGGGCCGCTACGACGTCGTGTCCTACCAGGGCCGCGACATCCGGCTGCTGCTGGCGAAGAACCCGGCCGGCTGGCTGGAGACGTTCTCGCTGATCGACCCGCCGCCCGCCCCGGTGATCCTCGCGGTCAACGCGCGCGGCGCCGACGGCACGGACACCTCCTGGCTGTGGGACGTGGACTACTCGCGGCTGGCCGGGCACCCGATCTGCGTGATCGGGGACCGGCGCCTGGACCTGGCGGTGCGGCTGGAGGTCGCCGGTGTCGACTTCCAGGTGTACGAGAGCGCCCAGGAGGCCGTACGGATGTGTCCGCCCGGCCGGATCGAGGCGATCGCGAACTACACCTCGTTCCAGGACCTGCGCCGCGTTGTCGGCAACTGAACCGCTGAGGGAACCGCTGGAGGATGGCGAGCATGGCTGAGGCGAATCTGCGCCTGGTGTGGATCTACCCCGATCTGCTGAGCACGTACGGCGACCAGGGCAACGCGCTGGTCGTGGAGCGGCGCGCGCGGCAGCGCGGACTGGAGGTGCAGCGGCTGGACGTACGGTCCGACCAGCCGCTCCCCACCTCGGGTGACATCTATCTGATCGGCGGCGGCGAGGACCGGCCGCAGCGGCTGGCCGCCGAGCGGCTCTACCGCGACGGCGGGCTGAACCGGGCGGTGGCCAACGGCGCGATCGTCTTCTCGGTCTGCGCGGGGTACCAGATCCTGGGCCACGAGTTCGTCAACGACCAGGGCGCCCGGCAGCCCGGCCTGGGCCTGCTGGACGTGACGAGCACCCGCGGCACGGGCGAACGGTGCGTCGGCGACGTGCTGGGCGACATGGACAGCAGGCTGGGGCTGCCGCAGCTGACCGGGTTCGAGAACCACCAGGGCGTCACCCATCTGGGGCCGACCGCACGGCCGCTGGCCCAGGTGCGGCTGGGCAAGGGCAACGGGACGGGCGACGGCACCGAAGGCGCCTGGAACGACACGGTGTTCGGCACGTACATGCATGGTCCGGTGCTGGCCCGCAACCCGCTGATCGCGGACCTGCTGCTGAAGCTGGCGCTGGATGTCAACGCGCTGCCGCACGTGGACGACCGGTGGTACGAGGCGCTGCGCGGCGAGCGGATCGCGGCGGCGACCCAGGCGGGCTGACCGGGCCCCCGCCGGAGGGCGGCACGGCGGGCGGTTCTACCCTGGTGCGGGCGGATCGGCACGAACCGGGAGCGTAGGGATGGATCACGGCGGACACGGCACGACCATGGATCTGCCGCCGTTCACGCTCGGGCGCGGGCTGGAGTTCACCGGCGACCCGTTCTTCCTGACCGGCTGCCTGCTCGCGCTGGCGCTGTACGGCTGGGGCGTGCTGCGGCTGCGGCGGCGGGGCGACGCCTGGCCGGTGGGCCGCGTGATCGGCTTCACCCTGGGCGTGCTGAGCATCGCACTGGTGATGTGCACCGGGCTGAACGAGTACGGCATGGTGCTCTTCAGCGTGCACATGGTGCAGCACATGGTGATCAGCATGCTCTCGCCCATCCTGCTGCTGCTGGGCGCGCCGGTGACGCTCGCGCTGCGGGCGCTGCCCGCGGCCGGGCGGGGCCGCAAGGGGCCGCGGGAGCTGCTGGTGGCCGTGTTGCAGAGCCGCTACGCCAAGGTGGTCACGCACGCGGCGTTCACGATTCCGCTCTTCATCGCGAGCCTGTACGCGCTCTACTTCACGCCGCTCTTCGACACCCTGATGGGCTCGAAGACCGGGCACACCGCGATGATGGTGCACTTCCTGCTGGTCGGGCTGATCTTCTTCTGGCCGATCATGGGCGTCGACCCGGGCCCGCACCGGCCGGGCTACGTGATGCGGATGCTGGAGCTGTTCGCGGGCATGCCCTTCCACGCCTTCTTCGGGATCGCGCTGATGATGGGCTCCGAACCGCTGGTGGAGACGTACGCCGATCCGCCCGCCTCGCTGGGGGTGACGGCGCTGGACGACCAGATGTGGGCGGGCGGCATCGCCTGGGCGTTCAGCGAGATCCCCTCGGTGCTGGTGCTGATCGCGCTCGTCTACCAGTGGTACTACAGCGAGCAGCGCCAGGCGCGGCAGCGGGACCGGGCGGCGGACCGGGACGGGGACAGCGAGCTGCACGCGTACAACGCCTATCTGGCGTCCCTCCAGGCGCGGGGTCGCTAGCGCGGACCGGCGACGAGGCCCAGCGGGGGCAGTAGCGTTTCCGGCTCCCTGCGGTGACGATGGAGGTCCGGGGTTGTCTGGCTGTGGCCCCGTGCCGGGTCCTGCGTCACCGGCGCGGGCCGCCGAGGAGGATGCTGCGATGTCTGGGATGTCTGGTATGCCGGGGTTCACGAAGACGATGACGGCGTGCACGGTGATCGCCCTGGTGGTGGTCACCGCGTACACCGTGACCCTGGGCGGCAGCGGCTGGCTCTGGCTCGCCTGGGTGGTGCTCGGGCTGGTCACGGTCGGGGTGGCCGCCGGCCGGGAGGGCTGAGCGGCTCCCCCCTCCCCCGCCCGAGGGCGGGGAAGTACTGTGCGGCGACACCGTGATCCCCGGGGGAAGGCTGCCAAGTGTTCTACCACGTGCTGAAGTACGTCGTCCTGGGCCCGCTGCTGCGGCTGCTGTTCCGGCCGCGGATCGAGGGGCTCGAGCACGTGCCCGAAGAGGGCGCGGCGATCATCGCCGGAAATCACCTGTCCTTCTCGGACCACTTCCTGATGCCCGCGATCCTGCGCCGCCGCATCACCTTCCTGGCGAAGGCCGAGTACTTCACCGGCCCGGGTCTGCGGGGGCGGCTGACAGCGGCCTTCTTCCGCAGCGTGGGGCAGATCCCGGTGGACCGCGCCGGGCGCGGCGCCGGGCAGGCCGCGATCGAGGAGGGACTGGGGGTGCTGGGCAAGGACGAACTGCTCGGCATCTACCCGGAGGGCACCCGTTCGCACGACGGCCGGCTCTACAAGGGGCGGGTGGGTGTGGCGGCGATGGCGCTCAAGGCGGGGGTGCCGGTGGTGCCCTGCGCGATGGTCGGCACCTTCGAACTCCAGCCGCCGGGCCGCCGGATGCCCCGGCTGGGGCGGGTGACCATCCGGTTCGGGGAGCCGCTGGACTTCGCGCGCTTCGCGGGCATGGACGACCAGCGAGCCGTCCTGCGGGCGGTGACGGACGAGGTCATGTACGAGATCCTGCGGCTCTCCGGCCAGGAGTACGTCGACATGTACGCGCCCGACGCCAAGGCCGCGGCGCAGGAGGCGGCGCGCGGGACCGCGCGCGGACGGGGGCGGCCGGAGTGACCGGCCGCCCCCGTGCGCGCGTGCCGTCAGCCCGGCAGCCCGGCCCCCTTCGGCCCGGGTGACGCCGCCCCGGAGGCCGGCTGCTGCGGCTCGGGGGTGGCGTGCGGTGCGCAGGTCACGTCCTCGGCGTCGAGCGTGCCGTGCAGCAGGTACGCGTCGACGCGCTCGTTGACGCAGGAGTTCTTCAGGCCGGTGACCCCGTGCGAGCCCGCGTCCTTCTCGGTGATCAGGCGGGAGCCCTTCAGCCGCTCGTGCAGTTCGACCGCGCCCTCGTAGGGGGTGGCGGCGTCCCGCTCGGACTGGACGATGAGCACGGGCGGCAGGCCCCGGTGCGTGCCGACCTCGACGGGCCGGCGCTGCTTCTCCGGCCAGGTCGCGCAGGGCAGGTTCATCCATGCGTTGGACCAGGTGAGGAACGGGTGGTCACGGTGCAGCCGGGTGTTGTCCCGGTCCCAGGTGCGCCAGTCGGTCGGCCACTTGGCGTCGCTGCACTCGACGGCCGTGTAGACGGCGTTGCCGTTCTCGGCCGACTTGTTGCCCTCCGTGTCGGAGAGGTCCGGGGCCGCGGCCTCGACGAGCGCGTTCTCGTCGCCCTTGAGGTAGGCGGACCACACGGCGGCGGTCGGCGCCCAGGCGCTGTCGTAGTAGGGGGCGCGCTGGAAGAGTCCGAGGAGTTCGGCCGGGCCCACGACGCCGCCCAGCGGCGCCTTCTTGGCCTTCGCGCGCAGCTTCTCCCACTGCGCCTGGACCTTGCCGGGGGTGTCGCCGATGCCGTACGCGTCGTCGTGCCGGGCGACCCAGTGCTTCCAGTCCTCCCAGCGGGTCTGGAAGGCCACGTCCTGGTCGAGGTTGAACTGGTACCAGATCTTCTCGCGTGAGGGGTTGACCACGCTGTCGACCACCATGCGGCGGGTGTGGTCCGGGAAGAGCGTGGCGTAGACGGCGCCGAGGTAGGTGCCGTAGGAGACGCCGAGGTAGTTGAGCTTGCGGTCGCCGACCGCGGCGCGGATGACGTCGAGGTCGCGGGCGGTGTCGGGCGTCGTCATGTGCGCGAGCAGCGGCCCGCTGCGCTCGTCGCAGCCCTCCGCGTACTGGCGGGCCAGCTTGCGCTGCGCCCGCTTGTCCGCCTCGTCGTCCGGCACCGGGTCCAGCTTGGGCGCCTTGACGAACTCCTGCGGGTCCGCGCAGGAGATGGGCGCGGAGTGGCCGACGCCGCGCGGGTCGAAGCCGACGAAGTCGTACGCCTTCGCGGTCTTGGCCCAGAGCGGGTTCCCGCCGGTGACGCGCGCGGGGAAGCGCATGCCGGAGCCGCCGGGGCCGCCGGGGTTGTAGATGAGCGAACCCTGGCGCTCCTGCGCGCTGCCGGTGCTGCGGGCACGGTCGACGGCGATCTTGATCGTGCGCCCGTCCGGGCGGGCGTAGTCGACGGGAACGGTGACGTACCCGCACTGGATGGGCTTGGCAAGGTCCCAGTCGGCGGGGCAGTCCCGCCAGTCGACGCCCTTCTTGGCGGCACGGGCGGCGGCGAGGCGTACGCCGCGCGCCTCGGCCGCGCCGTGCCCGCGCCCGGCGGTCGCGCCGGACGCGGACGTGGAAGAGGACGAGGTGGTGGCCGCGGGCCCGGAGGCGGCGGTTTCCCCGGCCATGGCGGGTGGCACGGCTATCAGGCCCGCGAGGAGGGCTCCGGAGGCGAGGGCGCCGGCGGTGGCGAGCGCGGCGGTGCGTCTGTTCAACGTAGGGACTCCCCCTGGTTGTTCCGCCGCCGGTCGCGGTGACAGTGGCCGCGAGGGCTGCGGGTGACGGTGTGTGCGCACAGCGGCTGTCAGGGGGGATCTTTGCGTCTCGCGCGTGGTGCGGGACAGGGCGGGCGGAGGTTCTTTGCTAAGTCATGAACATGACGCCTCCTCAGATCCTCCGCACTATGCCCCTCTTCCTTCCGGTATCGGACCCCGCCAAGTCCGCTCGCCGCGACGCACTGTTCGGTAACCGGCCTTGACGGGCGGCCTCCTGGACAGAATCATCATGCGCGCGTCAAGGGCCCACCTCGGCGCACAGCTCGCTCCGCACCTCTCCCCCCACAGACCATCGGAGCCCACGTGATACGCAGAATGACCTGGCGCGCCGCCCTCGCGGCCACCACCGGCACCGCCCTGGCCGCATCCCTGCTCACCGTCGCCGCCGCGCAGGCCGACCAGCCCGGGCCCCCGCGCGCGGGCGCGACGGTGGCCGCGCCCGACATCCCCGTGGAGAACGTGACCCGGCACCTGAAGGAACTGGAGGCGGTCGCCGAGGCCAACGGCGGCAACCGCGCCCACGGACAGCCCGGCTACAAGGCGTCCCTCGACTACATCAAGGGCAAGCTCGACGCGGCGGGCTTCGAGACGGCCGTGCAGGAGTTCGACCAGGGCGGCACCACCGGCTACAACCTCATCGCCGACTGGCCCGCAGGCGAGGCCGAGCAGGTCGTGGTGGCGGGCGCCCACCTGGACTCCGTGCGCAGCGGCGCCGGGGTCAACGACAACGGCACCGGCTCGGCGGCCGTCCTGGAGACCGCGCTCGCCGTGGCCGCCGAGGACCTCAAGCCCGCCAAGCAGCTGCGCTTCGCCTGGTGGGGCGCCGAGGAGCTGGGCATGGTCGGCTCACGCCACTACGTCGACGGCCTCTCCGAGGCGGAGCGCGGCCAGATCGGCGCCTACCTGAACTTCGACATGATCGGCTCGCCCAACGCGGGCTACTTCGTCTACGACGACGACGCGGCGCTCGAGCAGGTCTTCACCGACTTCTTCACCGCCAAGGACATCCCCACCGACCCCGCCACCGAGTCGGACGGGCGCAGCGACCACGCGTCCTTCCAGGACGCCGGTATTCCCGTCGGCGGCCTCTTCACCGGAGCCGGGGAGACGATGACGCAGGAGCAGGCGGACAAGTGGGGCGGCACGGCGGGCGCACCGTTCGACGAGTGCTACCACACGGCGTGCGACGACCTGGCGAACATCGACACCGAGGCGCTGGACCTGAACACCGACGCCCTGGCCCACGCGGTCTGGCAGCTCGGCTCCTGACCGGCCCCTGACGCAGTCCCCCCGTTCGCGGCCCGGCCGCCGGTCTCCGGCGGCCGGGCCGCCGCGACGCGCCTGCGGCGATGACCGCCCGCTGCGGCCCGATGCGCCTCGTCACTCCCGGCCGCGGCGGGCGAACCGGCAGGCGTGAATCCGCCGGTCGCGGCTACACGAAGGGCATGGCCGCGCGCAACGAGACGTCCGTCGAGCGGGACGACCGCAACTTCCTGGAGCTGCTCCAGGAGCTGCGGGTCATCCAGACGGGCGTCCAGATCCTCTTCGCCTTCCTGCTCACGCTGGCCTTCACGGCGCGCTTCCCCGAGCTGGACGGATTCCAGCGCGGCGCCTACGTGGCCACCCTGCTGCTCTCCGTGCTGGCCGCCGTGCTCTTCACCGCGCCCGCCGCACTGCACCGGGCCCTCTTCCGGCGGGGTGCGAAGCACCTGATCGTGCAGGTCTCCTCGCGGCTGGCGGCGCTGGGCCTCGCGGTGCTGGCGCTGGCGCTGTCCGGGGCGGTGCTGCTGGTCGTGGACGTGGTGCTGGGCCGGACGGAGGGCGTCGTCGTCGGCTCGGTGGCGCTGGCCGTGTGCGCCGGGCTGTGGGCCCTGCTGCCGTGGGCGCTGCGCCGGTCCAACGGTCTCAGCCGAGCACCGTCTCGACCACGAGAGCGCCGCCCCGGCTCCACAGGGCCACCCCCGTGAACGCCGTCACCCACCGAGCGGCACGGGGCCGCCGCAACCACCGCCCGAGCCGGTCGACCAGCAGCGCCAGCAGGAGGAACCAGACCAGCGCCATGGCCACGACCAGACCCGCGAGCAGCGCGGTGCGCGGCAGCACGGGCGTCGCCCCGCCCCGCTCGCAACCGGCGCCCGCAGGGCGTCCGAGCAGGGCTCGCCACTTCGGCCCTCCTCACGCGCTGAGGACGGCGCGGGCGGGGCGGTCAGGGGTGTGGGGACCGGGGGCCGGTCAGGTGGGGGGCGGTGCGGGTGAGGACGCGTACGGTGCGGGCGATCTCCTCGCCCGTGAGGTCGGCGCGGGCGGTCAGCCGCAGCCGGGAGACGCCGTCCGGCACCGACGGCGGGCGGAAGCAGCCCGTCGCGACGCCCTCGGCGCGGCAGTCGCCGGCCCAGCGCACGGCCGTCTGGGCCGAGGGTGCGCGGACGGAGACGACCGCGGCGTCGGGCCGGGTGGCCGCCAGCCCGGCGGCGGTGAGCCCCGCGTGCAGTTCGGCGGCGACCTCGCGGGCCCGGCGGGCCCGGCCCGGTTCGCGACGCAGCAGGCGCAGGGCGGCCAGCGCGCCGCCGGCCGCGGCGGGGGCGAGGCCGGTGTCGAAGATGAAGGTGCGGGCGGTGTTGACCAGGTGCTCGATGACGCGTGCCGGTCCCAGCACCGCGCCGCCCTGGCTGCCCAGGGACTTGGAGAGGGTCACGGTCACCACGGTGTCGGCCGCGCCGGCCAGTCCGGCGGCGTACGGGGCACCGCGTCCGCCTTCGCCCAGCACGCCGAAGCCGTGCGCGTCGTCGATCAGCAGCGCCGCGCCGTGCGCACGGCAGGCCGCGGACAGGGCGGGCAGCGGTGCGGCGTCGCCGTCGACGGAGAAGACGGAGTCGGTGACCGCCATGGCCCGCCCCTGGTGGCCCGCGAGCGCGGCGCGCACCGCCGCCGGGTCGGTGTGCGGGACGACGGCGGTACGGGCCCGGGAGAGGCGGCAGCCGTCGATGAGGGAGGCGTGGTTGGCGGCGTCGGACACCACGAGGGTGCCCTCGGCGGTCAGCGCGGTGACGGCGGCGAGGTTCGCCGCGTAGCCGGAGGAGAGGACCAGGGCGGCCTCGGCGCCGCAGAAGCGGGCCAATTCCGCCTCGAGTTCGGCGTGCAGGGAGGTGGAGCCGGTGACGAGCCGGGAGCCGGTGGCGCCCGCGCCCCAGCGCCGGGCGGACGCGGCGGCGGCGGCGGTGACCTCGGGGTGCCGCGAGAGGCCGAGGTAGTCGTTGCCGGCGAGGTCGAGCAGCGAGGAGGAGGCGGCGCGCGGGCGCAGGGCGCGGACGAGCCCGGCCTCGCGTCGCCGGTCCGCGGCCTCGGTGAGCCAGCCGAAGGGGTCCCCGGGCGGTGGGGTCATGGTCGGACATCCTTCGGGACGGGCGGCCGTGGGCCGGGTGCGGGCGGTGGGCGGACGGGTCCGCGGCGGACGGCCTCCGCCGGAGGGTCCATACAGAACGTAGCCTCGGCCAGAACCTGACGGGGTGTGGTGATACCCACACGGAGTTGACCCGATCCTGTAGGTTCCCGTCTTGGCCGGGACTACGGCGGTAGGCGAGTATCGGCGCCATGGACCTGCTGAACACACTGGTGGACAAGGGGCTGCGTCGTGAGTCGCCGACGCGGGGGGAAGCGCTCGCCGTCCTGGCGAGTTCCGACGAAGAACTGCTCGAGGTCGTGGCCGCCGCGGGCAAGGTGCGCCGCCACTGGTTCGGGCGCCGGGTCAAACTGAACTATCTGGTCAACCTCAAGTCCGGGCTCTGCCCCGAGGACTGCTCGTACTGCTCGCAGCGGCTGGGCTCCAAGGCGGAGATCCTCAAGTACACCTGGCTCAAGCCGGACGAGGCCGCCAGCTCCGCGCGTGCCGGGGTGGCAGGCGGCGCGAAGAGGGTGTGCCTGGTCGCCAGCGGACGCGGTCCGACCGACCGGGACGTGGAGCGCGTCTCGGAGACGATCTCGGCGATCAAGGAGCAGAACGAGGGCGTCGAGGTGTGCGCCTGTCTGGGGCTGCTCTCCGACGGCCAGGCGGGGCGGCTGCGCGAGGCGGGCGCGGACGCCTACAACCACAACCTCAACACCTCCGAGGCGACCTACGCGGACATCTGCACCACGCACGACTTCGCCGACCGGGTGGAGACCGTACGGCAGGCCCGCGACGCGGGTCTCTCCGCGTGCTCCGGCCTGATCGCGGGCATGGGCGAGGCGGACGCCGACCTGGTCGACGTCGCCTTCGCGCTGCGCGAGCTGAACCCGGACTCGGTGCCGGTCAACTTCCTCATCCCCTTCGAGGGGACCCCGCTGGCGGACGAGTGGAACCTGACCCCGCAGCGCTGCCTGCGCATCCTGGCGATGGTGCGGTTCGTGTGCCCGGACGCGGAGGTGCGGCTCGCGGGCGGACGCGAGGTGCAGCTGCGCTCGATGCAGCCGCTGGCCCTGCACCTGGCCAACTCCATCTTCCTCGGGGACTACCTCACCAGTGAGGGCCAGGCGGGGCAGGCCGACCTGGACATGATCGCGGACGCGGGCTTCGAGGTGGAGGGCACCGACACCACCACGCTGCCCCAGCACCGCACCGACGACCTGGTCGCCGTACGCCGCCGCGGACCCGGCACCGAGCTGCCGCCCAATGCCTGACGCGGTGACGGCGGGCAGGTGGAGACCGGACGCGCAGGGGCCCGGGGCAGAGGGTCCGGAGGCGCTGCTGGCCCTGGACCGGCAGCACGTGTGGCATCCCTACGCCCCGATGCCCGGGCTCGAGGAGCCGCTGCTGATCGAGTCCGCCGCCGGGGTACGGCTGCGGCTGGCCCGCCCGGTGGCGGGGCGGCGGGAGCTGATCGACGGGATGTCGTCCTGGTGGTCGGCCATCCACGGCTACAACCACCCGGTGCTCAACGAGGCCGTCACCGGCCAGCTCTCGCGGATGAGCCACGTCATGTTCGGCGGGCTCACCCACGAGCCCGCGATCCGGCTGGCGAAGCGGCTGGTGGACCTCACTCCCGAGGGACTGGAGCACGTCTTCCTGGCCGACTCCGGGTCGGTGTCGGTCGAGGTGGCCGTCAAGATGTGCCTCCAGTACTGGCGCTCGGCCGGCAACGACCGCAAGCGGCGGCTGCTGACCTGGCGCGGCGGCTACCACGGCGACACTTGGAACCCGATGTCGGTGTGCGATCCGGTGGGCGGGATGCATCAACTGTGGCAGGGCGTCCTGCCCCAGCAGGTCTTCGCGGACGCGCCGCCGCCCGGCTTCGACGCCGAGCCCGACGAGGCGTACGCGGCACATCTGCGGGAGCTGATCGGGCGGCACGCGGACGAGCTGGCCGCCGTCATCGTGGAGCCGGTGGTGCAGGGCGCCGGCGGCATGCGGTTCCACTCCCCCAGCTACCTGCAGGTGCTGCGCGAGGCGTGCGACGCTCACGACGTGCTGCTCGTCCTGGACGAGATCGCGACGGGCTTCGGGCGCACCGGCCGCATGTTCGCCGCCGAGCACGCGGGGATCACCCCGGACGTCCTGTGCCTGGGCAAGGCGCTCACCGGCGGCTACCTCACCCTCGCGGCGACCCTGTGCACCCCACGGGTGGCCGAGGGCATCTCGCGCGGCGAGGTGCCGGTGCTCGCCCACGGGCCGACGTTCATGGGCAATCCGCTGGCCGCGGCGGTCGCCGACGCCTCGATCGGGCTGCTGCTCGACCAGGACTGGGCCGGCGGCGTCGCCCGCGTGGAGGCCGGACTGCGGGCGGGGCTGGAGCGGGCCCGCCTCCTTCCGGGGGTGCGGGACGTACGGGTGCTGGGCGGGATCGGCGTCGTACAGCTGGAGGGCCCCGTGGACATGGCGGCGGCCGGGCGGGCGGCGGTGCGGGAAGGAGTGTGGCTGCGCCCCTTCCGCGACCTGGTGTACACGATGCCGCCCTATCCCACCGACGACGCGGATCTCGCCCGGATCTGCGCGGCCGTGTGCTCAGCCGCCGAGGCGGGGTCGACGGGCGGGCGGACCGCGAGATGACCGTACTGGTGGTGACCGGCACCGGCACCGGGGTGGGCAAGACGGTGGCCACGGCGGCGCTGGCGGCCGTGGCCGTGGGCGCCGGGCGTTCGGTGGCGGTGCTCAAGCCCGCGCAGACCGGCGTCGCCCCCGGCGAGGCGGGCGACGCGGCGGAGGCCGCGCGGCTGGCGGGCGGCGAGGTCACCACGCTCGAACTCGCCCGCTACCCGGAGCCGCTGGCGCCCGCCACGGCCGCCCGCCGCTCCGGGCTGCCCGCCGTATCGCCCGAGGACGTCGCCGAGGCGGCCGGGAAACTGGCCGCCGGGCACGACCTGGTGCTGATCGAGGGCGCGGGCGGACTGCTCGTACGCTTCGACGCCGCCGGTACGACGCTCGCCGACGCGGCCCGGCTGCTGGCGGCGCCCGCGCTGGTCGTCGCCACGGCCGGGCTGGGCACGCTGAACACGACCGCCCTCACCACCGAGGCGCTGCGGCACCGCGGGGTGGACTGCGCGGGGGTGCTCCTCGGCGCGTGGCCCGCCGCCCCCGACCTGGCCTGCCGCTGCAACCTGGGGGACCTGCCCGAGGTGGCGGGCGCCCCGCTGGCGGGGGCACTGCCCGAGGGCGCGGGCGGCCTGTCCCCCGCGCGCTTCCGCGCCGCCGCGCCCGGCTGGCTCATACCCGCGCTGGGCGGGACGTGGGCCGGGGTGGCCGAAGCCGCCGGCCGGTACCGCGGCGGCTGAGGCGGCGCCCGGGATCACAGGCCCGTCGCCACCGGCAACTGCCCCGCGTCCAGGTCCTCCTGCGTGAAGTCGCACAACTCGCCGCTCTGGTCGCCGTAGTACTCGATGGAAGGGCACGCCGCCAGCAGGCCCCGGCCGAACTCGGCGTACACCTCGGGCGTCAGCCGGTCCTGGTAGGCGATGAGCACAGCGAGCACCTCCGTGAGCTTCTGGTGATCGCCGTTCGGCTGCGCCGAGCGGAGGCGGCCGGCATGCCGGCCGCAGCTGTGAACCAGCAGCTCGTGGTCCTCCACGTGACCGAGGCCCTCGATTCCGAGGGAGACGCCCCCGGCCACGTACTCCACGTCGAGCCTGCAGTTCCGCGCCTCGTACCGAGCGCCCGCCCCGGGCTCCATGACCATGGGCTCATCGGTACGCGTGGTCACCTGGTACGGCTGCCAGCCCGCGGCCCGCAGCGTGCCGACGATCTCGCCGAGGTCGGCGCGCTGGTCGTCGTCGAGCGGGATCCGTGCGAGTTCTCCGGTGGTCACGCTTGCTCTCCCGGGTCGTGTTTCGTGCCGTGCTGTTTCGTGCCGTGCTGTACCGTGCGGATCTTCGCAGGCCCTACACGCTCCAGGTGCGCAGTTCGTCGGCGATGGCGTGGACGTCCGCCGTGCCGTCCTTGACGAGGCGGGCGAGGTCGCGGATCTGCTCTGGCGAGGTGGCGACCTTCTGTCCTCCGGCGACGAGGTAGGCGTAGGCGACGGCGGAGGCGAAAAGCGCGTTGGTGCACTCCAGCGCTGGCACGTGCAGCAGGAGTTGGAGGAGCGCCGCGGCACGCTCGTGCGGGTCGGCGTAGACGGGCTGGTCGAAGATCTCCGCCTCGTGCCTGCTGACGGCGGCGATGAGCGCGCCGTAGTCGGTGACGCGGGGATCACCGGGGGTCTTGTGTTCAGCGATGATCAGCAGCCACGAGAGATCGATACGGAGGGTCACCTCCGCGGGCGGCCTTCGGTCTCCCGGCCGCCGAACTCCTCGGCGAACACCGACTCGTAACTCTTCATGAAATCCGCGGCGGCCTCGACGAACGTGTGCCCCACCTCGCCCGCGTCCCGTCGGACGAGGTCCTCGATGTAGCGGTTCACACTCATGCCGCGCTGCAGGGCGCGCTCACGAGCGGCCTCCGCCGTCGCCTCGTCCACCCGGACGTTCAGCTGGGTCTTTGCCACACCCACAAGCTAGCGCCGATCCGCTATCAGGGCAAGGCGAGGCGCGAGAGCCGGCCGGGCGCCCGCCCCCGCACGGAACCCCATGGCGGCAGAGCGTGCCGCCCTGCTTGGCTCGCCCCCATGAGCGACCTGTGCATCCGCCCCGCCGGCCCCGCCGACATCGACACCTGCGGTTCTGGCGCGAGGCCGCCGAGGGCACGAGCATCACCGACGACCACGACGGGGTGGCCCGTCTGGTCGCCCGGGACCCCGGAGCACTCCTCCTGGCAGAGCGCGACGGTCGCCTCGCCGGCACCGTCATAGCCGGTTTCGACGGCTGGCGCTGCTCCGCCTACCGACTGGCCGTGCACCCGGACCGCCGCCGGCAGGGAGTCGCCACCGCGCTGCTGGAGGCGGCGGAGCAGCGGTTCGCCGCCCTGGGCGGCCGGCGGGTGGACGCCATGGTCCTGGAGGCCAACGAGCGGGCGCACCGCACCTGGGCCGCGGCCGGCTACCACCGCGAGGACCACTGGCGCCGATGGGTCAAACCGCTGCGCTGACCTCCCCGGCGGCCGGCGGGTCCCGGCCGCCGCGTCACCACGGCCCTCCGGGTCCGCCGAAGACCTCGGGGCGGTGCCGCTTCTCCTCCCCTACGATGGACAGCCCTGGTCCTGCCCCCGCCACGGAAAGGTGTGTCCGTCCGCCCATGGGCGAGCCTCCCGGTACCAGCCGTCGCGCGATCCTCCCCGCATTGCCCGACCATGGGACGGAGGTGACCCGATGACCGAAGTGCTCCTGCTGTGCGTGGCACTCCTGCTCTCCCTGGCCTGCGGCTGCTTCGTCGCGGCGGAGTTCTCCCTGACGACGGTCGAGCGCAGCGAGCTGGAGAAGGCGGCTTCGAGCGGCGAGCGCGGCGCCCGGAGCGCGCTGAAGGCGGTCACCTCGCTCACCTTCCAGCTCTCCGGCGCCCAGCTCGGCATCACGGTCACCAACCTGGTGATCGGCATGCTCGCCGAGCCCTCGATCGCCAAGCTCATCGCCGGGCCGGTGAAGTCCCTGGGGGTGCCGGAGTCGGCCACCTCCTCGGTCGCCCTGGTCCTGGGCACGGCGCTGTCGACCGTGGTCGTGATCGTCGTCGGCGAGCTGGTGCCGAAGAACTGGGCGATCTCTCGGCCGCTGCCGGTCGCCCGCCACGTCGCCACCCCGCAGCGCCTCTTCTCGGCCGCCTTCCGCCCGCTGATCCGGCACCTGAACAACAGCGCCAACCGCATCCTGCGGCGGCTCGGGCTGGAGCCCACCGAGGAACTGGCGTCCGCCCGCTCCCCGCAGGAGCTGGTGGCACTGGCGCGGCACTCCGCCAAGGAGGGCGCGCTGGAGCCGGACACCGCCGACCTGTTCGTCCGCACGCTGCACCTGGCCGAGCTGACCGCGCAGAACGTGATGACCCCGCGCGTGCAGGTCACCGCGCTGGAGGCGCAGGCGAGCGCCGAGGACGTGGCGAACGCGACCCGTGCCACCGGCCTCTCTCGCTTCCCCGTCTACCGGGGCAGCCTGGACACCGTCGTGGGCATCGTGCGGATCAAGGACGTGCTGCCGGTACCCGCCGCGCAGCGGCCCCGCCGCCCCGTGACGGAGCTGATGCGCGAACCGCTGCTGGTCCCCGAGTCGCTGACCGTGGACCGGCTGCTGGACCGCCTGCCCGGCGGAGACCGCAGCATCGCCGTCGTCATCGACGAGTACGGCGGCACCGCCGGGGTGGTCACCCTGGAGGACATCATCGAGGAGGTCGTCGGCGAGGTGCGCGACGAGCACGACCCGCTGGAGACGCCGGACCTGGCCCCGGCGGGCGAGGACCCGCTGGGGCGCAGGCTCGTCGACGCGGACGGCGCCGCCCGTACCGACGAACTGGAGCGGATCGGGCTGCGCGTGCCGGAGGGGCCGTACGAGACGCTGGCCGGGCTGGTGGCCGCCGAGCTGGGCCGGATACCGGCCGAGGGCGACGTTCTGCGGGTCGCGGACTGGCGGATCGAGGTCCTGGACGCGAGCGGGCGGCGGGCGGCCCGGGCCCGGCTCACCGCGCCGCTGCCCGCCGAGGAGGCCGCGAGCGGCGAGGAGACGTGGCGATGACCGTGATCCAGGCGCTGGTGGGCGTACTGACCCTGGTGGTCAACGCCTTCTTCGTGGGCGCCGAGTTCGCGATGATCTCGGTGCGGCGCAGCCAGATCGAGCCGCACGCCGAAGCCGGCGACCGGCGCGCGCGCAGCGTGCTGTGGGGGCTGGAGCACGTCTCCGCACTGCTGGCGACGGCGCAGCTGGGCATCACCCTGTGCAACCTGGTGCTGGGTGTGGTCGCGGAGCCGCTCATCGCCCACCTGCTGGAGCCGGTGTTCCACTCCGCCGGGGTGCCGGACGGGATGAGCCACCTGATCTCCTTCGCCATCGCCCTGGCCCTGGCGACGTATCTGCACATGCTCTTCGGCGAGATGGTGCCCAAGAACATCGCGCTGGCCGAGCCGCGGCGCACGGCGCTGCTGCTGGGACCGCCGCTGGTCACGCTCTCGCGCGCGCTGCGCCCGGTCGTCTTCACCGTCAACGCCTTCGCGAACGGGCTGCTGAAGCTGCTGCGCGTGGAGCCGAGGGACGAGGTCGAGTCGACGTTCTCGGACGACGCGCTGGCCCGCATGGTCGCGGACTCCTCGGAGGCCGGGCTGCTGGACGACCGCTCGACCGAGCGCCTGCGCGACGCCCTGGACCTGGGCCGCAGGCCCGTCTCCGAGGTCGCCCGCCCGCTGGAGCGTGCGGTGACCGCCCCGCTGGGCGTCACCCCCGAGGAGCTGGAGCAGCTCTCGGCCCGCTCGGGCTTCTCCCGCTTCCCCGTGGTCGACCCGGCGGGCCGGGCGCTGGGCTACGTGCACGTCAAGGACGCGCTGGACGCCACCCCGCGCGAGGAGCCGTTCCCGCTGGCGGCCATGCGGCCCATCGCGCTCGTGCGGGAGTCGATGCCGCTGGACGACGTGCTGGGGGCGATGCGGGGCAGCGGCACCCACCTGGCCGCGGTGATCGGCCCGGACGGGCGCGCGGCCGGGCTGGTCACCATGGAGGACGTGCTGCGGGAGCTGGTGGGCCGTCCGCTGAAGGGCTGACGCGGGGCGCGCGGGCGCGGTTATCCTGGTGCCGTCATGGACAGCGACACCACCGCGGACGCCGCCGCGGACCTCACCGCACCCCGTATCAGCAGCTTCATCGCTCTGGGCGACTCCTTCACCGAGGGCATGTCGGACGCCCTCCCGGACGGTACGTACCGGGGCTGGGCCGACCTGCTGGCCGCCCGGCTCGGCGCCCGCGACCCCGGCTTCCGCTATGCCAACCTGGCCGTGCGCGGCAAGCTGATGCGGCAGATCGCCGAGGACCAGGTCGGGCCCGCCGCCGCGATGGGCGCCGACCTGGTCACGCTCGTGGGCGGGCTCAACGACACGCTGCGGCCCAAGTGCGACATGGCCCGGGTGTGCGGCCTGCTGGAGGAGTCGGTGGCCACGCTGGCCCCCAGCTGCAAGCAGCTGGTGCTGATGCGCAGCCCCGGCCGCCGGGGCCCGGTGCTGGAGCGCTACCGGGACCGGATGGAGGCGCTCTTCGGCTTCATCGACGAGCTGGCGCTGCGGCACGGCGCGCTGGTGGTCGACCTGTACGCGTCCGAGCCGCTGGGCGACCCGCGGATGTGGGCCGACGACCGGCTGCATCTGACCGACGAGGGCCACCGCCGGGTCGCGGAGGCCGTGTGGCAGCGGCTGGGGCACCCGGCCGAGTCCGACTGGGACGGGCCGCTGCCGCCCGCCAACGCGCCGGGCTGGCCGGTGCGGCGCCGCGCGGACCTGCGCTTCACCCGCGAGTTCCTGCTGCCCTGGGTCGGCCGCCGGCTCACCGGCCGCTCCTCCGGGGACGGCCGCTCCCCCAAGCGGCCCGACCTGGGTCCGGTCTGACCGCACCGTAGAATCGCGCGGGTGACAGACAAGCCCCGCATTCCGAACGTCCTGGCCGGCCGCTACGCCTCCACCACGCTGGCCCTCCTGTGGTCCCCCGAGAGCAAGGTGACGCTGGAGCGGCGGCTGTGGCTCGCCGTGCTGCGGGCGCAGCAGGACCTGGGCATCGAGGTCCCCGAGACCGCCGCGGCCGACTACGAGCGGGTGCTGGAGCAGGTCGACCTGGCCTCCATCGCGGAACGCGAGCGGGTCACCCGGCACGACGTGAAGGCCCGTATCGAGGAGTTCAACGCGCTCGCCGGGCACCAGCAGATCCACAAGGGCATGACCTCACGCGACCTGACGGAGAACGTCGAGCAGCTCCAGATCCGGCTGTCCCTGGAGCACGTACGGGACCGTACGGTCGCGCTGCTGGCGCGGCTGGGCAAGCTGGCGGCCGAGCACGCCGGACTGGTGATGGCCGGGCGCTCGCACAACGTCGCCGCGCAGGCGACGACGCTGGGCAAGCGCTTCGCCTCCGCGGCCGACGAGCTGCTGGCCGGATACGAGCGGCTGGAGGACCTGCTGGGCCGCTACCCGCTGCGCGGCATCAAGGGCCCGGTCGGCACCGCCCAGGACATGCTGGACCTGCTGGGCGGCGACACGGCGAAGCTGGCCGAGCTGGAGCGGCGGATCGCCGCGCACCTGGGCTTCCCGCGCACCCTCACCTCGGTCGGGCAGGTCTATCCGCGCTCGCTGGACTACGACGTGGTCACCGCGCTGGTGCAACTGGCCGCCGCGCCGTCCTCGCTGGCCCGCACGATCCGGCTGATGGCCGGGCAGGAGCTGGTCACCGAGGGGTTCCAGGAGGGCCAGGTCGGCTCGTCCGCGATGCCGCACAAGATGAACACACGCTCGTGCGAGCGCGTCAACGGTCTCGCGGTGATCCTGCGCGGCTACGCTTCGATGACCGGCGAACTGGCGGGCGACCAGTGGAACGAGGGCGACGTCTCCTGCTCCGTGGTGCGCCGGGTCGCCCTGCCGGACGCCTTCTTCGCCTTCGACGGCCTGGTGGAGACCTTCCTGACGGTGCTGGACGAGTTCGGCGCCTTCCCCGCCGTCGTCGCCCGCGAGCTGGACCGCTTCCTGCCGTTCCTGGCCACCACCAAGGTGCTGATGGGAGCGGTGCGCGTGGGAGTCGGCCGGGAGTCGGCGTACGCGGCCATCAAGGAGCACGCGGTCGCCGCCGCGCTGGAGCTGCGGCAGGGCGCCGAACGCAACGGACTGCTGGACAAGCTGGCGGCGGACGACCGGATTCCGCTGGACCGGGGGCAGTTGGACGCGCTGATGGCCGACCGGCTCTCCTTCACCGGCGCGGCGGCCGACCAGGTGGCCGCGGTGACCGCCCGGATCGAGGACGTCGTCAAGCGGCACCCGCAGGCCGCCGCGTACACACCGGGGTCGATCCTCTGACGCGCCGCGACCGGCCCGCGCCGCCGACCCGCGCCGAGCGCGAGGCGGCGCGCGGCCGGCTGGTCCCCGATGTGGCGGCAGCCGGGCTGCGGGTGCTCTTCTGCGGCATCAACCCCGGTCTGTGGTCGGCCGCGACCGGACACCACTTCGCCCGCCCCGGCAACCGCTTCTGGCCCGTGCTGCACGCCGCCGGGTTCACCCCCGTGCGCCTGGAGCCGTGGCAGGAGCGCGAACTGCTGCCGCTGGGGCTGGGCATCACCAACGTCGTGGCCCGGGCGAGCGCGCGGGCGGACGAACTGGGCGGCGCGGAGTACCGCGAGGGCGGGCGGTTGCTGGAGGAGAAGGTGGAGCGCCTCCGACCGGAATGGCTCGCGGTGGTCGGAGTGACCGCCTACCGGGCGGCGTTCGAGGACCGGCGGGCCCAGATCGGCCCGCAGGAGCGGACCATGGGTCACGGCACCCGGATCTGGGTGCTGCCCAACCCCAGCGGGCTCAACGCCCACTGGACGCTGGAGACGATGGCGCAGGAGTACGGGCGGCTGCGCCGCGCGGCGGGCGGGCTCAGCCGCCCGGCGGCGGAGGCGCCGTGATCGGGGCCGACGGCGCGTCACCGGCCGCGGCCACCAGCTGGATCGGCTGCTCCTGGCCGTGCCGGCCGATGCCCACACCCAGCCAGCGGCCGTCCGCACCGGTGCGCCACACCCACAGCGACCGCACGTAGCCGCAGATCGCCGCCACCGGCTCGGGGGCCGCCGCGCCGTCCAACTGGCGCATCAGGTGGGCGGTCAGGTCGAGCGGGACGGCCTCGCCCCACCGCTGCGACAGCAGCGTCACCAGTGCCTCGCAGTCGGTCTCGAAGGCCGCCTCGGCCTCCGGCCGCGCGGTCCCGTCGTCCTCCCAGAACGCCTCGCTGGTACGCAGGTCGACCACCGCAGGCCCGGTGCGGGCCAGCAGGAGGTCTATCGCCGCCAGGTGCGCTGCCAGATGCATGACTCCAGTAAACCGCGCCCTACCGACAGTTGACGCGGGCTCAGGCGTCGCGGCGGCGCAGCGCCGCCCAGCCCGCGCCGACGGCGAGTGCCGTCCACCCGGCCATGACCGCCATCCCCGGCCAGGCGCCGAGCGTGCCCTCCGGATCGGGATGCAGGATCTGCTGCCCGGCCTGGCCCGGCAGGAACTGGATCACCGCGCTCTCGGTGCCCAGCACCGGCGCCAGCAGGAACAGCAGCGGGACGAGTACGCCCAGCGCGGCGACCGGGCCCCGCACCACCGCGGCGGTGCCCGCCGACAGCAGCGCCAGCAGGGCGAGGTGCAGGGCGCAGCCGACGAGGGCGCGCACCGCGCCGGGTGCGCCCAGATCCGTGCCGTCGTCCCCCAGCAGTGCCTGGCCGCCCGCGAACGACGCCATGGCGGTGAACACCCCGGCGGCCAGGGCGAGTCCGCCGATGACGGCGAGCTTGCCGAACAGCAGGAGACCACGCCGGGGCACGGCCGCCAGCGAGAGCCGGATGCCGCCGTGGCTGTACTCGGAGGTGACCGCGAGCACGCCGAAGGAGACGGCGGCGATCTGTCCGAAGGGCAGTCCGTAGAAGGAGTGGGAGACCGGTTCGAAATCGTCCCCGCTGCCGCCCGATCCGTCGTGGAGACCGCAGGCGAGCAGGCTGGCGCAGGTGCTGCCGAGCAGCAGCGCCAGCAGGGCGGCGCAGAGCGCGCGCACGGAGCGGATCTTGGCCCATTCGGAGCGCAGGACGGGCCGCACCGCCGCGGCGGCGGGACCGGCGGCGGAGCGGGGCCGGGCAGCGGAGGCGGTGCGGGGCTGTGGGGCAGGCATGAGGTCAGGCTCCCTTCGCACGGTAGGTCGTCGCGTCCTCGGTCAGCCGCAGGTAGGCGCGTTCCAGGGACGGTTCGCCGCCGCCCGTACCGCCGTGCTCGCCGACGAACTCCGCCAGCGGCGCGTCGGCCAGCAGTCGGCCTCGGCCGAGCACGACCAGGTGGTCGGCGAAGCGTGCCGTCTCCCCCATCTGGTGGCTGGAGACGAGCACCGCGCGGCCCTCCGCCGCGAGTTGCCGCAGGAGCCCGCGAATCCAGACGATGCCCTCCGGGTCGAGGCCGTTGCCCGGCTCGTCGAGCAGCAGCACGGGCGGGTCGCCCAGCAGCGCGGCGGCGATGCCCAGCCGCTGGCGCATGCCGAGCGAGAAGGTGCGCACGCGCCGCCGGGCGGCGCTCTCCAGCCCGGTGCGGGCCAGCACCTCGCCGATCCGGGACGCAGGGATGCGGTTGCTCAGCGCCAGGGTCAGCAGGTGCCCGTACGCGGTGCGGGCGGGGTGGGCGGCTCCCGCGTCGAGCAGGGCGCCGACGCGGCGCAGCGGCTGGGCGTACGAGGCGTAGGGCCGGCCGCCGACCAGGGCGCGCCCCGAGGTGGGCCGGTCCAGCCCGAGGACCAGCCGCATCGTGGTGGACTTTCCGCTGCCGTTGGGACCCAGGAAGCCGGTCACCCGCCCCGGGTCCACCGTGAAGCTGAGGTCGTCGACGGCGGGCACCGCGCCGTAGCGCTTGGTGAGTCGCTCGATCTCTATCGAAATCATGGGCCCAGGCTGGCGGGTCGGGGCGGGCAGGCGCTTCCCCCGCGGGCGGGCCCGGCCTCCCCCGGCCGGGGGAGGTGGCGGGCGGCGCGGGCCTGGCAGGATGACCGGGTGCCACCGATCCGCACCCTGCTCGGTCCCCTCGCCCGTGCCGTCACCTACACCCGCTGGCTCCATCTGCTGCTGGGCGGGGCGGGCGCCGCCGTCTGCGGCATGGTCTTCCCCGGCCTGGACGACGCCGGGAGCGCACGGTCGCTGTGGGTCTTCGCGGCAGTGGTGCCGGTGGCCGTGTGCGCGGCGCTGGTGCCGGGGATGCGGCTGGCCGAGGGGCTCCAGGCCAGACTGATGCTGCTGCCGGGGCCGCACGCGCGGCACGCGGCACCCGCGGGCGGGGATGCCGAGGGCGCTCCGGACCCCGGCGCGGCGCGTATCTCGGCGGCCCCTTCGGCGTCCTGGCCGGACCGTCGGCGTACCGCGCTGTGGCTGCTGCTGCGGATCGAGGCGGGCGCCTGTGTCGCGCTGGTCAGCGTCCTGTTGCCGTCCCTCTCGCTGTCCCTGCTCAACGCCGGGTTCGGTGGCGCGCCGGACGGCGGCGGCACGGTGCCCGTCGCGGGTCACCACTGGTGGTACGTGCCGCTGGCTCTGCTGCCGCTCGCCGCCCTGGCGGCCGTGGTGACGGGCGCGGGCGCGGGGATGTGCGCGGCGGCGCACCGGCTGCTGGGCCCCTCGGCGGCGGAGCGGCTGGCCGAGCTGGAGGAGCGCAACGAGCGGCTGCTGGAGCGCGGGCGGCTCGCCCGCGAGCTGCACGACTCGATCGGTCACGCGCTGACCGCCGCCGTCGTGCAGTCCGGCGCGGCGCGGGCCTCGGGCTCGCCGGAGTTCACCGGACGGGCGCTGGTGGCCATCGAGGAGACCGCGCGCGACGCCCTGGAGGACCTGGAACGGGTGCTGCGGCTGCTGCGCGAGGGGACGCCTCCTGCGGGCGAGCGGCCGGGCCTGACGCAGGCGGAGCGGCTGTGGGACTCGGCGCGCGCGGCCGGAGCCACCGTACGGCCGCGGGTGACCGGGGACCTGGCCGCGCTGCCCGGCCCCGTCTCCCGCGAGGGCTACCGCATCGTCCAGGAGGCGCTGACGAACGTGCTGCGGCACGCGGGCCCGGTGGTCGTCTCTCTCGACATCACCGCACACCCCCGCACGCTCGAACTGGACGTACGCAGCCCGCTGCCCGGCCCGGCCGCCCCACCCGGCACCGGCAGCGGGCTGCGCGGCATCCGGGAGCGCGCGGCGCTGCTGGGCGGCGAGGCCGAGGCAGGCCCCTGCGGCGACGGGTGGCGGGTCCACGCCCGGCTGCCGCTGGACGGTGCCGGGGCCGGCGGCGGCGCCCGCCGGGGAGCGCGCCGATGACGGTGACGGTCCTGCTGGTCGACGACGAGGAGCTGGTGCGCACCGGACTCCGCGCGATCCTGGAGGCGCAGCCCGATCTGCGGGTGGTCGGCGAGGCCGCGGACGGCGCGGCCGTCGTGCCGCTGGTGCGCCGCCTCCGGCCGGACGTGGTGGCGATGGACGTGCGGATGCCCCTGATGGACGGCATCGAGGCGACCCGCGCCGTGCTGGCGTCCGTGCCGGACCCGCCCAAGATCCTCGTGGTGACGACGTTCGAACAGGACGAGTACGTCTACCGGGCGCTGCGGGCGGGTGCCGACGGTTTTCTGCTCAAGCGGGCCCGTCCGGCCGAGATCGTGCATGCCGTGCGCCTGATAGCCGAGGGCGGCTCGCTGCTCTTCCCGGCCGCCGTACGGGAGCTGGCCGCCGCGTACGGGAACCCGGCCGCGCGTGCGGCGCTGGAGCGGGCGGGCCTCACCGAGCGCGAGCGGGAGGTGCTGCTGCTGATCACCCGGGGGCTGGCCAATGCCGAGATCGCCCGGCAGCTCTACCTCGGCACCGAGACGGTCAAGTCGCACGTCAGCTCCGTGCTCGCGAAACTCGGCGCCCGCGACCGGGTGCAAGCGGTGATCACTGCCTACGAATCGGGCTTCGTCGCACCAGGCTGATGTCCCGGCACTCGCCGTGACCTGCTGTAGCGGATAACATCCGGCACACATGCACAGCCAGGGAGGCGGACGTTGGGGAGGCTCACCGGCGGGGACCCGTCCCTGCTGCGCAGGATCAACTCCGCGGTCGTGCTGCGCGCGCTGCGCGGCACGGACCGGCCGCCGACCCTGACCTACACGGATCTCGTGCACGGCACCGGGCTCTCCCGGCCCACCGTCGAGGGTGTCGTGGAGGGCCTGATCGAGTCCGGGCTGGTCGCGGAGGCCGTGGACGAGGGCGGTGACGCGCGGCGCGGGCGGCCCGCGCGCCGGTTCCGCTTCCGGGCCGAGGCGGGCCATCTGCTGGGCATCGAGATCGGGCCGCACCGCATCGCCGCCGTGCTCTCCGACCTGACCGGCCGGTTCACCGCCACGGTCGCCCGCGAGGTGGGTGAGACGGCCACGGCCGACGAGCGCCTGGAGCGGGTGCGCGGGGCCGTCGCGGATCTGCTGCGCCGCGCGGAGGTCTCGCGCGATTCGCTGCTGGCGGTGGGCGTGGGCTCACCGGGCATCGTCCAGGCCGACGGCAGCGTGCGGCTGGGCACCGCGCTGCCGGGCTGGACGGGGCTGCCGCTGAAGGAGCGGCTGCGCCGCTCCTTCCGGTGCCCGGTGCTGGTGGAGAACGACGCGAACGCCGCCGCGCTGGCCGAGCACTGGAAGGGCGCCGCCATCGACTCCGACGACGTGGTGTTCGTCCTCGCCGGGCTCAGCCCGGGCGCGGGCGCGCTCATCGGCGGCAGGCTGCACCGCGGCTTCGGCGGCGCGGCAGGCGAGATCGGGGCGCTGCACCTTCTGGGCCGGGAGGCCCGGCCGGAGAACCTGCTGTCCACCACCGGCGAACCGCTGCACCCGCTGGACGAGGCGGCGGTGGCGCGGGTGTTCGCCCTGGCACGGAAGGGCGACGCGCGGGCCCGGGAGGCGGAGGAGCGCTTCATCCGGCGGCTGGTGCACGACGTCGCGGCCCTGGTGCTGGCGCTCGATCCGGAGCTGGTGGTGGTCGGCGGCTGGGCGTCCGGGCTGGACGGCGTACTGCCGCCGCTGCGGGCCGAGCTGGAGCGCTTCTGCCTGCGCCCGCCCCGGGTCACGCTCTCCCTCCTGGGGGAGGCGGCGGTCGCGACCGGGGCGCTGCGGGTGGCGCTCGACCATGCGGAGGCGCAGCTGTTCACCGTGGAGGGCACGGGCGTCAGCTGAGGCGTACGGCCGGGGCGCACGCGGGCAGGCGCGCGAGCGAGCCCGTGCGTACGGGGCCCGGTGCGCGCGGCGGTGGGCCCGGGAGGCCGGGGAGGAACCCGGCCCGTCCCGGGTGTCAGCTCGCCATCAGGGCCACCGGGTCGGCTTCGCCGAAGGTGAGCCGGCAGGTGTCGGCGCGGTAGGTGGAGACGGCGACGGCGACGGTGCGGCCGGCCGCGAAGTACCGGGTGGTGACCACCAGGACCGGCGCACCGGGCAGCCGGTCGAGCTGACGGGCGTCGTCCGCGTGCGCGGAGCCCAGCTCCACCGCGCGGTCCTGGCCCTCCAGATCCAGCTGGTGCAGCGCGCGCACCAGGTCCCGTGCGCGCACGGAGTTCTCGGCGGCGTCCACGGTCTCCTCCGGCGCCGCGGCGGCGGAGAGCACGGCGGACACGGCATCGGCCGGTATGTAGAGCAGCTCGGTGGCGACGGGCTGGCCGTGGCCCATCCGCGTCCGCCGCACGGCGTGCACCCAGGCGTCGGGAGCGGTGGCCAGCAGGCGGGCGACGGAGGCGGGCGGGGCGACGGCCTCGCAGCCCTCGACCTCCCATTCGTCGGCGGGCGGTCCGGGCCGGGTGTCACGCACCGGGCCCACGTCCACGCCGACCCGGGGCGGGGCGACGGTGGTGCCCACCCCGCGCCGCCGGTGCAGCCGCCCCTCCAGCTCCAGCTGCTCCAGCGCCTGCCGCAGCGTCGCGCGCGCGACGCCGAAACGAGCCGCCAGATCGCGCTCGTTCGGCAGGATCTCGCCGACGGAGAACTCGGAGTCGAGTGCGTCGGTCAACACGGTCCGCAGGTGCCAGTACTTCGGCTCCGGCGCCGTCTCCAGCTGCGTGGTCCCCACCCTTGCCTCCGCAATCACCGTGTGCCCAGCGCGAGTTGCGCCGGATTTACTTCTGGTTCTTTATTAAAGGTTCTTTCTTATGGGTGTGACTTTATGGCCACCCCAGAGCTTGGTCAAGACCAATAGGGACGTCTTTCGCCCTTGCCGCGCACTCCGCGTGATGAAACGATCGATCATCGTTCATTCTGGAGGAATTGCATGGCACCCCGGTCACAGCAGAACCAACAACAGGTCACCATCGTCACCGGCGGCAGCCGCGGTATCGGCGCTGCGACGGCGGTGCGGCTGGCCCGCGCGGGCCACCACCTCGGCATCGGCTACGAGCGCAGCGCGGAGGCGGCCCGGCAGACGGTCGGCGCCGTCCGCGCGGCGGGCGGCGAGGCGGTCGCCGTCCAGCTGGACACCAGTGACGAGGAGCAGGTCGACGCCCTGTTCAGCACCGTCCAGGACGCCCTGGGCCCGGTCACCGGCCTGGTCGCCAACGCGGGGATCAGCGGGCCGCTGGGCCGCTTCACCGAGACCCCCGCCGAGGTGATGCGCCGGGTCGTCGAAGTGAACGTGACGGGCACCGTGCTGTGTACGCGCCGGGCCGCGCTGGCCATGTCGCGCCGGCACGGCGGCACCGGCGGCGCGATCGTGACCCTCTCCTCCGCCGCCGCCACTCTGGGCAGCCCCGGGGAGTACGTGCACTACGCGGCGACGAAGGCCGCCGTCGACGCCCTGACCGTCGGCCTGGCCAAGGAGCTGGGCCCGGACGGCGTGCGGGTCAACTCCGTGCAGCCCGGCGCGGTGCTCACGGACATGCACGCCGCCATGGGCGACCCGGACCGGCCCTGGAAGAAGGCGGACACGACGCCGCTGCGGCGGCCGGGCGAGCCGATGGAGATCGCGCACGCGGTGGCCTGGCTGCTCTCGCCGGAGGCGTCCTTCACCACCGGTGCGATCCTGCGCGTCTCCGGCGGCAGCTGAGCGGCCTACGCCTCCAGGCGCGCGAGCTTGTCCGGATTGGCCAGCAGGTAGACGGTCTGCACGAGGCCGTCCGCCACGTCGAGCACCAGCGCCGCGTACGGGCGTCCCCCGCTGGTGGCCAGGAGCGCGACGGCGCCGTTCAGCTCCAGCGTCCGGAAGCCGGTGTCCGGCGGGCCCGTACCGGCGACGGAGGCCAGGAAGCGTCCCACCTTGTCCGCCGAGACGAGGGTGCGCAGCGGCGCCCTGGCCTTCCCGCCGCCGTCGCCGCGCAGCCGCACGTCGGGGGCGAGGACGGCCAGCAGCCCCTCCAGGTCCCCGGCCAGCGACGCGGCCAGGAAGCGCTCGGTCAGGTCGCGCTGCTGCGCCGGGTCGACCTCGAAGCGCGGCTTGCGCTGCTCCACGTGCCTGCGGGCGCGGATGGCGAGCTGCCGTACGGCCGACTCGCTCCGGTCCAGCGTGGTGGCGATCTCGGCGTGCGGGAAGCCGAACGCCTCGCGCAGCACGAACACCGCGCGCTCCAGCGGCGAGAGCGACTCCAGCACGACCAGGACGGCGAGGGAGACGGACTCGGCGAGCACCACGCGCTCGGCGGTGTCCGGCACGCGCGGCGAGTGCAGGTCGGTGACCAGCGGCTCGGGGAGCCACGGCCCCACGTACGCCTCGCGCCGTGCCTGTACCTGGCGCAGGCGGTCGACGGCCAGCCGGGTGGTGACGCGCACGAGGTAGGCGCGCGGCTCCCGGACGGCCTCGCGGTCGGCCGCGGACCAGCGCAGCCAGGCGTCCTGAACGACGTCCTCGGCATCGGCCACCCGCCCGAGCATGCGGTAGGCCACGCCCGCCAGCACCGGCCGGTGCTCCTCGAAGATCCGGGCCGGAGCGTCGCCGCCGGGGCTCGCGCCCGCATCCGCATCAGCCGCGGTGCCGTCGCGGACCTTCGCCCTGGTGTCCTCCGCTGCCACCAGGTCATCATCGCACCCGGCGCTCACCTCGCCGGACGGGTCTGGGCCGCGCCTGCGGCCTCCAGCAGCACGGCGGCCTCCTCGCGGCGCCCCGCGAGAGCGCCCTTGGTGGCGGCGGCGCCCTCCGGGCAGAGGTCCAGCACCTGGCGGGCGCGGTCGGCCGCGGCGGCGCCGCGGCCGAGGTCCACCTCCAGCCGGCCCGCCATGAGCAGGGTGCCGGTACGGGCCGCCAGGCCGGTGTCCCCGCAGGCGGCGAAGGCGGTCAGGGCGTGGTCGGCGAAGACGACGGCCTCCTGGTGGACCGTCAGGCTCGCCTCGTACTTCCGGTCGGCCTGGCCGCCGTCGGCGCGCCGCTCGTCCGGCGGGCCGTCGGTGGTCTGCAGGAGGAGCTCGGCCGTCTGCCGGTAGCCCTGGCCCAGTTCCATGCGCAGGGCGATGCGCTCCTGCTCGCCGCGCGCGCCCTGGATGCCGGTCTCGGCCTCGGTCAGCGCGGCGCCCATCAGCTCGACGGCTCCGGGGACGTCTCCGCGGTCCACCGCGAGCCACGCCCGCGAGCGCAGCGACCGGATGACGGCGTGCGTCTCCCCCAGCGGGCGCCACAGCTTCTCGGCCCGCTCGTACGCCTCGCGGGCCTCGTCCGGGAGGTCGGCGCCGCCCAGCGCGTCGGCGGCGAGGTGGGCGAGCATGGCGTGGTCGTGCTGGTCCTCCCAGCCCTGGGCGACTTCGGCGGCCAGCAGGAACTGCTCGGCGGCGGCGCGGTGTTCACGGACGCCGTTCAGGGCCCGGCCCAGCCACCAGCGGGCCTGTACGAGGTCGCGCCGGAGGTCCTCCTCCTCGTCGGTTCCGGCGGCCTCGTGCTCCCCCTCCAGCAGATCGGGCAGGACGCCCTCCAGCACGGTCGCCGCCTCCTCCCAGCGGTCGAGGTCGAGCAGGCAGCCGCCGAGCCGCAGCCGGGCGGCGGCGCCCAGCCGGGCGCCCTCGCCGGCGGTGTCGGCCCAGTGCGCGGCCTCCAGGAGGCAGGTGGCCTCCTCGGTACGCCGCTCCTGCGCGCCGAGGGCGTCGGCCAGGACGAGGTGCAGGCGGGCGTTCTCGAGCGGAGTGAGCGTGCGGCCCTCCCGGTCGCCGGGGCCGCCGCTCCGGCCGGAGTCCGCGAGGGTCGCGCGCAGCGCGGCCTCGGCCTCGGCCGGGTCGCCCGCGGCCAGGAGCGCCCGGGCGCGGGCGAGTTCGGGCTCGGTGGCCTGCCAGGGGCGGCGGGCGGCGTGGAAGGTGCGGGCGGCCTCGTCCAGCAGCCGGGCCGCACCCGCGGCGTCGCCGAGCTGCCCGGCGAGCCGTCCGCGCGACTCGGTGGCCTCGGCGATGCGGGCGAGGACGCCCGGCTCGGCGCGGCGCGGGGCGGCGAAGGCCAGGAGTTCGACCAGCTCCGCGTCGAGCGCGGCGGCGGCCTGGCGGGGGTTCTCGGCGGTACCCAGGAGCGCGGCGCCCGCCCGTACGCGGGAGAGCAGCACGGCGGTGGCGTGCCGGGTGCTGGCGCGGCCCCGCGCGTGCAGCGAGACGGCCTCGGCGCACAGCGGGCCGAGGGTCTCCAGCGACTCCTCGGGGCTGCCCGCGAAGCTGTGGGCCAGCGCGGCGCGGGCCCGGCAGGCCAGGGCGTCGCCGTGCGCCTCGGCGGCGGTGAAGAGGGCCGCGGCCTCGGTGAACAGCGCGGCGCCCGCCGCCGGGTCGGTGCGGGCCAGCTCCATGGCGCGGTGGTCGAGCAACTCGGCCCGCTCGCCGCCGAGCAGCAGCGTGCCCTCGCGCTCCACCGCGTCCGCCAGTTCGCGCCAGTGCTCCCGGGCGGCTGGGTGGCCCGCTTCGCTGAGCCGCCGTGCCTCGGCGAGCAGGGCGCGCGGGTCGCCGGCCGGGCGCCGTGCGGCGGCGGGGGCGGGAGCGGCGGCGGGCGGGACGGGGCCCAGCGGGGCCGGGCGCAGCCCCAGCGGCAGCTGTCCGAGCAGGGGGGCCGCGGCCATCCGGGTGCGGGCGGCGTCGCTGACCGCGGTGCTGCCGTTGCGCTGGTCGAAGCGGGCGGCGACGGCCAGCGCCTCGTCCGCCGCGTGTTCGAGCAGGGTGACTGCGGTCCAGTCGCGCTCCGGCGGTCCGGGCACGGGGGCGGCGCTGTGGCCCAGTTCGGTGAGCCTGCGCATCAGCAGGGCGGTGCAGACCATCCAGTCGAGGTAGGTGTCGGGGTCGCCGGCGGGCTCCCAGTGACTTGTCTGCTCGGCCAGGATCTCCAGGCCGCGGGCCTCGTTGCCGGTGAGCGCGCAGAACTCCAGGTGCGCGGCGACCGCGTACCGCATGCTGGCCAGGGAACGCGCCATACGGTAGCCGCGCAGGTGGTTGGCGCGGGCGCGGGCGGTGTCGCCGAGCCGGAGCAGCGGCAGCAGTGAGGAGGCCAGTACGGCGTGCGGCTCGTGCAGGCAGCTGTGGTCGCCCCGGAGCACCGGCTCCCACAGCCGCAGCGCCTTGTCGTCGTCCCCCAGTTTCTCCTGCCAGCTGCCCTGCTCGTGCAGTTCGCAGGCGTGGCAGTCGCTCATCTCGTCGCGGTCCGCGGAGAGCCAGGCCGCGTAGGCGCGGGCGGCGCGGGGGCGGTCGCCGACGTGCCGGGCGATGGTGAACTCGCTCTGCCGCACGGCCCGTTCCGAGTGGCCCGCCAGCCGGTAGCGGTGTGCCATCTCCGACTGCCAGCCCTCGATGGACGCCAGCGGGATGTGCGGCTGGTCGAGCATGCCGCTGGAGACCCACTTGAAGATCCAGTGCAGGCGGTGGGCGGCGGCTTCGTCGAAGTCGCCGGGCGCCTCGTCCCACATGCGCAGGAGCCGGGAGAAGGGCACGAACGCCTTGTCGGACTCGGCGCTGAAGTTGTAGGCGCCGATGAGGTTGAGCAGGGCGGCGATGAGCAGCGGGCGGTCCCCGGTGGCCTCCGCGTCCGCGAGCAGTTCCTCGGCCCGGGCGTTGCGCGCGGCGCCTTCGGGCTCCTGGGCGCTCTCCGCGAGCGCGGCGCGGATGCGGTCGGGATGCGGTGGGTTCATCGGCCCTCCTCGGGCGGGGTCGGCTGGACGGCCCGGTCGAGCAGGCCCATGAAGGTGCGGTTGAGCAGGGCGGAGTCGGCGGGGCGCAGCGGGCGCTGTGCCCGCAGGAGCGCCTGGCCGTAGAGGGCTTCGACGGCGGTGCCGGTCAGTTCCGGGTCGCCGACGGCGGCCATCCGGCGCACCAGCGGGTTGAGGTGGTTCAGGACGAGGCGGGTACGCGCGGGGGAACCGCCGCGCAGCGATCCCAGGATGCCCGCCCACAGGTCGGAGGCCCGGTCCGCCTCCTCCGCCCGCGCCTGTTCGTGGCGGGCGGTGCGGTCGTCCAGGTGCAGTGCGGGGACGGCGACGGGGTGGAAGGCGCGCAGCACGGCGTCGCAGCCCAGTGGTTCGAGGGTGGCGCGGGCGGTGGTGAGGAAGGGGGCGAGGGCCAGCTCCTCGTCGGGGTCGACGGTGTCCAGGTGCGCGGTGACGGTGTCGTTGTCCAGTTCGGCCACGGTGGTGCCGGGTCTGGCCTGTGGCAGCAGTTCGACCAGGTCGCTGTCGTAGGTGTAGCCGCCGTTGACCACGCCGATGCCCTGCGCGGAGGCGATCGCGGCGACCTGGCGGAACTCCTCGACCGAGCGGGTGTAGTGCACGACGGGGTGCCGGCGGGCGAACTCCTCCAGCGACAGCTGCCCGTCGGTGGTCTCGAACGGCAGCCACGGAAGCATCAGTTCGAGCATTCCGGTGTCGTGCCGGGCCAGCGCCTTGACGCCCAGGCGGTGGACGGCGAGGAACTGGGCCAGCCGGTCCTGCTCGCCGGAGGCCAGCCGGGCGAGCCAGTCACGCACCCGGCCGCCGAGGGCCTCACGTACGGCCTCCAGGGTCTCGTCGGCGTAGAGGCTCTCGCGGGAGGCGGTGGGGCGCAGGGTGTCGGTGTCGATGACGCACCGGACGAAGAAGGCCCAGTCCGGCAGCAGGTCGTCGGCGCGGTCGGTGAGCAGCATGCCCTTGAGGTGCACGCGGTGGGCGCCGCGCTGCGCGGGGCTGACCGCGGAGGGCAGCACGTGGGCGATGCCGCGCACGCCCGCCAGGGGCACGTCCAGCTCGAAGGAGTCCAGCGGCGAGAAGCCGAAGGTGTCGTGGCAGTGCGCGGCGAGCGCGACGCGGCGGGCGGCGGGGCTGCGGTGTCCGCGCTCCCACACGGGCGGCAGGTCGGGGACGTGTTCGCCGTCCACGCGTACGTCGTAGGGCAGCAGCGAGCCGAAGTGCCTGGCCAGTTCGCGGACCCGGGCGGGCGCCAGCCATTCGCCGGTGCCTGGGCGGGCGGTCAGGTGCACCGTGGTGCCGGGTTCGGGGCGGGCGTCGGCGGGCAGGGTGCGCACGCCGTAGGAGCCGTCGTCGCGGGCCCGCCACTCGACGGGGGGCGCGTCCTTGTCGCGGGCGCTGCGGGAGACCACCCGGATCTCCTCGGCGACGACGAAGCAGGCGAGCAGGCCGATGCCGAACTGGCCGAGGAACTCGGCGCGGGCCGACTCGAGTCCGTCGCGCTTGGAGCTGCGGCCGATGGTGGCCAGCAGGCTGTGCACCTCGGCCTCGGTGAGGCCGATCCCGGAGTCCTCGACGCGCAGGGTGCCGTCCCCGGCGTGCAGGCGTACGGTGGCGGGCGCGCCGGGCTGGAGGGCGCGCCGGGCGGTGAGCGCGTCCACGGCGTTCTGGAGGAGTTCGCGCAGGTAGACGCGGGGGCTGGCGTAGAGGTGGTGGGAGAGCAGATCCACCAGTCCGCGCAGATCGACCTGGAAGGTGTGCGGCGGTATCTCTTCGGCAGTCATCGCAGGGAATCCTATGGCGGAGTTCCGGCCGTTCACCACGTGGACCATGCGCGTCCCTTCTTGCCCGCCCCGTGCGGGACCTACGATCCGGACTGTCACCCCGCAGCCGCGGCCTGCGCCGCGGCCGTGCCGTTCGCCGTCGCCGTACCGGGAGGCCGACCGATGACACGTCCCGAGCCCAGCCCGCTCCCCTCCCCCAGCCGGCGTGCGGTGCTCCGCGGCTCGCTGGCCGCGGCGGTCACCCTGCCGCCGGCGGGACTGCCGCTGCTCGCGGGCAGCGCGCCCGCGCAGGCGCTGGCCGGGCGCCCGGCGGCCCGCTGGGGGGTGCAGGCCGGTGACGTGACCACGTCCTCGGGGCTGGTGTGGGTGCGGTCGGACCGGCGCGCCCGGATGGTGGTGGAGACCTCGGCGACCGAGTCGTTCCGCCGGGTGCGCCGCTGGCGCGGTCCGCTGCTGGGGCCGGGGACGGACTTCACCGGTACGACGTCGCTGCGCGGCCTGCCCGCCGGCCGGCAGGTGCACTACCGGGTGCTGCTGGCCGACCCGGACGACCCGCGGCGCTCGGGCGAGCCGGTGCACGGCACCTTCCGCACCGCCCCGGACGACGGGTCCTCGGGGGTGCGCTTCCTGTGGTCGGGCGACCTGGCCGGGCAGGGCTGGGGCATCAACCCGGACCGGGGCGGCTATCCGGTGTTCGAGGAGATGCGGCGGCTGGACCCGGACTTCTTCCTGAACAACGGCGACACGATCTACGCGGACTCGCCGATCGCGGCGCGGGTGGAGCTGCCGGGCGGCGGGGTGTGGCGCAACGTCACGACCGAGGAGAAGTCGAAGGTCGCCGAGACGCTGGCGGAGTTCCGGGGCAACTTCCGCTACAACCTGCTGGACGAGAAGTTCCGCGCGTTCAACGCGCAGGTGCCCTCCGTGACGCAGTGGGACGACCACGAGGTGCACAACAACTGGTACCCGGGGCAGATCCTGGACGACCAGCGGTACACCGTCCGCGACGCCGACGTGCTCGCCGCGCGGGCGCTGCGCGCCTTCGGGGAGTACTTCCCCGTGCGCACCCTGCCGTCCGGCGACCGGGAGGGCCGGGTCTACCGCGTGGTGCGGCACGGCCCGCTGCTGGACGTGTTCGTGCTGGACATGCGCTCGTACCGGAACGCCAACTCGCCGGGCAGGCAGCCCCACGAGCGGCAGGGCATCCTGGGCGCGGAGCAGCTGCGCTGGCTCAAGCGGGAGCTGTCCCGCTCGCGGGCGGTGTGGAAGGTGATCGCCTCGGACATGCCGCTGGGCCTGACCGTCAAGGACGGGGCGACGGACTTCGAGGCGGTGGCGCAGGGCGATCCGGGCGCGCCGCTGGGCCGCGAGCTCCAGTTCGCGGAGCTGCTGCGGCACGTCAAGCACCGGCGGATCACCGGCACCCTCTGGCTCACCACGGACGTGCACCACACCTCGGCGCAGCACTACGCGCCGGAGCGGGCGGCGTTCGGGGACTTCGCGCCCTTCTGGGAGTTCGTCTCCGGGCCGCTGAACGCGGGCGGCTTCCCGGCGCTGAAGCTGGACGGCACCTTCGGCCCGCGGCAGGACTTCGTACGGGCGCCGACGGAGGCGAACGTGCCGCCGTCGCGGGGCGGCCAGTACTTCGGGCAGGTCGACATCGACGGGGCGAGCGGAGATCTGACGGTGCGGCTGCGCGAGCAGGGCGGCGGCGTGCTCTACACGAAGGTCCTGCGGGCGGGCCTGATCGGGCAGTGACGGCGCCCCGCCCGGGGAGCGCCGGCTGCGACGGATCTCACAGAAGGGCGGAAAGGGTCACCAACCCTCCAGATACAGCTTTTACTCAGCTGTCACAGGACGTTGGTGACCGCGCAACACCAAAGGGTGAGGGTGACCGTATGACCGATTTCCCAGCGTACTCGCAGGAATCACCGGGCGGTCGGCCCGGCAGGCGGCGGGTGCCTCTCGCACTGCGCCCTCGCTGGGCGCGCCGCCGGGACCGCACGGCGCCGGCCGCCGGGAGCGGCGCGGCACCGTGCCTGTGGCGCATGCGCACCACGGTGCGGGACGAGCCGGGCGCGCTCGCGGCGCTGTGCACCGCGCTGGCGGCACGGGACGTGGACATCCTCACGCTCCAGACCTTCCCCCTGGGCCACCGCCCCGACGACGCGCCGCGGGGCTGGACGGTGGACGAACTCCTGCTGCGCGCGCCCCGGGAGCTGACGGCGGACGAGCTGACGGACCTGGCGACGGCGGCCGGGTGCACGGACACCTGGCTGGGGCGCGCCGTCCCGCACGACCTGGTGGACGCCACGACGCGTGCGCTCCACCTCGCCACCCGTACCGCCCTCGACAGCGCCGAACTGCCCCTGGCCCTGCGGCAGCTGCTCGGCCGCTGCACCATCCGCGCCCTGCCCGGCGGCGCCGTACGCGGCGGCGCGGCCGGCTCGCCCGTGCCGCCGGAGGGGGTGTTCGAGGAGCACACCCTGCGCTTCCCCGACCCCTCCGGCGGCGCGCTGCTCGTGGAGCGGAGCGAACCGCCCTTCACCCCGACGGAGTTCGCCCGTGCCCGCGCGCTGGTCGAGCTGGACGAGCAGCTGGGCCGCCAGACGCCGCGGCAGCAGGACGCGCTGGCGCTGCCGCAGGGCGGGGAGATCACCGTGCGGCGGGCCGACGTCCGCGACCTGGACGCGGCCCGCGCGATGCACGCGCGCTGCTCCCCCGCGACCCTCGCGCGGCGCTACCACGGCCCGGTGCACGACGCGGACAGCTACCTGCGGCACCTGCTCTCGCCCCGCTTCGGCCGCACCCTCGCCGCCGAGACCGCCTCCGGTCGGCTGGTGGCGCTGGGACACCTGCTGTGGGACGGCGACGAGACGGAGGTGGCCCTCCTGGTGGAGGACGGCTGGCAGCGCCGCGGCGTAGGTGCCGGGCTGCTCCGGCGGCTGGTCGAGATGGCCGGGGAGGCGCGCTGCGCCCAGGTGTACGCCGTGACCCAGGCGTCCAACACGGGCATGGCCGCCCTGATGCGCGGCCTGGGGCTGCCGCTGGAGCACCAGGTGGAGGAGGGCACCCTGGTGATCACTGCCGGGCTTGCTCCGGGACCTGCGACGGCTCCCGAGGCGCGCTCAGCGGTGCCCGCGGACGGGCGCTGAGCGCGGCGTCCAGGTCGCGCCACAGGTCCTCGGGGTCCTCCAGGCCCACCGACATGCGCAGCAGCTGGTCGCTGATGCCCCCGGCGCGCCGGTCCTTGCGCGCCACGATGCGGTGGCTGAGGGAACCGGGGTGCTGGATGAGCGTGTCGACGCTGCCGAGGCTGACCGCAGGGGTGATCAGCCGGACTCCGGCGATCACGTCGTGCGGGTCGCCCGCCACCTCGAAGGCGACCATGGCGCCGCCGATCGCGGGGTAGTGGACGCGGGTGACGCGCGGGTCCTCGGCGAGGCGGCCCGCCAGCACGGCCGCGGTGGCCGACTGGGCGCGTATCCGTACGGGCAGTGTGGCCAGCCCGCGCAGCAGCAGGTAGCCGGCGAGCGGGTGGAGCACGCCGCCGGTCGCGAAGCGGATGCGGCGCAGCTGCCGGGCCGACTCCTCGTCGCAGGCGATCACGCCGCCGAGCACGTCGCCGTGCCCGCCCAGGAACTTCGTCGCGCTGTGCAGCACGAGCCGGGCGCCGCTCTCGGCGGGGCGCTGGAGCACGGGGGTGGCGAAGGTGTTGTCCACCAGCAGCGGCACCGCGCCGCAGGAGTGGGCGACGGCCCGCAGGTCCAGCTCGGCCAGGGTGGGGTTGGCCGGGGTCTCCACCAGCACCAGCCCGGTGTCCGGCCGTACGGCGTCGGCGATGCCCGCCGGGTCGACCCAGGTCACCTCCGTGCCGAGCAGGCCGCCCGAGAGGAGGTGGTCACTGCATCCGTACAGCGGCCGTACGGCCACCACGTGCCCAAGACCGGCCGCCGCGCGGCTCAGCAGCGTCGCGGTCAGGGCCGCCATGCCGCTGGCGAACGCGACGGCCGACTCGGTGCCCTCCAGGCGGGCGAGCGCCTGCTCGAAGCGGGCGACGGTGGGGTTGTCCAGCCGGGCGTAGACCGGCGGCCCGGACAGCTGTGCTCCGGTGGCGGCGAACTCGTCGAGCCGGGCGGCCTCCGCGCGGCTGTCGTACGAGGGGTAGGTGGTGGACAGGTCCAGGGGGGCGGCGTGCAGGCCGAGGGCGGCGAGGTCCTCGCGTCCGGCGTGCACCGCCTCGGTGGCGAGCGAGCGGGTGGTCGCGGCTGTCGTCTCCATGCCCCGATCCTGAACAGTGCGCGGGCTGTGGCGGGGACCTGCCGTGTTACGTTCGGCAGATGCCCGATTCCGTCGCGCTGGACCCGGTCGACCTGGAGATCCTGCGGGTGCTCCAGAACGACGCCCGGACGACGTACCGGGACTTGGCCGCGGCCGTCGGCCTCGCGCCGTCCACCTGCCTGGACCGGGTGGCGCGGCTGCGCCGCGGCGGGGTGATCCTCGGCCACGCGCTGCGGCTCGACCCCGCGCGGCTGGGCCGCCCGCTGGAGGCGCTGCTGTCGGTGCAGGTACGGCCGCACCGGCGGGAGCTGGTCGGCCCGTTCGTCGAGCGGGTCCGCGCGCTGCCCGAGGCGCGGGCGCTCTTCCACCTGACGGGTCCCGAGGACTACCTCGTGCACGTGGCGGTGGCCGGGGCGGCGGACCTGCAGCGCCTGGTGCTGGACGAGTTCACCTCGCGCCGCGAGGTGGCCCGGGTGGAGACGCGGCTGATCTTCCAGCAGTGGGTCTGCGGTCCGCTGCTGCCACCCACGTGACGCGGCGCCGCTGACGTATGAGGATGGGGCCCATGTCCGATACGAAGCACCCCGATACGAAGAACAGCGCGCCCCTGCCCCGCCAGGTGGCCGACCACTACGTCGACGCCCTCGTCGCCCTTGATCCGATCACCGGCACCTACCTCGGCGTGCCCGAGAGCCACGGGCGGCTGCCCGACTACTCCCCCGCGGGGCAGGAGGAGCTGGCGGAGCTGAACCGCGAGACGCTGCGGCGGCTGGCCGAGGCCGAGGGGCGGCCGGGCGCGGACAGCGACGCGGAGCGGCGCTGCGCCCGCCTGCTGCGCGAGCGGCTCCATGCCGAACTGGCCGTGCACGAGGCGCGCGAGGGCCTGCGCGCCGTGAGCAACCTGAACTCCCCGGCGCACTCGGTGCGCAGCATCCTGACCGTCATGCCGACCGAGACCGAGGAGGACTGGGGGCAGGTCGCGCGGCGGCTGCGGGCCATGCCCGCGGCGCTGGAGGGCTACCGCGCCTCGCTCGGTGCCGGGCTGGCCGAGCAGCTGCCCGGCGGGCCCCGGCAGGTGGCCACGATGATCAAGCAGCTGAGCCAGTGGATCGGCGAGGACGAGGACGGCGCCGCCACCGGCGAGGACAGCTGGTTCGCCACCTTCGCGGGCCAGGGACCCGACTCCCTGCGCGAGGAGCTGACGGTGGCCTCGGCGGCTGCCACCGGCGCCGTCGCCGCGCTGCGCGACTGGCTGCGCGAGGTGTACGCCCCCGGTGTCGCGGGCGCGCCGGAAACCGTGGGCCGCGAGCGGTACCTGCGCTGGGTGCGCTACTGGAGCGGCGCCGACCTGGACGTGGAGGACGCATACGCGTACGGCTGGGCCGAGTACCACCGGCTGCTGGCGGAGATGCGCACCGAGGCGGAGAAGGTACTGCCCGGCGCCGAGACCCCGTGGGTGGCGCTGGACCACCTGGAGACGCACGGGCGGGCTGTCGAGGGGGTGGAGGAGACGCGCGAGTGGCTCCAGTCCCTGATGGACGAGGCGATCGAGAAGCTGGACGGCACGCACTTCGAACTGGCCGAGCGGGTCAAGCGGGTGGAGTCGCGCATCGCGCCGCCGGGCAGCGCGGCGGCGCCGTACTACACCCAGCCCTCGATGGACTTCTCCCGCCCCGGGCGCACCTGGCTGCCGACGATGGGCGAGACCCGCTTCCCGGTCTACGACCTCGTCTCCACCTGGTACCACGAGGGTGTGCCCGGGCACCATCTCCAGCTGGCGCAGTGGACGCACGTCGCGGACACCCTCTCGCGCTACCAGACGTCCGTGGGCATGGTCAGCGCCAACGCGGAGGGCTGGGCCCTGTACGCGGAGCGACTGATGGACGAACTGGGTTTCCTGACCGACGCCGAGCAGCGGCTGGGCTACCTGGACGCGCAGATGATGCGGGCGACGCGGGTCATCGTGGACATCGGCATGCACCTGGAGCTGGAGATCCCCGCCGAGTCGCCCTTCCACCCGGGCGAGCGGTGGACCCCGGAGCTGGCCCAGGAGTTCTTCGGCATGCACAGCGGGCGCCCTGCGGAGTTCGTGGAGAGTGAACTGGTGCGCTACCTGGGCATGCCGGGCCAGGCCATCGGCTACAAGCTCGGCGAGCGCGCCTGGCTGACCGGCCGGGAGAACGCGCGCCGCGCCCACGGCGACGCCTTCGACGCCCGCGCCTGGCACATGGCGGCCCTCTCCCAGGGGTCCCTGGGTCTGGACGACCTGGTCGCGGAGCTTTCGGCGCTGTGAGGCGGCCGGCCCGGGGGCCGCGGGCGGGCCGGCCGCCGGGTCAGCAGCCGCACGCGGCGCCCGCCGGGGCGGTCCGCGGGTCGGCCGCGAGGCGGATGACGCCGCCGGCGGCCTGCACGGGGTAGCCCTGGCGTCTCCGGCACTCGATGCCGCCGAGCATCTCCTTGACGCGGCCGCCGAGCATCTCCTTGACGCGGTAGCCGAGCCGCGCCAACGCGTACGCGCCCTTCGCCGCGCCGTCGCAGGCATGGCACTCACCTAGGATTCCCGCGCCGCCCGCTGAAGGGGACTTCCCCGGCCGGTCACTTGTCCGGCCGGGGAGTCTCCCGGTAGGCACCGCCCATGACCGAGAATTCACCGGACGCCACCGACCGGTGCCTCCTGGACGTCCGTCGGCGCGGTGACCGAGCGGACACGGCGGCTCCAGGAGACGGGCGTGATCACCGGCTACGCGGCACCGGAGACGACTGCTTCGTCACGAAGGCCTTTCGTCATGAAGGTCTCGGCCCGCTCGATGCGGCACCTGGAGGAGGCCGTCGGCCGGATCGGCGCGCCCGGCCCGGTCACCACCAGGCTCGTCTGCTCCTCCCCGCTCCCCCGGCGCCCGCTCAGCCGCTGACCGTCCCGGCGCGGTGCCGCAGCGAGGAGCCGGTGCGGGTCTTGACCACCTCCAGCCGGGCGGGGACGCGCCGCCGCAGGTCCGCGACATGGCTGACGATGCCCACGCTGCGGTCCCGCTCGCGCAGCGAGTCGAGCACGTCGAGGACCTCGTCGAGGGTCTCCTCGTCGAGACTGCCGAACCCCTCGTCGATGAAGAGGGTGTCCAGCGGTGTGCCGCCCGCCTCGTCGGTGACGACGTCGGCGAGGCCCAGCGCCAGCGCGAGGGAGGCGAAGAACGTCTCGCCGCCGGAGAGCGAGGCCGTGTCCCGCTCGACGCCGGTCCAGGAGTCGATGACGTGCAGCCCCAGACCCGAACGCCCGCGCCCGGACGCCCGCTCGGCGGAGTGCACCAGGGTGTACCGCCCGGCGGACATCCGGGCCAGCCGGGCGCTTGCGGCGGCGGCCACCTGCTCCAGCCGTGCCGCCAGCACGTAGGTCTCCAGCCGCATCTTGCGCTCGTTCTCCGCCGAGGTGCCCGCGGCGAGGCCGGCCAGCGCGGCGAGCCGCCGGTGGGTCTCGCGCAGCGGGGCGAGGCGGCGTACGTCGGCGCTCGCGCGGGCGCTGAGCCCGTCCAGCTGGGTGCAGCGCTGCCGGGCCGCCTGGTGGGCGGCGGAGGCGTCCCGCAGCAGGCGGGTGGCGGTCTCCGCCGCCGCCTGTGCCGCCGCCGGATCGGCGGCGGGCGCCTCGGCGGCCTCGGCGAGCCCGGGGACGGCCAGTTCGGCGGCCACGGCGCGCTCCTCGGCCTGCCAGCTCTCCAGCCGCTCGTGCAGGTCCGCCTGGGCGGCGGCGTCCAGCGCGGCGTCGACGGCCTCCCGCACCGTCCCGAAGCGGGCCCGCCGCGCGGCGTCGGCGGCCCCCTCCTCCGCGTTCGCCAGCCGTAGCCGCGCGGTGTCGGCCAAACGCGCCGCCTCCGCGGCCTCGGCGAGCAGTCCGGCGCGGCGCTCCAGGAGCGCGGCGCGCTCGGCGACCCCGGCGGCGCCACCGCGGGCCGCCCGCACCTCCTCGAGCAGGGCGGCCCGTTCGCGCTGGAGTGCTTCGCGGTGCGAGGTGCGGGCGGCGGACCGGCGCTCGGTCGCGAGGCGCCCGTCCAGCCGCCGCGACTGCTCGCGTTCGGCGCGGGCCAGGCCCTCCCGGGCGGCGTGGGCGCCGGACGCCTCGGTGTGCGCGTCGGCGTGCGCGCGCTCCAGCTCTCCCAGCGCGGCGGCCAGTTCGCCGACGCCGCGGGGCGTGGCCGCCGCTCCCTCGGCCCCCGCGTCCGTCTCCGGTCCCGGCTCGTCCGCCTGGTCCACCTGATCCGCTTCGGCGCGGGCGGCCGTCAGCTGCTCGGCCAGTGCCCGCTCGCGCTGGCCCGCCTCCTCCCGCAGCGCCTCTGCCCGGCGGTGTGCCGCCAGCGCGGCGTCCTCGGCTCGCTGATCGACGTGCGCGTCGCCGGGCCGGGCCGGTTCGGGGTGTGCGGTGCTGCCGCAGACGGCGCAGGCCGCGCCGGGGCTCAGCTCGGCGGCCAGTTCGGCGGCGAAGCCGCGCAGCCGCCGCTCGCGCAGGTCCAGCCAGTGCTGGTGTGCGCGGGCGGCCTCCTCACGGGCGGTCAGCAGCTCGGTACGCGCCTCCCGCAGCTCGTCCTCCAGCCCGTCGCGACGGCGGGCGGCGGCGAGCCGGCGGCGGGCCGGGCCGAGGCGGCCGGCCAGCTGCTCGGCGCGGGTGGCGGCGTCCTGGGCACGCTCGACCCGCAGCTGGAGCGCGGGGCGGGCCGTCTCCCACTCCTTGAGCCACTCCTCGGCCTCCCGCAGAGCCTCCTCGTCGGTACGGGACTCCCGCTCCAGGGCGGCCAGTTCGGTGTCGATGGCGGCGCAGCGCCCCTCGGCGCGGCGGGCGGACTCCAGGGTGCCCAGCTCCTGCCGCGTCTCCCGTTCGCGCGCGGTGAGCGCGGCCGGGTCCAGGGCCGCGCACCCGGAGGGCAGCGCCGCGCGGTGCTCGCGCTCGGCCCGCTCGGCCGCGGCCTGCTCGGCCGCGGCCGTCTCGCGCAGGGCGGCTGCCGGGAGGACGGCGTCGGCCGCGCGGGCAGCGGCCAGCCGGTCCGTGGTGAGCCGGCGCTCGGGCGCCTCGGCGCGGAGCCGGTCGGCCCGCGCCCGGGCGGCGTCGTAGCGCCGGCGCCGGCGGTCCTGCTCCCGGCTCTCCTCCAGGTACGCGAGGGCGCGGGTGTGCCGCTCCTCCGCGGCACGGGCGGCGAGCGCGGCGCCGTCGCGGCGCTCCCGCGCGGCGGACCGCGCCAGGGCCGCCCACTCCAGCACGGCCTCGGCCAGGGCGGGCCGGCCCGGCAGCTCCGCCGCACGTTGTCCGGCCCCCTCCTCGGCCCGCCCGGCCGTGCGGCTGCGGACCTCGCCGCGCCGCTGCTCCGGTAGGCCGAGCGGCGCGGGCGGCCAGCCGTCGGCGTCGCCGTGGCCCTGCCCGAGCCCGAGGTCGGTGCCGGCGGCCTGCCGCATGCGGTGGGCGAGGGCCAGCAGCGCGTCGTCCGCGCCGCGCACCTCCTCCTGGGCGCCGCGGCGCATCCGCACCAGTTCGTCCTCGACGGCGACGAAGCGGCCGGTGTCGAAGAGCCGCCCCAGCAGCTTGGCCCGGTCCTCGGCCCCGGCCCGCAGGAAGCGCGCGAAGTCCCCCTGCGGCAGCAGCGCCACCTGGCAGAACTGGTCCCGGCTCATGCCCAGCAGGTCGGCGATCTCGATGCCGATCTCCTGGTGGGAGCGGCTGAGCGGCTTCCACTCGCCCGCCCCCGCGTCGTACTCGCGCAGCGCGGCGTATGCCCGCTCCTTGGTCAGCCCGCGCCCCGCCTTCTTGGGCCGCAGCTGCTCGGGGCGCCGGGTGATCTCCAGACGGCGCCCGCCGACGGACACCTCCAGCACCACCTCGGTCAGCGTGCGCGGGTCGGCGTGGTCGCTGCGCAGGCTGCCGCCGGGCTGCTGGCGGGCCCCGGGCACGCCGCCGTAGAGCGCGAAGCACAGGGCGTCCAGGAGCGAGGTCTTGCCCGCGCCGGTCGCGCCGTGCAGGAGGAAGAGGCCGTCGGCGCAGAGGGCGTCGAAGTCGACGTGGTGGGTGCCCGCGAAGGGGCCGAAGGCCGTCAGGCCGAGGCGGTGCGGCCTCACCGGGCGGCACCGCCGAGAATCTCTCCGCCGCCGCTTCCGGCGTCGCCCTCGCCGTCCGCGCTCGCGGCAACGCGGACGGCGTCGAAGGCGTCCCGCAGCATCCGCCGCTCGTGCGCGTCGGCGTCCCTGCCGTGCCGGACGTGGCGCACGAAGTCCTCGGCGATCTCCTGCTCGCCGCGTCCGCGCAGCCGCTCGGCGTAGCTGAGGTGCGGGTCCTGCTCGGTGCGCTCCGGGGCGAAGACGAGGCTGAGGATGTGCGGGAAGCGGGCGGCCAGGCGCACCATCGGCTCGTCGGGCCGGAAGGGGTCGGTGAGCGTCGCCTCGACCCAGGAGTCCGCGTGCTCCTGATGGGCCGGCTCCTCCAGGAGTTCCGCCAGCGTCCCGCGCAGGCGGGCCAGCGGCCGGGGCACCGGGCAGTACAGCCGCTCGGCGTGCACGGCACCGCGGGCGTCGAGGTCGATCAGCCACATGGACTTGCGCTGCCGCGCCTCGGAGAAGGAGTACGCGAGCGGGGAGCCGGAGTAGCGCACCCGCTCGGTGAGCGTCTGGCAGCCGTGCAGATGGCCCAGCGCGGCGTAGTCCACGCCGTCGAAGACGGCGGCCGGGACGGCGGACACCCCGCCGACGCTGATGTCGCGCTCGCTGTCGCAGGCCTGGCCGCCGGTGACGAAGGCGTGGGCGAGCACGACCGAGCGGGTGCCCGCCGCCCGGCCGGCCAGGTCGCGACGCACCCGGTCCATGGCGGCCTCCAGGACGGCGGTGTGGCCGCGCTGCTCGGCGCCGAGCACGGCCTGCGCCAGGGCCGGTTCGAGATAGGGCAGCCCGTAGACGGCCACGTCGCCGTGTTCATCGGACAGGAGCACCGGGGTGCCGCAGCCCGCCGGGGCCGTGCGCAGGTGGATGCCGGCCTTCTCGATCAGCCCGGCGGCCACACCGAGCCGCCCGGCCGAGTCGTGGTTGCCGGAGATCATGACGGTGGGTACCTCGAGGGCGGCGAGCCGGTGCAGGGCGTCGTCGAACAGCTCGACCGCGGCGAGCGGCGGCACCGCGCGGTCGTGGATGTCGCCCGCGACGAGCACGGCCTGCACCCGCTGCTCCTGGACCGTCGCCACGAGGTGGTCCAGGAAGGCCCGCTGGGCTTCCAGCAGGCTGACCCGGTGGAAGCTGCGGCCCAGATGCCAGTCGGACGTGTGCAGGATTCTCACCGCACCACCCCCACCTGCATCTTCATCCCTCCGCCCCCGGCTGCCGACGCCCGGGCAGCACGCTATCAGTCAGCGGCGGGGCGCACGGGGCCTCGGCCGTCCGCAGCCGCGCCGAAGGAGTCCGCGCCCAGGTCGAGGCGGGCGCCGCCCGCCGTGGCGTCGGCCAGCCAGGAGCGGAATGCCTCCAGGTCCGCCTCGAGCACCTCGACCGCGAGGGCGACCTCGGCGCCGTAGCGCACCTCGTGCACCCGGGTGCCCCGGGAGCGCAGTTCGTTCTCCAGCCGCCCGGCCCGCTGGTGGTCGACGGTGACGGTGGCGAGCCGGGTGCGCTGCCGGGTGACCGTGCCGAGCGCGTCCAGCGCCTCGCCGACGGCGCCGCCGTAAGCACGGATGAGGCCGCCCGCACCGAGCTTCGTCCCGCCGAACCAGCGGCTGACCACCGCCACCACGCAGGTCACACCGCGGCGGGTCAGCATCTGGAGCATGGGCGCACCGGCCGTGCCGCCCGGTTCGCCGTCGTCGCCCGCCCGGGTGAGGGCGCCGTCCGCGCCGATCGCGTACGCCCAGCAGTGGTGACTGGCGGTCGGGTGCTCCGCCCGGACCCGGGCGAGGAAGGCGCGCGCCTCCGCCTCCGTCGCTGCGGGAGCCAGCGCGCAGCGGAACCGCGACCGGTTGACCTCGGTCTCGTGAACGCCCTCGCCGGGGACGGTCAGATACTGCTGCTGCATGGGGCCAGCGTAGTGAGGGCCGCACCGGGAATGCGCGGGGCCGGTATGCCGGTTGTGCAGGGCATGTACGCGGATACGGAGACGGTGCGCAGGATTCTCACCTCCTCGGGCGACACCTGGGCGGTGGTCGGCCTCTCGAACAACCGGGAGCGGGCGGCGTACGGCGTGGCGGGTGTGCTGCGGCGGTTCGGCAAACGCGTGGTGCCGGTGCACCCCAAGGCCGAGGCGGTCGAGGGAGAGCCGGGGTACGCGACGCTGGCGGACGTCCCCTTCCCCGTCGACGTGGTGGACGTCTTCGTCAACTCGTCGCTGGCCGGTGCGGTGGCCGACCAGGCGGTCGCGGCGGGTGCCAAGGCCGTGTGGTTCCAGCTGGGGGTGGTCGACGAGGACGCGTACGCGCGCACCCGTGCGGCCGGTGTCGACATGGTGATGGACAGGTGCCCGGCGATCGAGATCCCGCGCCTGGGCTGAGCCGCTTACGCCGGGCGCCGGCGGCGCCGCGCGCAGGGGTCCCGCCGCGCGGAGGAGGCCGTAGCATCCGCCCATGGCAGAGATACGGGCCGCGCGCCCCTATGACGCTCCGGAGATCGTCCGGCTGCGACGGCTGATGTTCGCGGCGATGCACGGCCGCGATCAGCCGGGGGCCTGGGAGGGCGGCGCGGAGGAGGCCGCCCGGCGGCAGCTGTCCGGACCGAGGACCACACTGGGTGCCTTCGTGGTGGACGGGGACGAGCCGGGCGAGCCGCATCTGGCCGCCTGTTCGGTGGGCAGCCTGGAGGAGCGGCTGCCGGGGCCGGGGCATCCCACCGGCCGCTTCGGGTTCATCTTCAGCGTCTGCACCGACCCCCGCTACCGGGGTCGCGGCTACGCCCGCGCGACGACGGATGCGCTGCTCGGCTGGTTCGCCGCGCAAGGCGTCACCCGGGTCGACCTGCACGCGACCGGCGAGGCCGAGAAGCTCTACCGGAGCCTGGGCTTCGCCGAGCACTCCACGGCGCTCTCGATCGACCTGTCCCGGCGCGCGGGCACGCCCTAGGAACCGTCCCGCTCCGCGTCCGCCGCTGCGACTCCGGCGCCCGCCGTGCCCAGCCGCCGAGCACCCCCGATGACGAGTGCTCCCGGCAGCTGTGCCAGCGCCTTCCCCGGCACGATGAGCTTGCCACGCCTGCTGCCGCTGCCGATGAGCACCCAGGGCATCTCGGTCACCGCGAGGTCGATCAGCACCGGCCAGCCCGCCGGCAGTCCGATCGGGGTGATGCCCCCGTACTCCATGCCCGTCTCCCCGACCGCGGTCTCGTGCGGTGCGAAGGACGCCTTGCGGGCGCCCAGTTGGCGGCGGACCGCGCCGTTGACGTCCAGCCGGGTGCTGGCGGGGACCAGGCAGCCGGCCAGCACCCGCTCACCGGCGCGCTTGGCGGTGACCACGACGCAGTTGGCGGAGGTTTCCCGCAGTTCGGCGCCGTACGCCCGCACGAAGGCGTCCGTGTCCGCGAGATCGGGGTCGGTGTCCACGAAGAGCAGCCGCTCGGCCGGCACCGTGCCGGTCCACTCCCGTACGGCGGCGGCGACCGGGGCGCTGAGCAGGCCGAGGCAGTCGGGTGCGGGGCGGGCCTGGTCGAAGTCTCCGATGGGTGCGCGCATGGAGGCATCGTAGGGCCGGCGCGCCCTGCGTCAGCGGGGGGTCGGGACGGAGACCGCCATGGTCATCTCGACCGGGTCGGCGCCGTCGTTGCGGTAGCCGTGCGGGACGTGCGCCCCGAAGGCGGCCGACGTCCCGGCGGGCAGCCGGTGGTCCGTGCCGTCCACCCTCAGTGCCAGTTCTCCGGCGGAGACGTGGATCAGTTCGGTGGTGCCCCGCGGGTGCGCGTCGGAATCACTGCCCTCCCCCGGCATCAGCCGCCAGGACCACAGCTCCAGCGGGCCGGGGGCCTCGGTGCCCGCGAGCAGCGTGCTGTGGCTGCCCGACTCGGTGGACCACAGGCGGACGGCCTGCTCGGCGGGGACGACGCGGACCAGGGGTTCCTGGTCGAACTCCAGGAGCGTGGTGATGCTCACGCCCAAGGCGTCGGCGACCTTGACGACCGTGCCGACGCTCGGGTTCGTACGCGCCTGCTCGATCTGGATCAGCATGCCCCGGCTCACGCCCGCGCGGGCGGCGAGCGCGTCGAGGGTGAAGCCGCGCTCGTGGCGCCGGCGCTTGAGGCTGCGGGCGAGGGACTGCGTGAGGTGGTCGAGATCGGTCACGGGGCTGCCACACCGTCCAGAATCGCAGAGAACATTATATTCAATGCCGCAGTGCAAAGTAATCGACTACGGTGTGCTGCACTTCAGCATCCACCACACTGTACTGCGAGGTATGTTCGATGAGCGCAGCCCTGGCCCTGGCCACGAGCCTCCTTTGGGGGCTGGCCGACTTCGGCGGCGGCCTGCTGACCCGGCGGATTCCGGCCGCGACCGTGGTGGTGGTCTCGCAGGCGCTCGCCACGGTGGTGCTCGGCGTGATCGTCGTGGTCACCGGCGGCTGGAGCGAGTGGGGTCCGCAGCTGTGGTTCGCCGTGGCCGCCGGGATCGTCGGCCCGGTCGCGATGTTCTCCTTCTACCGGGCGCTGGCCCAGGGCCCGATGGGCGTGGTCTCGCCCCTGGCCTCCCTGGCCGTCCTGGTGCCGGTCGGCGCCGGGCTGGCGCTGGGCGAGCGGCCCGGCTGGCTCCAGGGGGCCGGACTGCTGATCGCCGTGGGCGGCGTGGTCATGGCAGGCGGGCCGGAGCTGCGCGGCGCGCCCGTACAGCGGCAGACGGTCCTGCTGACCCTGGTGGCGGCCTTCGGGTTCGGCGCGGTGCTGGCGCTGATCGAGCATGCCTCGGCGACGATGACGGCGCTCTTCCTGGCCCTGTTCGTGCAGCGGGTGTGCAACGTCGCGGTCGCGGGCGGGGCGCTGCTGGCGCAGGGCCGCCGGGGCGTGCCCGCGCTGCCGGAGGGCGGACGTCCCGTGGTGTACGCCGCACTGCCCGCGCTCGCCTTCGTCGGCCTGGCCGACGTCGCGGGGAACGGCACGTACATGGTGGCCACCCAGTCCGGCCCGGTGACCGTGGCGGCGGTGCTGGCCTCGCTCTACCCCCTGGTCACCGCGCTGGCGGCGCGCGGCGTGCTGCGCGAGCGGCTGCGCCGGGTGCAGGCGGCCGGGGCGGTGCTGGCGCTGGCGGGCACAGTCCTGCTGGCCACAGGCTGAGCCCCGGGGCACCCGCCCCTGAGGGCCCGGCCCGCGCGGGCGGCGGAGCTACGCCGTGTCGTCAAAATGACGGTGTCCGGCCGGAGGCCGGGCTGTGCGGCGTGTGGTGCGTGCGCTCGCAAGGCTACGGACTCGTCCTCGTACCGGGCCGTACGTGGGCGACTCCGACAACGCGGCGAGCATGGGCCTCCCCAGGCCCGAAGGGCCGAGGCATGGGGCCTCCCCAGGCCCGAAGGGCCGAGGGGACGCGTGCCAGACGCCGCACAGCAGGCGACATGGTGACGACAGGGCCTACGCCGTGTCGGCGCCGGGAGCCCCGTCCGCCTCGCCCAGTTCGGCGAGTTCGGCCAGCGCGTGCAGTTCGCCGGGCGTGATGCCCTCGGGCAGGGGCACCGGCGCCGGAGTACGCAGCGGCGGCTGCCAGCCCGCCTCCGGGTCCCAGCGCCGTACGACGCGGGCGGGCGCGCCCGCGGCCACCGCGTGGTCGGGCACCTCGCCCCGTACGACCGCCCCGGCGGCGACCACGACGTTGCGGCCCAGCCGGGCGCCCGGCAGGATCACCGCTCCGGCGCCGAGCCAGCTGCCGGTGCCGATCTCCACCGGCGCGGTGCGCGGCCACTGCCTGCCGACGGGCTGGTGCGGGTCGTCGTAGGAGTGGTTGGTCGAGGTGATGTAGACGTACGGTCCGCAGAAGACGTCGTCGCCCAGGGTCACGGCCGTGTCGGCGATGACGTGGCTGCCCCGGCCCAGCACCACTCCGTTGCCCAGCCGCAGCACGGTCGTGCGGCCCAGGTCCAGATCGGGCATCATCCCGGCGGTCAGGGTCACGTGCTGCCCGATGACGCAGTGGTCGCCGATCTCGATCCAGGGCGCCCCGAAGATCGTGCCCTGCGGGAAGGCCAACCGGGTGCCGGTGCCCAGGGCGCGAAAGGCGTACGGGCCGCGCCGCTCGGCCGTCACCGCACCCAGCCGCTGCGCGTGGTGCCAGGCACGGTGCACCGCGCGGGCCGCCAGCGAGGGGAGCGGGTTCCTGATCGAGGGCATCCGCTCACCGTAGCCGCCCCGTCCGGCAGCCGGATCGGCGCAGGTCCTGTGATCTTCCTTCCACCCGCGCGCCGCCGCCTCGGCGCCGGGGCAAGGTCATCCCCGGGCGGCCGGACCCGCCTCCCGGTGCGCCTCCGCCAGCTCCAGGTACATCACCGCGTTGAGCTTGATGCCCTCGCGCTCCGCCGCGGTCAGCTCCCGCTTGATCTTGGCGGGCACCCCGGCGACCAGCGAGCCCGGCGGCACCCGCATGCCCTGCGGGACCAGCGCCTGCGCGGCGACGAGTGAGCCCGCGCCGATGTGCGCGCCGTTGAGCACCGTGGACCCCATGCCGACGAGGATGTCGTCCTCCACCGTGCAGCCGTGCAGCACCGTGTTGTGGCCCACCGAGACCCGTGCACCGATGGTGACGGCGAAACCGGGGTCGACGTGCACGGTGCAGTTGTCCTGGATGTTGCTGTCCTCGCCCAGGACGATCGAGCCGCAGTCCCCCCGCAGCACCGCGTGGTACCAGAGGCTGGAGCCCGGGGCCATCGTGACGTCGCCGACGACGACGGAGGTCGGTGCGGTGAACGCCTCCGGGGCCACCCTCGGCCGCTTCCCGCCCACCGGCGAGATCAGTGCCCGTGCTGTCATCGTCTGCTCCTCTCGCCGCGGTGCCGCGCTGGCTGCACCGTAGACGACCGGCCCGCGGGCCGCCTCCGGTGGGCGGGGCGGGCACAATGGGACGGTGCCCGAGCCGATACCCGTGAGCCGCCCCGTCGCGGGCGGTACCGCCAAGCTGATGCCGGACGTGGACCGCGAGCGGGCCTGGCTGCTGACGGTCGACGGCGCCCCGCAGTCCTACGTGGACCTGGACGACCCCCGCCACCTCGAGTTCGAGTACACGCGCCGCCTGGCCCACGCGCTGGACCTCGCCCGGCCCGAGGGCGCGCTCGACGTCCTCCATCTGGGCGGCGGCGGCCTCACCCTGCCCCGCTACCTGGCGGCCACCCGTCCCGGATCGCGCCAGCGCGTGGTCGACCACGACCGGGCACTGCTCGACCTGGTCGCCCGCTGCCTGCCGCTGCCGCCCGCCAGCGGGGTCACCCTGCTGGCGGCGGACGCGCGGGCCGCGCTGGAGGCGTCCGCGCCCGCCTCCGCCGACGCGGTGGTCGCGGACGTGTTCGGCGGTTCCCTCGTCCCGGCCCACCTGACCACGCTCGCCTGCGCGCGGGCCGCCGTGCGGACGCTGCGTCCGCACGGCCTCTACGCGGCCAACCTGGCCGATGCGGCGCCCTTCACCTTCCTGCGCTCGCAGCTGGCGACGCTGGGCGCGGTCTTCGGGCAGCTGTGCCTGGTCGCCGAGCCCGCCGTCCTGCGCGGACGCCGCTTCGGCAACGCCGTGCTGCTCGCCTCCGCGGACCCGCTGCCGCTCGAGGCGCTCGCCCGCCGGGTGGCCGCGGACGCCTTCCCCGCGCGGGTCGTGCACGGAGTGGCGCTGCGGCGCTTCACCGGCGACGCGGTGCCCGTACAGGAGGAGTCCGCCATGCCCTCGCCAGCACCGCCGGGCGGCGCGTTCGGCGTCGGCTGACGCCGGCCGTGCGCCCCGCGCGTCAGCCGCGCGGGTCGCCCTCCTCGCCGGGCTCGCCGTAGTTGCGCAGACTGCCCGTCATCTTCTTGATGGTGGCGTCCGGGATCTCGTCCGGGACACCGGCGTCGGTGAGGAAGACCCAGAGCACCAGGTCGTCGTTGGAGTTGATCCAGGAGACGCTGACCACCTTGGCCTCCGAGACCTCGCACTTGCCGTCCTTGGGCGCGCCGGTGAGCGTGGCGGTGGCGGTGTGGCCCTTGATGCCTTGCTTGTTGCTGAAGGGCTTGCCGCCCGACTCCTTGAGCTTGCCCTTCTGCTCCTGGTCGTAGGCGGCGATGGCCCAGTTGGACGCCGCGATCTCAGCGGCCTCCTTGGTGTTGCGGGAGCCCTGGCCGCCCTTGGTGCCGACGATCGCCCGGTTGCTGTCCTTGCACCAGTCCTCCTTGAAGTAGGCCGGGGCGGACATGGCGACGAGCAGGTCCTCGGGCTTCTTGTTGTCCGTGAAGCCGGTGACCGTGCCCTGCGAGGCGACCTTCCAGTCCTCGTTGTCGGGGACGTCGAAGGCCGAGTAGTGCTTGGGGTTGATCACGGCCTGCCAGCCGGGCACGACCGGGTCGCCGGGGTCCTTGGACGCCTCGGGTGTCGGCTTGGGGTCCGCCGGCTTCTCACTCCTGCCCGCGGAGGGCTTGGCCGAGGGCGACTTCGCGGGACCGGCCTCCTCCTTCTCACCGTCGTCCTGGAGCAGGAAGACGCCGGTGATCACCGCCGCGGCGATCACCGCGAGCGCCGCGACGACGGCGATGACCGTCGTCCGCGACTTCCCGCCACCGCCCTGCGGCGGCTGCGGGCCGCCCGGCATCGTGCTGGCACCCCACGGCTGCTGCCCGGCACCCGCCTGCTGGTACGGGTTCTGCTCCGGGTCGGGCTGCTGCGGATACCCGTACCCCGGCTGCTGGTACGGGTTCGGCTGCTGGTACCCGGGCTGCTGGTACGGGTTGGGCTGCTGGGGGTTCTGCCCGCCCCCGGGCTGCTGGTCTCCTGGCCACATGGCCGGTAACTCTATGGGGCACGCTCCGCGCCGAGGACGCCCGCCCTGTTTTCGGTACCGACCCGGTACAGGGGCGCATTCGTACGGAGATCCCTACCCACAGGTATTACCCAGTGGTAACCTCTGGCTCATGTCCACACCCGCAGTGCCGCCGATCGGCGAGTTGATGACGGCCACCGTGCCGATGGTCCGCACCCTGAACCTCGACTTCCCCGAAGCCACCGGCGAGCGCGCGGTGGTGACCCTCCCCGACCAGGACGACTTCCACAACCACGTCGGCGGCCCGCACGCGGGGGCGATGTTCACCCTCGCCGAGTCGGCCAGCGGAGCGATCGTGCTGACCGCCTTCGGCGAACAGCTCTCCCGCGCGGTGCCGCTGGCCGTCCGCGCGGAGATCAGCTACCGGAAGCTCGCCATGGGACCGGTGACCGCCACCGCCGAACTGGGCCGCCCCGCCGCCGAGGTGATCGCCGAACTCAACCGCGGCGAGCGCCCGGAATTCCCCGTCCACGTCTCCCTCGCCCGCGAAGACGGCACGGTGACCGGCGAGATGACGATCGTCTGGACGCTCCGGCCCCACCGCTGAGGTCTGTCCGGTGACGAGACGCCCCGGCGCGCCGCCGGGCCGCGGGGCCTCCGCGCGGGGCGGGCGCGCCCGCCCCGGCACCGCTCGCCGTTGCACCCTGTGCCGGCACGGCGGAAGGTTAGCCACTTCACTGCCCCGGGCCGGGCCTATCGCCGTATTCGTCGGATACTCTCGCCAGGATGTCGGTCTCCGCCGCGCAGCGCGAGGGTCTGCCCGCCCGCCTCCTTCGGACGCTGCTCTCCCCATGGTCCCGCTTCGGCCTGCTGGTGGTCCTGCTCGCCGCGGCGGCTGCGGGGGTGCTCCTCTTCGAGCCGCAGCGCCTGCTCGCGCACGGCTGGCCCGCCCAGCTCTCCGGCGCGCTCGCCGTCGTGCTCTTCGCCCTGGCCTACGGGTGCTGCACGACGGCTTTCGTCCCGCGCCCCTTCCTCAACCTGGCGGCCGGCGCCCTCTTCGGCGCCCAGACGGGCACGGTCGCCGCCCTCGCGGGGACGGTCCTCGGCTCGGGCATGGCCTTCGGCCTCGGCAGGCTGCTGGGGCAGGACGCGCTGCGCCCGCTGCTGCGGGCACGGGTGCTGACCGCGCTGGACCGGCAGCTGAGCGCGCACGGCTTCCGCTCCATGATGGTGATCCGGCTGATGCCGGGAGTCCCCTTCGTGGCCTCCAACTACGGAGCCGCCGTCTCCCGGATGAGCTGGACCGCCTTCCTGACGGCGACGGCGCTCGGCTCGGTGCCGAACACCGCCGCCTACGTCCTGGCGGGCAGCAGCGCCACCTCACCGACCTCGCCCGTCTTCCTGGCCGCCTTCGGCTTCATCGCGCTCTCCGGTCTGGGCGGCGCCGTCTTCGCGTGGCGCAAGCGTGCGAAGCTGCGGGACGTCGCCTCGCGCGCGTGAGCCGCACGGGAGGCGCCGTCGCGGGCGGGCCAGGGCCGGGACCGTCGCCGAGGCAACCTCAGCGCGGTGCCGGAGCACTCCAGCGCGGATCGCGGCCGGTGGCGGCCAGGAGCTTCTCGAAGTCCGTGGCGGCTTCCTCCGCGGGCGCCGGAGCGGCGAACACACCCCGCTCACGGGCCGTCGGCGCCAGCTGCCCCACCAGCGGGGCGAGCCGTGCGACGGCCCGCTCGTCCGGGACGTAGTCCTGGCCGGTGGCGCGAGCCAGGTCCCAGCCGTGTACGACGAGGTCCAGCAGCACCATGCCGCCCACGACCTGGGCGGGCATGGACATGGCGCCCGTCTCGCCCTCCTCCGCACCCGGCGCGGCCCACGCCTCGGCCAGCAGCGCGGTCTCCCGGGCGAAGCGGTCGCGCCAGTCGCCGCGCACCCGCTCGGGGGTGCTGCCGAAGTCGGCCTCCTCCTTGGCGGCGAGCGCCTGGAAGTTCACCACCACCAGGAAGAGGTGGTTGAGCAGGTCCTCGACCTGGTAGTCGGCGCACGGGGTGGCCGCGTCCAGGTCGGTGTCGCCGATACCGCGCACCACGGGGACGGTCCGGGCCGCCGCCGCGTCGAGCAGTTCGCTGATGCTGTCCGTCATGGTGCCGACCCTACTCTGGGCCGAAGGCCGTACGGCCGCTTGAAGAAACGCGATACGACCGGGCCGCAGCGCGACACGCGGGGCATCGTCGGCGCCTCGGAACTGCTCGGCCGGGTCCGCTTCCGGCGCCGTGAACCGGCCGCGGCGCCACATGGGTGCTGCTGCGACTACCGCCTCCACGAGGCGCTGGAGCGCGCCGCCGCCGAGGACGCCGTCGGCCGGGCCTCGCTTGCCCTGGAACTGGACTACAGCGACCAGGCCCGCCTGGCCCGCGACTTCACCGCCACGGCCGGCGTCCCGCCCTGCGCCTACGGCCGCTGAGCGGGCGGGGCGCGCGGGGAGGCGCAGAGAGGGAGGTGCGCCCGCCTGCGCAGGCCCCTCGCCCGGGTCATTCACCGCGCGTACAGATTGGGGCGCTACGCTCCTGGCGGCCAGGACGCAAGCCTCTCCGCTCCTGTGCGCGCACACCACACACCGAAGCTGACACACTGTCAGCCGCGCGAGCAAAGGGTCAGCATGAGTACCCCGTCAGCCCACTCCCCGCCGCTGACCCGCAAGGGCACAGGCCGACCCCTGATCACCGTCTGGACAGCGTAGGAACACATGTCTTGGTTCGAATCATTCATCCTCGGGCTCGTCCAGGGGCTGACCGAGTTTCTGCCCATCTCCTCGAGCGCGCACCTGCGGCTCACCGCCGCCTTCGCCGGCTGGGAGGACCCCGGTGCCGCCTTCACCGCGGTCACCCAGATCGGCACCGAGACCGCGGTGCTGATCTACTTCCGCAAGGACATCGTCCGTATCGTCTCCGCCTGGTCGCGCTCGCTGACCGACAAGGCGATGCGGCGCGACCACGACGCCCAGCTGGGCTGGCTGGTGATCATCGGCTCCATCCCGATCGGCGTGCTCGGCCTCACCCTCAAGGACCACATCGAGGGTCCGTTCCGCGACCTGCGGCTGATCGCCACCACCCTGATCGTGCTCGGCGTCATCCTGGGCATCGCCGACCGGCTGGCCGCCCGCGACTCGCAGGGCGGGCGGCACCGCGCCGTCCGGCAGGGCAAGACCATCGAGCAGCTGACGGTGCGCGACGGCCTGCTCTACGGCCTGGCGCAGTCGCTCGCCCTCGTCCCCGGCGTCTCACGCTCGGGAGCCACCATCAGCGGCGGCCTCTTCATGGGCTACACCCGCGAGGCCGCCGCCCGCTACTCCTTCCTGCTGGCGATTCCGGCCGTGCTGGCCTCCGGGCTGTTCGAGCTGACCGAGATCGGCGAGGGGCACGTCTCCTGGGGGCCGACGCTCTTCGCCACGGTGCTCGCCTTCGTCGTCGCGTACGCCGTGATCTCGTGGTTCATGAAGTTCATCTCCACCCGGAGCTTCATGCCCTTCGTGATCTACCGCATCCTGCTGGGCATCCTCATCTTCGCCCTGATCGGGGCGGGCGTGCTGACCCCGCACGAGGCGGACTCGGCGGGCTGAGTCCGGGGCGGGAGGCATGGCGGGCGCGGGGCCGCGTCAGCGTCCCATGGTCAGGCCGTCCGCGCCCGCACCCCTGCTGAGCACCGCCTCCCGCACGCTCGCGCGGTCGCGGTCGCGCTGCCCCTGGCCGGCGCCGCCCGGATCGCTCCCCGCTCCCGCCCGGTCCTGGTTGAGGTGGGTCACCCGGTAGGGCGGCGCGCTCTCCATCCGGAACGGGATGAACTCGGCCTTGCGCACCGTCCACTCGCCCCCGTCCTCCCGCGGCGGGGCGAAGGTGAAGCGGGCGGCCGAGCCCAGCTGGCCGCGCGGGTCGTTCATCACGCCGGCGACCTGGTCGCCCAGTCCGTAGACGACCCAGGTGCCGTTGACCTTCTCGTACGCCTGCGGCACGTGGTTGTGGGTGCCCAGGATCAGGTCGACGTCCCGGCGGCCCGCACTGCGGGAGCGGGTGAGCCGGTCGGCCAGCTCCAGCTGCTGCGCGTTGGGCTTCTCCTGCCACTCGTCGCCCCAGTGCACGCTCACCACGACGACGTCCGCGCCGGCCCGCCGCGCGCGCCGGGCGTCCTTGATGACCTGCTCCGGGTCGAGGAGGTTGACCAGCCACGGGCGGTCGCGCGGGACCTCGATGCCGTTGGTGCCGTAGGTGTACGCGAGCTGGGCGACGGTGGCGCCGCCCGCCTCCCGTACGGCCGGTTCGGCGCGCTCCGCGGCGGAGCGTGCCGAGCCCGCGTGCCGCACCCCGGCCGCGTCCATCGCGCGCAGCGTACGGGCCACGCCCTCCGGTCCCGCGTCCAGCGTGTGGTTGGAGGCGGTCGAGCAGCTGTCGTAGCCGGTCGCCTTGATCGCCCGCGCCACCTGGGGCGGGGTCTGGAAGGCGGGGTAGCCGGTGAACGGGCCCCCGGCGGGACCGTAGACGGTCTCCATGTGGCAGATGGCCACGTCCGCGTCCGAGACCAGCGGTTCGGCGCCCGCCAGCATGGGGCGGAAGTCGTAGCCCGAGCCGTCCGCGTCGGCGCGCGCCTGCCGGATGATGGAGTCGTGGACGAGGATGTCGCCGGTGGCGACCAGGTCGAAGCCGCCGCGTGCCGCGTCGTCCGCGGACCGGGCGGCGGTGCTCCGGCCCTTCTCGGAGCCGTCGGCTCCGGAGGGTTCGTCGGCGCCGCAGCCGGCTGCCACGGCGAGCAGGGCCGCGGTGGCGAGCAGGACGCCGGTGCGTTTCTGAGGGCTCATCGGACTTCTCCAGGCTCGGAAATAATCAGATAAGCCCAATAACGTATGAATAAGGACCGCCTGCCAGGCGCGGGGGCACCGCTTGCGGCGAATGGCTCAGGATCTCCCTCCGCCGGGGCAGCCCGTGGGGCCGATGGGCGCGGACGGGGCACACGGGACACGCGGGCCGTGCGAGCGCGGATAGCGAGCGCCGGCCGGGTCAGCCACGATGTGTGGCGCATCCGCTGCCGGGCGTAGTGCGCGCGGTCCGTGTACTGCGCTGGCTGTACGCCAAGACTCCACTGCCAGACGACGACATCCGGGCTCCGGTGGACAATGGTGGAGTGATGAACAGGAAGCGCTCACTCCATCGGGACCGCCCATGAGTGCCCTGCTGTCCTCGATCCTGCTCTCCGTCGTGTCGGCCGTCTGCTACGCCGCCGCCGCGATCGTCCAGGAGAGGCTCGCGGCGACCACGGCGCCGAGCCGCTACGCCCTCCTCCGCAGCGGGCGGTGGTGGGTCGCCGTCGTGCTCAACGGCGTCGGCGCCCTGCTGCACGTGGCCGCCCTCGGCCTCGGACCACTGACCGTGGTGCAGCCGCTCGGCGTGCTGACGATCGTGATCGCGGCGCCGATGGCGGCCGTGATGGTCAAGCGTCCCGTCACCAGCACGGCCTGGCGGGGGATCGCCCTGGTCTCGGTCGGTCTGGCCGGGATTCTGACGTTCACCGGCGCACACCAGTCCCGGCCGCTGAGCGAGGCCGAGCAGTACGCGGTGGCCGGGGTCGCGGCCACCGCGATCGCGGGCTTCCTCGCCGCCGCGTGGGTGGCCAGCGGCGTGCGCCGCCCGGGCGCCCGGAGCGTGTCGCTGGCGATGGCGGCCGGTGTGGCCTTCGGTACGGCGTCGGTGTGCGTGAAGACGGTGGCCGAGGGCTGGGCGCTGACCTCGATCGCGGAGGCGCTGCCCGTGCTCCTGCTGATCGCCGTGTTCGCGGTCACCGGGCTCGCCACGGCCCAGGCGTCCTACCGGGGCGGCGGGCTCGCCGCCCCGCTGGCCACCGCCACCGTGGTCAACCCGGTGGTGGCCGCGGCCGTCGGCCTCATCCTGCTCGAGGAGGGCTTCCGCTTCGGTGTGCCGGGGGCACTGACCGCCCTCGCCGCCGCACTGCTCACCGGGTGGGGCCTGGCCATCCTGACCAGGGACAGCGTGGCCCGGCTCGGTGCTCCGGACAGCGGTCAGCCCGCGTCCGTGGTGATCCCCGGGCCCACCCCGCACACCGGCGGCGCGAGCGCGACCGAACCAGCCCCGCGCGGCGCTGCCGAAGGCCGGGGGGCGGTGTCCTCACCGGCCGCCGCCGCGTCCCCCGCGGCACCTGCACCTGCACCGCAGCAGGGCGCGGGTCCCAGCTCGCAGGCGATGCGGGAGGCTGCGGACAAACGGATCGCGGTGCCCACACAGCCCTGCTGAGGGCGCCGGCGGTGCGGGCCCGGGTCAGGCGCCCTGCTCCCGCGTCTCGGTGACGATCCGCTCGCACAGCTCGTGGGTGCGCAGCGCGTCCTGCGCGCTGAGCGTCCCGCCCGCCCGCACCGCGTCGAGGAAGGCGAGCACGACCTGCTCGACACCGCGCTGGCGGGCGACGGATACCCAGTCACCGCGTCGGCGGACACTCGGCTGGCCCTTGTGGTCGACGATCGCGGCCAGGTCGCGGACCTCGCGCTTCGCGTCCTGGCCGGAGACCTCGAGAATCTCCTCGGCCGACCCGGAGCGGCGGTTCATCGCACCGATGGCGGTGAATCCGTCACCGGCGAGCTGGAGCACCACGTGGTGCAGCAGTCCGTCGCGCACCCGCGCCCGTACGCCGATGTGGTCGACGGGGCCCGGGGCGAGGAACCGCAGCGTGTCCACGACGTGGATGAAGTCGTCGTAGATCATGCGCCGCGGGTCCTCGGGCAGGCCGACCCGGTGCTTCTGGAGCAGGATCAGGTCCCTGGGATGCTCGACGCACTGCGCGTAGGCGGGCGCGAAGCGGCGGTTGAAGCCGACGGCGAGGGAGACCCGGCGCCGCTCGGCGAGGGACACCAGCCGCTCGGCGTCCGCGAGTTCGTAGGCCAGCGGCTTGTCGACGTAGGTGGGCACCCCGGCGTCGAGCAGCGCCGTCACCAGCTCGGGATGTGCCGCCGTGGCGGCGTGCACGAACGCGGCGTCGGGCCCGGTCGCGAGCAGCTCCGCCACGGAGCCGTGCCGCTGGCCGCGCGGGACGCGGTACGCCTCGCCGAGGCGCTCGAGCGCGGCCGGGTCACGGGTGACCAGGTGGGGCTCCAGCCCCGGCTGGGCGGTGAGCACGGGCAGGTACGCCTTCTCCGCGATGCTGCCCAGCCCGATGATGCCGACCTTCACGCTGGCTCCCCTGAACGCTCGCTCCCCGGACACTCCGGCTCTCCCCGCCTGCGGCTCGCCGGCGGCCCGGACGCCCGGGCACCGGCCGTACCGCCCCGGCAGCATACGCGGGCCGCCCAGGGCCCGGGGCAGCCGCCCCGCACCGCGGACGGCGCCTGCGCGCCCCCGCGTTCACCCCTGTGGGGGCTATCCGCCGGGGGGCCTCGCCCAGCAGAGTTTCCCGAATGCGACGTGTGAAAGAAGCAGTACTGCTCGTGGGGGTCGCCGCCTCGGCGCTCTCCGGCTGTGTGACCGTGCCGGGCTCCGGGTCTCCGGACGGCGGCGATCGCCGGGACTCGGCTCCCGAGAAGGCCGGTGTGCCCACTCCGCGCAGCGCCAAGCCGACGGCGCGGCTGGGCGGGTCCCGGCCGGACCCGGAGCGGTCCCGCGCCGTGCGGCGCAAGGGGGCGCCTGCGGCCGATCCGCGCCCGGCCCCCGCGCCGAAGCGCGCCGTGCAGCCCGCGCCCGCGCTGCCGGGGGTGCCGCAGGTGGGCGGGGACGCCGGTAACCCGGCGCCGGTCCAGGTGCCCCCGGCCCGCGAGGCCGCCGGCGACGTGTGCGGGCTGGGGCAGCAGTACGGCCAGTGGGGCCCGGACAGCGCGGCGGCGCGCATCTGCCAGGAGAACTACGGCTGATCCATCCGCGCGATGCGCGTCTCCAGCCGCTCGATCGCGGCTCTGATCCCCCTGCCGTAGTCGTCCTCGGCCAGCGCCCCCGACGCTCCGTGCGCCCGGTGCAGCTCGCGGCGCGCCGAGCGGGTGTCGCCCAGCTTCACGTGGTCGGCCGCGAGGTTGAGGTGGAGCGAGGGGTACAGCGCCCGCACCGCCAGCTCATGGCGCCCCCAGGCCACCCGCTCCCCGGCGAGCGCGTCGGCGGCGGCCAGCGCACGACGGTCCCATTCCAGCTCGTCGGCCGGGTCGTCCTGGGTGTCCGCCATGTAGTGCGCGATGGTGCAGCGGTGGAAGAGGACGTCTCCGGGCGCCTCACCGCCCGCCTCCTCCCAGAGCCGGGCGAAGCGGTGCCGGGCCTCTTCCCGGTCACCGCCCCGGTGCAGCATCACCGCCTGGCCGATACGGGTCATCAGGGCGTCCTCGAACGCCCGCTCGTGCGGCTCGGCCACGGGGTGCCTCCTGCGGTACGCGTCACGCCGCACGTCTGGTCACGTCACGGCACTGGATCTCCGACGCTAGCGGGCCCCACTGACAACGCGGCTCAGGCGCCCAGGTCCGGGACGCGCCAGTCGATGGGCGCGTGCCCGTGCGCGGCCACCGCCCGGTCGATCTGCCCGAAGGGGCGGGAGCCGAAGAACTTCTTCGCGGAGAGCGGCGAGGGATGCGCCCCCTGCACCACCGCATGCCGCTCCGTGTCGATGAGCGGCAGCTTCTTGCGCGCGTACGCCCCCCACAGGACGAAGACCGCCGGGTCGGGGCGGGCGGCCACGGCCCGGATCACGGCGTCCGTGAACTGCTCCCATCCCTTGCCCTTGTGCGAGTTGGCCTCGCCCGCGCGCACCGTGAGCACCGCGTTGAGCAGGAGCACGCCCTGCTCGGCCCAGGGCATCAGATAGCCGTTGTCGGGCACCGGGTGGCCCAGCTCCTCGCGCATCTCCTTGTAGATGTTGCGCAGCGACGGGGGCGTGCGCACGCCGGGCCGCACGGAGAAGCACAGGCCGTGCCCCTGGCCCTCCCCGTGGTACGGGTCCTGGCCGAGGACGAGCACCTTGACCTGGTCGAAGGGAGTGGCCTCCAGCGCCGCGAAGACCTCCTCGCGCGGCGGGTAGACCGGCCCGCGCTCCCGCTCCTCGTCGACGAAGGCGGTCAGCTCCTTGAAGTAGGGCTTCTCCAGCTCCTCGCCGAGGACGTCCTGCCAGGACTCGGGCAGCATGCCGTTCACGCCTCAACCTCCGGTATGTGCGGGTGTGTTGATCTCAGTGCTGATCTCCACTGCTGAGCGCAACGTACCCGGCACCACTGACAGCGCGCCGTGCGCCCCTTCGGAGGCGCCGCCAGGCGGCTACCAGCTGGCTTTGCGGTGCAGCTCCCACACCTGCATGATCATCGATGGGTCGAGGCAGCGTTCGACCCCCGCGATCTCGCGTTGCGAGGCCACGTACACCCGCCCCTGCCACAGCGGGAGCAGCCGGGTGTCCTCCGCCAGCAGCTGCTGCGTCCTGGCGAAGACGCGGCTGGCCACGCCCCGGTCGCTCTCCTGGCGCGAGCGGGGCAGGAGGTCCTTGGTGATGGCGTCGTTCTCGTACGGGGTGCCCAGCACGTTGTGCCGGCCGACGAAGGGGGCGATGTAGTTGTCCGCGTCGGGGAAGTCGGGGAACCAGCCTCTGCCGAACACCGGGTATTCGCCCTTGGCGTAGCCCGCCTGGAACTTCTTCCAGGTGCGGCCGACGAGTGCGACGTCGAAGAGACCGGAATCCTCCAGCTGTCTCTCGATCTCCTGGAACTCGCGCTTCGCGGTGGCACCGTAACGGTCGGTGGCGTACCAGAGCGTGAGGGAGACCTTCTCCTCGATGCCCGCATTCCGGAGGATGGTCTGCGCTTTGCGGCGGCTCGGTTCTCCGTAGCGGTCGTAGAAAGCGTTTGTGTGCCCGGTGATGCGGGCGGGCACCATGGAATAGAGCGGCTCGGCCGTTCCCGCGTAAACCTTCCGGACCAGTGCCGCACGGTCGATCAACTGAGCGATCGCCCTGCGGACGGCCGGATTCCCCACCGGCTCGTGGCGGGCGTTGAAGACCAGATAGCGGATCTCCGTGCCCGCCATCTCGTTCAGGTTGATCTTGTCCTCGCCACGGGCCGCCGATTCCTCGAAGCGGGTGATCTGGCGCGGTGTCAATCCCCGGTAGATCACATCGATTTCGGCCGCTTCGAGAGCCTCCACCATGGAGCCGGAATCCTCGAAGTAGCGGATGGTGACCCGTGAATTGCGCCGGTCGGCAGGCCCCTGGTAGCGCGTGTTCCCGGTCAGCCGCGCCTCGCTCCCGTCCGCGTAGGACTCCAGCGTGTACGGGCCCGAACCGGTGATCCCGTCACCTTCGCGCAGTTCGCCGGCGGGGTAGCTCTCCGGGTCGACGAGGGCGGTGGCCGGGGTGGCGAGGACGAAGGGGAAGGTGGCGTCGGACCGCTCGAGGTGGAAGACGACCGTGTGCGCGTCCGGGGTGTCAATGCGCTCCACACCCTCCAACAGGGGTGCCGGGCCGGTCTCCGCCTTGATGCGGCGCACCCGCTCGAGGGAGTACTTGACCGCCCGCGCGTCCAGCGGGTTGCCGTTGGAGAATTCCAGTCCCGAGCGCAGCGTGCAGCGGAAGACCCGGCTTGCGGAATCACTGAATCCGCAGCGCCGCGCGGCATCCGGTTCCGGTGCACTGCTCGAGTTCGGAAAGTGCAGAAGGGTCTGGTACACATTGCGGAACAGCTCCCAGGAACCGTCCCAGGCTCCCGCGGGATCGAGCACACTGGGCGCGCTGGTCGTGCCGACCACAATGGTCTGGTCCTTTTCTTCGCCGCCCGGAAGTACGCCGCAGCCCGCGAGCAGGGATGCGGTCAGTACGAGCGCCGAGACGAGCCGAGGCAACTTCCGGTCATACACGTGCACGCTCCTGCGCCGGCCTGGATTCCTCTGCTGGTGGTGCGTTCCTGGAATGAATCGGCTGCCGGCGCGGGCAGGTGTTTCCGCGCATGCCACACTCGGGCATATGCCTGCGCGGACACGTATACCCGGCCGGAAGCGAGTGAGACCATACCTCAGCATTCGGCCGGGCAGAATGCATGGCATCAGATATTCCGCACGGGCTTTTCCTGCGCGCGCAGTTCGGGCGCCGGTCACGGTGGACCGGCGCCCGAACTGCGCGCGGAGGTGAAGCGGTTGCGGTGCGGGTCAGACGCCCGCGTTCAGGAAGAGCCCGCCGTCCACGACGAGGGCCTGGCCGGTGATCCAGCCGGAGGCGGCGGAGGTGAGGAAGGCGACCGCCCCGCCGATGTCGGCCGGTACGCCGAGCCGCCCCATCGGGTACCGCGCCGCGGCCTCCTCCTCCCGGCCCTCGTAGAGGGCGGCGGCGAACTTCGTCTTGACCACTGCCGGGGCCAGCGCGTTCACGCGCACCACGGGGGCGAACTCGTGGGCCAACTGCTGGGTGAGGTTGATCATCGCGGCCTTGCTCATGCCGTAGGCGCCGATGAAGGGAGAGGCGGAGACGCCCGCGATGGAGGCGATGTTGACCACCGTGCCGCCGTTGTCCCGCTGCCACGCGGCCCAGGTGCGCTGGGCGAAGCCGAGCGCGGAGATCACGTTGGTCTCGAAGACCTTGCGCGCGACCCCCAGGTCCATTTCCGCCATGGGGCCGAACACCGGGTTCGTCCCCGCGTTGTTGACCAGGTGGTCGATCCGGCCGAAGCGCTCCATGACCTGCTCGACGGCCGCCGCCTGGTGCGCCTCGTCGTGAGCCTTGCCGGCGGCGTACATGGCCCGGCCGGGCCCCAGCTGCCGTACCGCCTCCTGGAGGGCCTCCTCGTTCCGCCCCGTGACGCAGACCCGGTCGCCCCGGGCGACCAGCGCCTCGGCGACGCCGTACCCGATGCCCCGGCTGCTGCCGGTGATCAGCGCGACCTCGCCGGTCTCCTGCTGTGTCATGCGCAGTCCCTCCGTCAGTTGAGCGGGCCGCCGGCCACGTACATGACCTGGCCGGACACGAAGCCCGCGGCATCCCCGGCGAAGAAGGCGATGGCGTTGGCGACGTCCTCGGGGCGGCCGACCCGGCCCACGGGGATCTGCGAGGCGGCGGCGGTCTGGAAGTCCTCGAAGCCCATGCCCACCCGCTCGGCGGTGGCGGCCGTCATGTCGGTGGCGATGAAGCCGGGCGCGACGGCGTTCGCGGTGATGCCGAACTTGCCCAGCTCCTTGGCGAGGGTCTTGGTGAAGCCCTGCATGCCGGCCTTGGCCGCGGCGTAGTTGAGCTGCCCCCGGTTGCCGAGCGCGGAGCTGGACGAGAGGCTGACGATCCGCCCGAACCCGGCGTCGACCATGTGCGACTGGCAGGCGCGCGACATCAGGAACGCGCCGCGCAGGTGCACGTTCAGCACGGTGTCCCAGTCCGCGTCGCTCATCTTGAACAGCAGGTTGTCGCGGAGCACCCCGGCGTTGTTGACCAGGACCGTCGGCGCGCCGAGCTGCTCGCGGACCTGCTCGACGGCTGCCTCCACCTGGGCGGAGTCGGCCACGTCGCAGCCGACGGCGACCGCCTTCCCGCCCGCGCCGATGACCGTCGCGACGGTCTCCGCGCAGGCCGCCTCGTCCAGGTCGAGTACGGCGACCGCGCGGCCCTCGGCCGCCAGCCGGACGGCCGTGGCCGCGCCGATCCCTCGGGCCGCGCCGGTCACGATCGCGACGCGCTGCTCGGTGGTGGACATGCTGGTTCTCCTCGCCCTGGCACAGTGGTGAGCAACCGCTTAGTAGCTATGGCAGTCGTGACGCTAGAAGGCCGGACACGCGCTGTCAACGGTCGGCAGCGCGGCGGGGTTCGACACCGGCCTGCACAGGAGTCGCTCAGCGCACCAACAGGTCCAGCAGCCGCGCCGCCTCCGCCGCCGGGTCCGCGGTCAGCCCCGTGTGCACGGGACCGGGCTGCACGACGGTGCTGCGCGGCGCGACCAGCCACCGGAAGCGCCGCCCCGCCTCGTCCCCGGCCGCCTGCCCGGCGGCCGGTCCGCCCCGGCAGACGCCCTCGGCCGCACGCAGCGCCGCGCGCACCCCGGCGACGTCCGCGCCCGGGTCCAGCGCGCGCAGCCGCTCCTCGTCCAGATGGGTGTGGGCGGCGACGAAGGAGTGCGCCCGACAGTAGAGCGCGATCCCGGCGTTGATCCGTTCGCCGCGTTCGACGCGGGGGACGACGCGCAGCAGCGCGTACTCGAACACCACGCGGGGCGGCACGGGCACGGTGCGGGTCACTGGGCGTCACTCCCTTCCCGCTCCGGACGCCCCGTCAGCCAGCCGGGCGCCTGCGAGGGGCGGTCCTCGCTGCGCGCGCCGACGGTGACGCGCTCGTGGATCGTAGCCGCGCGGGCGGCCAGCACCTCGGTGTAGGCGCGGCGGAGCGCGTCGGGGCTCTCGAAGCCCGGCTCGTCCAGCAGCCACTCATCCGGCACGTCGGCGGCGCAGCGCGCCAGCAGTTCGGGGGTGACCAGGGGGGCGAGTGCGGCGGCGGCGCCGGGGACGTCGGGTCCGAAGGGGGCGAGGGCGTGGTCGGAGGCGTCGTACGGCTTGGCCGCCGCGGCGTGCGCCGTGGGCCAGTTGTGGTGCCAGATCAGGGCGGCCCCGTGGTCGATCAGCCACAGGTCCCGGTGCCACACCAGCATGTTGGGGTTGCGCCAGGACCGGTCCACGTTGTTGACCAGCGCGTCGAACCAGACCACCCGGCCCGCCTCCGCAGGGCTCACCTCGTAGGCGAGCGGGTCGAAGCCCAGCGAGCCGGGCAGGAAGTCCATGCCGAGGTTGAGGCCGCCGCTGGCCTTGAGCAGCTCCTGCACCTCTTCGTCGGGTTCGCCGGGACCGATCACCGGGTCGAGCCGCACCCCTACCAGCTCCGGCACGCGCAGGCCCAGCCGCTGGGCGAGCCGGCCGCAGATGATCTCGGCGACAAGCGTCTTGCGGCCCTGGCCCGCCCCGGTGAACTTGGTGACGTAGGTGCCCAGGTCGTCGGCCTCCAGCAGGCCGGGCAGCGAGCCGCCCTCCCGCAGGGGCGTGACGTAGCGGGTGGCGGTGACTTCGGGGAGCATTGCGCCAGGCTATACGGCGGAGAACCCCTGACAGGGTGGGGCGAGGGCCCGGCTTGCAGAGGGCACCGCCCGGGCCGCACGGCCCAGGGCGTCCGGCGCTTCCCCTGCCCTCCCCCGGCTTCGCGGGAAGTCACCCCCACGCGTACGCTGGTGCTCCCCAGCAGATGCGGACGTCAGCGGAGGCGGCCCAGACCGGCGAACATGTTGGCCTGCTCGACGCCCACCGGCTTCTCGCCCGCTTCGGGGCGCCAGTGCTGCATGGGCACCACGCCCGGCTCGATCAGCTCGCAGCGGTCGGCGAACAAGGCTTCGATCTCGCTGCGGGAGCGCAGATACATGGGCACGCCCCGGCGGTTGTAGACCTCGGCCAGCGCGGTGGACCCCTGCGCCAGGTCCGCCGTCGGCGCGGTCACGGCCAGGTAGCTGCCCGGCGCCAGCGGTGCCGTCAGCTCTTCGATCAGGCCCACGGCGTCCTCGACGAACTGCAGCATCGCGATCACCGTGACCCCCACCGGGCGGCTCAGATCCAGCGTCTCGCTCAGCTCCGGTGCCGAGAAGAGGCCCGCGGGCTGCCGCATGTCCGCCTCGACATAGGCGGTACGGCCTTGCGGGGTGCTGGTCAGCAGGGCACGCGCGTGCACGAGCACGATGGGATCGTTGTCCACGTAGACCACCCGGGACTCGGGAGCGGTCTCCTGCACCACCTCGTGCAGATTCGGCGACGTGGGGATACCGGTGCCGACGTCGAGGAACTGGCGGACACCGCCCTCGGTGGCCAGCCAGTGCGCCATGCGCCGCATGACGGCCCGGTTGACCCGCATGCTCGTCCACAGGCCCGGCCAGACCTTCAGCGACTCCTCGGCCGCCTCCCAGTCGACCGGGTAGTTGTCCTTACCGCCCAGGACGTAGTCGTAAATCCGAGCCGAATGCGGCACCGTCGTATCCACCTCAACCATGGCCAGCCACCTCTGCCTTCCGCCTCATCTCGCGCGGCGGTCATTCTGCCTTCCGGCGCGCGACAAGGGAAATGAGGCGACGTCAGGAAGTGACTGCCCGTCAAGAACCTTCGGCTGTAAGGGAATCGGCGCGCGCACCACCCGGTACGGCCGTGGAGCGCCTCCTGCACCCCGAGGGGCGGCATTCGTGTCGGCCCCGGTGCCGAATACCGGCCCACGCAGTCGTGGCACCCGCCGCCGACCCCATGTGCGAGAGTCCCCGCCATGGACGCCTCGATCACCCACCCTGGGTTCCCCCGCCACTTCGCCCGTACCCGACGCTTCTCGCTCGGCACGGTGAGCCACCTCACCGTCTCACCGGACGGCACCCGCGTGCGCTTCGTGCGGTCCACCGGGAGCGAGGACCCCGTCGGCCGCCTGTGGGTGTGGGAGGACGGAGCGGAGCGACTGCTCGCCGACCCGTACGCGCTGGGCGCGGGCACCGGCGGCGCGGTGACCGCGCATGAGCGGGCCCGCCGCGAGCGGACCCGCGACATGGCCGAGGGCATAGCGGAGTACGCGACGGACGCCGCGGGTGAGTTGACGGTCTTCGCGCTGGGCGGGCTGCTGTGGGCGGTGCGCGACGACGGGCGGGCGCCGGTGACGGTGCCCGCCGCGGGCCCTGTCGCCGACCCGCGGCCCTCACCCGACGGGCGGCTGATCGCGTACGTGACCGGCGGCGAGCTGCGGGTGGTGGCGCCGGACGGCAGCGGTGACCGGCTGCTGGCCGCGCCGGAGGACACGGAGGTGACGTACGGGCTCGCCGACTACATCGCCGCCGAGTCGATGGGGCGGCTGCGCGGCTACTGGTGGGCGCCGGACTCCTCGGCGCTGCTGGCCGCCCGGGTGGACACGTCCGGGGTCGGGCGCCGCTACTTGAGCGACCCGGCACGGCCCGAGGCGCCGCCGCGCGTGCTGCGCTACCCGACCGCCGGGACGGCGAACGCCGACGTGTCGCTGCACCTGCTGCCCCTGGCGTACGGCGCGCCCCGGCACGAGGTGCGCTGGGACCGCGCCGCCTTCGAGTACGTGGCGGCGGTGGACTGGGACGCGCACGGTCCGCTGGCGGCCGTGCAGAGCCGGGACCAGCGCACCCTGCGCGTGCTGGCCGTCGACCCCGCAGACGGCGCGACCCGGCTGCTGCACGAGCAGCGCGACCCCCACTGGGTGGAGCTGGTGCCGGGTACGCCCTGCCGCACCGCCTCGGGCGCGCTGGTGCACCCGATCGAGAGCGAGGACACCCGGCGGCTGGCCGTCGGGGGCGGGACGGTCACCCCGCCGGGGCTCCAGGTGACCGGCGTGCTCTCGACGGCGGGCGAGGAGGTGCTGTTCACCGGCACCGACGACCCGTTCGAGGAGCACGTGTGGCGCTACTCCCCCGGCGCGGGATGCGTCCGGCTGAGCGGGCGGCCCGGCAGGTTCCAGGAGGCGGCGAGCGGTGGCGCCACCACGGTCCTGAGCGGCCTGACGGAGCACGGCCAGGAGGTGACGGTGCTGCACGGGGACGGGCGCGCGGACGGCGCCGGGGCACGGATCGGCTCCCTGGCGGCCGACCCGGCGGTGCCGCCCCGCCCGGAGTACCTGACGCTGGGTGAGCGGCGGCTGCGCGGCACGCTGTTCCTCCCGTCCGGGTACGCGGCGGGCGGGGCGGGACGCGCGGAACTGCCGGTGCTGCTGAACCCGTACAGCGGGCCCGGGCTGCGGCTGGCGCTGCGGGCGCGGCACTGGCACGCGTGCGTGTCCCAGTGGTTCGCCGAGCAGGGCTTCGCGGTGCTGGTCACCGACGGGCGCGGGACCCCAGGACGCGGCCCGGCCTGGGAGAAGGCCGTACGCGGGGACCAGCTGACGCCCGTGCTGGAGGACCAGGTCGACGCGCTGCGCGCGGTCACCGCCGCCCGTCCGTACCTGGACCCGGACCGGGTGGCGATCCGCGGCTGGTCCTTCAGTGGCACGCTGGCCGCGGCCGCCGTGCTGCGCCGCCCGGACGTCTTCCGCGCCGCCGTCGCCGGGGCCGCGCCGACCGACCAGCGCCTCTACGACACACACTGGAAGGAGCGCTTCCTGGGACACCCGGAGGAGGAGCCGGAGAACTACGACCGCTGCTCGCTGCTGGCAGAGGCCCCGGCGCTGAGCCGCCCGCTGCTGCTGGTGCACGGGCTGGCGGACGACAACGTGGCCGTCGCGCACACGCTCCGCTTCTCGGCCGCCCTGCTGGCGGCCGGCCGGGAGCACTCCGTGCTGCCGCTGACGGGCGCCTCGCACATGGTCAAGGACGAGACGACCGGGGCGCGGCTGCTGGAGGCGGAACTGCGGTTCCTGCGGACGGCCCTGTGTCGCTGAGCGCTGGGGCGGGCGGTTCCGTAAGAAGCTGAGAACCGTGCCCGACCAGACAGGAAGTGCCACCATGAACGACAGCGCACCCACCCCCTCCCGCCGCGGTGTGCTCGCCGCGGCGGGGGCCGCCGGTCTCGGGGTCCCCCAGGCCGCCTGCGGCGACGGCTCCGGCGGGGGCGGCGAGAGCGGAGGCGAGCGCAGCGGCAGCCCGCGGCCCGAGGAGAGCAAGGGCGTGGAGCTGGGCCGTACCGCGCAGATCCCGCGCGGCGGAGGCCGGATCTTCGCGTCCCGGAAAGTGGTGGTCACCCAGCCGGAGGCGGGCGAGTTCAAGGCGTACTCGGCGGTGTGCCAGCACCGGGGCTGCCTGGTCAGCTCGGTGGCGGACGGGACCATCAACTGCGCCTGCCACGGCAGCCGGTACGACATCAGCGACGGCGGGGTCGCCCGCGGCCCGGCCACCAAGGGGCTGCCCGAGGTGAACGTGTCGATCGCGGACGGACGCATCCTGCTGGGCTGAGACGGCCGTCGCGAACAGGCCCGGACCGGCCCGGGCTGACCGCAGCCGGAGCCCGGGGCCGAGGCGCGCCGCGCGCCCTCAGCAGGTCGGCTCGACCTCCCGCGCCGCCAGCCGGAGCGCGCCTGCCGCCGCCCGGATGGAGGGGCGCCGGTCCGCGTCCTCCCGCCAGATCGCGTAGACGTGCCGCTGCATCGTGTGCCGGACGGGGACCACCGCGACCCCCTCGGGCACCTGGCCGCGCCCGAGCCGGGGCGCGACCGCGACACCCAGCCCCCGGGCCACCAGAGCGAGCTGGGTGTGGTGCTCCTCCGCCTGGTGCGCGATGCGCGGCTCGATGCCGGCGCCGCGCAGGGTGAACATCAGCCAGTCGTGGCAGAACTCCCCCTCGGGCCAGGAGATCCACTCGTCCTCCGCGAAGTCGACCAACGCGACGTACGGCCGCCCGGCGAGCGGATGGCCGACGGGCATCGCGACGTCGGCGATGTCGTCGTGCAGCGGCGCCTTGGCGAGGCCGCCAGGGAGGGAGAGCGGCCGGTTGTGCCAGTCCAGTACGACGGCCAGGTCGATGTCCCCGCGCACCAGGAGCCGGACCGACTCGGCCGGTTCGCGCTCGGTGAGCCGGGCGCGCAGCCGCGGATGGTGCTCGCGCAGCAGGGCCAGAGCCGCCGGGAAGAGGCCGCGGGCCGCGGTGGGGAAGGCGGCCAGCAGCAGTTCGCCGACGGCCTGCCCGCGCTGCGCCTCCAGTTCGGCGTGCGCGAGTTCGAGCTGCGAGAGGATGCGCTCCGCGTGCCCGGCCAGCAGCCTGCCCGCGTCGGTCAGCCGGATGCCGCGGCCGTTGCGGGTCAGCAGCGGCTGGCCCGTCTCCCGCTCCAGCTTCGCCATCTGCTGGGAGACGGCGGAGGTGGTCACGTGCAGCGCTTCGGCGGCGCCGCCCACCGAGCCGTGGCAGCTGACCGCGTGCAGGGTGCGCAGTCTCTCCAGGTTCAACATGTAAGCGACACTACGTCGTCGGCGAAAGAAAATCTCGCTTGTGCTAAAGCTTCTGTGCGGGAAGCGTGGAGCCATGGACTCAGCCGCGCGCATCCGTTCGCCCCACCGGACCGGCGGTGCTCCCCGGGCAGCCGCCGAGCCCGCCGCGGCCGGGTCCGCCACCGGCGCGCGGCCGGACAGGGCCCGCCGGGGCCTCGACTGGCGCGTCCGCTTCGGGGTGCTGTGCCTGGTGTGGGGCTTCAGCTTTCTGCTGATCAAGATCGGCACCCAGGCGTACGCGCCGCTCCAAGTGGCCTTCGGGCGGCTGCTGTTCGGTGCCCTGGTGCTGGTGGCGGTGCTCGCGCTGAAGCGACAGCGGCTTCCCCGCGCTCCGCGGCTGTGGGCGCATCTGACGGTTTCGGCGTTCTTCATCAACGCCCTGCCCTACTCCCTCTTCGCCTACGCCGAACTGTCCATCTCCTCCACCCTGGCGGGCATCATCAACGCCACGACCCCGCTGTTCGCCATGCTGCTCTCGCTCGCCGCCCTCTCCGAGGACCGGCCCACCCGGCGCAGCGTGGCGGGGCTGGTGCTCGGCTTCGCGGGCGTGCTGACGGTGCTCGGCGCCTGGCGCGGCTTCTCCGGCCAGGACCCCGCGGGCACCGCGATGGCGCTGGGTGCCGCCGCCAGCTACGCGGTCGGCTGGCTGTACGTGCGCAGAAATCTGGCGGGCAGCCCGCACTCCCATCTGTCCATGTCCAGCGGCCAGTTGCTTCTGGCCACCGCGCAACTGGCGGTGGTGACGCCGCTGTTCACCTCGGTGCCCGACTCGTCTACCGCCGGTCCGCTGCTGGCGGTGGCGGCGCTGGGCACGCTCGGCACCGGGCTGGCCGTCCTCATCCAGTACGGACTGGTCGCCGAAGTCGGCCCGACCACGGGTCAGTTGGTCACCTACTTCATCCCGGTGGTGGCGACTGTGGCGGGTGTCGTACTGCTGGGCGAGCGGCTCAGCTGGAACACGCCGGTGGGTGCCGTCGTCATCCTGCTGGGTGCCGCTCTCACCCAGAGCCGGCCCGGCGCCGCCCGGCGCCGCCGTCAGTCGTAGCGCCGGCCCCCGGCCGGCCGCAGCGCCGCCGCGACGGCCTCGGCCAGCGGCCCGGCCTCGGCCGGGGACAGCCGGGAGACGGTCAGCCGCACCCCCGGCGGCGACCCGGTACGAAAGCGCGCGCCGGGAGCCACCGCCCAGCCCGACTGGAGCAGCCGGGTCACCGCGCCGGTCTCGTCCGGCACCGGCACCCAGACGTTCAGTCCGCTGCGGCCGTGCGCCGGCACCCCCCGCACCGCCAGTTCGCGCACGAGCGCCGAGCGCCGCTCCCCGTAGACCCGGGGCACCTCCGCGCCGACCGCACCGGTGGCCCACAGGTGCGCCACGGCGTCCTGGAGCAGGTGGCTCACCCAGCCGGGACCCAGCCGCTGCCGCCCGCCCACCCGGTCGTGCGTGACGGCGTCTGCGGTCAGCACGGCCAGGCGCAGGTCGGGGCCGTACGCCTTGGCGGTGGAGCGGACGAACGCCCAGTGCGCCGTGGCACCGGCGAGCGGGTGCAGGGGCAGGTCGACGATGCCGTGCCCGTGGTCGTCCTCGATCAGCAGGGTGTCCGGATGCGCGGCCAGCACCGCGCGCAGCTCCGCCGCGCGGGCCGCACAGACCGCCGCGCCCGTCGGGTTCTGCGCGCGATGAGTGATCACCAGGGCGCGGGCCCCCTCCCGCAGCGCCTTCTCGACGGCGGCGGGAAGCGGGCCGTCGTCGTCCAGCGCGACCGGTGCGGCGCGCAGCCCCAGGGCGGGGACGAGATCCAGCAGGCTGCCCCAGCCCGGGTCTTCGACGGCCACCGTGTCCCCGGGGCGCAGATGCGCGGCGAGCACGCGCTCGATGGCGTCCAGTGATCCGGAGGTGACGGCCACCGGTCCGCCGGGGACGCCGCTCGCGTCCAGCGCCGCGCGAGCCGCCCCGGCCAGCTCGGGGGTGACGGCGGGCGCGCCGTAGAGCACCGGGTCGCGCCGGGCGGCCACCGCGAGCGCCTCGCCCAGCGGGGGCAGGAGCGCGGGGTCGGGATTGCCCTGCGAGACGTCCCGCACCCCTGGCGGTACCTCGACCCGCAGGTCCTCGCGGGGCGTGCTGGCAGGCCGCGCGCGCACCCGGCTGCCGCGCCGGCCACCGGTCTCGATCACCCCCCGCTCGCGCAGCGAACGGTAGGCGGCGGCCACCGTGTTGGCGTTCACCCCCAGCGTGGCGGCCAACTCGCGGACGGGGGGCAGCGCCTGACCGGGCGCGAAGCCGCCGGAGCCGACGCCGCGCTCCACGCTGGCCGCGATCTCGGCTGCGCGCCGCCCTTCGATCGTATATTCTCCTAACACAAACATAATTATGCACTAGTACAAAAGATTCCGCAAGGAGACCCGCATGTCCGACGCCCCCGCCCCCGGCTCGTACGCGGTGACCGAGCGCACCGTGCCCACCCGCAACCAGGACCGGGCGTCCTACGACCGCCCCCTCGTACACGCGATCCTGGACGCTGGCTACCTCTGCCACCTGGGCTTCGTCCGCGACGGAGCGCCGGTCGTGCTGCCCACGCTCTACGCCCGCGCGGGCGAGCGCCTCTACCTGCACGGCTCCACCGGGTCCCGGCCGCTGCGCGAGGCGGGCCGTACGGACCCGGGGCTGCCGGTCTGCGTCACCGTCACCCACCTCGACGGACTGGTCCTGGCCCGCTCCGCCTTCCACCACTCCGTCAACTACCGCTCGGTGGTCGTACACGGCACCGCCCGCGCCGTCACCGACCGGCAGGAGTGCGAGGCGGCGCTCGACGCGCTGGTGGACGGAGTGCTCCCGGGCCGCGCCGCCGACTGCCGCCCGGCAAGCACCAAGGAGCTGGCGGCCACCGCCGTGCTCGCCCTCGACCTGGTCGAGGTGTCGGCCAAGGTGCGCGCCGGCGGCCCCGGGGACGAACCGGAGGACGTCCCGCTCCCCTACTGGACGGGCGTCCTGCCGGTCACCACCGCGTACGGCGCTCCGGTACCGGCCGACGACCTGGCGCCCGGCACGGCCGAGCCCGCCTACCTCCACGCGCTCGGCTGACGGGCGCGCACCGCGTGTGCGTCCTGCGCGGTGTTCCTCATGCACGTCCGCGCGGACAGGCTGGCCCATCAGCGTGCCGCGCGCCGCTGCCGGGCGCAGCTGCTCGACGCGGGCTTCGCGGACGTCACCATGGCCGGCGACCCACGCACAGACGTGGATCGCCGACCAGCGTCAGCGCGCCGCGTCGGGGCGGTTCCTGCTGACCGTGCCGCTCTTCGTCACCGCCGGGCGGCGCTGAAGCCCACCTCCCACAGCGCGAGAGCGGCGACCGTGACCAGCAGCAGCAACGTGCCGGCGGCGGTCGCCGCGGTCAGCCGCTCCCCCAGCAGCGCGACGGCGATCACGGCGGCGCTGACCGGCTCGATGAGCATCACGACAGAGACCGTGGCGGCCCGTACGACCGCCGCCCCGGCGAAGTAGAGCGCGTAGGCGAGCGCGGTCGGCACCGCGGCCACGTACGCCAACAGCACCAACACCAGCAGCGGGTCGGCGGTGTGCGGCAGGAGTCCCTCGGCAGCACCGAACGGCAGCAGGCAGACCGCGCCGACGGCGAACGAGCGGACCGTGGTGCCGAAGGCGTCGCCGTTCACGCCGGTCCGCCCCTCCCACCGGGTCAGCAGTGTGACGAAGGCGTAGCCCGCCGCCGACAGCAGCGCCAGGGCGACCCCGAACGGCTCCACCGCACCGTCGCCGCCCTCGGCACCCTCACCGCCGCCGAAGTAGAGGATCAGCAGGCCCGCGAGCGCGCCCGCCACGGCGGCAAGCCCGGACCGGCCGAGCCGCTCGCCCAGAGTCAGCCGGGCGCCGAGCGCGATGAGCACCGGTCCGGCCCCCAGGGCGACGACCGTGGCCACGGCCAGTCCGGTCCGCTGCACGGAGGCGAAGTAGGCCGTCTGGAAGACGCTGAGCCCCACGCCGGTGGCGAGGGTGCGGGCGGCACGCCGCCGCCAGGGCTCCCGCCCGGGCAGGACGGCCGGTGCCGCGGTGGCGGCGGTACGGGCGCGGAGGGCGCGCGGCGCCGCCACCGCGAGCAGCAGCGCCAGCCCGCCCGCGTAGCGCCAGAACGACAGGGCGAGCGGCCCGAGATCACTGGAGCGGTAGAGGAGGGCGGCAGCCGCCCCGGCTGTGCCCCAGGCGGCACCGGCCACGGCCAGGAAGAAGAGGCCCCGCCGGACGGGAAGTCCGGCGGCAGCGGAAAGGGCAGAAGGAAACACGTGTGTACTCCGCGCGGTTCAGGAAGTGGTCGCATGAGCCGTATGCGGGCAGCGACTTCCTGCGCGGCGGCGGTGTCCCGATCCGCGGCGCGGTCCTCGTCAGCTGGCCGCTCTAGGCGACCGGCGGAGTGATCACACTGTTGTGCATGCCCGAGACCCTACGGCGCGTCCGTCTCCACCGGCAAGGCGTTTCCTGACCGCGCCTCGCCCGCACCCGGGGGGCCCGACGCGACGGGGGCGGGCGACGGCGGCTTCGGCGCGGAACTCTGCGCGATGAAGGCGCCCGCCAGCACCAGGGCGCCGCCGACGGTCTGCGGCGCCGAGAGGTGCTCACCGAGCAGTATCCAGGCGAGCCCGGTCGCAACGACCGCCTCCAGGCAGGCGACCACGCCCGCGACCTGCGGCGAGAGCCGCCGTACGGACACCACCCCGGTCAGGTACGCCGCGACGGTCGCCACCAGGACGATCCAGGCCAGCAGCAGCCCCGCCGGTACGGACGTGCCGTCCAGGTCCGCTCCGCCGCCGAGCACGGCCCAGTCCATCGTCCACGGCCGCGCCACCACGGTGAGCACGACGGCGCCGATCAGGAGGCCGTAGGCGATCACGCCCAGCGGGTCCGGGGCCTCCCGGCCGTCCGCGCCGTCGCTGCCGTGGTCGGACAGGACGAAGTAGCCGACCTGGCAGCAGGCCGCGCCGAGCGCGAGCAGCAGCCCGACGGCGTCGAAGCTCAGCCCCGACCACACCTCCACGACGCACGCCAGCCCGCCGACGGCGAGCACGACCCCGACGGCCGCCGCCCGCGTGACCGGGCGGCGCTGGACGAAGCGGACCCAGCCCAGCACGAGGGCGGGCGCCAGGTATTCGATGAGCAGGGCGACCCCGACGGGGATGCGGGAGATCGCCGCGAAGTAGCACGCCTGCACGCCCGCGACGGCCAGCAGCCCGAATCCGGCGAGCAGTCCGGGACGGCTGCGCAGCAGCCCCCGGTGGCGCCAGGCCAGCGGCAGGGTCACCAGGGCCGCGCCCGTGACACGCAGCCAGGTCACGTGCAGCGGGTCCAGGCCCGCCTCGATCAGCGGCTTGGCCGCGGGGCCGGAACCGCCGAAGGCGAAGGCGGAGAGGAGGGCCAGGGTGAGGCCCGCCTTCCGGCGCTGCGCGGCGCGAGGCAGGGGAGACGGGGGCGAGGTGGCGTGCATCGGCACATCATGTCAAGCACCGACAGGAGTGTCACCCTGTTCACACCTGTCGTGGAAGCGGTCCGCGAGCCGCTCCACGTCGATACCCACCCGCCGCAGCACCTCCACCGCGCGGCACTCCCCGTCCCGCAGCAGGGCCAGGAACAGGTCCACCCCGTCCGCCCGCGCCGCTCCCCGCTCCCGTGCCCGCGTCACCGCCCGGCCGAGCGCGGTCACGGCCGCAGGGGACCAGCCGGGCACCCCGTCCGCACACACCACCGGGAGCGCGCCGGAGTCCTCGACGGTGCCCTGCCAGCGGAGCCCGTAACCGATGCTGCGCTGGACCAGATAGCCCAGGAGCCTGCCCGCCTGCGGGCCGCCGTCGAGCAGGCGGACCACCTCGGGGTCGTCTTCCAGCAGGCCGTGCAGCAGGTGGGCGGTGTCGATCTGCTGGTCGGCGTCACGGGCCGCACGGCGGCGTGCCGTGGTTATCACCGAGACCAGTTCCGCGCTGAACTGGTACTCGGCTTCGTGGTCGGAGGGCCCACTGGACGGCGTACGGCTGTGCACCGTCCCACCTGATCACAACGGGAGTTCCCGGACATCCTCGCTCAGTGGCATATGCCAGTACCCCCCAGGTCGGGCACCGGGGCGCGCCGCCTCCTCCCTGAGAAGGAGAAGGCAACCTCACCCGCCCGCCGCTCGTCCCCCCTCGCGGCAGCGGTGACCCGCTCCGGCAGCATGCCCTCCGCCCGGCCCGAGGAGACCGATGCCCAGCACCGCCCGCCCCACCCTGGACTGCTGGCTGGTCGGCCTGGCCGCAACGGACGGCAAGCAGTACGTGTACCGCGTGTACGCGCCCGCCGACGCGCTTCCCGGCGACCTCTTCTGGGCCGCCTTCCACTGCCACGACGACCTGCGCCTGCCGCGCGCCAACGACTCCTTCGACACTGCCAGGATCTGGCGGCCGACGGGCCGGGCGGGCAACCGGAACTGACCAGACGTCAGACCGGCGGCCCGCCAGGCCCACCCACAGTCCTCAGTCCTCATCCTCGGCCAGGATCAGATAGAGCCGCTTGCGGGCGTCGTTGACCACACCGAGCGCCTTCTCGCGCTGCTCCGGCGTGCCCGTGGCCCAGACCTGCTTGAACGCCTCGATCAGCCCGCCGCCCGCCTTGCGGATCTCGTTCATCGCCTCCCAGTCGACACCGCGGCCGGCCTCCTCCCAGGGGGCGTCCGGCGCGGCCTCGGCCTCGGCGCGGCCCGCCTCGGTGAGCGCGAAGAGCTTCTTGCCGCCCTCGCTCTCACTGGCGATCAGCCCCTCGTCCTCCAGCAGTTGGAGCGTGGGGTAGACGGACCCGGGGCTCGGCTTCCAGGCGCCGCCACTGCGCTCGGCGATCTCCTGGATCATCTCGTACCCGTGCATCGGACGGTCACCGAGCAGCTTCAGGATCGAGGCGCGTACGTCCCCGCGCCGCGCCCGACCGCGCGGGCCGCCGCGACCGCGGGGCCCGAAGGGCGGGCCGCCGCCGAACGGAGGCCCGAAGGGGCCGAACGCCGCGCGCCAGCCCTCCGACTCACGGGGACCGCAGCCTCCACCGCCCCGGCCACGGCCATGCGTATGTCCCTGTGCACTCATCGCTGTACCTGCCTTTCGGATCTCTCTTTGATCGGTCGCGATGTTTCAACGATATATCGCAACTGTTCTTACGGCAACCCTCGGAACCGGCCAGAGCCAGGGCCCCGCGGGCGGGCCGCACGTCTCGCCCTGGCGGGGCGCGCTAGGATCTCCCGATCATGGACCTGACGACGGGGAACGAGATGATCGCCATCCCGCCGGGACGGGTGACGCTGTCGGACCGGCGGACACAGCGCAGCTGGCCCGTCGACCTCGCGCCCTACCAGCTCGCGGCGTTCCCGGTCACCCAGGCGCGGTACGCACAGGTCACCGGCCGGCGTCCGAGTGCCGCCCGCGGGGACCAGCTGCCCGTCGAGTGCGTCTCCTGGTGGGACGCGGCCCGGTTCTGCAACGCCCTGTCCCGGTGCGACGGCCTCACACCCGCGTACCACTTCCTTGCCGGGGCCGAGGACATCGAGTGGGACGCGTCCGCCGACGGCTACCGGCTGCCGACCGAAGCCGAGTGGGAGCACGCCTGCCGGGCCGGGACGGCCGGGCCGCACTACGGAGAGCTCGACGAGATCGGCTGGTACCGCGGCAACTCACACGAGCGCGTCCGCGAGGTGGGCGGCAAACGCCCCAACGCGTGGGGGCTCTACGACATGCTCGGCAACGTCTGGGACTGGTGCTGGGACGTCTACGACGCCGAGGTCTACGGTGCCTACAGGGTGCTCCGCGGCGGTGGCTGGTTCGATGAGCACTGGAGCTGCCGGGCCTCCGCGCGGCGCCGCAGCCACCCGGATTTCCAGGTCGACGACGTGGGATTCCGCGTCGCGCGTACCCTCCCGCGCTGATCCCCCTCGGGTGCGCAGGCCCCGCCACCGGCGGACCGCGATCGCCGGTAGCGGGACGGCACGGCCCTCACCTCCTAATGATGTTGTCAAGCCGCCACTGTGACCGGGAGTTCACGTTGGTAGCACCTTCCGTCACGGATCAGAGCCCACACAACGTT
>NZ_AUKQ01000020.1:0-86754 GCF_000424825.1 Streptomyces sp. CNH287 | reverse complement strand
TCGGCGATCTCCTTCTTCATCGCCTTGATCTGCGCGGACTCCTCCGTGGTCGTCCCCGGCCGTTGCCCGGAGTCGACCTCGTCCCGCTTCACCCAGTTCCGCAGGGTCTCGGCCGAACCGATCCCGAGCTTCTGGGCGACCGCCCTCAAGGCGGCCGACTCGTTCGGATAGTCACCACGGACCTCGGCGACCATACGGACCGCTCGTTTGCGCAGCTCAGAGGGATAGGAGGAAGGGCGTGCCATGACTCAATCCTTTCACGGAATCGAGTCTCCACCGAACCCGGAACGGTTCAGGCGCATGGTTCCGCCGGCACCGCGGTAGCCCTTATCTGCCCAGCACTCCACACCGGCCTTCGCCAGGGCGTCGATGATGCCGTGGGTGCGTGCGGCCCTGATGTCGTGGACTGCCCCGGGCAGGGCGGGTGACGCCCACAGCAGTCGACCGCGTGGATCGGTGATGACCTGCACGTTCATTCCGTGCTTCGTGTGCTTCCCGGAGTAGAAGGGCCGGTCGGCGGCAATGCGGTCGATCGGCAGCAGCGTGCCGTCCAGGATCACGAACGCCTTGGCCGAGGCGGCCTGCATGGCTTCGGCGAGAGTCGGGGCGAGGGCGGCCAGGACCTCGACCGCTTCGGCGATGTACCGGTAGGCGGTGGTGGTACCGACGCCGAAACCGGCCGCGAGTTGGGCGTAGGTGTGGCCGCACCGCAGATGCGCGAGCACGAGCAGGGCCTGCCGTCCGGCAGACAGCCGCCGCCATCGTGTCCCCATCTCGCGGCGCCGGGCGCGAAGGCGGGCGGAGAGGTAGCGCAGGGCCGAGGTGGACACATCGACGCCGGACGGGTAGACAAGCACGCGGAAGCTCCTGGTGGGACAGGCGATCTTGGTCGTGAACCCGTCTACCAGGAGCTTCTTCACATCCGGACACCGCCCCTCCACCCAACAACGCACCCGCCGCGTCAGGTTGGAAACACCTCAGTACCTCACGACGACGTGCGCGCTCACCGGCGAGGACACCCGGCGGGTGCTGGAGAAGTGTCTGGAGCATGCCGAGACCGGGATGCTCCGCGGTCCCTTTCTGCGGATCAGGACTCCCTTCCACCAGGCCGAGGCCGGCTGGGAGAAGTACCTGGAGTGGGTTCCGGGGTTCGTCCCGTATCGGCATCAGACGATGGCGTACGAGCGGCTGAGCACGCTCCACGGGCCCGCCCTGCCGACGCTGGTCACGACGGGCACGGGTTCTGGGAAGACCGAGTCGTTCCTCGTCCCGGCGCTCGACCAGTGCCGCGCCGCAAGAGGGTTCTGGGCCTGCGTGGGGTCAAGGCCGTTCTGCTGTATCCGATGAACGCGCTCGCCTCGGACCAGGTCGGCCGCATCGGACGAGGACGTGGTCCGGCACTACCAGGAACATCTCCAGCACCGGCGTCAGATCCGCCCCGACTGCGAGTACCGCGAAACGACGGCCGAGGAGTGGTCCGAGTTCGAGGAGCACTTCGACCGCCGCAAGGTCGAACTCGGCTCCCCGCAAGGGAGTCGAGTCCTTACAGCGACTGGGCCGCCACCGCTGGACCGTCAAACGCACCATGGCCTGACCCGCCGGCTGCCGCCGCCTCCCCTACGCGATCGAGCGCTTCGGCAATGGTTGCCCCCGGGCGGACCAGGACCGACTGACGGGGCTTTGCCACCACGTCCAGGTTCTCTTCCACGGTAGCGTTCTCTGTCAGCGCATAGTGCTGGGGTGAACGGCGTGCTGATCTTCGACAAGGCGGACGCGATCTTCGGCAAGCGCTCGGACGTGAAGGATGCCCACGACCGCTACGCCAACGTGGAGAGCGCGTACCTCCTGCAACGCATGGAGTCCTTCGACGGCTTGGCCATCCTCGCCACCAACCTCCGCGCCAACCTGGACGACGCCTTCACCCGCCGCCTGGACCTGGTCATCGACTTCCCGGTCCCGGAACCCCGACCAACGCCTCCTCCTCTGGGACCGCTGCCTGGGCCCGACGCTCCCCCGGGGCACGGACCTGGACCTCGCCTTCTGCGCCGAGAACTTCGAGTTGGCGGGCGGCACCATCCGCTCGATCGCGGTGACGGCGGCGTACCTGGCGGCGGGGGCGCGGTGGCGGTGGAGACGGTGATCCAGCGCGAGTACCAGAAACTGGGCCGACGGACGCTGGCTTCGGAGTTCGGGCCGTATTTGGGGCTGGTGCAGGGGCAAGGGGGCGGGATGTTCCCAGCGCCCGACAATCTGATAGCCGGTCTCGAAGTCGAGCGGGGTCCCGGCAATCACGGATTTTGCTGGTCCTGTGTCGAGTCCATGCCTTCCATTATCAGACGTGCGTTCATCCGAACGTCCGGAGATTCGTCAGATTCTCCCATCGAGGAAAGAATTTGACGCAGCCCCGACCCTCCGACATAGCCCGTTGCAATGGCTGCGGAGCTTCTTACGTCGGGATCGGGATCACGCGAGGCAATACGGAACGCTTCGATCACCGAATCCCCCGGCTCGGCAGGAGAGCACAGGGCAACCAAAAATATGGCAGAAATCCTGGAATCTCTATCAGATGCGCGGTGAAAGAAACTCAAAGCGGACTCGAGAGTGTGATGAGGGAACATTTGGCGAGCCTGCGCATCGACGGACTCCCTCTCAGGCCCTTGAGACATCAGGAAAGGGTACCCTGTGACGGGGTCCTCAATGTAGTGAAGGTAGGTATCTGATTCTCCGACCTTCCAGATGTCTTCGATGTAGTCCTCTTTCGTCGTCCCGACCCGGGCAATTATCCACCCCAGGTGCGCTCCCTCCCTGGACAAGTCGCCCCGCTTTACGCTCGACTGCAGAACGACACGTGTCGATATGCTCATGATGGCCTCCAATAAATGAGGTCTGACGGATCATCAGAAATCAAGATCAACGAGCGTCAAGATGTCTCGGAGAGCGTCATCTCAGCGTCAAGATATCGCCCCTAACGCCCACACCGCACATCACGCACACTAGGTGAACCCGCAGGTCAGGACCGCTTCGCGGCGGGCTCCAGGATGGCGACGCACTCCATGTGGTGGGTCATCGGGAAGAGGTCGAAGGCCCGCAGGAAGCGCGGGGTGTAGCCCTCCTCGCGGAAGTACTTCAGGTCGCGGGCCAGGGCCGCCGGGTCGCAGGCGACGTAGGCGATGCGGCGCGGGCCGAGGGCGGCCAGGCGCTGCACCGTCTTCTTGCCCGCGCCCGCGCGCGGCGGGTCCAGCACGATGAGGTCGGCCTCGGTGATGCCGGTACGCGGCAGGACCGCGTCGACCTTGCCGTGTTCGATCCGGACGCGCGGGAAGTCGCCGAGGTTGTGCCGGGCGTCCTCGACCGCGCGCTTGTGCGACTCGATGCCCAGGACCGCCCCCTCCTCCCCCAGCCGCTCGGCCAGCGCGCCCGCGAACAGCCCGACGCCGCAGTAGAGGTCGAGCGCCATCTCGCCCTTGCGCGGGGTGAGTCCGCGCATCACCGCGTCCACCAGCAGCTCGGCCGCCTGCGGGTGCACCTGCCAGAAGCCGCCGTCGCCCACGCGCCAGGTGCGGCCCTCGGCCCGCTCGCGGACGTAGGGGCGCCCGTGCACCCGGTGGACCGCCTTGTCCTTCTCGCCGACCCGCAGCACGGAGACCGGCTTGTCCAGCTCGACCAGCGGGAGCCTGCCGCCGGGGCGCGGGGTGAGCACCACCTGCCGGTCGTTCGAGCCGGTGGCGGCGATGGCGTCGACGGAGGCGATCTGCGGCCAAGCGTGCTTCTCGACGCCCAGCTCGCTCACGCCGGGGCCCGCGATCAGGCACCGGTCGATGGGCTCCACCTCGTGCGAGCGGTGCCGCCGCAGCCCGGCCCGACCCTCGGCGTCCACCGCGTACTGCACCCGGGTGCGCCACGCGGGCACCTCCCCGGCGGGCAACTTGTCGCCCGGTGCGGGCTCCACCGTGCCGTCCCAGCGCACGTCCTCGGGGGTGAGCCCGGCCAGCCGCGCCAGCTGCTCGGTGAGCACCTCGGCCTTGAGCCTGCGCTGCGCGCCCGGCTTGGCGTGCTGCCAGTCGCAGCCGCCGCAGCGGCCCGGCCCCGCGTACGGGCAGGGGGCGGGCACCCGGTCCTTGGACGCTTCGATGATCTCCACGGCGTCCGCCCGCAGGTAACTGGAGCGGGTGCCGCCCTCGGTGACCCGGACCCGGACGCGCTCGCCGGGGAGCGTGTGCCGTACGAAGAGGACCTGGCCCGCGTCCGTACGGGCCACGCAGTGGCCGCCGTGGGCGACGGGGCCGACCTCGACCTCGTACTCCTCGCCGACGAGGGTGGAGGCGGCGTGTTCGGCGCTGTCGCCGTCCGCGCTGGCAGCACTGTCCGGCAGGGGCTCGGGCATAAGGGGGTGGCTCCAGTACGTCAGGGAAGGGAAGAGGAACGGCAGCCCACCAGTCTACTGCTCGTCGCGCTTCCCCTGACCCGGTACGGGCCCCCGCCGTACGGCGCCCGGCGCGTGCCAGTCCGCGCGCCGCCGCGCCCGGTGCTTGGCGGCCTCGGAGGACTCCAGCTGCCAGGGCACGGAGGTGACCATCACCCCGGGGGTGAAGAGCAGGCGGCCCTTGAGCCGCAGGGCGCTCTGGTTGTGCAGCAGCTGCTCGTACCAGTGGCCGACCACGTACTCCGGGATGTACACGCTCACCACGTCGCGCGGGTACTCCTTGCGCATCCGCTTCACGTACTCGATCACCGGCCGGGTGACCTCCCGGTAGGGGGACTCCAGGATCTTGAGGGGGACGTCGATGCCGCGCCGGTCCCACGCGGCGCGCAGCTCCCTGGTCTCCTCCTCGTCCACGCTGATGGTGAGGGCCTCCAGGGTGTCGGAGCGCATCAGCCGGGCGTACGCGAGGGCGCGCAGGGTCGGTTTGTGGATCTTGGACACCAGGACGATGGAGTGGACGCGCGAGGGGCGTACCTGCGCCTCGTCCTCCTCGTCGGCCGCCAGCTCCTCGGACACCCCGTCGTAGTGCCTGCGGATGGCGGTCATCAGCGCGTAGAAGAGCGCCATGCCCACCAGCGAGACCCAGGCGCCGTGCGAGAACTTGGTGATCAGCACGACCACCAGGACTATGCCGGTCAGGAACGCGCCGAAGGTGTTGATCGCACGCGAGCGCAGCATGTGGCGCCGCTCCGGGCCGCCGGTGACGGCGGGCAGCAGGCGGTTCCAGTGCCGGACCATGCCGATCTGGCTGAGCGTGAAGGAGACGAAGACGCCGACGATGTAGAGCTGGATGAGCCGGGTGGAGTCCGCCTCGTAGACGACCACGAGTATCGCCGCCGCGCCGGCCAGCAGCACGATGCCGTTGGAGAAGGCGAGCCGGTCGCCGCGGGTGTGCAACTGACGGGGCAGGTAGCGGTCCTGGGCGAGGATGGAGCCGAGGAGCGGGAAGCCGTTGTACGCGGTGTTGGCGGCGAGGAAGAGGACGAGTGCGGTGGCTGCGGCGAGGAAGTAGAAGAGCGGCGAGGTGCCGCCGAAGACGGCCTCGGCGATCTGGGAGATGACCGGGTTCTGCGTGTAGTCGGCGCCCGCGGGTACGCCGTCGATGAGGATCTCGGACGCGGGCTTCTCCGCCATCTTCACGTCCGTCGCCAGCGCCAGCGCGATGATCCCGCAGAACATCGTCACCGAGATCAGACCCATCAGGGCCAGTGTGGTGGCCGCGTTCTTGGACTTCGGCTTGCGGAAGGCGGGCACGCCGTTGCTGATCGCCTCGACGCCGGTGAGCGCGGCGCAGCCGGAGGAGAAGGCGCGCAGCAGCAGGAAGGCGAGGGCGAACCCGGCGAGGCCCTCGGGGTGCTCGGTGTGGATCTCGTAGTCGGCGGTCGGCGCCTTGATGTCGTCGTCGAGCAGCACGGAACGCACCACGCCCCACCCGATGAGGAGGAAGACCCCGGCGACGAAGCAGTAGGTGGGGATGGCGAAGAGCTTTCCCGACTCGCGCACGCCGCGCAGGTTCATCACGGTCAGCAGCACGATGATGGCCACGGCGACGGTCGTCTTGTGCTCGACCACGAAGGGGACGGCCGAGCCCAGGTTCTCGACCCCGGAGGAGATGGAGACGGCGACGGTGAGCACGTAGTCCACCAGCAAGGCGCTGGCCACGGTCAGCCCTGCCCGGCGCCCGAGGTTGGTGGTGGCGACCTCGTAGTCGCCGCCACCGGACGGGTAGGCCCGTACGTTCTGCCGGTAGGAGGCGACCACGGTGAACATCAGTACGATGACGGCGAGGGCGATCCACGGGCTGAAGTGGTACGCCGAGACCCCGGCGACCGAGAGGACGAGCAGCACCTCGCCCGGCGCGTAGGCGACCGAGGAGAGCGGGTCGGAGGCGAACACCGGCAGCGCGATGCGCTTGGGCAGATGCGTCTCTGCCAGCTTCTCGCTGCGGAGTGCGCGGCCGAGGAGAATCCGCTTCGGCACGTCGGTCAACTTGGGCACGGTGAGGATCGTATGCGGTCAGCCGTGCGATGCTGATACGGCCCGCTGTACGGGATGAGAGGGACGGGCGTGCACATTGTGATCATGGGCTGCGGGCGGGTCGGTTCCGAACTCGCGAAGGCCCTGGAACAGCAGGGCCACACGGTCGCGATCGTCGACCGCGACCCCACCGCGTTCCGGCGCCTGGGCGCCGGCTTCGGCGGGCGCCGGGTGACCGGCATCGGCTTCGACCAGGACACGCTGCGGGAGGCGGGGATCGAGGAGGCGGGGGCGTTCGCCGCGGTCTCCAGCGGCGACAACTCCAACATCATCTCGGCCCGGGTGGCCCGCGAGACCTTCGGCGTCGAGAACGTCGCCGCCCGTATCTACGACCCCCGCCGCGCGGAGGTCTACCAGCGGCTCGGCATCCCCACCGTCGCCACGGTGCGCTGGACCGCCGACCAGATGCTGCGCAGGCTGCTGCCGAACGGCGCGGAGCCCCTGTGGCGGGACCCCAGCGGCGGCGTGCAGCTCGCGGAGGTGCACGCGGCCCCGTCCTGGGTGGGACACCGGGTGAGCAGGCTCCAGGAGGAGGCGGGGGTGCGGGTGGCCTTCCTCACCCGGATGGGTGAGGCGATGCTGCCGACTTCGCAGACGGTGCTTCAGGAGGGCGATCTGGTACATGTGATGATGCGCTGCGACCAGGTCGCGCAGGTGGAGGCGGCCTTCGCCAAGGGGCCCGAGGAGGCACGGCAGCGATGAGGGTGGCTATTGCGGGGGCGGGGGCCGTGGGCCGTTCGATCGCGGCCGAACTGCTGGAGAACGGCCACGAGGTGCTGCTCATCGACAAGGCGCCGACGGCGATCTCGGTGGAGCGGGTGCCGACGGCCGAATGGCTGCTGGCGGACGCCTGCGAGATCACCTCGCTGGACGAGGCCGCGCTGGAGCGGTGCCATGTGGTGATCGCGGCCACCGGTGACGACAAGGTCAACCTGGTCGTATCCCTGTTGGCCAAGACGGAGTACGGGGTGCCGCGGGTCGTCGCGCGGGTCAACAACCCCAAGAACGAGTGGCTGTTCAACGAGTCGTGGGGCGTGGACGTCGCCGTCTCGACCCCCCGCCTGATGTCCGCGCTGGTCGAGGAGGCGGTGAGCGTCGGCGACCTGGTGCGGCTGATGCGCTTCTCGCAGGGCGAGGCCAACCTGGTCGAGCTGACCCTGCCGCCGGAGGCGGCGCTGGCCGGCACCCGGGTGGGCGAGGTGAGCTGGCCGCAGGACACGGCCCTGGTCACCATCATCCGGGGCAACCGGGTCATGGCCCCGAACCCGGAGGACGCGCTGGAGGCGGGCGACGAACTGCTCTTCGTCGCCGCCCCGGACCGCGAGGAGCAGCTCGAGGACCTGCTCTCCGTCCGCGACGGCGGGTAGCGGCGCGGCGCCGGTGCGTACGGCGAAGTTCCGACGTGACCGCTACGTGACCACCCCCTCGCCGTGCTTACTCCTGAGGTAATCGACCAGCGGTCCCGCCGCTGGTCGGATGGGGCGGTGCGGTGGCGCACCGGCGCCACCCCTCCCGGACGAAAGGTCCTGCCATGCCTCCCGTGACACCCTCCGCCACCCGCACAGCGGTGGAGGAACTGCTCCGCAGGATCGGTGCGGGCGACCCCGAGCGGATCGCCGAGCTGTACGCCGAGGACGCCGACTGGAAGCTGGACTGGCCCCAGGCGGAGCACGGCCGCGCCGCGACCCCGTGGATACGTGACCGCAGCAGCCGGGCCGACGCCGCGGCCCACTACCGGCAGCTCGCCGAGCACCACGTGGCGGGGCAGGCGGCGACTGTGGTCGAGCGCGTACTGGTGGACGGCGCCGACGCGGTCGTGCTCGGCGAGATCCGGCAGACCGCCCGCTCCACAGGGCGCGCCTACTCGGCCCGCTTCGCGCTGCACCTCACCTTCCAAGACGGTCTGGTGACCCGGCACCACATCTACGAGGACAGCCTCGCCGTCGCCCAGGCGTTCGAGGAGCCCGCAGTGCGCTGAGGCGCGCGGGCGCGCCACGGCGGGGCTCGGCGGCTCCGGTCAGCGCCGGTGGCGCGGGCCGGAGGGGCCGTGCTCGGCCGAGCCGCCCAGCGCCGGGGAGGGCTCGCCATGCCCGGTCGGCGCGGCGGGCTCGGCCGCCTTCTCGGCCTCTTCCGCCGCGGCCTCCTCCGCCTCCATCTCCGCGAGGACGTTGATCGGCGGCGGTGCCTTCGCGAGGAAGATCCAGGTGAGGTAGACCGCGAGGAGCAGCGGCGGGATCTTGAGCGCCACGGTGACCCACCCGAACCTGGTCGGATCGGCCCACCAGTAGAGCGGGAAGAGGATCGCCGACTTGGCCAGGAAGATGAAGCCCCAGGCGTAACTGGCCTTCACGTAGGCCCGTTTGCGGCCCGGGTTGCGGGTGCGCCAGGAGAGGTTCTCCTTGAAGACCGGCCCGAGGATGAGTCCCAGCAGCGGGACACCCGCCGCCGCGGTGATCAGGTAGGCGAGCGCCAGCCCGAGGCCGTAGAGCATGCCGGGCAGGTAGAAGTCCTTCGCTTCGCCCGTCATCATCGCGAACGCGACGCCGACGCCGACGCCGAACACCCCGCCGAAGGCGTGCTTGAGGGTGTCCTTGCGCAGCAGCCGGGCGACGGCGAGGACGCCGGAGAGCACCAGGGCGGCGATGGCCGCAGCCTGCAAGTTCTTGTCGATGGTGAACATCAGGATGAAGACGAGGCCGGGCACCGTCGTCTCCACGAGACCGCGCACACCGCCGAACGCCTCGAAGAGGGCCGCTTCCGTCAGCGCCCGCGACTCGGCCGCGTCAGCCTCGTCAGCCGCGCCGCCGGGGCCCGACGGCTTGTCCTGACCGGCGCCGGCCGGCTTGTCGAGGGAGGTCACCCACTACTCCTGTCCGAGGGGTCGAAGCTCGTACTTCGGGTTGAACAGCACCGGGCGTCCGCGATCCATCGCGATCCGCCCCCACGCGATCATCCTGCGGCCCGGCTCGATACCCGCTATCGCACGCCGACCCAGCCAGACCACGCTGAGCGCGGCCGATCCGTCGAACAGCTCCGCCTCCAGGGTGGGTACTCCCGCGAGCGGCCGCAAGGTGACGGTGCGTAGTGTACCGGTCACCTGGACGCGCTGCCGGTCCCCGCAGTCGCAGATCCGGGTGCAGCCGGTGCTCACCGCGTCCTCGCGCAGCTCGGCGGAGCGCAGGTCCTCCTCCGAGGAGGACAGCCGCTCCAGGAAGCGCCGGATGCGGCCGGCCTGCTTCACGTCCTGCGAGACACCTGTCATACCTGCCAGCGTACCGGTGTACGGCCGGCGTACGGGCCGCGTGCGCGGGCGGAATCGCTCACCCCTCGAAGCGGTATCCCATGCCCGGTTCGGTCACGAAGTGCCGCGGGTGCGAGGGGTCCGCCTCCAGTTTGCGGCGCAGCTGTGCCATGTACACCCGCAGGTAGTTGCTCTCGGTGCCGTAGGCGGGGCCCCAGACCTCCTGGAGCAGCTGCCGCTGGCTGACCAGGCGCCCGGTGTTCCGTACGAGCACCTCCAGCAGGTGCCACTCGGTGGGGGTGAGCCGGATGTCGCGGCCCTCGCGGTGGACCTTCTTGGCCGCGAGGTCGACGGTGAAGGCGTCGGTCTCGATGACGCCGGGTCCGCTGCCGGTGGCCCCCGGTTCGGCCCGGCGCACGGCGGCGCGGAGCCGGGCCAGGAGTTCGTCCATCCCGAAGGGCTTGGTGACGTAGTCGTCGGCGCCCGCGTCCAGTGCCTCGACCTTCTCGTCGGAGGTCTGGCGCGCGGAGAGGACCAGGATGGGCACTCGGCTCCACCCGCGGATGCCGCGGATGACGTCGACGCCGTCCATGTCGGGCAGGCCCAGGTCGAGGATGACGACGTCGGGGTGCCGTTCGGCGGCGAGCCGCAGCGCGGTGGCGCCGTCGTGGGCGGCGTCCACGGCGTACGCGCGGGCCCGCAGGTTGATCACGAGGGCGCGCACGATCTGCGGCTCGTCGTCGATCACGAGCACCCGGTGCATGGGGGTCTTCCTTTCGGTCGGCGGAGGGCCCGGCATCAGGAGGTGGCGCGCGCGGGCAGGTCGGGGCGTACGGGGGCGCGGCCGGGTGCGGCGCGGAGCGTGAGCACCATGGTCAGGCCGCCGCCGGGGGTGTCCTCGGCCTCCAGGGTGCCGCCCATCGCCTCGGTGAAGCCGCGTGCCACGGCCAGCCCGAGGCCCACTCCGGCACCGCGCGGCGCGTCGCCCCGGCGCTGGAACGGCTCGAAGATGCGCTCCTTGTCGCTGTCCGGCACCCCGGGCCCCCGGTCCCGCACCCGCAGGTCGACCCACTCGCCCAGCGCGGACGCCCGTACGACGACACCGCCGCCCTCGGGGCTGTACTTGACGGCGTTCTCGACGATGTTGGCGACGGTGCGCTCCAGCAGCCCCGGATCGACCGCGACCATCGGCACCGTCTCGGGGATGTCCAGGGTCACCCTTCCCTCCGGCACGCCGCCGAGCGCCTTGGGGACGACCTCGTCCAGGTCGATCTCGCGGATGAGGGGGGTCACGGTGCCGGTCTGGAGGCGTGACATGTCCAGCAGGTTGCCCACGAGGTTGTCCAGCCGGTCGGCGCCGTCCTCGATGGCCTCCAGCAGATCCGCCTCGTCCCGCGCCGACCAGGACACGTCCTGGGAGCGCAGCGAGGACACGGCGGCCTTGATGGCGGCCAGCGGCGTGCGCAGGTCGTGCGAGACGGCGGCCAGCAGCGCGGTACGCATGCGGTTGCCCTCGGCCAGCTTGCGCGCGTGCTCGGCCTCGCTGCGCAGCCGCTGCCGGTCGAGCACGCCCGCGGCCTGGGAGGCGAACGCGGCCAGCACCCGGCGGTCCTCGGCGGGCAGCACCCGGCCGCGCAGGACCAGGGTCATCCGGTCGCTTATCGGCATGTCCACATCGCCGTCCTCGGGACCGGCGGGCGGCTGCGCCGGGCCGCCCGCACCGCCCGCGGCCCCCGCGCCCGGCCCGCTCGCGGCCACGCTGCCCGCGCACGTCCACGGGGCCTGCTCATCAGTCCGCTCCAGCAGCGCCGCCGACTCCATGCCGAACGTCTCGCGCACCCGGTCGAGCAGCGCCTCCAGCGAGTCGTCACCGCGCAGCACGCTCCCCGCCAGTACGGAGAGGATCTCCGATTCGGCGCGCAGCCGGGCCGCCTGCTGGGTGCGGCGGGCGGCGAGGTCGACGACGGAGGCGACCGCGATCGCGATGACCACGAAGATGACGATGGCCAGCAGGTTGCGCGGGCTGGAGATCGTCCAGGTGTGCTGCGGGGGCGTGAAGAGGTAGTTGAGCAGCAGGGAGCCCACCGCCGCCGCGGCGAGCGCGGGCAGCAGTCCGCCGACCAGCGCGGCCCCCACGGTGACCAGCAAGAACAGCAGCACCTCGTTGGCCAGGCCCAGGTGCCCGTCGCCGGCGGTGAGCAGCAGGGCCAGCAGGCAGGGCCCCAGGACGCCGGTCAGCCAGCCCGCGAGGACCCGGGTGCGGCCCAGCCGCGCGCCGCGCGCCGCAGGCAGGCCGCGGCCCCGGGCGACCTCGTCGTGGGTGACCATGTAGACGTCCAGGTCGGGCCCGGAGTCGCGGGCGACGCTGGCGCCGACGCCGGGTCCGAAGGCGTACTGCCAGCTCTTGCGGCGGCTGGAGCCCAGCACGATCTGGGTGGCGTTGACGCCGCGCGCGAACTCGAGCAGCGCGGAGGGGACGTCGTCGCCCAGGACGTGGTGGTAGGTGCCGCCCAGGTCCTCCACCAGGCCCCGCTGGAGGGCAAGCTCCTCGGGGGAGGCGGCCGTCAGCCCGTCGGCGCGGGCGATGTGCACGGCGAGGATCTCGCTGCCGGAGCCCTTCGCGGCGAGCCGTTTGGCGCGGCGCAGCAGCGTACGGCCCTCGGGGCCGCCGCTGAGGCTGACGACTATCCGCTCGCGGGCGCGCCAGGTGGAGCTGATGCGGTGCGCCTCGCGGTACGCCTGGAGGTGTTCGTCGGCCCGGTCGGCGGTCCACAGCAGGGCCAGTTCGCGCAGGGCGGTGAGGTTGCCGGGGCGGAAGTAGTGGGAGAGGGCGGCGTCGACCTTGTCGGGGGTGTAGATGTTGCCGTGGGCCATGCGGCGCCGCAGGGCCTGGGGTGACATGTCGACCAGTTCGATCTGGTCGGCGCGGCGCACCACCTCGTCGGGGAGGGTCTCGCGCTGCCGTACGCCCGTGATGGACTCGACCACGTCGCCGAGGGACTCCAGGTGCTGGATGTTGACCGTCGAGATGACGTCGATCCCGGCGTCGAGCAGGTCCTCGACGTCGTGCCAGCGCTTCTCGTGGCGGGAGCCGGGCACGTTGGTGTGCGCCAGTTCGTCGACGAGCGCGACGGCGGGGCGGCGGGCCAGCACCGCGTCGGTGTCCATCTCGGTGAAGGCCGCGCCCCGGTGCGTGCGCGTGGTCCGGGGTATCCGCTCCAGGCCGTGCAGCAGCACTTCCGTACGGGGCCGCCCGTGGTGCTCCACGAGGGCGACGACCACGTCCGTACCGCGCTCCAGGCGGCGGTGGGCCTCGGCCAGCATCGCGTACGTCTTGCCGACCCCGGGGGCGGCGCCGAGGTAGATCCGCAGCGTGCCGCGCCGCGCCGGGAACCCTTCCGTCATGGGACCATTGTCGCCGCCGGGCCGCGCGGTTCCCCCCGGGAGCGGGGGTCGCGGGCGTCAGGGTCGCGTATGGATACCTGTGCCGGCCATGTCCAGGGCGCCGGTGCCGCCGGGCAGAATCCGCCCGTCCGCCAGTTCCAGGACGTGGTCGGCGAGGCCGAGCAGGGTCTCGTCATGGGTGGCGACCAGGGCGGTGACGCGTTCGCTGCGGACCACCGCGCGCAGCAGCTCCATCACCGCCAGTCCCGTCTCGGCGTCCAGCTGGCCGGTGGGCTCGTCGGCGATGAGCAGGGCGGGCCGGTTGGCGAGCGCCCGTGCGATGGCGACGCGCTGCTGCTGGCCGCCGGAGAGTTCGCCGGGGCGCTGCTCGGCGTGGTCGGCGAGGCCGACGAGCGCCAGCAGCAGGGCGACGCGCTCCTCGCGCTCGCGGGCGGGGGTGCGGCGCATGCGCAGGGGGACGCCGACGTTCTCGGCGGCGGTCAGCACGGGCAGCAGGCCGAACGCCTGGAAGACGAAGCCGATCCGGTCACGGCGCAGTTCCAGCAGCGCTTGTTCGCCCAGGCCGTCCAGCGGCGTCCCGGCGACGGTGACCCGGCCCGAGGCGGGCTTGTCCAGGCCGCCGACGAGGTTGAGCACCGTGGTCTTGCCGGAGCCGGAACGCCCCTTGAGCGCGACGAGCCGACCGCGCGGCACCCCGAAGGAGACGCCGCGCAGGGCGTGCACGGCGGTCGGCCCGCTGCCGTACGTGCGGTGGAGGTCCTCCACGAGGACCATCGGGCCGTCTGCCGGTGCCTCCCCGCCGGCCGTGGCGGGCTGCGGGCTGGCGTGGTCGCTCATCGGTCTCGGTCTCCCCTGTCCGGCCGCACGCGGCGCCTCGCCCGGGTACGGCGCTGGCGGACGGGTCAGTATGTACCCGTCCGCCACCGCGGGGCAACGCTCCGGGGGAGGTCGGAGCCCCGCCGCCGCCCCGTCACTCGCCGGCGAGCCGGTGCACCGCCAGGTTGAGCTTGAGGACGTTCACGTGCGGCTCGCCGAGGAAGCCCGCGGCGCGGCCCTCGGTGTGGTGCTCGACCAAGCGGGCCACGGCGCCTTGGGGCAGGTCGTTGGCACGGGCCACCCGGTCGGCCTGGAGCCGCGCGTAGCGGGGCGAGATGTGCGGGTCGATGGCCGAGGCGGACCCGGTGACCGCGTCCGCAGGGACCTCGGAGACGGGGACGCCGTTGAACTCGGCGACCTGTGCCCGTGCCGCGCGGACGGCGGCGACCAGCCGCTTGTCGCTCGCGCCGAGCTGGCTGGAGCCGGTGGCGAGGGCGTCGTAGCCGCTGTGGGAGGGGCGGCCCTGGAACCACCGGGGGTCGGGCTTGCCGTTCTTGCCGTTCCAGCTCTGGCCGATCAGCGCGGAGCCCGCCTCCTTGCCGTCGGCTTGGACCCGCGAGCCGTTGGCCTGGTCGTGCATCAGGCCCTGGGCGACGCCGGTGACGGCCAGCGGGTAGAGCACGCCGGTGAGCACGGTGAGCACGAGCAGGGCTCGCAGGGCGGCCCACAGGAGCCGGAAGGAGTGACGTATCGAGGTGTGTGCGGAGGTGTGCATGGAGGTCACCCGATCCCCGGAATGAGCGAGATGAGCAGGTCGATGAGCTTGATGCCGAGGAACGGGGCGACCAGTCCGCCGAGCCCGTAGACGGCCAGGTTGCGGCGCAGCAGCCGGTCGGCTTCGAGCGGACGGTAGCGCACGCCCCGCAGGGCGAGCGGGACCAGCGCGACGATGATCAGGGCGTTGAAGACGACGGCCGAGAGGATCGCCGACTCCGGGCTGCCCAGCGCCATGATGTTGAGCTTGTCGAGGCCCGGGTGGGCCGCAGCGAACATGGCGGGGATGATCGCGAAGTACTTGGCGATGTCGTTGGCGATCGAGAAGGTTGTCAGCGCGCCACGGGTGATCAGCAGCTGTTTGCCGATCTCGACGATGTCGATCAGCTTGGTCGGGTCGGAGTCGAGGTCGACCATGTTCCCGGCCTCTTTGGCCGCCGAGGTGCCGGTGTTCATCGCGACGCCGACGTCCGCCTGGGCGAGCGCGGGCGCGTCGTTGGTGCCGTCGCCGGTCATCGCGACGAGCTTGCCGCCCGCCTGCTCGCGCTTGATGAGGGACATCTTGTCCTCGGGCGTGGCCTCGGCGAGGAAGTCGTCGACACCCGCCTCGGCGGCGATGGCCTTCGCGGTCCTCGGGTTGTCGCCGGTGATCATGACGGTGCTGATACCCATCCGGCGCAACTGCGCGAAGCGCTCCCGCATGCCGTCCTTGACGACATCCTTGAGGTGGATGACGCCCAGCACGCGCGCGCCGTCGGCGTCCTCGCGGGCGACCACCAGCGGGGTGCCGCCCGCCTCCGAGACCTGCCCGGTGATCCGCTCCACCTCCACGCCGCCCGCACCGCCGCGTTCGGCCACCCAGGCGGCGACCGAGGCGGCGGCGCCCTTGCGGACGCGCACGCGGGTGCCGTCCAGGTCCAGGTCCACCCCGGACATCCGGGTCTGGGCGGTGAAGGGGACCCATTCGGCGTACGCCAGCTCGCCCTCGTGCCGCTCCCGCAGCCCGTACCTCTCCTTGGCCAGGACGACCACGGAGCGGCCCTCGGGTGTCTCGTCGGCCAGCGAGGAGAGCTGCGCGGCGTCCGCCAGCGCGTCCGCGGCGGTGCCGTGCACGGGGATGAACTCGGTGGCCTGGCGGTTGCCGAGGGTGATCGTGCCGGTCTTGTCGAGCAGCAGGGTGGACACGTCGCCTGCGGCCTCGACCGCGCGCCCCGAGGTGGCCAGCACGTTCCGCTGGACGAGGCGGTCCATCCCGGCGATGCCGATCGCGGAGAGCAGCGCGCCGATGGTGGTCGGGATGAGGCAGACCAGCAGGGCGGCCAGCACGACGAGCGACTGCTCGGCGCCCGCGTAGCTCGCGAACGGCTGGAGGGTCACCACGGCCAGCAGGAAGATGAGGGTGAGCGAGGCCAGCAGGATGTTCAGCGCGATCTCGTTGGGGGTCTTGCGCCGGGCCGCGCCCTCGACCAGGGCGATCATCCGGTCGATGAACGTTTCGCCGGGCCTGGTGGTGATCCGGATGACGATCCGGTCCGAGAGCACCTTGGTGCCGCCGGTCACCGCGCTGCGGTCCCCTCCCGACTCCCGGATGACCGGGGCCGATTCGCCGGTGATGGCGGACTCGTCGACGGAGGCGACGCCCTCGACGACGTCACCGTCGCCCGGGATGACCTCGCCCGCCGCGCACACGACGCGGTCCCCGATGCGCAGCGCGGTACCGCTGACCTCCTCCTCGCCGTCCGCGGTGAGCCGCCGGGCCACGGCGTCCGTCCTGGCCCGCCGCAGCGTGTCGGCCTGGGCCTTGCCGCGTCCCTCGGCGACCGCCTCCGCCAGGTTGGCGAACAGGACGGTCAGCCAGAGCCAGGCCGCGATCACCCAGCCGAACCAGTCGCCTGGGTCGGTGGCCGCGAGGACGGTGGTGAGCACCGAGCCGATCTCGACCACGAACATCACGGGCACCTTGGCCATCAGGCGCGGGTCGAGCTTGCGGAACGCCTCGGGCAGCGAGGCGGCCAGCAGCCGGGGCTCGAAGAGGCCGCCTGCGATGCGGCCGGTGGCGCGCGGCGGGTCCTGCGGGGCACATCCGGCCGGCGGCGGGGCGCCTGGGGCAGCCGGGTCCGTACGTACGGGAGCGGGGGTGGACATCAGGCGAGACCTTCCGCGAGCGGCCCGAGCGCGAGCGCCGGGAAGAACGTGAGACCGGAGATGATCAGCGTGGAGCCGACCAGCAGGCCCGTGAACAGGGGTTTCCCGGTCCGCAGGGTGCCCGCCGTCTCCGGGACGGGCGACTGGCGGGCCAGCGACCCGGCCAGCGCGAGGACGAAGACCATGGGCAGGAAGCGGCCCAGCAGCATGCACAGCCCGAGGGCGGTGTTGTGGAACGGCGTGTCCGCCGCGAATCCGGCGAAGGCACTGCCGTTGTTGTTCGAGCCGGAGGTGTAGGCGTAGAGCACCTCGGAGAAGCCGTGCGCGCCGGTGTTGGTCATCGACTCCGGGCCGTCCCCGAGCGCCATCGCGAGCGCGGTGCCGCCGAGCACGAGGGAGGGGGTGACCAGCAGGTAGCAGGCGGCGAGTTTGATCTCGCGGGTGCCGATCTTCTTGCCCAGGTACTCAGGGGTGCGCCCCACCATGAGCCCGGCGACGAAGACCGCGATCACGGCCATGACGAGCATGCCGTAGAGGCCGGAGCCGACCCCGCCGGGCGCGATCTCCCCCAGCATCATGCCGAGCAGCAGGACGCCGCCGGACAGTCCGCTGAAGGAGTCGTGGAAGGAGTTCACGGCGCCGGTGGAGGTCATCGTCGTGGAGACGGCGAAGAGTGACGATCCGCCTTCGCCGAAGCGGGTCTCCTTGCCCTCCATCGCGGCACCCGCCAACTGCGAGGCGGTGCCCGGGTGCGCGTACTCGGTCACGGTGACGGCGACGACGCCTGCGAACCAGATCACGCCCATCGCGGCGACGATCGCGTAGCCCTGGCGCACGCTGCCGACCAGCCGGCCGAAGGTGCGCGGGAGGGAGAAGGGGATCACCGTGAGGAGGAAGATCTCCAGCAGGTTGGAGACGCCGTTGGGGTTCTCGAAGGGGTGGGCGGAGTTGGCGTTGAAGAAGCCGCCGCCGTTGGTGCCGAGTTCCTTGATGGCCTCCTGCGAGGCCACCGCACCGCCGCTGAGGTGCGTGGTGCCGCCGGAGACGGTCTGCACCTCGTGGGGCGAGGCGAAGTTCTGGATGGCGCCGGTCGCCACCAGTACGAGGGCGGCCAGCACCGAGAGGGGCAGCAGGATACGTACGGTGCCGCGCACCAGGTCGGACCAGAAGTTGCCCAGCTCCCCGGTGCGGGAGCGTACGAAACCCCGTACCAGCGCGATGGCGACGGCCATGCCGACGGCGGCGGACAGGAAGTTCTGCACCGCCAGTCCGCCGGTCTGGGCGAGGTGGCCCATGGCCGACTCCCCCGCGTACGACTGCCAGTTGGTGTTCGCGACGAAGGACGCGGCGGTGTTGAACGCCTGGTCCGGGGAGATCGCCTCGAAGCCCAGCGACATCGGCAGCCTGTCCTGGAAGCGCTGCATGGCGTACAGGAAGAGCAGGCTCACCGCCGAGAAGGCGAGCACTCCGCGCAGGTAGGCGGGCCAGCGCATCCCGGTGTCCGGATCGGCGCCGACGCAGCGGTAGATCCAGCGCTCCACCCGCAGGTGGCGGCGGGAGGTGTAGACGGCGGCCATGTAGTCGCCGAGGGGGCGGTGCACCAGGGCGAGCGCGACGACGAGCGCGGAGATCTGGAGCACGTCAGCTGTGGTCTGGTTCATTGCGGCCCTCAGAACCTCTCCGCGAAGAGGAGCGCGAGCACCAGATAGCTCAGCAGGGCGGCGGCCACGACGAGGCCGATGAGGTTCTCGGCGCTCACAGCTTGTCCACTCCCCTGGCGATGAACGCCACGAGCGCGAAGACCGCGACGGTGACGGCGACGAAGGCCAGATCGGCCATCGTGTGCTCCTTGGTTGGTCCGGTGGTGTCTGACCAGCCCAGCGAAGCGCGTTTCGCGGCCGTCGAGACGTCCGTTGACGCCCTCCATACGCGCCCGCGCCCGCCCTTGACGCCTTCCCTACGCGCCCTGCCCCGCCCGCGCCGCCGACCCGGCCGGTGCCGGAGCGCAGCACCACCTGAAGTACGTCAGTCATGACGCACAGTCACCAAGGTCTTCGCAGCCGCGCAGCGCGCACCCCGCTCCGCCCGGTGATCCTCCTCCGTCGTCTCAACTGCAAAGAAAACGGCGCCCCCGGGAGCCTTCGCGTCACTCAAGGAGTGCGGCACACAGGGTTCAAGGCTTATTCTCGGATTGTCCCCACGGAGGCAGGGAAACGTTCACTGATGAAAGTGGTGTCCGATGCAGTTTGACCAGGAATGGGCTGGACTGGTTGCAAACGCTCAGAGTCATGGCTCCTCTTCGATGAACCTCAACAGCGCAGCGTCACCAGGCGGTGGCAAGACGCTCAACGTGTCCGCGTCCGTACTGCGGACCTATGCGGGCAAGTCGGACACTCCGCGAGGCGACTTCGCGAAGGCGGACAACGACACGATGCGGGAGACCGGACAGGTGCCGGGCACCATGAAGGGCTTCGAGAGCGACGAGGCATTCAAAGACCTCCAGGAACGCTGGCGCGGTCAGATGCGCTACCTGGACGGACAACTCGCCGGTGCGGCCAAGGCTCTGCGCGAGGCCGCGAAGGGGTTCAAGGCCGAGGACGTGCGGAGCGAGGCGGAGATGGCCAGGCTCGCGCCCCCTCCGCTGTACGGGCCGTTCGTCCCCGGCACCGAACCGAAGCCGCTCGGCCCGTACCTGCCCGACGGGCAGCAGCGCAGCCCGTACCTGCTCGACCCCGTGCCTCCGCCGCAGAACACGCCCGCACCGGACGCCACACCCCAGCAGCCGACCCTGGCCCCCTCCCCCATCCAGCAGTGGCAGTACGGCCCACATGTCCCGGCCAACCAGCCGTCCGGACCCGCGTCCTAGAAAGAGCAACGGATATGACCCTCACGTACACAGCGGTGCGGAACGTCAATCTGGAGCCGTTCGAGCAGGCCGTCACCAAGTGGCAGAAGCTCGGGGCGCAGTTCCGCGCGGTCAGGAACACCTATCAGCGCACGGTCGCGGGCCCGCTGGAGTCGTCCAACTGGCAGGGCGACGCCTACGAGGCGGCGGTCAAGAAGTTCACCGGCATCAAGTCGTCGATGGACAAGGCGGCGGACGAGGCGGACGACATCGGCAGCGTACTGTCCGAGGCGCTGCGGAAGTTCACCTGGGCCAAGGACGAACTCAAGGCGATTCAGACGGAGGTGGAGACGGCTCCGGCCAGCGATGGCAAGAAGTACCTCAAAGTGAACCCGGAGAACGGAAACGTCTACCTGGACCCGCCTGAGGAGCACCGGCATCAGACCGCCCTCCTGCAGAAGGAGTTCCACCCGAACATCGTCGCTTACCAGAAACGCACCGACAAGGCACTCGAAGTCGCGAGCACCGCGGACCGCCGCCTGTCGACGGCGCTGCGCATCGACCCCAACGGCAAGGGCAAGGGATTCACCGGCGACGGCATCGACAGCCTGGGCGATGTCGACAAGGAGACGAAGAAGGACGTCGCGGCGGCACTCAAGCTGGCTGGCGAGGGGGGTGACATCAGCGACAAGCAGCTCTCCCAGCTGAACGGGTTCATGGCGAAGCACGCCAAGAATCCCCAGTTCGCGGAGCAGTTCGCCCTGAGCCTGGGCGCCAGGGGCACAATCGACCTCTGGTACCAGATGGCGAAGCCCAAGTACGAAAAGGACGGCGTCGTCTCGCGCGAGATCAAGCCCAGCAAGGAACGGCGCGCGCAGCTCGCGGCTCTCCAGGACAACCTCGGCATCACCCTCGGCCTGGCCAGCCACGCCGACACGCCGGAGATGGCGGCGTGGCAGAAGAAGATGATCGACCTGGGGGACGAGCGGATGTACGCCGACTCCGCGAAGGGCCCCTACCATTCCAAAGGCCCCTTCGGTTTCCAGGTGATGAGCAACCTCATGCGCACCGGAAACTACTCGTCGGACTTCTTGAAGGATTACGGCGACGCCCTACTGAAGAAGGACCGGGAAGCCGTCGTCGGTCCGTACGGCGAGAACAATCCCCCGAAGAAATGGATCGCCGGTGGCCTCGAGGCCCCGGATTTTCTCAACTTCGGCGCCAAGAACGACGCGGGCGAGGACCCCGTCACCGGCTTCATGATGGCCCTGGGGAACAACCCCGAGTATTCCACGCAGTTCTTCCTGGACAAGGAGAACTACGAATACGTGGTCAACGATCGCGACTGGCCCACGGACGGGCAGGTCGAGGAGCCCAAGGCTGAAGGCGCGGAACCGGAACTCGGCGGGTACACGGCGCTCGGCCACGCGCTGAACGCGGCGACGACGGGAACACCTGCCGACGCGCCGATATCACTGGAGCCCTCCCCCACCAAGGACCAGGCCGAGATCATGTCCCGCCTGATCCAGGGCGTCTCCTCCCTGGACGACCACACCGCGCTGAAGCCCGGCATGCACGAACCCCTGGCCCGCGCCGCCGCCGAGTACACCCCGGACATCTTCCGTGCGCTGAAGGACGGCTCGGACGACAAGCTGCTCTTCCCCATGGAGGGAGCCGGACTCGACCTGAAGAACCCCCATCTGGACGCCACCCGCTTCCTCCTCGCGCTCGGCCAGGACCCGGACGCGAACACGGCGCTGGCCCAGGGGCAGAAGGTCTACACGGCCCAGACCCTGGAGCATCACCTCTCCGGAGATCTCCCTGCGAACCAGCGGTACGACGCTTCGCAGAAGGAAACGGTGCAGGAGATCCTGCGCGCGTCGGGCGAGGCGTCCGGCACGCTGGCGATCGGACGGCAGGAAGCCGTCATCGGGCCCGCGGTGATCAGGGACGCCGAGTTCGAGAAATCCACTCTCAGCGCGCGGCTCTGGGGCAACACCGCGTTCGCCACGGGTGTGACGGCCGCGTCGATGGCGCCCGTCTTCATGGCCAATCCCATCCTCGCGGCCTCCGTCGGAGTAGCTGTCGCAGGCGCGGAAGCCGCGGTGTTGAACGACATCGACGCCGGGTACTCCAAGAGCGAAGGCATAGACAAGGCCGACAACGCCGCCCGTATCTGGAGCAGTTCGCAGACACTGGACATCCAGCAGAACGAGGCGGTCCTCAAGGAGATCGAGAAGGTGCACGGCGTCGACGTGTCCAACACCTGGGCCGAGGTCTACTCCAAGGAGGGCTACGGCCAGGCCCTGGACCGGGTGACGACCACGGCCCCGTACCTCTCCTCGCTCGACCAGGTCAAGAGCCTCCCCGCGGACCGGCCGGACTGAGGCCCGTCACCGGGAGACAGACCTGCGCCCCTCCTCAGCCGGGGAGGGGCGCAGGTCTGTGCGGCGGGGGCAGCGCGCCCCCGGCCCGTCAGTGGATCTGCGTGATCTCCGGGCCGCGCTGGAGCTTGTCGATACCGCCCGCGAAGCGCGAGCCCTCCTCGACGGTCTCCTGCTGGACGCCGTCGGGCACCATCTGAGCGTCCTCGGGAAGCTTGAGGACGATCGGGTCGCGCGGCGCCATGGGGCCGTCTCCGCGCACGATCACCGTGTCCCGGAAGATCTGCTCCAGCAGCCCGGCCGCCTCCGGCTGCACCGCGCCCTGGCCGGAGATGACGCCGCGCAGGAACCAGCGCGGGCCGTCGACGCCGACGAAGCGCACCACCTGCACGCCGTGCTTGCCGTCCGGCAGCTGGACGGGCACCTGGGCGCGCAGCTCCCAGCCGAGCGGACCCTCCACCTCGTCGATCACACCGCCCTGCTTGGTGATCCCGGCGGCGACCTCCTCGCGCACCTCCTCCCAGATGCCCTCGCGCCGGGGCGCGGCGAACGCCTGGAGTTGGATGGCGCTGTCCTGGAGCACGATGGTGGCGGCCACGATCGCGTCACCGGCCACCTCGACCCGCAGCTCCATGCCCTCGACACCGGGCACGAACAGCCCGCCGAGGTCGACGCGGCCGTCACCGGGCTCGGTGACCTCGCCAAGGTCCCAGGGGCCGTCGGGGCGGGGGGCCGGAGGCAGCTTCACGCGCTGCGCGTCCGCGTCGGCGTCGGCCTCGGCGTCCGCCGCCGCGTCCTCACCGTCCGCGCCGTCGGCGGACTCCGTCTCGAACTCGTCCGAGGCGCCCGGCTCAGGCTCTTCGCTCTTCTTACGACGACGTCCGAACACGTCACTGTCCTCTCAGATCCGGGTCCTGGTCGGTACCGACCGCGTGGGAACCACTGTGCTGTGCGGGGTCGTCCCGCTGCGCGGCGGAATGGCCCCCCGTGGAGCCGAAGCCACCCGAGGCCCGCGCCGAGCCCGGCAGCTCCGCCACCACGTGGAAGCGCACCTTCTCGACTTGCTGGACGACGAGTTGGGCGATGCGGTCGAACCGCTCGAAGCGTACGGTCTCCCGCGCGTCGAGGTTCGCCACGATCACCTTGATCTCCCCACGGTACCCGGCATCCACCGTTCCCGGCGCATTCGGCAGGGAGACTCCGCAGCGGGCCGCGAGGCCGCTGCGCGGGTGCACGAACGCGGCGTACCCGTCGGGCAGCGCGAGGGCGAGCCCGGTGGGCAGCACGGCGCGCTCACCGGGCGCGATCTCGGCGGCCTCGGTGGTCCGCAGATCGCAGCCCGCGTCGCCTGGGTGCGCGTAGACGGGCAGCGGCACCTCGGGGTCGATCCGCCGCAGCAGTACGTCCACGGGCCGTCGCGGGCCGGGGTTCACGGGTTCACCTCGAAGGCGCGGGCCCGGCGGACCTGGTCGGGGTCGGCCATGGCCGCCTTGATCTCCTGGTCCCGGCCGTTGTCGATGAAGTGCTCGACCCGGACCTCGATGAAGACGGCCTCGGCGCGTACCGCGACCGGCCCGTCGGGGCCGCCGATGCGGCCGGTGGCCGAGCAGAAGATCTTCCGGCCGTGCCGGGCCGTGGCCCGCGCGTGCAGGTGCAGTGTGGTGCCCACGGGCACCGGCCGCACGAAGTCGCTCTCCAGCCGCCCCGTCACCGCGATCACCTGCATCAGCCAGCCCAGCGAGCCGATCGTCTCGTCGAGCGCCGTCGAGAGCACCCCGCCGTGGGCCAGGCCGGGCGCGCCCTGGTGCGCGGGCTGGACGGTGAACTCGGCGGTGACCTGCACGCCTTCGCCCGCGCGCGCCTCCAGGTGCAGTCCGTGCGGCTGTGCGCCGCCGCAGCCGAAGCACTCGGCGTAGTGGGAGCCCAGCGGCTCGCCCGGCGCGGGGGCGTCGGGGTGGCGTACGGGCACGGTCGCGTCGGCCGGCGGCCGGATGAGGTTTCTCGAAGGTTCAGCAGCGCTCACGTGTGCAGACCCTACCGTCGCGGCCGGTGGGTGGTCGCGGACGCGTCAGGGGCGACATGCCAAGCTGGTCCCATGCAGCCTTACGACGAACGCCTCACCGCCCCCCGCACCTGGTGGCTGCTCGCGGCCGGGGCCGGTGTGGCCCTGGGCCTCATGCTGCTCCCGCTGGGCCCGGTGGCCGCGCTGGCCGGGGTGGTGGCAGGGGCGGTGCTCTCGGCGGTGGGAGTGAGCGTGTACGGCTCGGCGCGGGTGCGGGTCGTCGCGGACTCGCTGGTCGCGGGGGACGCGCGGATTCCGCTGACGGCCCTGGGCGAGGCGCGGGCGCTGGACGCGGCGGAGGCGCGCGCCTGGCGCAGCCACAAGGCGGACCCGCGCGCGCACATGCTGCTGCGCGGCTACATCGCGACCGCGGTGCGCGTCGAGGTCACCGACCCCGAGGACCCCACACCGTACGTCTACCTCTCCACCCGCCAGCCGGAGCGGCTGGTGGCCGCCCTGGCGGCGGCCGGGGCGCCGGGGCGGGCCGCGTAGGGGCACCGCAGGCGCGGGGGTGTGCGGGGTCCGCGGGCGGGCCTGCGGGGTCAGGACGCGGCGGGCGGCAGCGCGCCGGCGGCGGGACCGCCGGGGGCGTCCACGGCTTCCTCGCCGGTACGCGCCGGCGGCAGTGCCGGCCAGGGAACCTGGGTCTTGCGCAGGTCCGCGCGGATACGGCGGGCGAGGCGCGCCGTGTCGTGCCGGTTGAGCACGGCGCCCACCACGGCGCCCACCATGAACGGCGCGAGGTTGGGCAGGTTCCGCACGGTCCGCTTGAGCAGCTGCTGGCGCAGCTCGCGCTTGAGCTGGCCGCCGAGGGCGGCGTTCAGCGTGGTCGGCTTGGTCAGGTTGATCCCGCGCTCCGACGTCCACGCCGCCAGGTAGGCCGCCGAGCGCTGTCGGACGTCGCCCGGTGCGCGGCGTCCGTAGACCTCGTGCAGCTCGGCGATGAGCTTCAGTTCCACGGAGGCGACGCCGACCAGTTCGGCGCCCAGCTCCGCGGGCATCGCGGGCGGCACCGGCATCATGGCGGCGGCGCCGACGCTCGCGCCCACCGCCGCGGAGCCCTTCGTCGCGCCGGAGACCAGCCGGTCGGCGATCTCCTCGGGCCCCAGCCCGGGGAAGTGCCTGCGCAGCGTCTCCAAGTCGCGGACGGGGATACGGGGCGCGTTCGCGATGATGCGGTCCGTGACTCCGGCCACGAAGCCGCGGAGCCTGCCGTGCCGTACGTCCGCCGGGTCAAGGCGGTCGCCACGGTCCGGCCGGTCCGCGTGTGTCCCGTGCTTCTTCTCCCCCTCGCCTCGCTCCGGCTCCGCCCTGCGCGGCTGAAGCCGCCGCCCGGTGCGGGCGGTGGCCGCGGCGAGGCCGCGCAACCGCGGCAGCGCACGGCCGCCGACGCGCGCCGGAGCGAGCGAGGCGTCCTTGTCAGGTCGGCCTCGCCCGGCATCGCGTGCGTCCTCGGCCGCCACGGCGGAGCAGCCCCTCAGGCCGCGCAGTCGCGGCAGATGGGGTGGCCGTTCTTCTCCGCGGCCAGCTGCGACCGGTGGTGCACCAGGAAGCAGCTCATGCAGGTGAACTCGTCCGCCTGCCGGGGCAGCACCCGGACGGACAGCTCCTCGTTGGAAAGGTCCGCACCGGGCAGCTCGAGGCCCTCGGCCTGCTCGAACTCGTCCACGTCCACGTTGGACGCGGACTTGTCGTTCCGCCTGGCCTTCAGCTCCTCGATGCTGTCCTCGTTGACATCGTCGTCGGTCTTGCGTGGGGTGTCGTAGTCCGTTGCCATGTCGCTCTCCCCCTCTGGGTTTCTGTGGTGTCTCCAGCGCACGTAACGCGTGAGAGGCCGAGCTTGTGCCCGACCTGAGGCGGAGATTTTGCCTCACATCAAGGTCTGTTACTCAATCGACACCCAATCGGCCCCCTGAAGAGGTGATTGAGCCTGCTGCCGACCGGACCGCAGGCGGTCTGAATGTCGCACTTTGTGCACGACACTCCGGGGTCTGCCCACGATCACGGACTGCGGAAACCTGGATTTTCCCGGATTTCTTCCCGACTCGCGGTCACGGAGGGTAAATATCGGAAAAATCGCGTGTGTGATCGATCACAAGTTCCCCTGGTGGCGGCACTGCCACGGGAATTACGCACGAAGCGACCTCCCCCAGGGTGTTCCCGGCCAAGATGATCTCAGACGGGCAACACGACCCGCACCGCGAGCCCGCCGTCCTCCCGAGGTTCCGCACTCACCGTGCCCCCGTGCGCACGCGCCACGGAACGCACGATCGAAAGTCCCAGTCCGACCCCCTTGTCGCTGCCGGTGCGCTCGGTACGCAGACGCCGGAACGGTTCGAAAAGGTTGTCCACCTCGTAGGCGGGCACCACCGCGCCGGTGTTTTCCACCACCAGCACCGCGTATCCCTGCTGCGCCTCCGTGCTCACCGACACCCACCCGTCCTCCCGGACGTTGTAGCGCACGGCGTTCTGCACCAGGTTGAGCGCGATGCGCTCCAGCAGCACCCCGTTGCCCTGCACGTAGGCGGGCTGCCGCACCCCGCCCAGCTCGATCCCCTTGTCCTGCGCCTCGCTCCGCGCCTGCTCCACGGCCCGCGCGGCGACCTCGGCCAGGTCGACCGGCTTGCGGTCGACGATCTCGTTCTCGCTGCGGGCGAGCAGCAGCAGCCCCTCGACCAGCTGCTCGCTGCGCTCGTTGGTCGCCAGCAGCGTCCGGCCCAGCTGCTGCACCTGCGGCGACGCCTGCGGGTCGGCCAGCTCCACCTCCAGCAGCGTGCGGTTGATCGCCAGCGGCGTGCGCAGCTCGTGCGAGGCGTTCGCCACGAACCGCTGCTGCGCGGTGAAGGCGCGGTCGAGCCGGTCGAGCATGTCGTCGAAGGTGTCGGACAGCTCCTTCAGCTCGTCGTCCGGGCCCTCCAGCTCGATCCGCTTGTGCAGGTCCGAGCCGGCCACCTGACGGGCCGTACGGGTGATCCGGCCCAGCGGGGAGAGCACCCGCCCGGCCATCACGTAGCCGAAGGCGAACGCGGCCACCGCGAGCCCCAGCAGCGCCAGCAGGGAGCTGCGCAGCAGCTTGTCCAGGGCGACGGCGCGCTGGCCGTCGGTGCACTCGCCCAGGCGCTCCATGAACACCTCGCTGGGCATGGTGCCGGTCAGCCCCGGGCAGGAGTCCGAGGTCAGCTGCGCCTCGGCGTTGAGCACCCGGAAGGGCAGCGTGCTGCCGTCGTGCAGCGCCTGGGCGGCCAGCAGGTAGATGATCGTGAGCAGCACCATCCCCGCGATCAGGAACATCCCGCCGTAGAGCAGGGTCAGGCGTATCCGGATCGTGGGCCGCAGCCACGGGGAGGTGCGCGGCACGCGCGGGTCCCAGGTGGGCTTGGGAGGCGTGGGGGCGGGGCGTGCGGGTGGAGCGGCCATCGGAGTCAGATCCGGTATCCCGCGCCGGGCACGGTGACGATGACGGGGGGCTCGCCCAGCTTGCGGCGCAGCGTCATGACCGTGACCCGCACGACGTTGGTGAACGGGTCGGTGTTCTCGTCCCAGGCCTTCTCCAGCAGCTGCTCGGCCGAGACCACCGTGCCGTCGTTGCGCAGCAGCACCTCCAGGACGGCGAACTCCTTCGGGGCCAGCTGGACGGGCCGCCCGTCCCGGAAGACCTCGCGGCGGTTCGGGTCCAGCTTGACCCCGGCGCGGTCCAGCACGGGCGGCAGGGCCATCGTCGTACGGCGGCCCAGCGCGCGCACCCGGGCCGTCAGTTCGCTGAAGGCGAAGGGCTTGGGGAGGTAGTCGTCCGCCCCGATCTCCAGCCCCTCGACCCGGTCGCTGACGTCGCCGGAGGCGGTGAGCATCAGGACGCGGGTGGGCAGGCCCATCTCCACGATCTTGCGGCAGACGTCGTCACCGTGCACGACCGGCAGGTCGCGGTCGAGGACGACCACGTCGTAGTCGTTGACGTCGATGCGCTCCTGGGCCGCCGCGCCGTCGTAGACGACGTCCACGGCCATCGCCTCGCGGCGGAGTCCGGTCGCCACGGCATCGGCGAGCAGCTGCTCGTCCTCGACGACGAGTACGCGCACGACGTGTCCTTCCCTCGGTACGGCTGGTCGGCGATGCGGCCGGTGCGGCCGGCGGCAGACGTGAACGGATGGTGAGGCTGGGCGGAGCCGGCGCCGATCCGGCCTCCATCCTGCCCCGAACGCCGGTAAACCGGCTGTAAGAGCCCCACACGGTACGGGCAGCCGGGCCGCGCGGGTGACGGGGACGCCGAAAGCTCTCCGGCTGTCCAGTTTTCTCGGCCATTTGAGGTTTCTCTGAGGATTCTGATGGGGAGGACGAGTTCACACCCGCGATCACGCCCTGTAGGCGGCAAGCCGAGTCGGCTGCCGACCGCGGCGGGGACCACGTACGTGATCGTGCCAACCCTCGGCACACCCCCGTGCCACCGACCCCATGACGAGGGGGCGCACCATGGACGCGTTCACGGCAGGCATCCTGCAGCGCATAGAGAGCACCGAGTCCGATCTGCACGACGCCCGCGCGTCGGGCGACGACTTCCTCGCCGATGTCGAGCAGGCCGAGCTGGAGGACCTGCGCCGGCTGGCCGCGGAGCACGGCGTGGAGGTCGGGGTCTCGTCGGCCCGCTGACCCCCGTTCCCTGAGCACGACCGAGCGCCAGGCGTCACCGTGGCACTCCGGGCACACCACGTGCCCGGAGTGCCACGGCCGTCCCGGCGGTCGGGGTCAGCCGTGCCGGCCGGTCGCGCCGGTCAGTCGTGCCAGGCGCCCAGGTCCTCCAGCAGCGGCTGAAGCACCGCGAACACACCGGGTGAGGCCGCCAGAGTCAGGTCCGGGTTCGGCCCTTCGCCCGGTCGCCCGCCGGTACGCGCGCCCGCCTCGCGGGCGATCAGGTCACCCGCGGCGTAGTCCCACGCGTGCAGGCCGCGCTCGTAGAAGCCGTCCAGCCGCCCCGCGGCGACGTCGCACAGGTCCAGCGCGCAGGAGCCGGAGCGGCGCAGGTCGCGTACCTGCGGGAGGAGCCGCCGGGCGACCTCGGCCTGGGCCTCGCGCCGCTCCTGGACGTAGTTGAACCCCGTGCCGATCAGTGCCTGGTCAAGCGGCGGGGCGGGGCGGCACCGGATGGGCTTGGCGTTCAGGAACGCGCCATGTCCCAGCACCGCGCGGAAGGTCTCGCCCCTGGGCGGCGCCGCGACCACGCCCACGACGGTCTCGCCTGCGTACTCCGCCGCGATCGAGACCGTCCAGCCGGGCAGGCCGTAGAGGTAGTTCACGGTGCCGTCGATCGGGTCGATCACCCAGCGCACCCCGCTGCCGCGGGCCGCGTCCTCCCGGCCGCCGAGGCTGCCCTCCTCGGCGAGGAAGGTGTCGTCGGGCCGGTGCTCCAGGAGGTAGCCGGTGATCAGCTTCTCGGCGGCGATGTCCATCTCGGTGACCACGTCGATCGGGCTGGACTTGGTCGCGGCCACGCCCAGATCGGCCGGGCGGCGCTCGTGCAGCAGCACTCCGGCGCGGTGCGCGGCCTCCAGGGCGAGTTCGAGGAGTTCGGCCTTGAGCTGGTCGAGCGGGACGGTCACGGTTCTCCCTGCGGATTGTGGGGGGTGGAGGGGCTTGCGGCAGCGGGCGGTCAGACGAACGGGCTGTCCGCACCCGCCGCGGCGGGCAGCGGCCGTGCCGGGGCGCAGCAGCCGACGGGGCACAGGTCGTGGGCGGGGCCGAGCGTGCCCAGCGCGCAGCGCTCCGGCCGCCGGCCGCGCTCGGCGGCGGCCCGCTCCACGGCCAGCTCGCGGATGGCCGCGGCGAAGCGTGGGTCCGCGCCCACGGTGGCCGAACGGACCACCGGCAGGCCCAGCTCCGCCGCCTTCGCGCGCGCCTCGGTGTCGAGGTCGTAGAGGACCTCCATGTGGTCCGAGACGAAGCCGATGGGGACCATCACGGCGGCCGGCGCACCCGCCTCGTGCAGTGCCGTGAGGTGGTCGCAGATGTCGGGCTCCAGCCACGGGGTGCGCGGCGAGCCGCTGCGGGACTGGTAGACGAGCTGCCAGGGGCGCTCCGCGCCGGTCGCCTCCCGTACGGCGTCCGCGACCAGCCGGGCCACCTCCAGGTGCTGGGCGACGTACGCGCCGCCCGCGGGCCCGGACGCCTCGGCGGCGGCGGTGGGGATGGAGTGGGTGGTGAACGCCAGGTGCGCGCCCTCGCGCAGAGGTGCCGGCAGTTCGGCGAGGGACTCCAGGACACCGTCCACCATCGGCCCCACGAAGCCGGGGTGGTTGAAGTAGTGCCGGAGCTTGTCGACCCGGGGCGGCTCCAGTCCCTCGGTCACCAGCGTGGCCAGCGCCGCCGCCAGGTTCTCCCGGTACTGCCGGCAGCCGGAGTAGGAGGCGTACGCGCTGGTGGCCAGCACCAGGACGCGGCGGCGGCCGTCCCGCGCCATCTCGCGCAGGGCGTCGGTGAGGTACGGCGCCCAGTTGCGGTTCCCCCAGTAGACGGGCAGCTGGAGGCCGTGCTCGGCGAAGTCGCGGCGCAGCACCTCCAGCAGCTCGCGGTTCTGGGCGTTGATCGGGCTGACCCCGTCGAAGAGGAAGTAGTGCTGCCCGACCTCCTTGAGCCGCTCTCTGGGGATGCCGCGGCCCCTCGTGACGTTCTCCAGGAAGGGGACGACGTCGTCGGGACCCTCGGGTCCGCCGAAGGAGAGCAGCAGCAGGGCGTCGTAGGGGCGGGCATCGAGCGCGTCGGACATGTCCCCGATCCTGCCATCCGGGCCGGGCGGGTGCGGGAGCCCCTCCCGTTCGTAAGCTGCACCGGCTCGGACGTTCCTTACCCCGCGCACTCCGAGCGCGCCGGAGGCCACTGCCCGTGCCCAGCTGTCACCGGGTTGGTGCTGTGCGCGCGGCAGGGGAGCCGGACTGGCTGCTGTTCGCCTTCGAGCCGGGACCAGTCCTGGCGGCGCCGTCCACGGACTCCTCCCGCTCTCGCCACCCGCCTCGAGCCGCCGGCTCGCGGGCGTCCGTGCGATGGCCGTGAGTATGATCCCCCTCCAACTGGTGGGGAACCTGCTCTGGCTCGCGGTGGCCCTGTTCGCCGCGGGTCTCACGGTCGCGCCGACGAGGGTCACCACCGTCGGACTGGCCCAGCGGATCGTTGACGGGCCGGCCTGACCGAGAGCATGACCTGGCGCACCACGGGCCTCGCCGTCGGGATCGCGCCCGGCTCGGCCGTGGCGGGCTGGACGGTCGGCTCCCGCGGTGCCGGGCACGTACGCCGTACCGGGCGTCGCCGGGGCCCGCGCGACGGCCGTCGCGTTCCTCGGACACCGGCGGCTGCGACCGCCGACGAACGGAGGGGTGGGCGGAGATGGGCGGACGGTCGGCCAGGAGCGGAGCGAGCTGGCGTAACTGGGCGGGCAACGTCGCCGCACGTCCGGTGCGCACCGCGGCCCCCTCCTCCACGGCGGCGCTGGCCGAGGTGGTCCGGCGGGCGGCGGAGGACGGGCTGAGCGTCAAGCCCGTCGGCGCCGGGCACTCCTTCACCTCGGTGGCCGCCACCGGCGGCGTGCTCATCCGGCCGGAACGGCTCAGCGGCATCCGGGAGATCGACCGCGCGGGCGGCACCGTCACGGTGGCCGCGGGCACCTCGCTGCGGCAGCTGAACGAAACCCTGGCGGGCGAGGGGCTGTCCCTGGCCAACATGGGCGACATCATGGCGCAGACGGTCTCCGGGGCGGTCAGCACCGGCACCCATGGCACCGGGCGCGAGACGGCCTCGATCGCCGCCCAGATCCGGGGGCTGGAGATGGTGCTCGCCGACGGCTCGGTGCTGCGCTGCTCGCCCGCCGAGCATCCGGAGGTCTTCGCGGCGGCGCGGATCGGCCTCGGGGCGCTCGGCGTGATCAGCGCCCTCACCTTCGCGGTGGAACCGCTCTTCCTCCTCACGGCCCGCGAGGAGCCGATGGGCTTCGACCGGGTGACCGCCGAGTTCGACCAGCTGGTGGCCGGGAACGAGCACTTCGAGTTCTACTGGTTCCCGCACACGGACGGCTGCCACACCAAGCGCAACAACCGCGGCGCGGGCGGGGCGGTACCCCTGCCGCGCCTGCGCGGCTGGGTGGACGACGAGCTGATCTCCAACGGGGTCTTCCAGGCGGTCTGCTCCCTGGGCCGGGCGGCCCCGGGCACCGTCCCGGCCACCGCGCGGCTCGCGGCCCGCGCGCTGTCCCCCCGTACGTACGCCGACATCCCCTACCGGGTGTTCACCAGCCCGCGGCGGGTGCGCTTCGTGGAGATGGAGTACGCCCTGCCCCGGCAGGCGGCGATGGACGCGCTGCGGGAGCTGAAGGCGATGCTGGAGCGCTCGCGGCACCGGGTGAGCTTCCCGGTGGAGATACGGACCGCGCCGGCGGACGACATCCCGCTGTCGACGGCGAGCGGGCGCGAGACGGCGTACATCGCCGTGCACAGCTACCGGGGCGTGCCGCACCAGGCGTACTTCGCCGACGCGGAGCGGATCATGACCGCGTACGGCGGGCGGCCCCACTGGGGCAAGCTGCACTCGCGCGACGCCGCGTACCTGGCCGGGGTGTACCCGCGGTACGCGGAGTTCACCGCGGTGCGGGACCGGCTGGACCCGGAGCGGGTGTTCGGCAACGCCTATCTGCGGCGGGTGCTCGGCGAGCAGGCACCGCCCCAGGGCCTGGCCGGCGGCAGCCGCTAAGGGCTGTCGACGCCCGCGGGGCCGCGCGTTTCACCCGGGTCCGCGCCGCCCGCGTCCGTACCGCCGGGCGAGGGCGCGGGCGACGGGCCGCCGGCGCCGTCCTCGTCCGGTTCCGCCGAACCCTCCTCAGAGGTGCCGCCGGAGGGGCGCCGGTCCTCGTCGGCGTCACCGGTGCCGCCGGTCGTGCCCGGGTCCGGCTCGGTGGAGTCGGAGCCCGGTGCACGCCGCCCGTCTCCGTCCTCGTCCGTGTCCGTGCCACGGCCGCTGTCGCTGGTGGGTTCGGGGGCGGGCTGGTCCGGCTTCTGCTCCCGCTCGTCCTGCGGGTCGCCGCGGTCGCCGTCGCCGCGGTCCCCCTGGTCGCCGCTCACGGCGCGGCCGATGGTGGTGCCGCCCTTGTCGTCGCCGTGCCACCAGCCGAAGAGCGAGGAGTCGGTGGCCAGTTCGAGTCCGGTGATCGCGCCCATGGCGAGCGCGAACACCCCGGCGGACACGGCGAGCCGCGCGCGCAGCGTGCGGCGCGTACGCCCGTGCTCGGTGGGCGCGCCGAAGCCGTCCCCGCCGCGCTCCGGCTCGGGCGGCTCGGACCGCACGGGCGGCTCGGGCTGCCGCAGCACCTGGGTCGCCACGTCCCGGGGCGTGGCCGGGTGGCCGAGGGCCGGAATCGCACGGGAGTACTCGGCTTCGGCGGGCTCGGGGCGCGCGCCCGACGCCACTTCCGGGTGACGCTCGCCACCGCGCGGACCGGGCCGTACGGCCGCGTCCCGGGCACCCGAAGCGTCCCCGGAACCGGTGGCGTCGCGAGCGCCGCCGCCCGTGCCGTGCTGCCGCGCCCGCCGGGGCAGCGGCCTCGCGGCCTCCCGGAGCTGCTCGCTGGTGCGCTTGAACAGGTGCTGGTAGAGCGCCCCGCCGGTGGTCGCGACCACGCTGACCACCCCGGCACCGATGATCGTGCCGTAGACGCTGAGGCCGGAGGCGAGCACCGCGCCCGTCACCGCGGCAGCCGCGCTGCCCGCGACCTGCGGAACGCTCAGTTCGATCCTCTTGCTCCCCGGAACACGCTCCGGGTCGCTTATATCTTTGTTGTCCATCTCCCGCCTCAGTCACGCATTTCCGGCACCATGCACCTATGAGAGACAAGCGAGCGGGAGAGATAGTTCCATTTGTGGTGGATGTGTGAATTTCCCCACCGGGGAAGGGCTGTTCGGCCCTTGGTGACGCCTCACACCACTCCCGCCGCCAACATCGGCGGCGCGCCGGGCCACCCCGGATGGCACGAATGGAGTAGTGTGACGAGCCCTGGCCACGACCCGAACCCGACTACGCAGCTCAGGGTGACCACGGTTACCGTGAGTGGTAAACAAGTAACCGTGCCACAACGGCGGATCATGGCCTGGACTCGACACGCCGGGCAGGTCGGCAATGTTGTGGCAGGCCGGACCCCGGCCAGGCCACACTTCGTCTAGCGGGAGCAGCGACGCACGTGACGTCGGCAGGCACCACCCGGGAGGTTCCGATGCCCGAACTGCGTGTCGTGGCCGTCAGCAACGACGGCACACGGCTGGTGCTCAAGGCTGCCGACAGCACGGAATACACCCTTCCGATTGACGAACGGCTGCGCGCCGCCGTCCGCAACGACCGCGCCCGGCTCGGCCAGATCGAGATCGAGGTCGAGAGCAACCTCCGTCCCCGCGACATACAGGCCCGTATCCGGGCCGGCGCGTCCGCCGAGGAGGTCGCCCAGCTCGGCGGCATCCCGGTCGAGCGCGTGCGCCGCTTCGAGGGCCCGGTGCTGGCCGAGCGCGCCTTCATGGCCGAGCGCGCCCGCAAGACACCGGTGCGCAGGCCCGGCGAGAACACCGGGCCGCAGCTGGGCGAGGCGGTCGCCGAGCGGCTGCTGATGCGCGGCGCGGACAAGGAGTCGGTGCACTGGGACTCCTGGCGCCGCGACGACGGCACCTGGGAAGTCCTGCTGACCTACCAGGTCGCGGGCGAGCCGCACGCCGCCAGTTGGACGTACGACCCGCCGCGGCGGCTCGTGCAGGCCGTGGAGGACGAGGCGCGGGCGCTCATCGGCGAGACCGACGACACCCCGGAGCCCAGCTTCCCGTTCGTACCGCGGATCGCGCGGCTGCCGCGGGACCGGCCGGAGCGCCCCGAGCGTGTCGGCCTCGACGCGGTCGGCCCGCCCGTGCCTGCCGAGAGCGCGCCGGAGAGCGGATCGGATTCGCTGACCAGCCTGCTGGAGGCGGTGCCCAGCTTCCGTGGCGACATGGTCGTGCCCGAGCAGCCGCCCGCCGCTCCTGCGGCGTCGGCCGCGCCGCCGGAGACGGCGGACGGCGAGCGGCCGGGCGCCGTGGAGCCGGATTCCGAGGAGGACCGGGAGGCGGCCGAGCCGCCCGCGGCCAGCGCCGGTTCGGCCTACGCGGACGTGCTGATGCCGCGTTCGGTGGGCGCGCACCGCGAGCGGCTGACGGGCAACACCGACCGGCAGGCCGAGGCGGACGGCGTGCGTCCCGGCCGCCGCGCGGCAGTGCCCAGTTGGGACGAGATCGTCTTCGGCACCCGCCGGAAGAAGGACTGAACGGCGCGGGGGGCGAGCTGCGCCGGCTCGCCCCCCGCGCCGCCGACCGTGCTCGCGCGCACCCCGCCGGGCGCGCCGCTCCGTCGCGCCGTGCGCCCGGGGCTCCGCGTGCGACGCCGTGCGTCTCCCCTGCGGGCACGGGGGGTTTCCTGCGCGGCGCTCCGCGCGCAGCGGCACAGAGCGGTGCCGAACCGGCCATCCTCCCCGAGGATGCCCGGAATCCGGCGCGGCCCCCGGTGCCGGGCCGGAGGGGGTGCGAGCATCTGCTCGTACGGGGGACCGACGGTACGACCGGAGCACGACCGGAGCACGACCGCATCGATGATGGTCCTTGAGGAGACAAACAGATGACCGAGGCAGCGACTCGGCACCGGCACACCCACGGCACACCCTGCTGGGCGAGTCTGATGGTGCACGACCTGTCCGCGAGCCAGGATTTCTACCACGAGCTGCTGGGCTGGGAGTTCCGCCCCGCACCCCGGCAACCGGGCCCCTACGTACGCGCGTTCGCCGACGGACACGAGGTGGCCGGTCTGGGCGAGCTGACCGGGGAGACGGCCTGGCAGCACACCGCCTGGCTGCCGTACGTGGCCAGCGACGACGTGGACGTCACCGCGGGCATGATCCGGCAGTGCGGCGGCACCGTCGCCGTCGGCCCGTTGGAGGTGCCGCGGGCCGGGCGGCTGGCGATCGCCGCCGACCCGCTGGGGGCCTCGTTCGGAGTGTGGCAGCCCCACACGCCGAAGGGCCTGGGCACGCCATCGGCCGACGGCGCCCCGGGCACGCCGGTCTGGTACGAGCTGGTGACCAGCGAGACGGCCTACGTCAGCGCGTTCTACGCGACCGTCTTCGGCTACGCGACGGAGTGGCCCGCGCAGCGGCCGGAGGCCACCGGGTCCGACGACCTGATGCTCTGCCTGGACCGGAGTCCCGTCGCCGGGGTGCACGGTCTGGGGAGTGAACTGCCGCCCTCCCGCGGGCCGTACTGGGAGACCTTCTTCGCCGTGCAGGACACGGACGAGACGGCCGGGCGGATCGAGCGTCTGGGCGGACGCGTCGTCCGCGCACCGGGCGACTCGCCGCACGGGCGGCTTGCGCGGCTGGCGGACCCGGAGGGGGCCCGGTTCAGCGTGCTCAGGACGGACGCCCGTTCGGGCTGAAGCCCTCGAACCCGCCCGCCACGCCGTGCGGGCGGCCGTCGCGCGGGCGGCCCACGGCGGCGGCGTCCGTACGGGCCGGGGCGTCCACCGGCAGCACGTCCGGGGAGAGGGCGCCCTCCCGTGCGGTGGCGGCGGTCAGGCGGCGGCGGTGATGACGGCGGCACAGCACCTCGTAGCCGACCTCACCGGAGGGCGCCGAGCCGCCCACATCGCCGACGACGACCTGCGCGCCCTCGACCACCATCGTCCCGCCGACGGTGCGCGCGTTGTGCGTCGCCCGCGCGCCGCACCAGCACAGCGCCTCGACCTGGAGCGCCTCGACGCGGTCGGCCTGTTCCATCAGGCGCTGGGAGCCGGGGAAGAGCTTGGTGCGGAAGTCCGTGGTGATCCCGAAGGCGAAGACGTCGATGCCCAGGTCGTCCACGACGCGGGCGAGTTGGTCGATCTGCTGCGGTGAGAGGAACTGCGCCTCGTCCGCGATGACGTAGTCCGTACGCCCGCCGCTGGTGAGGTGCCGCACGAGGTGGGCGTGGAAGTCGAATCCCTCGCCCGCCTCGACCGCCTCGGTGACCAGGCCGAGGCGGGAGGAGAGGCGCCCCTCCCCCGCGCGGTCGTTGCGGGTGAAGATCATGCCCTGGAGGCCGCGCGCGGAGCGGTTGTGCTCGATCTGGAGGGCGAGCGTGGACTTCCCGCAGTCCATCGTGCCGCTGAAGAAGACCAGTTCTGGCATCGGGAGTCGGGCCTTTCAGCGTCAGTCGGTCGGGGCGGATCGGGCGGGCGGAGCACGGGCGGATCGCGGCGCTGCGGGTGCCGCACGGCGGCCGTCGGGCTAGGTGCGCACTTCGAGGAGCGGCACCAGCTGCTCGGCCGGAGTCGCCGAGCCGTGCATGCCGACGAGCGCGGACTCCTTCGGCTCGGTGCGCGTGGCCACGACGGCGGCGGTGCCGCTCATCGCCGCGACCACGTCCCCGATCCGCGCCAGGACCCGCGGGTCCACCCGCGGCCCGAACCAGCCCAGGGCGACGGCCTCCTCCCGGGTGGCCACCCACCCCTGGTCCGCGAGGACTTCGCGCCAGACGGCGGCCACGTCCCGGGCGGCGCCCGGCACCACGTACAGGTGGCGCATCCTGCCCTCGCCGCCGAGCTTGGCGACGCCCGCCTTCAACTCCCAGTCCTCGTCGAAGTCGAACCGGGCCTGCGGGGTGGGGGGGACGTCGACCATGCCGTGGTCGGCGGTGACGTAGAGGGCCGCGCGGGGCGGAAGTTGCTCCGCCAGTCGCTGGGCGAGCCGGTCGACGTACTGGAGCTGGCCGCGCCAGGCGTCCGAGTCCATGCCGTAGCGGTGGCCGTTGCCGTCGAGTTCGGCGTAGTAGGTGTACACCAGCGCGCGGTCGCCCGCCGACAGCCGCTCGGCGGCCAGGTCCATCCGCTCCTCGCCGGTCAGCCGGCCGTGGAAGGTGCCGCCGGAGAGCGCGACCTGGGTGAGCGGGGTGTGCTCGAAGTGCGGGGCGGAGACCTGGCAGGTGGCGACCCCGGCGGCGTCCGCGCGCTGGAAGACGGTCGGGTGGGGCTGCCACAGGTGCGGGTCGGTCCACGGCCGCCAGCGCAGCTGGTTCATCAGCTCACCGCTCGCGGGGTTGAGCGCCGTGTAGCCGGGCAGGCCGTGCTCGCCGGGGGCCAGCCCGGTGCCCACCGAGGCCAGCGAGGTGGCGGTGGTCGAGGGGAACCCCGCGGTCAGCGGTTGCCCCGTGCCGTTGCTGGAGGTGCCGAGCAGGGAGTGCAGGAACGGCGCCTCCTGGGGGTGTGCCCGCAGCGCCTCCCAGCCCATCCCGTCGACGAGGAAGACGCAGGCGCGGTCCGCGGGCTCCAGCACCAGCCCCGTGCGCAACTCCGGTACCCCCTGCCCCGAAGCGATGGCCGGGAGCAGATCGGCCAGCGAGCCGTGGCCGTAGCGCGGGACGGGCGCGGTGCCCGGATCGAGCGGGGCCGGCTCGTCGGGCCAGGCCGGTGCGGCGGGACCCGTGGCGGCCGGGCCCGTAGTGTCGCCCGGCTTCACCTGGCGGCCCCCGGACGGGCGGCGGTGGCCTCGGACAGCGCCTGGGCGAACGCCAGCGCCTGGCGGACGGTCTCGGGACCGTCGCCCGCCTCGCTCACCCGCAGCGAGAGGTCGTCCATGGTGCTGGAGCCGGTGTAGCCGTGGTCCGCCTCGCAGTTGGGGTCGCCGCAGCTGGCCGGCTCCATGTCGATCCGGGAGACGGCGCCCCAGCCGATGGTCAGGACGACCTCACGCGGCAGGGTGCCCGGCGTGTACGACTCGGGGTCGGCCACGACCCTGGAGAGCACGACGGAGGAGATGCGCTCCAGCTTCACGGACTCCGTGGAGGTGGTGGCGGACGGCGACGCGGAGGTGCCGTCCGCGGGCTGCTCGTCGGTGTGGCTGACGATGAAGCGGTTGCCGGTGAGCACGAGCACGGTGACGTGGCGGCGGACCTCGTTGGAGTCGAACGTCGTCTCCTGGTGCACCAGGTACGAGGCCACGGGCTCGCCGCCCACGGCCGCCTCGACCGCCTCGGCGACGAGAGCCGGGTAGTAGCCGCTGCGCTCGATGGCCGCGCGCAGCCCTTGGGTCGTCGTACTGGTCTTCGCCATGGGGACCATCCTACGGCGCACCGCGCCCTCAGTAGGCAGGCAGGCTGCGGGGGCCCTCGTCGTCCCGGGGCGGCGGCTCCGCGACACGTACCGCCGCACCCAGCACCGTTCGGCCGCGCGGCGCGACGACCACCGGTTCCAGGTCCACGGCGACGATCTGCGGGTGGTCGTCAAGGAGCCGGGAGACCCGCAGCAGCAGGTCCTCCAGGGCTGCGGTGTCCACCGGCTGAGCGCCGCGCCAGCCGAACAGGATGGGTGCCGAGCGGATCGCGCGCACCAGCTCGGCGACGTCCCGGTCGGTCGCGGGCACCAGCCGGTGCGCGGTGTCCCCCAGCAGCTCCGAGGGGGTGCCCGCGAGGCCGAACGAGAGCACGGCGCCGATCGAGGGGTCGACGGCGGCCCGGATGACGGTGTCCACGCCGCGCGGTGCCATGGCCTGGACGACGGGGCGCAGCTCCGCCGCCGCGCCGAGGGCTCCGGTGATCTCCGCGTACGCCCGCCGCAGCTCGTCGGGGCCCGTGATGTCGAGCCGGATGCCGCCGAGGTCGGCGCGGTGGCGCAGGTGGGGGGCGGTGGTCTTGAGCGCCACCGGATAGCCGAGGCGGTCGGCGGCGGCGACCGCGGCGGCGGGGGTGGCCGCGGGGCTGGTGGGCTGGACGGGGATGCCGTAGTGGGCCAGCAGGGCGGCGACGTCGGGCGCCTCCAGGGGGAGGCTGCGCACGCGCTCGGGGACGAGCGCGGCGGCGGTGGTCGCGGGCGCCTCGCGGGGGGCGGCGGGCTGGACGGTGCGGCGGGAGGCGGCGGCCTCCGGCCCGCCGGGCGGGGCCGTGCCGCCCGCCTGCGCCGCCTGCGCCGCCGAGTGGGGGCCGTCCGCCGCGGCCGGCCGCCCGGTGGCACGCGCCAGCAGCTCCGCCGCCGCCGACTCGTCGACGTCGAACTCCGGCACCCGGCCCGGAGCACCGGCCGCGGACCGCCAGGCGGCGTGCCGGACCGCCTGGGCCAAGGCGCGTACGGCGCGCTCGGCCGCCGGGTAGGTGGGGATGCCGTGTCCGACGAGGGCCTCGTCCAGCCCTTCGAGTGACAGGTGGACGACGGCGACCGGCTTGGCCGCGCCGTCCGCCGACTCCGCCACCGCCGCGTGCAGCGCCGCGGCCAGCTCCGAGACGTGGCTGTCGTCGACGGAGGGGATGACGGTGACCACAACCGCGTCCGCTCCCGGGTCGTCCAGCGCCGCGCGGAGGGCGTGCCGGAAGTCCTGGGGGGTGGCGGCGGTGGTCAGGTCGCGCACCGGCAGCGGTCGCAGCCCGTCGGCGAGGCAGGCGTCGTAGCTGAGCAGGCAGAGGGACTCGGTGTTGCCCAGGATCGCGACGCGCGGCCCGGCGGGCAGCGGCTGGGCGGCGAGCAGGATGCCGGTGTCGACCTGTTCGGTGACGGTGTCCACCGTGAGCACTCCGGCCTGCCGGAGCAGCGCGGAGACCGTCGCGTCGGGCGTGCGGGAGGCGGGGGCCGCGTGGCCGGGCGGCGGCGCGCTGCCGCTGTGCCGGGCGCCCTTGACGACCACGACCGGCTTGCGGGTGGCGATGCGCCGCGCCAGGCGGGTGAACTTGCGCGGGTTGCCGATCGACTCCAGGTACATCAGCACGACGTCGGTGTCGGGGTCGTCGTCCCAGTACTGGAGGACGTCGTTGCCCGAGACGTCCGCCCGGTTCCCCGCCGACACGAAGGTCGAGAGCCCGGCACCGCGGCGGTGCAGCCCGGCCAGCAGTGCGATGCCGATGGCGCCCGACTGGGTGAACAGGCCGATGCGCCCCCGGCCGGGCACGGCCGGGGAGGGTGTGGCGTTGAGGCGGACCTCCGGGTCGGTGTTGATCAGCCCGAACGCGTTGGGCCCGATGACCCGCATCCCGTACGAGCGGGCCTGCCGTACCAGCGTCCGCTGCTGCTCCCGGGTGAAGTCGGCGGCGAGGACGATGAGGCCCTGCACGCCGTGCTCACCGCAGTCGGCGACGACGGAGGGCACCTCGCGGCCGGGCACAGCCAGGACGGCGAGGTCGACGCCCGAGGGGATGTCGCGCACCGAGCGGTGGGCCTCGTGGCCCGCCAGCCGCGCGCCTGCCCCGGCCGACCTGTTCACCGCGTGCACGCGCCCCGTGTAGCCGGCGGCCCGGAGGTTCTCCAGCACGGAGCGCCCTGCCCCGCCCGCCGTGCGGCTCACCCCGACGACGGCGACGGAGGCGGGTGCCAGCAGGCGGCGTACGGAGCGGCCCTCGGCGCGCTGCTCGCGGGCGCGCATCACCGCGAGCGACTGCTCGGTGGGTTCGAGTCCGAAGGTGAGGTGGACCGAGCCGTCCTCGAAGCTGCGGCGCTGGGAGTAGCCCGCGTCGGTGAAGACCTTGATCATCTTGGCGTTGGCGGGCAGCACCTCGGCGCTGAACCGACGGACTCCGCGCTCACGGGCGACCGCGGCTATGTGCTCCAGGAGGGCGGACGCCACCCCGCGGCCCTGGTGGTCGTCCTGGACGAGGAAGGCCACCTCGGCCTCGTCCGCGGGGGCGGAGGCGGGACGGCCGGTCGCGTCGATGCGGTCGTAGCGCACGGTCGCGATGAACTCGTCCCCGATGGTGGCGGCCAGCCCGACCCGGTCGTCGTAGTCGTGGTGCGTGAAGCGCCGCACGTCGCGGTCGGAGAGACGCGGGTAGGGCGCGAAGAAGCGGTAGTACTTCGACTCGTCCGAGACCTGCTCGTAGAAGGCGACCAGCCGGTCGGCGTCATCGGGCGTGATGGGCCGAATCCGGGCGGTGCCGCCGTCGCGCAGCACCACGTCGGCTTCCCAGTGGGTGGGGTAGGCACGTTCCGCCGGGGTCCGCATGGGTTCAGGGTAGCGAGGGGACGGGCGGGCGGACCGGGCGCGGCACGGCGGAGCGGGTACCTGCGGGGGCGCGGCCGACCACATGCGAGACTGGTCTAGACAACCTACGATCCGAAGGGCTGAACCATGGTTGAACGCCGTGTCTCCGTCGGCTGGGACGAAGGTCTCCACGCCCGCCCCGCCTCGATGTTCTGCCGTGCGGCCGTCGCGGCGGGCATCCCCGTGACCGTCCGCAAAGGCGACGGCAGCGCGGTCAACGCCGCGTCCATGCTCGGTGTGCTGGGCCTGGGTGCGGAGGGCGGCGAGGAGATCATCCTCGCGTCCGACGCCGACGGCGCGGAGGTGGCGCTCGACCGGCTGGCGAAGCTCGTCGCCGAGGGCCTGGAGGAACTGCCGGAGACCGTCTGAGCCGCGGCGGACCGGCGGGGCCTGCCGTGTGGACCGTACCGGGCACTTCGCCCCGGCGCGGTCCACACGGCAGGCCCCTCGTACGCTCCAGGGCCGGTCAGGTCAGGTCAGGCGCCAGGTCCGGTCAGAGTGCGACGCCGTGCCCGCGCAGGTACGCGACCGGGTCGATGTCCGACCCGTACTCCGCGCCCGTGCGGGCCTCGAAGTGCAGGTGCGGTCCCTGGGAGTTGCCGGTGTTGCCGGAGAGGCCCAGCTGCTGGCCCGCGGTGACCTGCTGACCGGGCGTGACCGCCACGGACGACAGGTGCCCGTACTGCGTGTAGGTGCCGTCCTGGTGCCGGACGACCACGTTGTTCCCGTACGCTCCGGCCCAGCCCGCCTCGACCACCTCACCGGCGCCGACGGTGCGTACGGAGGTGCCGGAGGCGGCGTGGAAGTCGACCCCGGTGTGGGTGCCCGAGGACCACATGCCGCCGCCCACGCCGTAGGGCGTGGAGACGTACGAGCCCGCCACCGGCAGGACGTAGCCGCCGGCCGCCGCGGGGCGCTGCGCCGCCGGCTCCTGCGGGGCACTGCGCGCGGCACGCGTCTCCGCCGGGCGGGACCGGGCGGCCCGCTCGGCCGCCTTCTCCCGGGCGCGCTCCGCCGCCCGCTCCCGCGCCTGCTCGGCCCGCTGACGCGCCTCCGCCTTCGCGGCGGCCTCGACGGCCGTCCGGGCGGCGGCGTCCTCCTGGGTGTGGGCCTGTTCGACGAGCGACTCGGCGAGGTAGTCGCCGAGCACGGGCGTCTGCGGCAGCGGCGTGTCCGCCGGAGCCGGGGTGTCCGGGGCGGTGTCGGGCGCCGGGGCCTGCGAGGGCCGGGACGCGGCGAGCGCCGGGGACGCGAGTGAGCCGACGACGCCGACGGTGGCGAGGCCCGCCACTCCGGCCAGCTGCGCCCTCGTGCGAGAGGCGCGGGCCGGACGTCGGTGCTTGCCCGTGGCACGGGTGAACGCCATGAGGCGGCGTACTCCTTTCCCTCCTTCTCGCCTACCGGGTTAGCTGACGGGTTCGGAGCAGGAAGGTCTCCTACAGGCCGCCTCGCGGGAGGCCGCCCGATTCACCCCAGGGACTTCATGGTTGGGTCCCCGGCTCCCCTGGCTCGCGCCGTGGGGGACTCGGCGATGGCTGTACGTCGGCCGCGGTCGCGGGCACTTCTGATGCACAGCCGGACCGACGCTAGAGCGGGCCGGGGTGAACTGCCAAACGAATCCGGCTGTTTGTCGCGTACGCCACAGTGGCGCCCGAGCGGCACAACCGGCGCGGCCCCCGCCGTCCCGGGTGGGACGGCGGGGGCCGCGCGGGCTTCGGCGCCGGGTCCGAGGCTCAGGTGCCGGAGACCACCGTCACCTCGCCGATGCCCAACTCCCGCACCGGATCGGCGATCTGCGCCGCGTCACCGACCAGGATCGTCACGAGCCGGTCCGCCGGGAAGGCGCTGACGGCGGCGGCGGTCGCCTCGACCGTGCCCGTCGTGGCGAGCCGCGCGTAGGTCTGGGCCTGGAAGTCGTCCGGCAGGTGCTGCTCCACCTGGTCGGCCAGGGTGTCCGCGACGGCCGCGGCCGTCTCGTACTTGAGCGGGGCCACGCCCACGAGGTTCTGCACCGCGACGTCGCGCTCCTCGTCCGTCAGGCCCTCGGCGGCGAGGGTGCGCAGCACCTGCCACAGGTCGGCGAGCGCGGGCCCGGTGACCTCCGTGGCGACCGAGCCGCTGATGGCGAGCATCGCGGCGCCCGTGCCGTCCGGCGCGGACCGCAGCACCTGGCCGAAGGCGCGCACGCCGTAGGTGTAACCCTTCTCCTCCCGCAGCACCCGGTCGAGCCGGGAGGTGAGGGTGCCGCCCAGGCAGTAGGTGCCCAGCACCTGGGCCGCCCAGACCTGGTCGTGGCGGTCCGCCCCGATCCGGCCCAGCAGCAGCTGGGTCTGCACCGCGCCCGGCCGGTCCACGATCACGACGCGGCCGGTGTCGTCGGCGGTGATCGGCGGCATCGGCAGCGGCTCGGCCGCCGAACCCGCCCAGGCGCCCAGCGTGTCGGCCAGTTCCTTGTCCAGGTCGACGCCGGTCAGGTCGCCGACGACCACCGCGGTCGCGGTGGAGGGCCGTACGTGCGCCTCGTAGAACGCGCGGACCGCCGCCGCGTCGATCCGCTCCACCGTCTGCGCGGTGCCCAGCCGGGGCCGGGACATCCGGGACTCGGGCGGGAACAGCTCCTTGGACAGCTCCATGGCGGCGCGCCGGGCCGGGCTGGCCAGCTCGTGCGGGATCTCGTCCAGCCGGTTGCGGACGAGCCGCTCGATCTCGCTGTCGGGGAAGGCGGGGGCGCGCAGCGCGTCGGCGAGGAGGCCGAGCCCCTTGGACAGCCGGGAGACCGGGACCTCGAGGGAGACGCGCAGGCCCGGGTGGTCGGCGTGGGTGTCCAAGGTGGCGCCGAAGCGCTCCAGTTCGGCGGCGAACTCCTCGGCGTCGTGCTTGTCGGTGCCCTCCGTCAGGGCCCGCGCCATGAGGGTGGCGACGCCGTCCAGCCCGGCGGGCTCGGCGTCCAGCGGGGCGGGCAGGTTGACGTCGACGGCGATGACCCGCTGGCCGGGGCGGTGGCAGCGCAGCACCGTCAGCCCGTTGGGCAGGGTGCCCCGCTCGGGGGCGGGGAAGGCCCAGGGGGTCGGCTCGCCGCCGACCGGCCGGGGGTGGAAATCCATCGTCGCCCCCGCGGGGGTGTTGCTCTCGCTCACTGAACGGTCTCCTCGGCTGCGTTCTCGTCCGCTTCCGCGGTGTCGTCGGCGGGCTCGGCCTGCTCAGCCTGCTCGGGGGACTCGGTGGGCTCGTACACGAGCACCGCCCGGTTGTCCGGACGCAGCCGCTCGGCGGCGACCGCCCGCACCTCCTCCGCCGTGACGTCCAGCACCCGGCGTACCGCGGTGAGGGCCAGCTGCGGGTCGCCGAACAGTACGGCGAACCGGCACAGTTCGTCCGCACGGCCGCCGACGGTCGCCAGCCGGTCCAGCCACTCGCGCTCCAGCTGGGCCTGTGCCCGCTCCATCTCCTCGGGGCTCGGCCCCTCGGCCGCGAACCGGGCCAGCTCCTCGTCGACGGCGGCCTCGATCTCGGCGACCTCCCGGCCGCCGGAGACCTTCACATCCAGCCAGCCCAGCGACGGGGCGCCCGCCAGCCGCAGCAGTCCGAACCCGGCCGCCACCGCGCTCTGGTCGCGCCGCACCAACCGGTTGTGCAGCCGGGAGGACTCACCGCCGCCCAGCGCGGTCAGCGCCAGGTCCGCCGCGTCGCCCTCCCGCGTGCCGTCCGAGGGGAGGCGGTAGGCGGCCATCAGCGCGCGCGCCGGGACCTCCTCCTCCAGCACCTGGCGCTTCTCCTCACCGAGCGTGTCCGGCAGCGAGCCGTCCCGGGGCGGCTGCTTGCCGTCGTGCGCGGGGATCGAGCCGAAGTACTTCTCGATCCAGGCGAGCGTGCGCTCGGAGTCGATGTCTCCGACCACGGAGAGCACCGCGTTGTTCGGCGCGTAGTACGTACGGAAGAAGGCGCGCGCGTCCTCCAGGGAGGCGGCGTCCAGGTCGGCCATCGAGCCGATCGGGGTGTGGTGGTAGGGGTGGCCCTCGGGGTAGACCATGGCGGTCAGCCGCTCGAAGGCGGTGCCGTAGGGCACGTTGTCGTACCGCTGGCGGCGCTCGTTCTTCACCACGTCGCGCTGGTTCTCCATGGACTCCTCGTCCAGGGCGGTCAGCAGCGAGCCCATCCGGTCCGCCTCGAGCCAGAGCGCCAGCTCCAGCTCGTGCGCGGGCATCGTCTCGAAGTAGTTGGTGCGCTCGAAGCTGGTCGTGCCGTTGAGCGAACCGCCCGCGCCCTGCACCAGTTCGAAGTGGCCGTTGCCCGGCACCTGCGCCGAGCCCTGGAACATCAGGTGCTCGAAGAGGTGTGCCAGACCGGTGCGCCCGCGCACCTCGTGCCGCGAGCCGACGTCGTACCAGAGGCAGACGGCGGCGACCGGCGTCAGATGGTCCTCGGAGAGCACGACGCGCAGGCCGTTGGCCAGCCGGTGCTCGGTCGCTGTCAGCCCGCCGGTGGCGGGCTCAGGCGTGGCCGTGTGGCCCATAGGGGTGGAGTCCCTTCGGTCGCGTGAGGTGATGCGTCATTTCTGTCCGTCACTCTATGCAAGCGCGCCGACAGTGCGCGAAGTTCCCGTACGGTACGTGCCGAGAGCCGGGCCGGGAGCCCGGTTGTCAGAGGCACGGGCCACAATGGTCCGCGAACACCCGTCCGTACGCACGAAGGAGCCCCTGCCGCGATGGCCCGCCGCAGTACGAAGACCCCGCCGCCGGACGACTTCGAGGAGCGCATCCTCGACATCGACGTCGTCGACGAGATGCAGGGTTCCTTCCTGGAGTACGCCTACTCGGTCATCTACTCGCGCGCGCTGCCCGACGCCCGCGACGGAATGAAGCCGGTCCACCGCCGGATTCTGTACCAGATGCACGCGATGGGGCTGCGTCCCGAGCGGCCGTACGTCAAGTGCGCGCGCGTGGTCGGCGAGGTGATGGGAAAGCTCCACCCGCACGGCGACAGCGCGATCTACGACGCGCTGGTGCGGCTGGCGCAGCCTTTCTCGATGCGCCTGCCGCTGGTCGACGGGCACGGCAACTTCGGCTCCCTGGGCAACGACGACCCGCCCGCGGCGATGCGTTACACCGAGTGCAGATCGGCCCCCGCCGCCGGGCTGATGGTCGAGTCGATCGACGAGGACACCGTCGACTTCACGGCGAACTACGACGGCAGCGAGCAGGAGCCCGTCGCGCTGCCCGCCGCCTATCCCAACCTCCTGGTCAACGGCGCCTCCGGGATCGCCGTCGGGATGGCGACGAACATGCCGCCGCACAACCTGGGTGAGGTGATCGCCGCCGCCCGGCACCTGATCAAGCACCCGGGCGCCGATCTCGAGACGCTGATGCGCTTCGTGCCCGGTCCCGACCTGCCCACCGGCGGCAAGATCGTCGGGCTGGACGGCATCAGGGACGCCTACGCGAACGGGCGCGGCACCTTCAAGATCCGGGCGACGGTGGAGGTCGACCAGGTCACCACGCGCCGCAAGGGCCTGGTGGTCACGGAACTGCCGTTCACCGTGGGCCCGGAGAAGGTCGTCTCCAAGATCAAGGATCTGGTCAACTCCAAGAAGCTCCAGGGCATCGCCGACGTCAAGGACCTCACCGACCGGCGGCACGGCCTGCGCCTGGTGATCGAGATCAAGAACGGCTTCAACCCGGAGGCCGTCCTGGAGCAGCTCTACAAGCTGACCCCGATGGAGGAGTCCTTCGGGATCAACAACGTCGCGCTGGTCGACGGGCAGCCGCTGACGCTGGGCCTGCGCGAGCTGCTGGAGGTCTACGTCGACCACCGCTTCGACGTGGTGCGGCGGCGCAGCGAGTTCCGCCGGGGCAAGCGGAAGGACCGCCTGCACCTGGTCGAGGGCCTGCTCGTCGCCCTGGTCGACATCGACGAGGTCATCCGCCTCATCCGCTCGAGCGACGACTCGGCGGCGGCGAAGGAGGCCCTGATCGCGCGCTTCGGCCTCTCCGAGGTGCAGACGGCGTACATCCTGGACACCCCGCTGCGGCGGCTGACCCGTTTCGACCGGCTGGAGTTGGAGAGCGAGCGGGACCGGCTGCGCGGCGAGATCGAGGAGCTGACCCGCATCCTGGATTCGGACGCGGAGCTGCGCAAGCTGGTCTCCTCGGAGCTGGCCGCGGTCGCCAAGAAGTACGGCACACCGCGCCGCAGCGAACTGCTGGAATCGGCCGGCGTCCCGCTGGCGGCGGTGCCGCTGGAGGTCGCGGACGACCCGTGCAGGGTGCTGCTGTCCTCGACGGGGCTGCTGGCGCGTACGGCCAACGGCGACAGCGGGTTCGGCGGCTCGGCCAAGCGCGTCAAGCACGACGTGGTCGTCTCCGCCGTGCCCGCCACCACCCGCGGCGAGGTCGGCGCCGTCACCTCGGCCGGGCGCCTGCTGCGCATCGCCGTCGTCGACCTGCCCCAACTGCCGCCGGGTACGGGGGCGCCGCCCAACCTGGCGGGCGGGGCCCAGATCTCGGAGTTCCTGTCCCTGGAGGCGGACGAGCGGCTGGTCTGCCTGACGACGCTGGACGAGTCCTCCCCCGGCCTCGCCCTTGGCACCGAGCAGGGCGTGGTCAAACGCGTGGTGCCCGACTATCCGGGCCACAAGGAGGAGCTGGAGGTCATCGGCCTCAAGGACGGCGACCGCGTGGTGGGCGCGGTCGAACTGCGCACGGGCGACGAGGACCTGGTCTTCATCACCGACGAGGCCCAGCTGCTGCGCTACCAGGCGGGCCAGGTGCGCCCGCAGGGGCGGGCGGCCGGGGGCGTGGCTGGGATCAAGCTGGGGCCGGACGCGAAGGTCATCTCCTTCACGGCGGTCGATCCGGCAGCCGAGGCGGTGGTGTTCACGGTCGCGGGCTCGCACGGGACGCTGGACGACTCGGTGCACACGGCGAAGCTGACCCCGTTCGACCAGTTCCCGCGCAAGGGGCGGGCGACGGGCGGAGTGCGCTGCCAGCGCTTCCTCAAGGGCGAGGACTGCCTCACCCTGGCCTGGGCCGGGGCGAGTCCGGCCAAGGCCGCGACGAAGGCCGGCGTACCGGTGGAGCTGCCGGAGGCGGACCCGCGCCGGGACGGCTCGGGGCTGCCGCTGGGCAAGCCTGTCGCGGTGGTGGCGGGGCCGGTGTAGCGCGTCCGGGGCCGGGCGGGCCCGCCGCCGGACGCGCGGCGCGTCACCGCCCGGCGCGGGCGGGCTCCCCGGGCTCTCCCGGCTGCGCGGATTCCTCGGCTCCCCCGGCGTCCTCCGGCGGTTCGTCCACGTAGCGCAGGACGCCCCACAGGCCGTACGGGTCCGCGTCAGGCACGTCGGCCGCGTCGGACATGTCAGGCGCGGCTTCGTCCCCCACGCAGGCGGCCAGCTGGCCGTGCAGCGCCTTGGGGGCGATCCCGGCCCCGATCAGGACGAGTTGGGTGCGCCGCGGCTCCGCCCGTCCCCAGCGCACCGGCTGGAAGCGCAGGAAGCCCCCGACGGCGTGCACGGCGTACTTCCGCAGCGGGTCGGCCGGTCCGAAGTCGACGAATCCCTTGATCCGGTAGAGCCCGGGCGGGCGGCCGTCGAGGAAGGCCGTCAGGCGGCGGGGGTGCAGCGGGCGCTCCGAGGTGAACGCGACGCTCTCGTACGCGGCGTGCGTGTGGTGCGCGTGCGCAGCGCCCCCGCCCTCGCCGTCCTCTGGGGCGCTCTCGTACGCCAGTTGATCGAAGGAGAGCTGTTCCACCGCGGGCCGCCTGCGGCGCGGGCGGTCGAACAGGAGGTCGGGGTCGACCCGGCCGTGTACGGCGCGCACCACCGGGGTGCCGGGGGCGAGGCCCGCCAGCGTGCCCGCGATCTCCTCCAGGACGGGCCCGGCCACCCGGTCGGCCTTGTTGAGCACCACCAGGTCGGCGAGGGCCGCATGCCGGTCCAGCTCCGGGTGCCTGGCCCGGGTGGCGGTGAACTCGGCGGCGTCGACGACCTCGACGAGCCCGCCGTACACGATGTGCGGGTTCGCGCTGGCGAGGAGCATCCGGATCAGCGTCTCCGGCTCGGCCAGGCCGCTGGCCTCCACGACGATGACGTCCATCCGGGCCGACGGCCGGGCCAGGACCTCCAGCACCTCGTCCAGGTCGCTGGTGTCGACCGCGCAGCACAGGCAGCCGTCGCCCAGCGAGACCATCGCGTCCGCCTGGCCCGCCACCGTCATGGCGTCGATCTCGATGCTCCCGAAGTCGTTGACGACGGCGCCGATCCGGGTGCCCTGGCTGTGCCGGAGCAGGTGGTTGAGCAGCGTCGTCTTGCCGGACCCCAGGAAACCGGCGAGTACGACGACCGGAATCCGCGGCGTGCTCACGAGGTCCTCCTGCGGCGGGGGTACGGGCGGTGCGGCTGCCGATCCTAGTGCGGCGTCGGACAGGGGGCGCGCTCGTCCCGTCCCCTCGGCCCTTTGGGCCTGGGGAGACTCACCCAGCGCTGACGCGCACGCTCGCTGCGTCGGACGGAGATCAGGTGGCCCACGGGTGGCGGCTGCCGGGGCCGGGAGAGCGAGGCATCTCCCGGGCGCGCGGCCCGGGGGGCGGCCGCAGGGCGCCAGGACCCTCACTGCCGCGTGACGCGGTGATCACGGTCCCTGGGTCCGCGCGGTGCGTGGTGCGTGGTGCGCGACCGAACGCAGAACGCAGGATCACGGCCGCCACGCGTGACCCGAACGGGCGGACGGCCCGGAAGCCGACACTCGCAGCCAGCACGCCCCGCGAGGACGGCGTGCCAAGGCGGCCCCCAGCTCGCCGGGGCGCCATACACCCAGGGTGAGCGCGGAAGGACGCAAGCGACTCACCCGCACCTGGGGGCAGCACCCAGCCGGCTCCGCGTCAGCCGAGGCCTGCCCGGTGGCCCCTATGACGCGGCGCTAGTCTCGGCCCTGTGAGTACGTGCGCCACCGCCTCCGAGGCCCTGTCCGAGCCGCTCGCGGCCACCGCCGCCACCGCGCGCACCTGGCTGCTGGTCGAGCAGCCCGGCCCCTGGGGCGCCAAGGCGCTGACCGGAAGCCACCTGGACCCGGACCTGGGCCGCACCCTGGAGGGGCTCGCGAGCCCGCACGGCACCCGCGTGGCCCTCATCCGCCGCCCCGGGCCGCACCCGGACCGGCACCCGCCGCTCCGTCGCCGCGCCTACCTCGCGCACACCCTGCCCGGGCGCTCCTGGCTGTTCGGCACCACCTCCGCCGCGGCCCCCGAGGAGCTGTGCGGTCTGGACTTCGCCGCCCTCGGCGCGGGTGACCCGGGCGGGCTGCCGCAGGGCTGGGCGCCGCACCAGGGCGACCCGCTCGCGCTGGTGTGCACCAACGGCAAGCGGGACCGCTGCTGCGCGCTGCGGGGCCGCCCGCTGGCCGCCGAACTCGCCGCCTCCGGCGCTGCCGACACCTGGGAGATCACGCATCTCGGCGGTCACCGCTTCGCGCCCACCCTGCTGGTGCTGCCGTACGGCTACGCGTACGGCCGGATGACCGCCCCCGCCGTCAAGGGCGTCCTCGACGCGCTGCGGGACGGGCGGGTGGTGACCGAGAGCTGTCGCGGACGGTCCGCCTGGCAGCGGCCCGGCCAGGCGGCCGACCTGGCCGTGCGCGCACGGACCGGTGAGCAGGACGCGGACGCGCTCTCCGTCCTACGCACCGAGGCCGCCGAGCCAAACGAGGGACCGGAGGGGACCGGTGCCGGCCGGTGGCGGGTGACCGTCGCGCACACGGACGGCAGGCGGTGGCGGGTGCGGGTGGCTGCGGCCGGGGCTCCCCGGCCGCAGCCCGCGAGCTGCGGTGCCGAGCCGGGGTCGCCGGAGCGGATGCGGGTGGAGGCGGTCGAGCCGCTCGGACCAGCTGGACCGGCGGGCGGGCCCACGCTCGGGAACTGACGGCGACCGCGCCGCACCCCGGCGTCCCGGTAGCGGCGTCAGGCAGGGTGCGCCGCTACCGGGCGGACCCTGCCTGACGCGGCGCTACACGTCGATCCGGGAGCGGTCCAGGGTCGCGGCGGAGCTGGTGATGAACTCCCGGCGCGGCGCGACCTCGTTGCCCATCAGCAGGCTGAACGCCTCCTCGGCGGCTTCCAGGTCGCTGATGTTGATCCGCCGCAGCGTGCGGTGCCGCGGGTCCATGGTGGTCTCCGCCAGCTGGTCGGCATCCATCTCACCGAGGCCCTTGTAGCGCTGGATGGAGTCCTTGTAGCGCGTCTTCGTCCGCTCCAGCTCCAGCAGCGTCTGGCGCAGCTCGCCGTCGGAGTAGGTGTAGACGTATTTGTCCTGCCCCTTGCGGGGGTTGATCAGCTCGATGCGGTGCAGCGGCGGCACCGCCGAGAAGACCCGGCCCTGCTCGACCATGGGGCGCATGTAGCGCTGGAAGAGCGTCAGCAGCAGGCAGCGGATGTGCGCCCCGTCGACGTCCGCGTCGGCGAGGAAGATCACCTTTCCGTAGCGGGCCTGGTCGATGTCGAAGGTCCGCCCGGACCCGGCTCCTATCACCTGGATGATCGAACCGCACTCGGCGTTCTTGAGCATGTCGGAGACCGACGACTTCTGGACGTTGAGGATCTTCCCCCGGATCGGCAGCAGCGCCTGGAACTCGGAGTTCCGCGCCACCTTGGCGGTGCCCAGGGCCGAGTCCCCCTCGACGATGAACAGCTCCGTGCGGTCCACCTCGTCGCTGCGGCAGTCGGCCAGCTTCGCAGGCAGCGCGGAGGACTCCAGCGCGGTCTTGCGCCGCTGCGCCTCCTTGTGCTGCCGGGCCGCGATGCGCGTACGGGCCGCCGCGACGACCTTCTCCAGCACGGCGCGCGCCTGCTGCTTGGCGTCCCGCTTGGAGGAGGTCAGGAACGCCTTGAGTTCCTTGGCGACCACCTGAGACACGATCCGCGAGGCGGCCGAGGTGCCCAGCACCTCCTTGGTCTGCCCCTCGAACTGCGGTTCGGCCAGCCGTACGGTGACGACCGCCGTCATGCCCTCCAGCGCGTCGTCCTTGGCGACGTCGTCCTCCGCGACGCGCAGCAGCTTGCTGGAGCGCAGCACCTCGTTGACCGTCCGGGTCACCGAGCGTTCGAATCCGGAGACGTGGGTGCCCCCCTTGGGGGTGGCGATGATGTTGACGAAGGACCGGAGCGTCGTGTCGTAGCTGACACCCCAGCGCAGCGCAATGTCGACGGTCAGCTCGCGCCGCACCTCGGTGGGGATCATGTGCCCGCGGTCGTCCAGGACGGGGACGGTCTCCTTGAACACTCCCATGCCCTGGAGCCGCTGCACGTCGCAGACGGCGCGGTCCTGCGCGAGGTACTCGCAGAACTCGCTGATCCCGCCGTCGTAGCGGAAGACCTCCTCGGACACCGCCTCCCCGTCCGCGGCGCGCTCGTCGCGCACCTTCAGGGTCAGCCCCGGCACCAGGAACGCCGTCTGGCGGGCGCGGGCGTAGAGCGTGTCCAGGGAGAGCCGGGCGTCCTTGAGGAAGATCTGCCGGTCGGCCCAGTAGCGCACCCGGGTGCCGATCCGGTTCTTGGGGATCTTCTTGCCCTTGAGCAGCCCGCTGGAGGGATCGAAGGGCGCGTCCGGGCCGGACTCGGTGAAGATGCCGGGGACGCCGCGGCGGAAGCTGATCGCGTGGGTGTGGCCGTACCGGTCGACCTCGACGTCGAGGCGGGCGGAGAGCGCGTTGACCACGGAGGCGCCGACACCGTGCAGGCCGCCGGAGGCTGCGTACGAGCCGCCGCCGAACTTGCCGCCGGCGTGCAGCTTGGTCATCACGACCTCGATGCCGGAGAGGCCCGTCTTGGGTTCGACGTCGACGGGGATTCCGCGGCCGTTGTCGCGGACCTCCACGGAGCCGTCCTCGTGCAGGATCACCTCGATCCAGTCGCAGTGGCCGCCGAGGGCTTCGTCCACGGAATTGTCGATAATCTCCCAGAGGCAGTGCATCAGGCCCCGACTGTCCGTCGAGCCGATGTACATCCCCGGGCGCTTGCGCACCGCCTCGAGTCCCTCGAGAACGAGAAGATGCCGCGCTGTGTAATTGGAGCCACCGTCCCGGTCCGCCCCGGACAGCAGGGCGGTGGATGACGGCACGGACGTCTCGGCGGTCACGCGGTTCGCTCCTCGCTGAATTCTGATGAAGGTGGCTGTGCTGCCGGTCAGAGGGTACCGAGGCCCAGTACAGCAGGTGTGCGGGGCGCTCATAATAGCGCAGATTCGCATACTCGTTCGATAACTCGTCCAGGTGACTCGTACATCACGTTCCCTTTGAGGCATGAACCATTTAGGCTCCGGGCACGTCCTCATGAACGGATCGGTTACCCGGTCCGGGGACCGAGGACCGGACAACAACCGACAGACAACGTGAACACCCGGCAACCGACGCAATACGGCTCATTCGCCGCCACCGGCAGCATTCCGGCCGCCTCCCGGCGTTCTCCCAGAGTGAAATCTCCAGGGGAGGAGCCCGGAGCGGGAACGTTTTCGGCCTGGTTGGATGTTGACCCTGGTACGACAGCTCGTCGAGCTAGAGAAGAGGCGACGTGACTACTGTTCTGACACCCGCGACCCCGCTGACGGCCGCTGACCGCTGCGACCGCTGCAACGCTCAGGCCTACCTGCGCGTCGTACTGCTCAGCGGCGGAGAGCTGCTGTTCTGCGCCCATCACGGCCGCAAGTTCGAGCCAGAACTCAAGAAGATCGCCGCAGAGATACAGGACGAGACGGAGAAGCTGACCGCGACTCCTGCGGCCACGGGCGAAGACGACCGATGACCGTCTGCGCTGACGTCTGACCCGACGCAGCACGTCCCCATCCGACGAGCTCGGACCGGCCCAGGGCCGGACGCTGCGGGCGGCTCCCCCGGTGTCACCGGAGGAGCCGCCCGTTGCTGCGTACCGGACGGGCCGCGAAGGCGGCTCTCCCCGGCCGGAAAGAGGTCTCAGGGGCGCTGCGCCCGGATCAGGTCCAGGACTCCGGAGACCCGCGTGTAGACCCCCGGACGGCCCGCCTCACCACAGCCCGTCCCCCACGACACCAGCCCCACCAGACGCCCCCGGGCGACCAGCGGGCCTCCGCTGTCCCCCTGGCACGCGTCCCGCCCGCCCTCGGACACCCCTGCGCACAGCATGGTGTCCGCGCTGAAGGTGCCGTCAGCGCTCCCCGGGTAGGCACCCGCGCAGACCTTGTCGGCCAGGACCTTCACCGGGGCCGACTGGAGCCGTGAGGGGTAGCTGCCGTCACCGCGGGTGTCCCCCCAGCCGTAGACGGCAGCGGCCGTACCCGCCTCGTACGCCCGGTCGCGCTTCCCCGCCATGGTCACGACGTGACCGCTCGGCAGCGCCTCGGCCAGCTTCAGCACGGCGACGTCGCCGTCCTTCGTGCCGCTGTCGTAGTCCGGGTTGACCCAGATCTTCTCAACCGCCGTCTCCCGGCCTCCCTTGCCGGCGAGGTCGCTGCGCCCGGAGATCACCCGCAGATCGCGCACCTTGTCGCGCGGGATGCCCAGAACAGTGCGGCTGAGGCAGTGCGCCGCCGTGACGACCGTACGGGTGCCGACCACGGCTCCCCCGCAGAACTGGCCGCCCCGGTCCGCGCCGAAGCGGTCCCGGCTGGCGAGCGCCACCGCCCAGGGATGCTCGGCGGCGCTCACCGGATGGCCGCCGACGACCACCCGGTCCTTCCCCGGCGCCGCCGGTGCGGCCACCAGCGTGCCCAGGAGCAGTGGGAACAGGCATATGAGAGGGCGAAGGGGACGCGGTCGCATGCGGCCTCCTGACCGTACGGGGAACCTGACCACCCAGGGTCGGCCCCCGCGGCACGCTCCGCATCCTGAGCACGCGGAAGGCCGGTGCCCGCGGGCACCGGCCTTCCACCTCGCTTGTCCTGCCGTCCTCGTACGGTCCTGCGGCGCGGCGGCCGCCGGACCGGCCCCGTCCGTCAGTCCAGGTAATCCCGCAGGACCTGGGAGCGCGAGGGGTGGCGGAGCTTCGACATCGTCTTCGACTCGATCTGGCGAATCCGCTCGCGGGTCACGCCGTAGACCTTGCCGATCTCGTCCAGCGTCTTGGGCTGGCCGTCCGTGAGACCGAAGCGCATGGAGACCACGCCCGCCTCGCGCTCACTGAGCGTGTCCAGCACCGAGTGCAGCTGCTCCTGGAGAAGCGTGAAACTCACCGCGTCGGCCGGGACGACCGCCTCGGAGTCCTCGATGAGGTCACCGAACTCGCTGTCGCCGTCCTCGCCCAGCGGAGTGTGCAGCGAGATCGGCTCACGGCCGTACTTCTGCACCTCGACGACCTTCTCCGGGGTCATGTCGAGTTCCTTGGCCAGCTCTTCCGGCGTGGGCTCACGGCCCAGGTCCTGGAGCATCTGGCGCTGGACGCGGGCGAGCTTGTTGATGACCTCGACCATGTGCACCGGGATGCGGATGGTGCGGGCCTGGTCGGCCATGGCGCGGGTGATGGCCTGGCGAATCCACCACGTCGCGTAGGTGGAGAACTTGTAGCCCTTGGTGTAGTCGAACTTCTCGACGGCGCGGATCAGCCCGAGGTTGCCCTCCTGGATCAGGTCCAGGAAGAGCATGCCGCGGCCCGTGTACCGCTTGGCCAGGGAGACCACGAGGCGGAGGTTGGCCTCCAGGAGGTGGTTCTTGGCCCGGCGGCCGTCCTCCGCGATGATCTCCAGCTCGCGCTTGAGCTTCGGCGCGAGCTTGTCGGCGGCGGCCAGCTTGTCCTCGCCGAACAGGCCGGCCTCGATCCGCTTGGCGAGTTCGACCTCCTGCTCCGCGTTGAGCAGCGGGACCTTGCCGATCTGCTTGAGGTAGTCCTTGACCGGGTCGGCGGTGGCACCGGCTGCGGCCACCTGCTGGGCCGGAGCGTCGTCCTCGTCGTCGTCGGACAGGACGAAGCCCTCGTTCTCGTTCTTCGTCTCGGCCGCGGGGCCGTCCTGCGCGCCGGGCTTGCCGCCCTTGCCCGCAGGCTCCTCCGCCGACTCCTCGCCGCCTTCCAGCAGCTCGTCGACCACGGACTTCTTGGCCGCGCCCTTCTTCGCGGGGGCGGCCTTCTTCGCCGCCGCCTTCTTGGCGGTGGCCTTCTTGGCGGGGGCGGCCTTCTTCGCCGCCGCCTTCTTGGCGGGTGCGCCCGGGGCCGCGACCTCGCCAGCGGCGGAGACCTCGTCCACGCCGTTGGCCCCCGCGGCAGGCACCGCCTCGGTGCGGGTGACGACCTCGGCCGGTTTCTTGGCGGTGGCCGCCTTGGCCGTGGTCACCGTCTTGGTGGCGGTGCGCTTGGCCGGGGACTTCGCTGCGACGCTCTTACGGGTGCGCTTGGGCGCCTCTGCGGCACTCACCATCAGCGTCACACCCTCCTCGTCGAGGATCTGGTTGAGGCTGCGCAGAACGTTCTTCCACTGGGTTGGCGGAATCTGGTCAGCCTCGAAGGCCCGACGCACGTCGTCGCCGGCGATCTGGCCCTCAGCCTTTCCCCGCTCGATGAGCGCCATCACGGATTCGGACTCGGCGATCTCCGCAGGGAGCGTACGGGATGTGCTGGCCGACACGAACAACCTCTCGGAACGATGGAAATGGCGAACCGTCGGTGGAGATGAACCAACGGCGCGGGCTAGGCCAGGAAGTCATACAGCGTCCACAACGACTTCTGCATTCCTTCCACGGCCGTCACCTCTTGAGTCATCGCACTGCGCCGCGAAGCGTTACGCGCCAGCTACGTGGCCCGAGTCACACCGTGTTTGCGACTAAATGCGGCGAGATCGGGACAAGAGGGTCCACCGACTCCTCGCCGTGTCCCGTCACTCACCCCTCGCACGCGTCAGCGCCGCCGGCATTCCGGCGGCGCTGACGCGAACACCGACACCTCGGTCAGTGCTCGCGCGGTGCGGGCACCACGTGCTCCGCGCCGCCCTGGGCACCAGGCTGGCCGGCCGCGGACTCCGGGTGGCCCGAGAGCAGTTGGCGCATCGCGCTCTCGGCGGCAGGCGAGTCGCCCGCGCCCAGCGCCTCGACGATGCGCTGGTGGTCGGAGACCGCCGTCTCGCTGGGCCGCACACATCCCACCGCGGGCCCGCCGGAGACCTGGAGGGCCGAGGAGACGATACCGGAGAGGTGCTCGAGCATCCGGTTGCCCGCGGTCTGGAGCAGGAGTCCGTGGAACTCGGCGTCGGCGCGGGAGAAGGTCAGGGCATCCCCCTGGCCGAGGGCCTGGCCCATGATCTCGACCATCTCGGCGAGACGCTGCTGCACCTCGTCCCGGCCGCGCCCGGCGGCGAGCCCGGCGGCGAGGGGCTCGATCGTCCAGCGCAGTTCGCACAGTTCGCGGCGCTGGTCCTCGCGCTGGGGGCCGAACGCCCGCCACTCGATGATGTCCGGGTCCAGGAGGTTCCAGTCGCTGACCGGGCGGACCCGGGTGCCGACGTTGGGGCGGGCACTGACCAGCCCCTTCGCCTCCAGCACCCGGAGGGACTCGCGGACGACGGTGCGGGAGACCTCGAAGCGCTGGCCGATCTCCTCCGGGACCAGGGGGCGGTCGGCGCCCAGATCGCCGGAGACGATCATCTGGCCGAGTTGCTGGACGAGTTGGCCGTGCAGTCCGCGGCCCCGGCTGCCGGCCGCGCGGCGGCCGACTCGGCCCACGTCGCCCTCCGGGCCCTCCCAGACAGGGACGTTGCTGGTCGTGCGTGCCGCTCCGGTGGACTCGGCGTACGCGTAGCGGTCCAGCTCACCCGGGCCGACGAGGCCGGTGTCGGCGGGGCGAGCCGCGGTCATCGTGGTGTGCGCAAGGGTAGTCACGAAACCTTTGTCGGCGGCCCCCCGGACCGCCTTGAGGGCTTTGGTGAAAAGCACACGAAAGGGTGATCGCTGCCTTCCGCACAATTGACGCCTTATCGGAAATAAACAGGCTTTACGCCCAGCACGACCGCACACTCATCGCGGACCCTGCGAAACTGCGTTCGACCCGCCTCCCGGCGCTGTCGTCCGCAACGGGCGGCGGCGCGCTCTCCCCCGCAGGACGAGCAGGAGCAGGGCGCAGGCGAGGACGGCAGCCGACAGCGTCACCGCCCGGCCCATGGGCTGGGACAGCAGACGGAGGGCGAAGGTCAGCCAGCCTTCGCCGCCCGACCTCCAGGAGAGCTGGAAAGCCGACTCGAGCCGGGCGGGGAAGCCGTCGAAGGAGCGGCCCGCGGAGCTGGCGAGCAGACCTCGCACGGCTGGGGCGACGAGCGCCGGGAGCGCCAGGGCCGCCGCCAGACCGGCGGCGGTCGACCGCGCGGCCCCGGCTGCCAGCAGACCCGCCCAGGCACAGGCGACGGTCGGCAGCAGCACCGAGAGCGCCTGCGCGGGCAGCGCCGGGGCGTCGGGCGGGAGGCCGAGAACCTCCGTACCGAACAGCAGGCTGAGCATCACCGTGTTGAGCACGGCGGTGAGCAGGCACAGCAGAGAGGCGACGCAGGCGGCCACGGTCAGCTTGGCGACCAGCAGGCCGAACCCGCGCGGAACCGGGACGCGAGCGGGAGCCAGGGCCGGGTACCGGAACTCCTGGCCGAAGGACAGGGCGCCCAGCACCCCCGCCGCGAGCGCGGCGGCGGTGATCGGGAAGGCCGCGGCGGCGGGCCGTCCGGTGAGCAGCGCGAGCGGACGGCCGGGAGCGTACGGCGCGGCTCCGGCGGCGGCGAGCGCGACGGCGCCCACGAGGCCGGCCAGGAGCGCCGCGGTGAGGACGTACCAGGTGGTGCTGATACCGAAGAGGCGTCGCAGCTCGTAGCGGAACGGCGCCGCCGGGCCGGGGCGTGGGACGGCGGAGAAGCGGGGGGGCTCCGCCGCCTCCCCTGGTGGGGCGGCGGGTGGAGCGGTGGGCGGGGCAGTGGACGGAGCAGTGGGCTGCTGCGGTGCGGCTCCGTGCGCCGCCGCGTCCGGCTGCGCGCCGCCGTCCGGCTGGGCGAGGACCGCCGTCCCGAGGGCACCCACGGACCGGGCCGGGGCGGCGGACCCGCTGTGCGCCGTGCGCGCGGCGACGACGCGCATGTCGGCCGCGCGGCCGTCGGCGCGGACCAGCGGCGTCCTCGGCGCGTGCGCGGCGGCGATCGCCTCACCGGTCTCCTCCGCGAGCTGGTGCACCAGCACACCGTGCCGGTAGGCGGTCTCGCCGATTTGCGCGCAGCTGCCGCCGTAGACGGAGAGCCGCCCGCCTCCCTCCCAGACGATCTCCATCGGTCCTTCGCCGCCCCCGCCCGCGTGCGGCCCGCGCGCGCGGGCCGACTCCTCGCGGAGCAGCGCCGCCAGCCGCTCCGCGTGCGGGGAGCTGACCGCCACCCGGGGACACAGCCGGGTGCGCGCGTACTCCGCGGCGTCCTGGTCGGCCAGCAGGCGCCCGTCGTCGATGGTGACGATCCGATCGGCGGTCCGGCCGGCCTCTCTGGGGTCGCTCAGGGCGGTGAGCACCGCGCCGCCCTGGTCGGCGTACTCGCGCAGCAGTCCGTGCAGCCAGCTCGCCTCGCGGGGGGACAGGCCCCGCGCGGGCTCGTCGAGGACGAGTGTGTGCGGGTCCCCCAGGAGAGCCGCCGCGATGCCCAACCGCCGGTCCATCCCCAGCGAGAAGGCGCCGAGCCGCTGGTGCGCGAGGCCGCTGAGCCCGACGACGTCGAGCAGGTCGTCGGCCCGCTCCACAGGGACACCGGCCACCGCGGCCAGCATCCGCAGATGCCCGGACGCCGTCCGCCCCGGATGCCCCGGCACGTCGCCGAGGAGCACGCCGACCTCACGAACGGGATGCGGGACCCTTCGCAGGGGACGCCCGCGGAGAAGGGCGACACCCCGACCGCGTTCGAGTTGGAGGACGAGCCGCAGAGCAGTGGTCTTCCCCGCGCCGCCGGGACCCAGGAGGGCTGTCACCTGCCCGGGGCGCGCCTCGAAGGTGAGGTCGTCGACGGCCGGGCGCCGTCGGCGCCGGGGCACACTGGTGAGTCCGATGGCCTGGATCATCGCTGCTCTTGGTGGACGCGTGGGTAACGCACCCGAGCAAGATAGCGCGATATGTCCGTTTTCTAGTGTAGGAGTGGGGCCTGTCAGACTTCCGGGCGCAGCATCGGCGGATTCAGCAGCGTCGCGCCACCGGCGCGGAAGAGCTGGGCCGGTCGCCCGCCCTGCCGCGTCGTCGTCCCTCCGGTCGGCACCAGGAAGCCCGGTGTGCCGGTCACCTTGCGGTGGAAGTTGCGCGGGTCCAGGACGACGCCCCAGACAGCCTCGTAGACCCTCCGCAGCTCTCCGACGGTGAACTCGGACGGGCAGAAGGCGGTGGCGAGCGAGGAGTACTCGATCTTGGATCGGGCCCGCTCCACCCCGTCCGAGAGAATCCTGTCGTGGTCGAAGGCGAGAGGGATGGGCTGTTCCTCCTCTCGTCCGGTGCCTCCCGGCCCGGCGATGAGCGTGTCCACCGGCGCCCATCGGGCGCTGTGCGCGTCCCCGCCCGCGGTGGGTGAGGGCAGGTCCGGCGCCAGGACGAGATGCGCGACGCTGACCACCCGCATCCGGGGGTCCCGGCTGGGGTCGCCATAGGTGGCGAGCTGTTCGAGGTGCGCCTCGGCAGCAGTGCTGCCAGGGTCGTGGGCCCGCAGACCCGTCTCTTCGTTGAGCTCACGCGCCGCGGCGGCGGTGAGGTCCTCCTCCGCCCGCACGAAACCGCCCGGCAGTGCCCATCGCCCCTGGTAGGGCGGCTCACCTCGCCGCACTGCCAGTGCGCACAGCGCGTGCCTGCGCACCGTGAGCACGACCAGGTCGACGGTGACGGCGAAGGGCGGGAAGGCCGCCGGGTCGTAGGGCATGGCGTGATCATAGTCGTCTCCCTGACGATAAACAGGCCTCTTCCCTGAGCCGCCCCCAGACGGGTCTCCGGCCACCCTCCCGGGCGCGCCCGCCGTGGCACCGGTCGAATGTGCTGCGGCCAACTCGGCAGTCCCGCGGGCGATCCGATCGGCGGAACGCGTCGGCGACGGGTGATCGCCCAGGCGACGCAGAGGGCGAACAAGGCGATCACGACGGGGTCCGCCGGGCGTCGCCGGGGCGGCCACGACGCTTCTTCCTGCGAGTGGCCCGCTCCTCCCGCATGCAGCGGCGCAGCGGCTCCGGGTCGAGCCCTTCATTGCAGGCGCGGTGCAGCAGCTGCGCGAAGACGTAGTCCGGGTCGGTGTCCAGTGCGCGGGTGAAGGCCACTCGCGCGGACGGTTCGTCACCGCTGGACCAGGCGACCCAGCCCGCCAGGGTGAGCGGGGCGACGGCGTGTTCGGCGTACGTGCCCACGCAGCGGCGGGCGAGCGCGCGCCACAGTCGCAGTGCGGGTGCGGCCTCGCGGCCCTCCATCCACTCGGCGGCCTCGTCCCTGGTGTCGCGGTCCTGGAGTCCGAGGATCAGGACGGCGGCCTCGTCATGCGCCAGGAGCGCGTCATCCCGGGCGTCCGCCGAGACGAAGTCACCGGCGCGGCCCATGCCGTCGGCGCCGCCCGCCCCGCGGAAGCGGTCGATCATGCGACGCGCCAGGCGCAGGGTCTCCCCGGCCACCGCATCGCGATCCCGGGTGCCGAGCATGCGCGGGACGAGCGCGGCGGCGGCGTTGTCCAGGGCACGCTCCTGCGGGGAGGAGAGCGCGGAGACGAGCGGACTGATGCGAGCTTCCATCTCCCGGAGCGAGCCCTGCACCTGGATGCCGGCGAAGGCGGCGGCAGCCGCCATCGCCGAGGAGCCGGGCACCGCGAGCGGAGTGCCCTCGGCAGGGCAGCAGTCGGGGTCGGGGCAGCAGTACGACCAGTAGTGCCCGCCGGAGATGCACAGCGCTTCGAAGACTGGCATCTCCAGCTCACCGCAGGCCGTCCGCATCCGTTGGGCGAGCGGGCGCAGTCGCTCCATCACCGCGCTGCCGGATTCACCCCGCCGCGGGTCCTGGCACAGGAACACCAGGGCGCCGTCCGGAGCCCCGCCCCGGGCGAGCGAGCCGTCCCGCAGGCAGGCGGCGAGCTGAGCGGAGGCGGGACCCCACTCGGCCGGTGAGGACGGAATGCCCAGCCGGAGCCGGCCGCCGAACCGCCCCCGCCCGCCGTGCAGGGCGACGACCACGATCGAATCGTCCGGATGGAAGCCGAGGAGGTACGGGAGTGCGTCCGCCAGTTCTCCGGGACCGTGCAGGGCGACTTGCGCCGCACTGACGGGGAGGGAGTGGTCGGAGGGATCGGGGGTGCGTCCGCTGGTGTGCCGTGTCATGGGTCGACAGTGCGGGGAAGCGGCGTGGCCGCGGCCCGCGTTGTCCACAGGGCGACCAATGAGACAGCCCATCTGCCTTTCCGGCTTAACGACTGTCGTACTTATCCCGCGTTATCCACAGACCGGATTCGCGACCGTTGACGGCACCGGCTTGTCTGGAGGCATGACTCAGCCATTCAGTTTCCTGCGGCCGCCATGGGCCCGTTCGACCAAGCCGGTGTGCGGCGCGTGCGGTCCCCGCGCTTGGCGGCGGGCACGGTCCGTGCGGCCCGGCGGCACATCCTCCTCGGCGTCGTCTGATCCCTTGCGCGGCAAGTCATCGGGCCACCGCCAGGCGGTAGTCCTCATCGGTGGCGAGGAGATGGCGATGGGTGCCCTCGCCGGTGATGACGCCGTCGTCGAGCACGAGGACGCGCTCGGCGGCGTCCAGCAGGGCAGGGCTGCTGGTGAGCACCACGGTGGTGCGCCCCCGGCGCAGCTTGGCGATGTTACGCGCGATGAGCTGTTCGGTGACGGCGTCGACGGCCGTGGTCGGGTCATGCAGGACGAGGACGTCACTGTCGGCGGCGAGTGCGCGAGCGAGGGACAGCCGCTGGCGCTGGCCCCCGGAGAGGTTCGCACCGCGGTCGCGGACCGCGTAGTCAAGCCCTTCGCGGTGGAGGGCGACGACGTCGGTCAGCATGGACGCCGCGACGGCCTCGGGTACGCTCCGGCTGGTGCCCGACGGATCGATGTTCGTGCGGAGGGTGCCGGCGAAGATCTCCCCGTCGTACGGGTTGACCAGCATGTGCTCACGCACCGCTTCGATCGACAGGTCGGCGACCGCCTGCCCGCCGACCCGCACCACTCCCCCGTACGCATCGGGTGGCACGTTCACGGCCAGTATCGCCGCGAGGTCGGCCGCCGCGCGCGGCTGGTAGCCCGCGATCGCCACGAACTCTCCGGCCTGGACCTGGAATCTGAGCTTGCGCAGCGCCTTGTAGCGGACGCAGTCGACCTCGAGTCCGCCGTCCGGAGCCGGCCGTCCCGGCCCCGGACGCGTCATCGGCGGCGCCGCCAGCACAAGCGCCATCCGCTCGGCCGACGCACGCGCCATCATCACGTACTTCGGCATCTCCGAGAACAGTCTGAGGGGTTCCATGATGAACTGCGCCAAGCCCACGGCCATGACCAGTTCCCCGACGGTGATCTGGTCGCCGAACGCCAGCCAGCCCGCCATCAGCGTCACGGTCGCGGCGAGGATCGCGTTGAGCGCCAGCGCGGTGCCCGCGTACACGCCGTTCACCCGGGCAACGGTGATCGCCTGACGCTTCGCCTCCGTGCTGACCCTCCGATACGACAGGAACGCCTCGTGGTTGCCACCGAAGCCGTGCAGCGGGCGCAGCCCGGTGATCAGGTCGGCGACCTTCGCACCCGCTCGCGCCACCCGGGCCTGCTGTTCGCGGGTGCTGGTGCCGATCCGTTGGGACATGACGCTCAGGACAGAGAGGATCGCGACAGTCCCCACGATCACCAGCACGCCGAGCCGCACATCCGCCAGGCCCAGCGCGACCGCCGCGACCAGCACCGCGACCAGCGAACTGACCAGCAGCGGTACGACCTCGATGATGTCGGCGGTCTGGTCCGCGTCCTCGGTGGCCACGGTCAGCACCTCGCCGGACTTGAGGTCGACGTCCCTGGCCACCGGCTGGAGTCCGCAGGCCGCCACCCGCACCCGCCAGCGGTGCGCCTCAGTCGTGTTGGCCTTCTGCAGGATGCGCATCCCGAACCGCCACGACAGCGACACGGTCGTGATGATCACGGCCAAAGCGGCGATCGAGAGTCCGAGGGAGCCGAGGCTTCGGTCCCGCATCGTGTGCTCCACAATCAGGCCGAGCGCGATGGGGAAGGCCGTCTCCCCCGCCTGGTACAGCCCCATCAGGACGGTGCCCGAGGTCATGGCGCCTATGTTGCGGCGCAGTGCGGTCCGGAGGATGTCGGACCCCGGGCGGGGCCGCTGCGTATCTGGAGTCGTCATGGGGTTGGCGGGCAATCGCTTCCGGGGTTCGCGGGGATGAACAGATCGCGGATGATGATGACAGGACCGTACTCCCGGCGGGGCGGTCGGCGGCCGGTCCGGCGGGCGCGCATCGCTCAGGCCCGTGGACGAACGCAGTGCGCCGCGGGCGCGCGGCCCCCTCGCCGAGAGCGAAGCGTTCCTCCAGGCGAGGAAAACCAGCCTGCGTGGACTCCGGGTGCGCTAACTCCCCTCCCGCCAGGCCAGCCAGAGGCGTGCGTACCCGCCCCCCAGGGCCACCAGCTCCTCGTGGGTGCCCTGTTCCACCACGCGCCCCGCATCCAGTACGGCGATCCGGTCCGCCGCCATCGCCTGCGTCAGCCGATGCGCCACGAACAGCGTGGTCCGGCCCGCGCACGCGGCGCGCACGGCCCGCTCCAATTCGGCGGCGCCTTCGCTGCCCGCTTCCGCGGTCGACTCGTCAAGCACGACCACCGGCGCCCGGCCCAGCAGGAGCCGGGTCAGGGCGATCTGGGCGACCTTCGTGACGTCCAGGCGTTCCCCGCCCTCGCCGACCATGGTGTACAGCCCCTCCGGCAGCGCCGCGACCCACCCCTCCGCACCGACCGTACGCAGCGCGCCCAGCAGTTCGGCGTCGGTCGCCTCCGGCGCGGCCAGCCGCAGGTCATCGGCGAGCGGACCGGAGAAGACGTGCGTCTCCTGCGTCAGGATGCTCACCAAGGAGCGCGCTCCGGCCTCGTCGAGCCCGGCCAGATCGGTCGGACCGACGCGCACCGTCCCGGCCTGCGGAGTCCCGATGCCCGCGATCAGCGCGGCCAAGGTCGACTTGCCCGCCCCCGTCGCTCCCACCAGAGCCAGCGAGCCGCCACCCGGAATCTTCAGGTCGACATCCCGCAGGACCGGCTCCTCGGCGCCGGGATAGCTGAACGTCAGCCCCTCCACCGTCACCGGATACGAGGTGGCGCCCCCGAGCCGCTCGGCCGCGCCGACGGCCCCGGCCGCTTCGCCCACCAGCCGCTCCTCTGCGACCTCCCCCAGCACCCCGACCAGCCGGGTCAGACTCGCGCCCGACTTCTGCGCCTCGTCGAAGGTGAACATGATGGAGCCCAGCGGCGTGAACAACCGGTGGAACAGCAAAGGTGCCGCCGACACCTCGCCCAGGCTCGCGGCATCGGCCTCCAACAGGGCATAACCCACCACGATGATCAGGACCAGCCCGATGAACTCAGCTCGGTTCTCCCTGCCGACGAACCGGCCGAAGAACCGGAACACCTCGACACCGAGATCGCGCACCCGCCACGACTCTCTGGTGACCTTCTCGCGGACAGCCCCCTCAAGGCGGTAGGCCCGTACCGTCTCGATCCCGTTCAGTCCGCTGATCAATGCCTGCGCGCGATCGGCCTGGGCCGCCCGCTGCCTGCGGTAGAGCGGCACGGACCGAGGCAGATACCAGCCCAGGGCCAGCGCGTACGCCGGCAGTGCCCCGGCTCCCGCCAGGCCGAGCCGCCAGTCCAGGCCGAACATGCCCACCGTGGCGATGGCGACCAGCACCCCCGCCGAGAACACCGCGGGGACGGCCGTGCGGATTCCCTTGGACAGCACGGCCACATCGTCACCGACCCGGGAGAGCACGTCCCCCCGGCCGACCTGCTCGATCCGCGCGCTCGGCATCCCCAGCACCGCCCGGACGGCGCCTTCCCGCAGTCGCGCGAGCAGATCCGCGCCCAGCCGCCCGATCAGGTAGGTGGACACGGCGGTGGCCACCGCGCCGAGCAGCGCGGCGGCCACCATCAACACCCCGATCGTGGTGAGGAGGGAGCGCGACTCGCCCGCGACCACTCCATCGACCACGCGACCGAGCAGGAGTACCGGCAGCACCTGGAGCGCCGCCCCGGTCACCGTGGTGAACACGGCGGCGAACGTCAGCCCCGGAGCCTGGCGGCAGTGCCCCATGACCCACCGGGTGGCCTCGCGTCCGGTCGCCGTGCGCAGAGCTGGCCGAGGGACGCGCCGTTCGGTGCCGGTCGTCCCGGCGCTGTCGGTCGTGCTCACACCTAGTCGATCGACTTGACGAGTTCGTCGATCGCGTACGGCAGGGACAGCAGGGTGGCCTGGGACATGGCCGCGCCGGCCGCCGGTCCCTCACTGTCCAGCAGGTACGACACCTTCTTGTCCTTGACCGCGGAGAGGTTGGTGAACAGCTTGAAGTTCTTCAACTCCTTCTGGTCCGCCTTGTCGTTGATGACGAAGATGCGGTCGACATCGACCAAGTCCATGCGCTCGGGGGAGAGCTGGGTGAAGAACTTACCGTCAGCGACCTTGTCGATCTCCGTCGCCCCCTTGTAGCCCATGCCGGTCAGCAACTGCCCCCGCACGTCGGTGGTGGTGAACGGTGCGACCGAACCGTCGTACCAGGACAGGGCGACCGCGGTCTGCTCCGCGAACTCCGGGTGCGCCTTGCGGGTCGCGTCGAGCTTGTCCTGGATGCCCTTCACCATCGACTTGCCCTCGGCCTCCTTGCCGAGCGCCTTGGCGATGTGGACCGCGTTCTTCTGCCACGGCCCGCTGAACGGCTCCTTCTCCGCCTTGGTACGGCCCACTGTCGGGGCGATCTTGGAGAGTTTGTCGTAGGCGTCCTGGTCGATCTCGGAGTAGACCGCGATGATCAGGTCCGGCCGCAGGGCGGCTATCTTCTCGTAGTTCGGACCGGTGTCGCCGTTCTTCATGACGACCTCGGGGCGGGCGTCGCCCCACTTGTCCTTGACCCAGGGCCACTGGGTGTTGATGTCGGGGGACTTGCCCTCCGGGTTCGGGTACTGGTCGACCATGCCCACCGGCTTGGTGCCGAGGGCCAGGATGGCCTGGTCGTCCGTGTAGCCGACGGAGACGACCCGCTTGGGCGCCTTGGAGACCTCCGTGGAACCGAACGCGTGCTCCACCGTGACCGGGAAGTTCCCGCCGCCCGCGGCCGGGGCGTCGTCACCCGACGTGTCCTCGGCGTCGGAACCGCATGCCGCGAGGAGTCCCACTCCGAGGGCCACGGCCGACACAGTCGCCGTCAACCGCCGCCAGGACTTCCTGCGTGCCACTCGATGGAGAAGCATCCCGTCATTCCTTGCTCTCGCGCCGTCCACTACGCCCCTTTCCAGGGCAGGCAAACCTCAGTTCACTGAGGTGAGGTTAGCCTAACTTATGTGATCTCCCCGTCCGGCCTTCTCGAACTCGACGTGGGTGCGGCCGATCGGCACGATGAGCGGCCGGTCTCCCACCGGATCTTCGATCACCCTGGCGCGCAGCCCGAACGCCTCGTGCAGCAGATCCGCCTCGATCACGTCACGCGGATGCCCTTGGGCCAGGACCGCGCCCTCCCGCATCACGATGAGGTTGTCGCTGTAGCGCGTGGCCAGATTGAGATCGTGCAACACCATCACCACGGTGCACCCCGACTCGTGCAGATCGTCCACCAGGTCGAGCACGTCGATCGCGTGCGCCAAGTCCAGGTAGGTGGTCGGCTCGTCCAGCAGCAGCAGGTCCGTGCCCTGGGCCAGGGTCATCGATATCCAGACGCGCTGTCGCTGCCCGCCGGACAGCGAGTCGACCGGACGGTCGGCCAGGTCGGACACCCCGGTCATGGCCAGTGCATGCCGGACGACCTCGGCATCGTCCGAGGACCACTGCCGCAGCCAACTCTGGTGCGGATGGCGGCCCCGCGCGACCAGGTCGGACACCGTCAGCCCCTCCGGAGCCACGGGCGCCTGAGGCAGCAGGCCGAGCTTCTTCGCCACCTCCCTGGTCCGGAGCGAGACGATGTCTTCACCGTCCAGCACGACCGTCCCCCTGGACGGCTTGAGCAGCCGGGAGAGCGTCCGCAACAGGGTCGACTTCCCGCAGCCGTTGGGGCCGATGATCGTGGTGATCACCCCCGGCGGGATCGCCACGTCGAGATCGTCGATGACGATCCGGCCGCCGTACCCGACCGTGACACCCCTGGCTGCCAGCCGGGAGACCTCATCGGCCCCGGACTCGATCTCGGCGCTGAACTGAGCGACCACGAGACCCCCTTCGATTAGCTTTGCCTAACCTTCCCACCTCTACCGGCGATTCGCCCGCACCAGCAGATAGACGAGGAAGGGGCCGCCGATCGCGGAGGTGACCACGCCGACCGGCAGGCTGACCGGCAGCACGGTGCGCGCGATGAGGTCCGAGCCGGTCAGCAGCAGCGCCCCCACCAGGGCGGAGGCCAGCATCGGCGGTGTCGGACACCGTGTCAGACGCATCGCGACCTGCGGCGCCACCAGCGCGACGAACGGGATCGGCCCCGCCGCGCTCACCGCCATACCGGCCAGCAGGACCGCGCACAGCAGCAGCACCGCCCGCACCGCCGAGTACCGGACGCCCAGCCCCGCGGCGATCTCGTCACCGAAGTGCATCGGCTTGAACTGGAACGCGGCACACGAGGCGACGATCATCAGCGCGAGCGTGCCCCAGAGCGCGACGGAGACCTCGTCCCACGAACGGTCGTCCAGCGAGCCGACCAGCCACACCCGGGCCTGCGCCACGTCCCGCAGGTCCGCCGTCACCAGCAGCCAGGTCGTGATCGCCTGCATCACGGCGCTCACCGAGATACCGATGAGGATGAGCCGGAAGCCGTCGATCCCGCGCCGCCACGCCAGGAAGTACACCAGCAGTCCGGTGCCGAGGCCGCCCGCGAGTGCCGCCGTGGAGATCCCCACCGAACCGGCGATCGCGGCGGAGGCCCCACCCGACACCGTCACCAGGAACACCGCGACGGCGCTGGCGCCTCCGGTGATCCCCAGGATGTCCGGGCTGGCCAGCGGGTTGCGCGCGATGGCCTGCGTGATCGCCCCGGACACGCCCAGCGCGAACCCGACGACGAGCCCCGCCAGGGCACGCGGCATCCGCAGGTCCATGATCACGAACTCGTCGACCTGCTCGCCGCGGCCGAAGATCGTGGCGATGACCTTGTCCAGGCCGATGGGGAAGTCCCCGACGGCGATGGAGAGGCAGAACACCAGGAAGACCGCCGCCGCCAGCAGCAGCGTGACGAGCACCATCCAGGGCCGCCAGACGAACGACACCTGCCCCAACCGCACGCCCGGCGCCACCGATGGCTTCACGTCTGTCCCGTTCATGTGTTCTTGAACTTTCCCCGCCACACCAGACCCGCGAAGAACGGGGCGCCCAGCAGCGCGACGACGACCCCCGCGTCCAACTCGCCCGGGCGCACCACCAAGCGCCCGACGATGTCGCAGACCAGCAGGACGACGGCGCCGAGCAGACCCGCGTACGGCACCAGCCAGCGATAGTCCGGCCCGGTCAGATAGCGGGCGACGTGAGCCACCATGAGCCCCAGGAACGCGATGGGTCCGCACGCGGCCGTCGCCGCGCCGGCCAGCAGCGTGATGGCGACGATGCCGAGGGTCCGGCTCAGCGCGACGTTCACGCCCAGCCCGCGCGCCGCGTCCTCTCCCAGGTTGAGCAGGTTGAGGGCGGGCAGGGTCATCAGTGCCAGCACCAGCCCGACGCCGATGAAGAGCGCCACCGGCCAGATGACGCCGAACCCGACCCCTGCCACGGAACCCGCCTCCCAGAACCGCAGCGCGTTCAGCGCCTTCTGGTCCGAGAGCGCGACCGCCGTGGTCATCGACGCCAGGAACACCGTGACCCCCTGCCCGGCCAGCGCGAGCGTCAACGGATTGCCGGCTCCCCGGCCGATGCTGGCCAGACCGAACACGACGACACCGGCGATGCCCGCCCCCACGAAGCCGAACCAGACGTACTGGAACGGGTTGGTGAGGCCGAACACGGTGATCGCCGACACCACGGCGAACGAGGCCCCGGCGTTCACCCCCAGCAGTCCCGTGTCGGCGATCGGATTGCGTGTGTAGCCCTGGATCAGCGCCCCGCCGACCCCCAGGGCGATGCCCGCCACGATCGCGAGCACCGTTCGGGGCACCCGCACCGTCTCCACGATGAGCCTGATCTCGGTGAGCCGACGATCGGACTCCGGCTCGGCGAACAGCCCGTGCCACACCTCGGCGGGCGTCAACGCGCGGGCGCCGACGGCCAGGGAGACCAGCCCCGCGGCCACGAGGAGGGCCACCAGCGCTCCCAGCCCCACCATGCGGCGGCGGCGGCGGAGGTCCACGCCTGTGGCCTTGGCCTCCCCGGCCCCTATGTCCCCGGGCGCGGGGCTCTCTCGTGCAGTCGTGCCCATGTCGACGTACGTTATCCCGTCCGTTCACCGGGGTCGCACGGCAGTACGGGCACCGGGCGGAGCCCAAAGGTGCCCGTACTGCCGTGCGACCCCCGTGGCCGTCCGGTCCTGCTCCGAGGCGGACTTGACGCACCCCCGCGCAGCGTGCCCAGGATCTTGCCGACCCCGAGGGCTACCCGTTCACAGCCAGGACCAGGGGGAGCACCTCCTCCGCTCCGGACTGGCGCAGCAGGCGCGCGCCCACGGCCAGAGTCCATCCGGAGTCGGTGTAGTCGTCGACGAGCAGGACCGGGCCCGGGGTCGCGGCGAGCGCGGCGGCGAGCGCCTCGGGCACGGTGAAGGTGGAAGCGAGAGCACGCAGCCGCTGGGCGGAGTTGCTGCGGTGCGCCGCCTGCTCCCCGGCCTGCGGCGTGTGGGCCAGGCTGCCCAGCAGCGGGAGCCTGCCGACCCGCGCCAGACCCTCGGCGAGCGAGGCGACCAGGCGCGGGTGCGAGCGGGACGGCACGGCGACGACCCCCACCGGCCGCGGCCTCGCGTCCGGGTCACCGCCGGCCCAGCCGCCCGGCCCGCGGGCCCAGTCGGCCACCACCGTGACGACGGCGGCCAGCACGTCGTCCGGCACCGGCCCGTCCGCGGCCTGCGCCGACAGGAGCGGGCGCAGGCGGTTCCCCCAGCCGATGTCCGACAGCCTTCCGAGCGCCCTCCCGGTGACCGCCTGCTGGCCCACCGGGATACGGCCCTTGAGATCGATCCCGACCGCGGCCATGCCCGAGGGCCACATCCGGCGCGGCTCGACCTCGACCCCCGGGCGGTCCAGCTCCCCGGTCGCCGCGGCGAGAGCCGCGGCCGGGACGGCGGGATCGAGCCAGGGTCCGGCGCAGGAGTCGCAGCGACCGCAGGGGACCGCCTTCTCGTCGTCGAGCTGCCGCTGGAGGAACTCCATCCGGCACCCCGTGGTCGCCACGTAGTCCCGCATGGCCTGCTGCTCGGCCGCCCGCTGCCGGGCCACCCAGGCGTAGCGCTGCGCGTCGTACACCCAGGGCTGCCCCGTGGAGGTCCAGCCCCCCTTCACCCGCTTGACCGCGCCGTCGACGTCCAGGACCTTCAGCATCGTCTCCAGCCGGGAGCGCCGAAGTTCCACCAACGGCTCCAGTGCGGGCAGCGACAACGGCCGCTCCGCCTCCTCCAGGACCGCCAGCGTGCGCCGCACCTGCTCCTCGGCCGGGAAGCCCACCGAGGCGAAGTACGCCCAGATCGCCTCGTCCTCGCGCCCCGGCAGCAGCAGCACGTCCGCGTGGTCCACGCCACGACCGGCCCGGCCCACCTGCTGGTAGTAAGCGATCGGGGACGAGGGCGATCCCAGGTGAACCACGAACCCGAGGTCCGGCTTGTCGAAACCCATCCCCAGCGCGGAGGTCGCCACCAGCGCCTTCACGCGGTTCGCCAGCAGGTCCTCCTCCGCCTGCAGCCGATCGGCGTTCTCCGTCTTCCCCGTGTAGGAGGCCACCGGATATCCGCGCTGCCGCAGGAACGCCGCGACCTCCTCCGCCGCCGCCACCGTCAGGGTGTAGATGATCCCCGAACCGGGCAGATCCCCCAGCCGCTCCCCCAGCCACGCCAGCCGGTGCGCCGCGTCGGGCAGCTCCAGCACGCCCAGCCGCAGGCTCTCCCGGTCCAGCGGCCCGCGCAGGACCAGGGCGCCGCCGCCCTCCGTCCCCAGCTGGTCGGCCACATCCGCGGTCACCCGCGCGTTCGCCGTGGCCGTCGTCGCCAGTACCGGTACGCCGGGGGCCAACTCGGCGAGCATGGCCCGCAACCGCCGGTAGTCCGGCCGGAAGTCGTGTCCCCAGTCGGAGATGCAGTGCGCCTCGTCGACCACCAGGAGACCCGTGGTGGCCGCGAGCCGGGGCAGCACCTGATCGCGGAAGTCCACCGAGTTGAGACGCTCCGGACTCACCAGGAGGACGTCGGTCTCGCCGCGCTCGACCTCCTCGTAGATGTCGTCCCATTCCTCCGGGTTGGCCGAGTTGATGGTGCGGGCCCGGATACCGGCCCGCGCCGCCGCCTCGACCTGGTTGCGCATCAGCGCCAGCAGCGGCGAGACGATCACCGTGGGGCCGGCGCCGCGGCGGCGCAGCAGCGCGGTCGCGACGAAGTACACGGCCGACTTGCCCCAGCCGGTGCGCTGCACCACCAGCGCGCGACGGCGCTCCCGCACCAGGGCCGCCACCGCCTCCCACTGGTCCTCCCGCAGCCGCGCCGCACCACTGGGGCCGCCGACCAGCTCGGCGAGGATGGTGTCGGCTTCGGCGCGCAGCTCCAGATCGTCCATGCCCCCATGCAACCCGATGGCACTGACAATCGACCAACTCACCCAGCGTGACGACCAGCGCCGGTGCGGCGCGGCAGCCCCGTACGGAGCACGCCGCGCGCCCCGTACGGCGCGGCCGGCTCAGCGTGCCCGGTCGTAGACCATGGCGATCTCGCCCAGCTCGCCGGACTCCTGGCGCGCGAGCCGCCACTTCGAGGCGGGCAGTCCGTCCTCGAACAGGCGCTGCCCTCCCCCGGCGATCTCGGGAAAGATCATGAGATACAGCCGGTCGACCAGGTCGGCCGCCAGGAGCGCCTTGATGACGCTGGCGCTGCTGTTGGCGAGGATCTCACCCTCGCCGCCGGTCCTGAGGTCGGCGACGACGTCCGCGGCGGGCGCGTTCACCACGCGAGCGCGTTCCCACGGCGCCTCGGTCAGCGTCGTCGAGAAGACCAGCTTCTCCGCGTCGACCAGCCACTTCGCGTAGCCGCGATCACGCGGATCGGCGTTCTCGTCTGCGGCGACCGTCGGCCAGTACCCCAGGAATCCCTCGGCGCTGACCCTTCCGAGCAGCGCCGTCGTCGCGCTCGCCCAGATGCGGGTGAGGTGGTCCCGAGCGACCTCGGAGGTCACGTACGGGGCGAATGCGCCGAAGTCCTCGGGCCCGCCGGCACCGTGGTAGCGCCCGTCGAGGGTGAGGCTCAGGTTCGCGGTCACCCTGCGGCTGGTCGAGGCGGTCATGTCGTGCTCCTTGTATCGGTGTCGGTGGTGCGGTCGGCGTCGGTGTCGGTGTCGCAGTCAGTTCCGGTCTCGCCGTCGGGCGGGGCCGCTGCGAGAGCCGCCGCCAGCTTGTCGAGGCTCTGTCCGAAGCCGAACTCGATGCCTGCGACGAAGTCCGCGGAGTCGACGGTGCTGTCGGTGAGTTGCCAGCGGACGTCGAGGTCCGTGCCGGTGCCGGCGGACCGCAGCTCCAGGTCGACGTGGGCGGTGAAGGCGAGACGGCCGTCCGCAAGCAGCGGGGAGAGCCGGTAGGCGAGGCGCTCGCCGGGGCGTACGTCGACCACGGCACCCTCCGCCCGCCCGACGACCACGTCGGAGCCGTCCGCGTCCTCGGCGTCGCGGTACCCCTGGACGATCCGCCCGCCCGGTCGCGCCTCGAAGACCAGCTCGGAGACGCGGAGATCGTCCGGCGTCCACCAGCGGGTGAGGAGCGAGGGTTCGGTCAGGTGGCGCCAGACCAGTTCGGGACGCCCCGCCAGTGACCGGAGGAACCGGAACGAGCGGCCGTCGGCCCACCCCGCCGCTCCTGCCGCGAGCCGCTCCGTGTGGAGGCCGCGCCCGTAGCTTTCGAAGGTCTCGCGCGAGCCACCGGCCTGCTCCGCGGTGTCGGCGAGCCGGCCGAGCGCGACCGCCAGGTCCCGGAGGGGAGCGGAGCGCAGCGCGTAGACACGGCGCTGCCCGGAGCGCTGTGAGGTGACGACACCCGCCCGCTCAAGGGTCTGGAGGTGCTTGGTCGTCTGCGGCTGGCGAGCCCCGGCGATCTGGGCGAGCACGCCGACCGGGCGGGGGCGCTCGGCCAGCAGAGTCACGAGCCGCCAGCGGGCCGGGTCGGCCAGGGCGGTGAGGAGTGCGTCCATGGCGACAAGTATTCCTCAACAGGAATATTCGGGTCAAAGAATATTTCTGGTGGCAGGAAATGCTTCAGCAAGTCAGCAAGCTGTGGCACCAGAGGCGGACGGGGCGGCTGATCCACGCACTCCAGGCGCGGCGGGGCCACCCGGACCCGGACCTGCCCGGCAGGCGTGCTCGGGGCGCGGAAGATCACGCACACGACGTGATCCCGTCCGCTCTGCCCGTTGCCGCAGCGCGGCCCGGCAGAGAGAATCGAAGTGGTCAGACGGATGAAGGGAGGACTGTGAGCTTCGGCTTCGCCCCGCCGCCCACCACCGACTCCTCCTCCCGCCTCGGCCGCAGTCTCGAGCTCTCCGAATGGGCCGCCGCCGGCATTCCCCTCCTGCGCAGTCCCCGCGACGTGGTCAGCACCCTGTGCGCGCTGCACCTTCCCGCCCCGTCCACCGCCGTGGTCGCCGTCATCGGCCCGGACGAACGCCTCTGCGCGAGCGCCTCGTTCGCCCAGCCGGGAGGCCACCCGGACGGCTGGGAGTACCGCAACGCCCTGCTCTCCCGGCTGCGCGTGGTCATCCCGCACGACCTGCGGCGCCGCACCCCCGTCCGTACGGCCGTGCTGCTTTACTGCCGGGACGGCGAGCCGCGCTGGACGGAGGTGGACGGTGCCTGGATGTGGGGCCTGCGGGACGCCTGCACGCTGCACGGCCTGCGCTGCGGCGCGTATCTCACGCTGACCCGTTCCGGCTGGCAGGTGATGGGCGAGGTACGTGGTGGCCGACGCCCGCACTCCGGCAGCGGCCAGGGCAGCAATACCGGCAGCAACAGCGGCACCGGCGGCGAGTCGCCCCCGCGCACGGACGCCACCGGCGCGCCCGGCACACCACCCGCCCCCGCTCCGGCCGTGCCGGAGCAGCCGGGCCCGCCCGCGTACCCGGAGGTCAGGACGCCGGCGGAACTGCGGCGGGCCGTGAGCTGAGGCCCGCCGCCCGGCACGCCCGGGCGGCGACGCTCACAGCAGTGCGCTCAACCGCTCCGGGTTCCCGCAGACGATCAGCTGCTCGCCCGCCCGCTCCAGCGCCCGGGGCAGCGCCTCGGCCACCGCGCCGTCCGAGCCGCCGTTGACGGCCAGCACCACGACGGGGCGGGGGGCGACGCGGCTCAGCGCGGACGCGTGTACGCAGAAGACGTCCTGCCCCTCGGACAGTTGGCGCCAGTAGGGGTCCTCACCGAAGGAGCGTTCGTGCTGAGCCCAGGGGTGCTCCTCGCCCGTGGTGACGAGCAGGACCTCACCGGGGGCTCGGCCCGCTTCCAGCAGCGTGTCGACCGCCTCGTCGGCGGCGTCCACCGCGCTCGCGTCCGTCGCCGTCACCAGTTCGATCCGCGCCGTGGGCGCCGTACGGGGGGCAGGTACCCGGTCCGGCCGTGCGCGCCCCGCCTGCGGGGGCGCCCCGGTCTGCGGGGGCGTGGGCCGTGGGCCGGGAACGGGCGGTCCGGGGCGTGCCGCCTGCGGAGTCCGGGTGGTTCCCGCTGCGGTGCGGGGACCCGGGACGCTCTCGTGAATCTGTGGCTCCTCGGGGGTGAGAGGCATGGGGTGTTGTCTATCAAACGCGTGTGCGGTGTGCTGCGGCGGGTGGACTGTGGGCTCCGGAGGGCTGGTTCGCGGTCAGAAGAGGCCGATCTGCTCCACGGGCTGGTCGCGTACCAGCTTGAGGTGCTGCCAGCGCGGCAGCAGGTCCAGATAGGACCAGGAAAGCCGGTGGTGGGGGGTGGGGCCGTGCTCCTCCAGCGCGGCGCGGTGCACCGGCGAGGGGTATCCGGCGTTGCTCGCGAACGCGAACTCCTCGTGGTCGGCGCCGAGCTCGGCCATCATCGCGTCGCGCCGCACCTTCGCCAGCACGGACGCCGCGGCGACCGAGACACACGACTGGTCCCCCTTGATGACCGTACGGACCCGCCAGGGGCCGCCGAGGTAGTCGTGCTTGCCGTCGAGGATCACCGCGTCGGGCCGCACCGGAAGCGACTCCAGTGCCCGCGAGGCCGCCAGGCGCAACGCGGCGGTCATCCCCAGGGCGTCGATCTCCTGGGAGGAGGAGTGCCCGAGCGCGTGCGCGGACACCCAGCCGTTCAGCTCGCCGGCCAGCGCCGTACGCCGCTTGACGGTGAGGAGCTTGGAGTCCGTGAGCCCTTCCGGAGGGCGGCGCAGACCGGTGACGGCGGCGCAGACCGTGACCGGACCGGCCCAGGCGCCGCGGCCGACCTCGTCCACCCCCGCGATCACCCGGGCCCCGGTGGTGGCACGGAGCGACCGCTCGACGCGGTGGGTGGGCGGTTCGTACGGCATGGCACTTCACAGCCTAGCCGCTGCACCGGACGGGCGGACGCACCGGGTACGCGGGTTACGCGGACGGCGCAGCCCGCTCCGTCGCCCACTGCGGCAGCGGTTCGGTACGCCGCGCCCAGGACTCGGGCGGCGCACCCGACGGACGCGCCGCCACGATGCCGCCGACGATGGCGCAGGTCGTGTCGACGTCCCCGCCCGCCTGGGCGGTGGTCCAGAACGCGCCCGTGTAGTCGTCGAGATGCCGGGCCGCGGCCCAGAGTGTGAACGGCACCGTGTCGTGGGCGCTGGTGCGGCGACCGCTGCCGAGCACGGCGGCGACCGTGGCGACGTCGTCGTAGTCGAGCATGTCGGCCGCCCGGCGCAGTCCGGCCTGTACGGCGCTGCGCGGCACCAGCTCGAGCACAGCGGCCAGCAGCCCCGCCCCCGGCGTCCCGCCGTCCCGCACGCCGGCGGCGTCGGCCGCACCCGCGGCGCCCGCCACCAGGGCCGCCGCCCCGGCCACAGCCATGGCCCCGGCGACCGCCTCACGGTGCTGGTGGGTGACGAACGCCGACCGTTCGGCCTGCTCCGCGGCCAGGGCCGGATCGTCCGCGTACCAGGCGCCGAGCGGGGCGATCCGCATGGCCGCGCCGTTCCCCCAGGACCCCCGGCCGTCGAAGAGCGAGGCGGCCAACTCCCGCCAGTCGGCGCCCTCCTGCCGGATCAGCCGCAGCATGCGGTTGACCGCGGGGCCGTAGCCGCGGTCGAAGTCGTGGTGCTCGGCGAAGGCGGCGGCCAGCGCGTCCTGGTCGATCCCGCCGTGCCCCGCCAGCACGGCCACCACCGAGCAGGCCATCTCGGTGTCGTCGGTCCACTGCCACGGGGAGGGGGGCAGTTCGCGGCGGCGAAGTGCTCCCAGGTTCGCGGGTACGAAGAACTGGGAGCCCAGTGCGTCGCCGACCGCCAGACCGCGCAGGCTCGCCAGCGCGCGTGCGGTGTGTTCCGGGCCGCCCGGCTCGCGGCGGGCGGGATTCTGCGGATCTTCGGTCATGGACCCGAACTGTAGCGGCACGCTCCGCCCCCGTCCGGTGCGCGCGAGGGCCCGGCGCGCAGCGTCACACCGCCTGCCGTGCGCCGCGAGCGGTCACAGCGTCCAGGACGGCTCCAGGTCGATGACGTCGCCCGCGATGGCGGTGATGTCCGCTCCCGTCTGCGCGCGCAGCGCCAGACGCTCCACCCGCTCGGCCCGGTACTTCCCGTGCTCCGCCGCCGAGTTCCACATGGACAGCACGAGGAACTCGTCCTCCGGCTGCGCCTGTGCGAAGACCCCGCGCAGCATGCCCGGCGAGCCGGCCATCGCCGGGTTCCACACCTTCTCCTGCATCAGCACGAAGTGATCCATGCGGTCGTGCCGCACCGTGCAGTGCGCCACCCGCAGCAGATCGGCGTCGAGGAAGGTCGGCTGGAACCCCACCTTGACGTCGAACCGGTACTCGAAGAGCCGTACCTGCATGTCCTTGTAGGTGCCGATCTGCGAAGCGTGCAGGCGGTCGTGCGACCGCGCCATGAAGGAGTCGTAGAAGGCCCGGCTCTCCCAGAAGCCGAAGAAATGCGCCACCCCGGCCCTGGAGCGGCTCCAGCCGCCGCCCTGGCCACGGAATCCCGGCTCGCCGAGCAGCCCCGCCCACTTTCGCTGAGCGCGCTCGAACCCACGACGGTCCACGACGGTGCAGCGCATCCACTTGACCAGCACCGCGCCATCGTACGGCCATCCGGGTGAGCGGCCGTACGCATGCGGCGCGCGACTCCCCGCCCGTGCGCCCGCGCGCACGACTCAGGCCGCGCGCACGCCTCGGAAGAGGCGGCCACCGAATCCGGCAAGCCGGAGTGGTGGGGCGCCAGTTGGGGCAGCTCTGATCACGGGAAATCGACCACCCCCGCGTGGCAACATGGTTGGCCTACGGGAATCCCTTGGAAGTTGCCGCGACATCGACCGCGATCGTCCGGTCCGGATACGCCCGGTCCACTGAAAGGAACACTGGTGAGCAGTCTCAACAAGGGGATAGAGAAGGCCGAGGTGACGCTCAAGTGGGATCCCAGCCCCGTCGGCGAGCCGCCGAATGACCTCGACATCATCGCGGCCACGTACACCGCCGAAGACCCGTACGGCGCACCCGGATACCTCGTCCACTTCGACAGCCGTTCACCGGACGGCACGATCATCCTCAACCGGGACAGCCGTACCGGCCAGGGCTTCGGTTCCGACGAGGTCATGACCCTGGAGCTCGACCGGCTCGCCCCCACGTACGCGCGGGTGGTGATCGGCGTCGCGATTCAGCAGGGCAGCGGGCGGAAGACGTTCGGCGGGATAGAGAACACCCTCATCCGCATCCTCGAGGGATACACGGAACTCGCGACCGACGACCTGACCGGCGTCGCGGGAGCAACCGCCGCGACCATCGGCGAATTCGTTCGGAACGGCCCGGAGGTGTGGGAGTTCCGCTCCCTCGTACGGGGCTTCGACGCCGACCCGGACACCTTCACCCGGGTGATGGGCAGCCACCAGTCCTGATCCCGCGCCCCGGCCGGGGCGCCTGCCCGGCACGGCGCGGGGGCGGTGGACCGGGAATCCCGCTCCACCGCCCCCTGCCGTTCACCTCGGCGCACCGCCGCGCCCGGTCAACCGTGCCCGCTACCGAATCAGCTGCAACCGCTGGTGGAGCCGCAGCCCTCGCACAGGTAGCAGCTGCCCGCACGGCGCATCTTCGTGCCGCAGGAGAAGCACAGCGGCGCGTCCGCGTTCAGCCCGAGCTGCATCTCCACCAGTTCCGTGGAGTTGTGCGCCTCGACCGGCGCGGGGGCCGCGGCGGCGGGCGCCGGTGCCTCGGCCGGCGGGGATGCCGAGTGCAGCGGTGCGGACTGGGCGAGGCTCTCCACGTCCATGTCGTCGGCCGACGACTCGTAGGACCCGGTGTCCAGGTGGCGCTGCCGCTCCTCGGCGGAGTGGATGCCCAGAGCCGAGCGCGTCTCGAAGGGCAGGAAGTCCAGCGCCAGGCGGCGGAAGATGTAGTCGACGATCGACTGCGCCATCCGTACGTCCTGGTCGTCGGTCATCCCGGCGGGCTCGAAGCGCATGTTCGTGAACTTCGAGACGTAGGTCTCCAGCGGCACGCCGTACTGGAGACCGACGGAGACCGCGATCGAGAAGGCGTCCATCATGCCCGCGAGGGTCGAGCCCTGCTTGGACATCTTCAGGAAGACCTCGCCGAGGCCGTCGTCCGGGTAGGAGTTGGCCGTCATGTAGCCCTCGGCACCGCCGACGGTGAACGACGTGGTGATGCCGGGGCGGCCCTTGGGCAGCCGGTTGCGGACCGGCCGGTACTCGACGACCTTCGCCGGCTCCGGCTCGGCCGCCGCCTTCTTGTCCGTCCGCTTGGCCGAGAGCGGCTGCCCCACCTTCGAGTTCTCGACGTAGACCGCGAGGGCCTTGGTGCCGAGCTTCCAGCCCTGGAGGTAGATCTCCTCGACGTCCTCGACGGTGCTGCTCGAGGGCATGTTCACCGTCTTGGAGATCGCACCGGAGAGGAACGGCTGCGCCGCCGCCATCATCCGCACGTGGCCCATGGGGGAGATGGAACGCTCGCCCATGGCGCAGTCGAAGACCGAGTAGTGCTCGGTCTTGAGGCCTGGGGCGCCGCTGACGTTGCCGTGCTCCGCGATGTGCTCGACAACGGCCTCGACCTGCTCCGGCTGGTAGCCCAGCCGCTTGAGCGCCTTGGGGACCGTGTTGTTCACGATCTGCATCGAGCCGCCGCCGACCAGCTTCTTGAACTTGACCAGCGCGAGGTCGGGCTCCACACCGGTGGTGTCGCAGTCCATCATCAGGCCGATGGTGCCGGTCGGCGCCAGGACGGAGGCCTGGGCGTTGCGGTAGCCGTGCTTCGCGCCCAGCCGGACCACGTCCTGCCACGCCTCGGTCGCCGCGGCCCACACCGGCGTGTCCAGGTCGTCGACCCGCGTGGCGTCGGTGTTGGCGTCCGCGTGCTGCTTCATCACGCGCTGGTGCGCCTGGGCGTTGCGGGCGTACCCGTCGTACGGGCCGACCACCGCGGCCAGTTCGGCCGAGCGCTTGTACGAGGTGCCGGTCATCAGGGAGGTGATGGCGCCCGCCAGACCACGCCCGCCGTCGCTGTCGTAGGCATGCCCGGTCGCCATCAGCAGGGCACCCAGGTTGGCGTAGCCGATGCCGAGCTGCCGGAAGGCGCGGGTGGTCTCACCGATCTTCTCGGTCGGGAAGTCCGCGAAGCAGATGGAGATGTCCATCGCGGTGATGACCAGCTCGACGACCTTGGCGAAACGCGCGGAGTCGAAGGACTGGTTGCCCTTGTCGTCGTCGCGCAGGAACTTCATCAGGTTCAGCGAGGCGAGGTTGCACGAGGAGTTGTCCAGGTGCATGTACTCGCTGCACGGGTTGGACGCGGTGATCCGGCCCGACTCGGGCGAGGTGTGCCACTGGTTGATGGTGTCGTCGTACTGGATGCCGGGGTCGGCGCAGGCGTGGGCGGCGACGGCCATCTTGCGCAGCAGCGCCTTGGCGTCGACCTCCTCGACGATCTCGCCCGTCATCCGGGCGCGCAGCGGGAATTGCTCGCCCGCCTCGGCCGCCTTCATGAACGCGTCGGTCACCCGGACCGAGTTGTTCGCGTTCTGGTACTGGACGGAGGTGATGTCGTCCCCGCCGAGGTCCATGTCGAAGCCCGCGTCGCGCAGCGCGCGGATCTTCTCCTCCTCCTTGACCTTGGTCTCGATGAACGCCTCGACATCGGGGTGGTCCACGTCCAGGACGACCATCTTGGCGGCGCGCCGGGTGGCGCCGCCCGACTTGATCGTGCCGGCGGAGGCGTCGGCCCCGCGCATGAAGGAGACCGGGCCGGAGGCGTTTCCGCCGGAGGAGAGCAGCTCCTTGGAGGAGCGGATGCGGGAGAGGTTCAGGCCGGCGCCGGAACCGCCCTTGAAGATCATCCCCTCTTCCTTGTACCAGTCGAGGATCGACTCCATCGAGTCGTCGACGGAGAGGATGAAGCAGGCGCTGACCTGCTGCGGCTGCTTCGTCCCGACGTTGAACCAGACCGGGGAGTTGAACGCGAAGATCTGGTGCAGCACCGCGTAGGCGAGCTCGTGCTCGAAGATCTCGGCGTCCTCGGCGGACGCGAAGTAACCATTCTGCTCACCCGCCGCGCGGTAGCTGCGCACCACGCGGTCGATGAGCTGCTTGAGGCTGTGCTCCCGCTGCGGCGTGCCGACAGCACCGCGGAAGTACTTGCTGGTGACGATGTTGACCGCGTTCACCGACCAGAAGCCGGGGAACTCGACGCCACGCTGCTCGAAGTTGACCGAGCCGTCGCGCCAGTTGGTCATGACGACGTCCCGGCGCTCCCACGCCACCTCGTCGTACGGATGCACGCCGGGCGTGGTGTGGATGCGCTCGATGCGCAGCCCCTTGCTCGCCTTGCCGCCCTTAGCGCGGGAGCCGCGTGCCGGGCCGCTCGTCGTCTCTGTCATTCCGCCTCCCTGTACGGGCATAACGCCCCCATGTGCCCCGTTTCTTCCGGGGCACGGTGTCTGTCTGGGACCGGAGTGCCCCCAGGCACACCGGTCGGTCCCTCGTGAAGCCGCTCAGTCGGCGGCGACGGCGGGTGCGGGGACCTCCGGGCCCCCGCCTGCCTCGTCCCCGCCCCGCGCCCCGGGGGGTGGCGAGGCGTCGCGCAGCTCCGCGATCGCGGCGTCGAAGTCCTCGAGCGATTCGAACGCCCGGTAGACGGAGGCGAACCGCAGATACGCGACGAGGTCGAGATCCTGGAGCGGGCCGAGTATGGCCAGGCCGACGTCGTGCGCGGAAAGCTCCGCGCTGCCGGTGGCCCGGACCGCCTCCTCGACCCGCTGGCCGAGCTGCGCGAGGGCGTCCTCGGTGACCGGGCGCCCCTGGCATGCCTTGCGCACGCCTGCGATCACCTTGTCCCGGCTGAAGGGCTCGGTGACGCCGCTGCGCTTGATCACCATCAGTGACGCGTTCTCGACCGTGGTGAACCGACGGGAGCAGTCGGGGCACTGGCGGCGCCGCCGGATCGCGGTGCCGTCATCGGTCGTACGGCTGTCGACGACACGACTGTCGGAGTGCCTGCAGAAGGGGCAGTGCATCGAATTCCCACCCTTCCGAAGCTCTCGCCGTGCATGACTGAACCACCTCGCGACACCCCTGGCGGGGCCCCTCGAAGTCACCACCAGCATAGTCGAAGCCCCGCCGGTTGAAAGGCTGGGCACCACAACTTGTAGGCGGCTCACGCCTATCTAACCACTAGATCTGGTGCCCGGGGGACAACGAGCTGATTCGCGTGTCGCCTTCGCGCGGCAGCGTCGAGCGTACGGGAGCGAGGGTGCGCGGCCGACGGCGGGGCGCGCCTGCGAGACTGGACGCGACACGACGGACGGCCGGGCGCGGCGCACGGCCCGGGTGTCACCAGAAGGCCGCTTGTACACCTGCCCACTTGATCACGTCAGCCGAATAGCGAATTTTCACTCGAACGTGTGTTTGGCGCAACCTTTCGAAACGAACTACCGTTGTCCCACTAGGGAGTACCGCTCGAGAGGGGCTGACGTGACCACCGCCGCAGACACCGCCACCATCACCACCCAGGACCGTTCCGCACCGGCCATCGACCAGACATCGCAGGTCAGAAGCGAGACCATGAACCCGGCAGCCGACGAGCCACAGCCCGCCCGCGCCCTGCCGGGGAGGCCTCCAGGCATCCGTGCGGACAGCTCCGGGCTCACCGACCGGCAGCGGCGCGTGATCGAGGTGATCCGCGACTCCGTGCAGCGGCGCGGCTACCCGCCGTCCATGCGGGAGATCGGCCAGGCCGTGGGCCTCTCCAGCACCTCCTCGGTGGCCCATCAGCTGATGGCACTCGAACGCAAGGGCTTCCTCCGCCGGGACCCGCACCGCCCCCGCGCGTACGAGGTACGCGGCTCGGACACCCCCAGCACCCAGGCGACCACGGACACCACCGGCAAGCCCTCAGCTTCCTACGTGCCGCTCGTCGGGCGGATCGCCGCCGGCGGCCCGATCCTCGCCGAGGAGTCCGTGGAGGACGTCTTCCCGCTGCCGCGTCAGCTCGTGGGCGACGGAGAGCTGTTCGTCCTGAAGGTCGTCGGCGACTCCATGGTCGACGCGGCGATCTGCGACGGCGACTGGGTCACCGTGCGCCGCCAGCCGGTCGCGGAGAACGGCGACGTCGTCGCGGCCATGCTGGAGGGCGAGGCGACGGTCAAGCGCTTCAAGCGCGAGGACGGCCACGTATGGCTGCTCCCGCACAACGCGTCCTACCAGCCGATCCCCGGCGACGACGCGACGATCCTCGGCAAGGTCGTGGCCGTGCTGCGCCGCATGTGACGGCCACGGCCGCCGCCCCCCGCGGTCGAGGTGCGTGGTGGTGCCCCGGAGTCGCCGGCGGGTTCTATTGATCCCCGCAACACTCTGGAGTTCAGGGAGTTGCGGGGATCGTGGATTTCGAGGTGCTGAAGGCGGCGTTCTTCGAGGCGCTGGACAGGGAGAACGGCAGCATCACTGCTGCGGCTCGTGCAGTCGGAGTGAACCGCAACACGGCGTTCGGATGGGCACGCCAGGCCGGAATCCGTGGTCTCGGCAGGCCGCGTAGGCCCGGCCACCCCGGTCGGGCGGAGTACGAGCGGCTGCGTGCTGCGGGAGTCCTGCGCCGTGATGCCGCCGCGCAGGCCGGCGTCCATGAGCGCACCGCTGAGGACTGGGACCGCGGTATCCGGCAGATCGGCCACTCGCGCCTGCATCCTGACGGGCGCCGCATCGACTACAAGACCGGTGTGACCACCATCGCCGCCACCTCTTGGGAGTCGTCCCTCGCAACGGTCGAGGCCGAACTGCACCCCAGGTTCCTCACGGTGACCGAGCGAGAGCTGATCGCTGATCTGCACCGCGAAGGCCGGTCGCTGCGCGCGATCGGACGGGCACTGGGCCGACAGGCGTCCACGATCAAGCGCGAGATCGACGCCCGGTCGGTCGATGGCTTCTACCGGCCGCACCGGGCCCAGCGGGCATGGGCGAGGAGCCGGTCGCGCCCCAAGGACTCCAAGCTCGCCCAGGACGGCCCGCTCCGCCGGTTCGTCGCGGAAAAGCTGCAGGACCAGTGGTCACCCGAGCAGATCTGCCACGCTCTGGCCATCGAGTTCCCCGACGACGAGAGCATGCGCGTGAGCCCGGAAACGATCTACCAGGCGATCTACGTCCAGGCCCGTGGCGGACTGCGCCGCGAAGTCGCGGCAGCGCTGCGCACCGGGCGCACCCGCCGCAAGCCGCGCCGGAGCCCGGACCAGCGCACCCGCCGGTTCGTCGACGAGATGGTGATGATCTCCGAGCGTCCTGCCGAGGTTGAGGACCGGGCGGTTCCCGGCCACTGGGAGGGCGATCTGATCGTCGGTCCCCGCAGCGAGAGCGCGATCGTCACCCTGGTCGAACGCTCCACCCGCTACGTCATGCTCGGGCATCTGCCCGGCGGGCATACCGCCGAGGAGGTCCGCGATGTGCTGGTACCGCTGATCCAGACCCTGCCCGGGCACCTGAGAGGCTCGCTGACCTGGGACCAGGGCTGCGAGATGGCCGCGCACAAGCAGTTCACCGTGGCCACGGGCGTGCCGGTCTACTTCTGCGACCCGCACTCACCCTG
>NZ_AUKQ01000019.1:0-93790 GCF_000424825.1 Streptomyces sp. CNH287 | reverse complement strand
GCGGAGGAAGCCGAGTACTTCGGCGCCGGCGCGGGAGTCGAGGTTTCCGGTGGGTTCGTCGCCGAAGATGATCTCGGGGCGGGAGGCCAGGGCGCGGGCGACGGCGACGCGCTGCTGCTGGCCGCCGGAAAGCTCGTTGGGCCGGTGCTTGAGGCGGCCGGAGAGCCCGACGGTCTCGATCACCCGGTCCAGCCACTCCTTGTCGGGCTTGCGGCCCGCGATGTCCATGGGCAGCGTGATGTTCTCCAGCCCGTTCAGCGTGGGCAGCAGGTTGTACGCCTGGAAGATGAAACCGATCCGGTCCCGCCGCAACTGCGTCAGCTTCTTGTCCTTCAGCGAGGTCAGCTCGGTGTCGCCGATCCGGGCGCTGCCGGACGATATCGAGTCGAGGCCCGCCATGCAGTGCATGAGCGTGGACTTGCCGGAGCCGGAGGGCCCCATGATCGCGGTGAACTCCGCCTGCCGGAAGTCGACGGAGACGCTGTCCAGCGCGACCACCTTGGTCTCGCCCGTCCCGTAGACCTTGGAGAGGTCCGTGGCGCGGGCGGCGGCTACACCCGTGGGTGCGGCTGCGGGGGAGGCACCTGCGTCGGCCTGGGTGGTGGTCACGAGAACGTGCTCCTGTCGTGGTGGTGGTGGTGACGGTCGCAGCGGTGCGGACGTCCGGCATGCGGTCGGTGGAACACCCCTATCCTCCCGTGGCCGGCGGCCCGCCGGATCAACCGGTGAACCGGTTTCCGGGGGAGCCTTGGGAGGTATGCCGAAAGGGATTCGTCCTACCTGGGGATGACACCGGGCTGATGTGGGGGGCTGAGGAACTGTGGTCGGGCGGCGACTTTCCGTCATTTCTGGGGAACAGTGCGGACCTGCGGGGGAGGGCTCCGAAGAGGGGCGTATGTGGCTGATGCTCCGTCAGTTGTCAATAAAATAAGACAACATCGGGATCTCGATCCGGTGTTCGGGTGGAGACCTGGATAGGCTCATCCCGCGTCTCGAGCGGACTTCGGCGGTCCTCTTCGGCGTGCAGGCGTCTGCCTGGAGCCAGTGCCCGGATGGTGGAATGCAGACACGACGAGCTTAAACCTCGTTGGCCCTCGGGCCGTGCCGGTTCAAGTCCGGCTCCGGGCACCTCCGCGCCTGTCCTCGGTGACCAGGGGACACCAAGTGAAGACGCACCGTGCACCCGGGCGGGTGTCCGATTCAGAACTCCCCTGTGAGCGGCGGCAGTTGGCCCCGCGCTGTGCATCCGGGCCGGACCGGGCGCGTGGAGTCCCCGGGTGGGCCGAACGGGTCGCGGCCGAACGGGTGTCCCGTTACGCGCCGCGAGGCGCCCCCGCGAGGACCTGCAGGCCCGAAGCGGTGCGCTGTGTACCGGAACAATCACAGCTGTTCCCTCGTTCTTACTGCTGCGTTAGCGTGCAGCGGTGACGTGTCGGCTTTGCCCAAGCATTACCCTGGAGGCGAGGCCGCGCCGTGCGGTCATGGAGGAGTGAGATGAGGAGCAGCAACCCGGTCTTCTCGCGACGGGGGTTCAGCCGCGACAACGGCTACGCCGGATTCAATGCTGCACAGCAGCCGCAGACCGGGGCCCCGCAGGCGACGAACCCTTACGCGACCAACCCCTACGCGACGAACCCGTACGCCCAGCAGCCGCAGACCGCGGGGGGCTTCCAGGGAGCACCTCCGGCGGCCCCGCCGCACACCGGGCGCATGACGATGGACGACGTCGTCGCCCGCACCAGCATGACGGTCGGCACCGTCGTGGTGATGGCGGCCGTCGCCTGGATCACCGACCTCCCGCTGGGGCCGGCCATCGGCGCCGCCCTGGTGGCGATGGTGCTGGCGCTGGTGCAGTCCTTCAAGCGCAAGGCCTCGCCGGCGCTCATCCTGGCGTACGCGGCGTTCGAGGGCCTCTTCCTCGGCGCCATCAGCAACTTCGTCGACAACCGCATCGCCGACGGCGCGGCCATGCAGGCCGTGCTGGGCACGATGGCGGTCTTCACCGCCGTCCTGGTCATGTACAAGACCCGGATCATCCGGGTCACGCAGCGGTTCTACCGCTTCGTGATGGCGGCGGCGATCGGCTTCGTCCTGCTGATGGGCGTCAACCTGCTCTTCGCGGTCTTCGGCGGCGGTGACGGCCTCGGCTTCCGCAGCGGCGGCATGGGCATCCTCTTCGGCATCATCGGCATCGTCCTCGGTGCCTGCTTCCTCGCCCTCGACTTCAAGCAGGTCGAGGACGGCATCGCCTACGGCGCGCCGCGCGAGGAGTCCTGGATGGCGGCGTTCGGGCTGACCCTGACGCTGGTCTGGATCTACCTGGAGTTCCTGCGGCTCATCGCGATCCTCCAGAGCGACGGCTGACGCAGGCGCGGCGGGCGCGAGCCCGCCGCGCCGGGCACCCGCGCAGAAAGGGACCCGCGAGGCATTCGCCTCGCGGGTCCTTCTGTCTCTTCCTGCCGTCCGCCCGCGCCCGCCGCTGACACACGCTCACGGTGCGCGCACCCGGCGGGCGGCGGTCAGAGGTGGCGCGCGGCGCGCCTCAGGTCGTGCTCGTGGATGATCGCTTTCGCGTGCCCGTAGGAAAGCTCGTGCTCCCCGCGGAGCCAGCTGACCTTGTCCTCGAACCGGAAGAGGGCGGGCCCGTCGTCGACGGCACGAAGCCAGTCGGACACCTCGCGGCCGGTGCAGTGGGGGATTCTGGCGAGGAGGTTCTGGTGGGTCTGGTCGGAGAAAGTCTGGGACATCGGCGCCTCCGGACGCTGGCTCTGTGAGTCCTTCACGCCACCGTGCCTGACAGTTGGGGCAATGGCAACCGCCCGGTGGCGGCGCATAGGCTTGCGGCATGCTCGACACGACGCCGCTGACCGCCGGAGTGGACCGGCTCGCCGACCGCCTGCGCGCCACCCCGCAGAGTGCGCTGCGGCGCGGCGCGGCGACCGAGGGCCTGGCCCTTGCCCGGGAACTGGCCCGGCGCGCGCAGGACGCGGAGTTCGGGGGCCGGGCGCCGTACGAGATGCCGGACGCGGGCCCGTTCGCCGTCGGGGACCAGCTCGCGGTGGCCGGGCACGATCTGGCGCTGGCGCTCTCCGCCGCGGGTGACGCGGCCGGTCTGGACGACGCGCTGCGGCTGCTGGAGCGTGGCGCGGGCCGGGCCTGACCCGGGCGGGCGGCCCCGGGGCGCGCGCTACAGCGAGGCGATGATCCGGTCGGCGAGGGTGTAGACGCGCTCCTCGCCGACGCCGAACGTCAGCGAGTACGCCCCGGTGATGCTGGACCCGCCCAGCAGTACCGGCGGGCGGCCCGCGCTCAGCGCGTCGGCCAGGTGCCGGGCCGTCTCGTGGTGGCCGGGGGACATGCACAAGGTGGTGCCGTCCTCGAAGGCGTACACGTCCAGGGTGCCCAGCGGGCCCGGCCGTACGTCGGCCAGCGGCGTACGTGCGTCGGCCAGCTCGGAGAGCCGGCGCACCGTGCGCTCGTGGTCGGCGGCCACCACGTGCCCGGCCGGGGCGGCGGTGCCGACGGGGTCGCCGTTCAGGTTGAAGTCGGGGTGCGAGGGGTGGCGGCGGCGGGCGGCGGCCAGTTCGGCGGACTCGGCCGGCTCCGCTGCGCCGGGCTCCGGCTCCGCGTCCGGCCCGTACTCCCGTTCGGCCGCGGCGCCGTCGGCGAGGATGTCGTCCGGAGCCTCGCCGCGGTCGGACTGGCGCGGGACGAACGCCTCGGCCTCCAGCAGCCCGTGCAGGCCCTCCAGGCCGTCCAGCCTGCCCTCCAGGAGCGCTTCGAGCAGTGTGGCGCTGTCCGGGTCGGGGGCGACCTCGTACTCCGTGCCGTGGCCCGCCAGCAGGGTGCCGGTGCCGGGGGCGCTGTCGCGGGCCTCCTGGGCCGCCCAGAAGGCGCGGGCCTCGGCGAGTTCGCGCTCCCGCTCCTCGGCGAGCGCCTGCGTGACGGCGACGCGGATCTCCTCGGCGGGACTGCCGGGGCGGGCGGCGGGCACCTGTGCGGCACCGTCGGCGGTGATCGCGGCGGCGGTCGCGGCGCGGGCCGCCTCGGCGCGGTCCAGCTGGACGCGCAGCGACGTCAGCTCACGGTGCACACCGCGCGCGGTGTGCAGGGCGGCACCGCCCAGCGCCGTGGCGACTGCCGCGGCCGACAGCAGAATGAGGGATATGGCGCTCACAGACGTACTCCCGGTTCCTGGACCTCGATCCCCCGAATTCCTATCTCAGTTTCGTCGGCGGGGTGCCACGACCGTAGTGCAAAACGCCATCAAGGGGACGGGTAGAAGGGCCCAGGGCTTTCGGCCACACCGCCTTGACCAGGGAGAACGCCGCGCCCCCAGGGGATATATCACATCCTGGGGGCGCTTCGGTCTCGATGGTGTTGAGCACGCGGGCCGGGAAACAATTCACCTCAGTTCGACTCACGCGTCACAGGCGCCGCCGCGTCGGCTCAGCTCAGGCGCTCCAGCACCATGGCCATGCCCTGGCCGCCGCCGACGCACATCGTCTCCAGACCGAACTGCTTGTCGTGCCACTGGAGGGAGTTGATCAGGGTGCCGGTGATGCGGGCCCCGGTCATCCCGAACGGGTGGCCGACGGCGATCGCCCCGCCGTTGACGTTCAGCCGGTCCAGGTCGACGCCGAGGTCCTGGTAGGAGGGGATGACCTGGGCGGCGAACGCCTCGTTGATCTCGACCAGGTCGATGTCGCCGATGGACATCCCGGCCCGTGCCAGCGCCTGCCTGCTCGCCTCCACCGGTCCGTAGCCCATGATCTCGGGGGAGAGGGCCGAGAGGCCGGTGGACACGACCCGGGCCAGTGGCGCGACGCCCAGCTCGCGCGCCTTGGTGTCGGACATGACCACGAGCGCGGCGGCGCCGTCGTTCAGCGGGCAGCAGTTGCCCGCCGTCACCAGGCCGTCCGGCCGGAAGACGGGCTTGAGGCCCTGGACGCCCTCCATCGTGACGCCCGCGCGGGGGCCGTCGTCGCGCGAGACCACCGTGCCGTCGGGCAGCGTGACCGGGGTGATCTCCCGCTCCCAGAAGCCGTCCGCGACGGCCTTCTCGGCGAGGTTCTGCGACCGCACGCCGAACTCGTCCATCTCCCGCCGGGAGATGCCCTTGTGCCGGGCGAGGTTCTCGGCGGTCTGCCCCATCGCGATGTAGGCGTCGGGCACCTCGCCCGCCGCGCGCGGGTCGGTCCAGCCCTCGCCGCCGTGCTCCGCCCGCGCGGCCGTACGGGCCTCCGCCCCGGCGAACAGCGGGTTGTGGGTGCCGGGCATGCCGTCCGAGGAGCCGTTGACGCTCCGCGAGACGGTCTCCACCCCGGCGGAGAGGAAGACGTCACCCTCGCCCGCCTTGATGGCGTGCAGCGCCATCCGGGTCGTCTGGAGCGAGGAGGCGCAGTAGCGGGTGATGGTGCACCCCGGCAGGTGGTCCATGCCCAGCTGCACGGCGACCACCCGGCCCAGGTTGTGGCCCTGCTCGCCGCCGGGCAGCCCGCAGCCGAGCATCAGGTCGTCGATCTGCGCGGGGTCCAGTCCGGGGACCCCGTCCAGGGCCGCCTGGACGATCGTCGCGGTCAGGTCGTCCGGACGCACGTCCTTGAGCGACCCCTTGAAGGCGCGTCCGATGGGCGAGCGGGCGGCAGAGACGATCACTGCTTCGGGCATCACGCGGCTCCGGGGGTACGACGAGGGTGGCTGTTCGGGGGCGCCGCCCGCGAAGCTCCGCCTGGCGGGCGGCGCGCGTGCGGACTCCTAGGAAGCTACCCATCCGTAGCATCAGGGTCACGGGGGACGCGGTGTGATGCGGGCCTCTTTTCTAAGCGCTTGCTTGGTACGGGTGCAGGCGGGTGCAGGCGGGTGCAGGGCGGCGCGGCGGGGCTGGGGCGCTGCCGGGCGTGCGTCCGCCGCCGTAGCGCGCCGGGCGCTGCGCACGCACGCCTCCGGCCGTGCGTGTGTGCGGTCCGGACGGCGTTGCGCAGCGGCCCCGTGACGCCGCCGGTCAGGGCGTGCGCCGCGCCAGGCGCGCGACTTCCCGGCCGCTGTGTCCCGTTGGGCGCCGCGTTGGCCGCGCCCGTGCTGCGCTTGTGGGGCGGGGCGGTGACGTACGTCCGGCGCGCGCCTTGCCCGCGATTGCGGGCGCGGCTGCGGGACGGACGTCGCGCCGTGCCTGCGCCGGGCCGCCGCCCGCGCGGCGCGTGGTGCCCGGAGCGGGCTGGCCGCGCTGGTCGCACGGTGGCGGCGCGCCCTGGCGTGCCCGGCGTGCTGCGTCGGGGTCAGCGGGCGTCTGCGTCCGCGCCGTGGTGGGGGGCGGGGGAGGGCTCCGGGTCCGCCCCGGGCTCGCCCGGGCCGTCGCCGTGGCCGTCCGGGGGCGGCAGCCGCCGCCGCCTGCGGTGCTTGAGCAGTGCCCACGGCCCGCGCACCGCGGTGACCTCCGTGCCGCCCTCGGCCGCCGCCTCGGCCGCCGCACGGGCCACCGGCAGGATGCCCTCGCGCCGCGAGGCGTCCGGCCGCTCGTCCTCCGTCGGCCACAGCCCCAGCGCCGCGCACAGCGTGGGCAGCAACGCCATCGCGGCGGTGGCGTAGCCCTCGGCCGAGGGGTGGTAGTTGTCGGGGCCGAACAGCTCCTGCGGGTTCGCCGCGAACTCCGGGCCCAGCAGGTCGCCCACCGAGACCGTACGACCGCCCTCCTCGACCACCGCGATGGTCTGCGCGGCGGCCAGCTGACGGCTCAGCCGCCGCGCGATCCAGCGCAGCGGCTGTCCCACGGGCTCGATCGTGCCCAGGTCGGGGCAGGTGCCCACCACCACCTGGCAGCCCGCCGTGCGCAGCCGGGCGACGGCGTCGGAGAGCAGGCGCACGGAACGGGCGGGCGGCATCCGGTGCGTGACGTCGTTCGCGCCGACCATGATCACGCAGACGTCCGGCGCGTGCGAGAGGTCGCGCTCGCTCAGCAGCAGCGTGACCTGCCGCTCCAGCCCGTCGGACTGGGCTCCGGGCACCGCGACGTTCCGCAGCTCGACCGGGCGCTCCGCGACCGCCGCCAGCGCGGAGGCCAGCAGCCCGCCCGGCGTCTGCCGGGCGCGGTGCACGCCCTGCCCGGCCGCCGTGGAGTCGCCGAGCATGGCCAGCCGCAGCGGGCGCGGATGGCGGCGGCCGAACTCGCCGTCGCGCTCGCCGCCCGGCTCGACGCTCGTCCTGGCGAAGGCGCCGCCGTACAGGCCGTCCGCCATCGGCGGCACGTCGTCGGAGCCGCCGACCTTGCGCTTGGCGATCTGGACCTCGGTGAAGAGCAGCCCGACCGCCGCTCCGCCGAGCAGCCCGATACCGCCACCGCCGTACGCGGCCGCGGTCGCGATCCGGCGTGCCACCCGGGCACTCGCCGCCTTCGACATCGGCATATTTCTGGTCCGCCTCCCGAAGATTCTTCCCGTGTGTTTCGCGCCCTCTGCGTGGATCTGCCGGGCAACGTCTGTACGTCTGGGGAAATTCTGTCCTCCACACTGTGTTGCCCCGTAGGAGACGCTGTGCAACGCATCGCAGGTGTGCGCATGTTGCGCAATATGGTGAACGCACGGGTGCGGCGCGGGGGCGGACGTGCTGCGTTCCCTCCGGGGCGCGCCTCGTAAACCCCGCTGAGGCACGTGTGCCTCTCGAACCCCCTTGGAAACCCCGAATCCCTCCGGAAGGCGTGGAGATACAGGTGCAGTATCACGAGTCGATGATCGAGCTTGTCGGCAACACTCCGCTGCTGAAGCTCAACAGTGTGACGGAGGGTATCCAGGCCACCGTCCTGGCGAAGATCGAGTACTTCAACCCCGGCGGGTCGGTCAAGGACCGGATCGCCGTGCGGATGATCGAGGACGCCGAGCGCAGCGGCGCGCTCCGCCCCGGCGGCGTGATCATCGAACCCACTTCGGGCAACACCGGGGTCGGTCTGGCCATCGTCGCGCAGCAGAAGGGATACCGCTGCGTCTTCGTCTGCCCGGACAAGGTCTCCCTTGACAAGATCAACGTGCTGCGGGCGTACGGCGCGGAGGTCGTGGTCTGCCCGACGGCCGTCGATCCCGAGCACCCCGACTCGTACTACAACGTCTCCGACCGGCTGGTCCGCGAGACGCCGAACGGCTGGAAGCCCGACCAGTACAGCAACCCGGCCAATCCGCGCTCGCACTACGAGACGACCGGCCCCGAGCTGTGGGCGCAGACGGAGGGCCGCATCACGCACTTCGTCGCGGGGATCGGCACCGGCGGCACCATCTCCGGCACCGGCCGCTACCTCAAGGAGGCCAGCGAGGGGCGCGTCACGGTCGTCGGCGCGGACCCGGAGGGCTCGGTCTACAGCGGCGGCTCCGGGCGCCCGTACCTGGTGGAGGGCGTCGGCGAGGACTTCTGGCCGGACGCCTACGACCGCGAGGTGACGGACGAGATCATCGCCGTCTCGGACAAGGACTCCTTCCAGATGACCCGCCGCCTCGCCCGGGAGGAGGGGCTGCTGGTCGGCGGCTCGTGCGGGATGGCCGTGGTCGGCGCGCTGAAGGCGGCCGAGGGGCTCGGGCCCGACGACGTGGTCGTCGTCCTGCTGCCGGACAGCGGGCGCGGCTACCTGAGCAAGATCTTCAACGACGACTGGATGAACGACTACGGCTTCCTGGAGGAGGGCGAGCCCACGGTCGTACGGGTCGGCGACGTTCTCCGGTACAAGGAGGGGCCCATCCCCTCCCTCGTCCACATGCATCCCGAGGAGACGGTCGGCGAGGCGATCGAGGTGCTGCGCGAGTACGGCGTCTCGCAGATGCCGGTGGTCAAGCCGGGCGCCGGGCACCCGGACGTGATGGCGGCCGAGGTCATCGGCTCGGTGGTGGAGCGCGAGCTGCTGGACGCGCTCTTCGCCCGGCGCGCCTCCCTGGACGACCGCCTCGACCAGCACCTGAGCGCCCCGCTGCCGCACGTCGGTTCGGGGGAGTCCGTCGCCGACCTGATGGCCGTACTGGGGGGCGCGGACGCGACGCTGGTGCTGGAGGAGGGGAAGCCCACGGGTGTGCTCAGCCGCCAGGACCTGCTGGCGTACCTGGCCCGCGAGGCGCGGTAGCGGGGTCGCGGCGCGGCCCCCGGTGCCTCATCGGGGGCCGCGCCACCAGGGCCGAGGACGCGGCGGGACGGCGGGCTCCACCACGAGCCTGCCCGCCGTCAGCTCCGCGACCCGGCGGGCGAAGCGCCGCCACTGCTTCCGGGACAGGTTCGCCTCGACACACACCCGGCCGATGCGGGGGCGTCCGTCGGAGCGCGGGGATTCCACTGCTTCGGGCACGGCCTCGATCCGGAGTTCCACGGCTCCCCGGAAGTAGGGGTTCCACCGCAGGGCGCGGATCTCTTCCCACTCCCAGGTCTCCGTACGCAGGCGGGTGCGATGCACGATTTCCGCATCCTTGTCGAAGTGGTCCTCGAAGTAGGTGACGGACAGCGCCTCCGGGGTGAGGCGGAGCAGCTGGTAGCGCCCCCGGTACGTGTCGCTCATGTGCGGGTGGCGGTCCCGCATGCGCTGTCGCCGGCCTCGCTCATGCGCTCGTCCATCGTCGTGCTCCGGTCGTACGGGTCCACCGCGGTGCCCTCGCCCGCGTCGGCGGGCGCGTCCTCGGAGGGGAACCGGGGGGTGAAGTAGCCGGTGCGGGGGCCGCAGCCGCCGTTGGTGGTGTCCGCCCGGTAGGAGGCCAGGGTGAACGTGTCCGGCTCGGTGACCACCTTCGCCGGATCGTCCCAGCTCAGCACGACCTCGCGGCGCACGATGGTGCGCGCGACCTCGTCGCTCCCCTCCTCGGCGCGTACGACCGGATAGGCGTACGTGACGTCGGTGACCACCTCGACCGCGCCGCGCTCGCCCTCCCGGAAGGTGATCCGCCCCCGCGTCTTGACCACGTCCCCGACGAGCCGTACGTCCTCCTTCGCGAAGCGGCTGAAGAGCATCAGCGGGTCGTTCTCGCGGCTGGGCGTGCGGAACGCGGCCGACAGGTACTCCTGTACGTCCTTCTGGTGCGGGTTGATCCACGCGATCGCCTGCGCGGGCCGCTCCCCGCGCAGCACCCCGCGATCCAGGCTGGAGGCGGTGAGGAAGTCCCGGCTCCGGGTGAGCGCCTGCTCGACCTGCGCCGTGGTCATCCAGCCGGTCGCCCGGGCCGGGGGCAGGGTGATGCCCGCCGCGTCGTCGTGCCAGCGCGCGGCGGGCGAACCACGGAACGGCTCCGCCACGGTGGGCCCCCGCCCCGCCGCCTGCGTCGCGGGCGGCCCGCTGGGGCGTGCCGACTCCGCGGCGAGCGGCGCGTCCCCCTCGTCATCGCCGCCGAACAGGCTGGTCAACTGCCCCGGAGCGAGCGCGGCGAGCAGCAGGACGGCCGCACACAGCAGGCCGAGCACGGGCCACAGCTTCCCGCCCCGTCTTCGCGGCGCCGGCGGTTCGTGCGTGCGCCAGGCCGTGGGCGGGGCGGGATTCTCCCGCAGCCGCCGGGTCACCATCCGGGCCCGGGCCGACGGCTCCTTCGGCGCGTCCGGCGACCCGGCCTCGGCTTCGCGCAGGAAGCGTGCCCATTCCTCATCCGATATGGACTCGTCCCTGTCCAAGGTGCTCCCCTGCCCTCTCCCCTGCGCGACTCACACCAGAGCCTCGCTCCCCGTGATTATCACAAGGCTCTGCCACCCGGTGGTCTGCCGGTCGCTCAGGGGACGGGGGTGAGGGTCTCACCGGTGGAGCCGCCGGTGGAGCCGCCTGTGGAGCCGTCGGCGGCTTCCGGCGCGGCGGGCTCCTCCGGGGCCCCGGTCGGCGGCACGTGGCGGAGCGTCACGACGGCGAGGACGGCGAGGGCGCCGACCAGGACGGCGCAGATGAGCGCCACGCTGTTGAGCCCGGACGCGAACGCCTCGCGCGCGGGGGTGAGGATCTGCCCGGCGAGGGAGGCGGGCAGCGCCTCCGTCGCGTCCACCGCACGGGCCAAGGTGTCGCGGGTGGCGGCCTCGGCGGCTGCGGGCGCCTCGGCGGGCAGCGCGCCCGCGACCTCGTCGCGGTAGACGGTGGTGCCGATGCTGCCGAGCACGGCGATGCCCAGCGCGAGGCCGAGTTCGCTGCTCGTCTCCTGGAGGGCGGAGGCCGCGCCCGCCTTCTCCGGCGGTGCGGAGCCCACCACCAGCGAGACGCTCAGTGCCATCAGCGGACCGATGCCGGCGTAGAGGAAGCTGAAGCCGACGACGACGTAGGCCAGCCCGCTGTCGTTTGGGTCGGCCACGGTGAGGATGAGATAGCCCACGGCGGACAGCGCGAGCCCGACGCCGGTCACATGGCCCGGCCGGAAGCGCCGTGCCGCGAGCGGGGCGAGCATCGACGCGGCGATGAGCAGCGCGGCGGCGGGCAGCAGCCACAGCCCGGCGCGCAGCGGGGAGAGCCCGGCCACCAGTTGCAGGTACTGGGTGACGAAGAGGTACATGCCGCCCATGGCGAAGGCGCCGAAGAGCATCACTCCCAGCGCGACGCTGAAGGCGCGGCTGCGGAAGAGGCTCAGGTCCAGCATCGGGTCCGCCAGGCGCAGTTGGCGGCGGCCGAAGAAGTACCCGAAGACGGCGCCGGCCAGCAGGGCGAGCAGCGCAGTGGTCCCGAGCCCGTGCTTGGCGCCCTCCTTGATGCCGTAGACGACGGGCAGGATGGTGGCCAGCGAGAGGCCGACGCTGAGCAAGTCGATGCGGCCCGCGTTCTCGTCCTTGTACTCGGGCAGCAGCAGCGGGCCGGTGATCAGCAGCAGCGCCATGACGGGCAGGGCGAGCAGGAAGACCGAGCCCCACCAGAAGACCTCCAGCATGGCGCCGCCCACCGCCGGGCCCAGCGCGATGCCCACCGAGAAGCTGGCCGCCCAGATCCCGAAGGCGCTGCCGCGCTCTCTGGGGTCCTGGAACATGTTGCTGATCAAGGCGAGCGTGGAGGGCATCAGGGTCGCGCCCGCGATGCCCAGCAGGGCGCGGGCGGCGATGAGCATCTCCGGGGTCGTCGCGTAGGCGGCCAGCACCGAGGCGATGCCGAAGGCCACGGCACCGCCCAGCAGCAGCCTGCGGCGGCCGATCCGGTCGCCCAGGGTGCCGGCGACGACCAGGAATCCGGCGATCATGAACGAGTAGATGTCGATGATCCAGAGCATCTCGGTACTGCTCGGCGCCAGGGCCGCGCCCAGGTGCGGTACGGCCAGGTGCAGCAGCGTCACGTCCAGGGACAGCAGCATGCTGGGCAGTGCCAGCATCGCCAGCCCGGCCCATTCGCGCCGCCCGGCGCGCGCGGGGACGGCGGTCGCTTGCGTGGTCATGAGGGGAACCTTCCGTTCAAGGAGAGCTGTGGTGTGAGCGGTGGGTGGTCAGGGGCGGGGCGCAGCAGGCCGCCGGCCCCGCGGGCACGGGACCGATGGCCTGCTTTGCGGCGTACGCCGCGTACGCCGTCCGGCGCGCGCCGGACGTCAGTGCGTGGCGCTGAGGCCCTGCGCGAAGCCGCCGTCGACGGGCAGCTCGACGTTGGTGGTGAAGGTGGCGTCGGCGGCCAGGAACAGCGCGGCGGCGGCGATCTCCTCGACGGTGCCGTGGCGCTGGAGCGGGGTCGTCGCGTCGCCCTGCTTCTCGAACTCCCGGCGCTCCTCGTCGCTCAGCCCGGCGACGCCCATGGTCGGGGTCTTGATGAAGCCGGGGGCGACGGAGTTGACCCGGATGCGGCGCGGCAGCAGCTCGGCGGAGAGGACGTGCGCGAGCCCCCGTACCGCCTCCTTGGAGGCGGAGTAGGCGCTCATGCCGGGGAAGACGAGGTCGTTGGCGACGGTGGTGAAGATGATCGCGCCCCCGTCGTTGAGCAGCGGCGACAGGCTCTGCACGGTGAAGAAGGAGCCCTTGGCGTTGATGGCGAAGTGCCGGTCCCAGGAGTCCTCGGTGACCTCGTCCAGGGGCGCCAGTTCGGCGATGCCGTGGTTGACGAACACGTAGTCGATCCGGCCGAGCCGCTCCTGCGCCAGGTCGGCCAGCGCGGCGATGTCGGCCATGCTCGCGGCATCGGAGCGGACGATGTGGGCCGTGTCCGCCTTCAGCTCCGTGCGCGCCTCCTCGATCTTCTTCTCGTTGCGGCCGGTGAGGACGACCTCGGCGCCGCCGTCGAGGAGCGCCTTGACGATCGCCAGGCCCATCCCGTGCGTCCCGCCGGTGACGACAGCCTTCTTGCCCGCGAACTTGCTCATCGTTCCTGCTCCCTGCTCGGTGGTGCTCGCGTTCCGTGGTGCTGAGGACGACCCTGCGGCCCGGCCCTTGCGGTCGGCTTTCGGTCCGCTGTCGGTCGGCGCCGGGCACCGGCGGGATACCGTGTGTGCATGCGATTCGGGGTGCTGGGGCCGTTGGCTGTCTGGGCGGCGGACGGCACGCCCGTGGCGGTGCCCGAGGCGAAGGTGCGCGCACTGCTGGCCGGACTGCTCGTGACGCCGGGCCAGGTGGTCTCCGCCGACCGGCTGGCCGAGGACCTGTGGGGCGACGAGCCGCCAGCGAACCCGGCGGGCGCCTTGCAGACCCGGGTCTCGCGGCTGCGGCGCGCCCTGTCGGCGGCCGGCGGCGCGGGCGGCGGCCGGGAGCTGGTGGTGCACCGGCCGCCGGGCTATCTGCTGCGGGTGGCCGACGACGACGTGGACGCCGACCGCTTCCTCTCCCTCACCGCGCGCGCCCGTACGGCGGAGGGTCCCCGCGAGCGGGTCGCCCTGCTCAACGAGGCGCTGGCGCTGTGGCGGGGCCCCGCCTTCGCCGACTTCGCGGACGAACCGTTCAGCCGCGCGGCCGTCACCCGCCTGGAGGAGGCCCGGCTCCTGGCCCTGGAGGAGCGGGCCGAGGCCCGGCTCGCCTGGGGGGAGCGCGGCGAGCACAGCCGGCTGGCCGGTGAACTGGCCGAGCTGACGGAGCGGCACCCGCTGCGGGAGCGGCTGCGCGCGGCCCACATGCGTGCCCTCTACGGCGCCGGACGCCCCAGCGAGGCGCTGGCGGGCTACCAGGCGCTGCGCCGCCACCTGGACGAGGAACTGGGCCTGGAGCCCGGCCCCGAACTGGTGGCGCTGCAGCAGGAGATCCTCCGGCAGGACCCCGCGCTGCGGGCGGTGGGCGAGAGCGCCGCCGCACCCCGGCCGCGTACCAACCTGCCCACCCCGGTCACCGGCCTGGTCGGGCGGTCCGGCTCGGTCGCGGAGGTGCGCGCGCTGCTGGAGGCCGGGCGGCTGGTGACCCTCACGGGGCCCGGCGGCGTCGGCAAGACCAGGCTCGCCCTGGAGACCGCGACCCAGCTGGCCGACGCCTTCGCGGACGGCACCTGGCTGGTGGAGCTGGCCACGCAGCCGCGCGCCACGGGCCGTTCGGCGGGGGCGGCGGGTACGGGCACGGCGGGCGCGGTGGAGGAGCTGGCGGAGCTGGTGGCCGCCGCCCTGGGCATCCGGGAGGACGCGGGCGGCGGCGCCGGGGCGGGCGGCGCCGTCGGCGCGGTGCCGTCCGCCGCCGCGAAGCCCGCCGGCCGCCTCGACCGGCTGGCCGGGGCGCTGCGCGGCAAGCGGCTGCTGCTCGTCCTGGACAACTGCGAGCACGTCGTCGAGCCCGCCGCCCGCCTCGCGGAGGCGCTGCTGCGGGCCGCCCCGGACGTCCGGCTGCTGGCCACCAGCCAGGAGCCGTTGGACATCTCCGGAGAGCAGCTGTGGACGGTGCCGCCGCTGGACCTGCCGGGCGCGCGGGAGACGGGGGAGGAGCTGGGCCGGTCGGGCGCGGTCCAGCTGTTCGTGGCCCGGGCCGCCGCGGCCTCGCCCGGCTTCGTGCTCGATGAGGACAACGCCCGTGCCGTCGCCGCGATCTGCCGTCGGCTGGACGGGCTTCCGCTCGCCCTGGAGCTGGCCTCCAGCCGCGTACGCGCCCTGGGCGTACGGGAGTTGGCCGACCGGCTGGACGACCGGTTCCGGCTGCTGACCGGCGGCCACCGGGGCGCGCCCGCGCGGCAGCGGACGCTGCGCGCGATGATCGACTGGAGCTGGGAGCTGCTGACCGCCGCCGAGCAGACCGTGCTGCGCAGGCTCGCGGTCCACTCCGACGGCTGCACGCTGGCCGCCGCTGAGGCGGTCTGCGCCGGGGACGGGGTCAAGCCCGCCGAGGTCATGGACCTGCTGACCCGGCTGGTGGACCGTTCACTGGTTGTGGCCGCGCACGGCCCGGACGGCCCCCGCTACCGGCTGCTGGAGTCGGTGGCCGCCTACAGCCTCGAACAACTGTGCGCGAACGATCACACCCGCGTCCGGCGCGCGCATGCCCGCTACTACACCTCGCTCGCCGAGGAGGCCGGACCCTTCCTGCGCGGCGGCGACCAGCAGCGCTGGCTGCGGCGGCTCGACGCGGAGACGGCCAACATCCGCGCCGCGCTCGACGGGGCCGCAGCCAGCGGGGACGCGCGGCTCGCCCGCCGGCTGGCCCACGCGATGGTCTGGTACTGGTTCCTGCGCGGGCGGCTCACGGAGGCCGCGCGCTCCCTGACCGCGGCCCTGGCCGTCGCCGGGCCGGACACGGACACGGACACGGACACGGCATCGGCTACGGCATCGGACGCGGAGGCGGCCACCGACGCGGACGCCGACGGCACCGGCTCCGCCGCACCCGTCGCCGCCTGGCGGACCGGCATGCTGCTGCTCTCCGGCTACCGCGGCGACGGCCCTGGCAGCCGCGGCCCGGAGCCGGGCAGCGAGCCGGGCGGGGAGTCCCTCCTGCGGCTGTACGAGGCCGTCCGTGACCCGTACGAGCGGACCAGGGCGGGCTGGTTCCTCGGCTTCGCGGCCACCGAGTTCGGCGACCGGGCCGTCGGCGAGGAACTGGCGGACCGCGTACTGGCCGAGGTCCTCGCCCTGGACGACGCCTGGGGCATCGCCGCCGCCCTCAGCACCCGGGGCATGCAGCGGTACGTGCGCGGCGACCTGGAGCCGTCCCGCCGGGACGCCGAGGAGAGCCTCGCCCGCTTCCGCACGGTCGGCGACCGCTGGGGGCAGCTCCAGGCGATGCGGGTGCTCGGGACGCTGGCCGAGATCACCGGCGACTACCCGGCGGCACGCGGCTGGCACCACGACGGCCTCTGCATCGCCGAGGACCTCGAACTGTGGACGGCGGCCTCCACTCGCTGGTCCGAACTGGGCAGGATCGCCTTGCTGACGGGGGACCACGTGCGCGCCGAGGAGTTCCACGAGCGGGCCAGGGTGCTGGCCGTCGAGCACGGCGACGTACCGGCCCAGGAGTTCGCCGAGGTCGGGTTGGCCCTCGGCGCGCGGCGGCAGGGGCGGCTCGACGCCGCCGAGGCGTACCTGGGCGGCTGGCTCGAGTGGAACCGGCAGTTCGACGCGCAGTACGGCGCGGCGCTGATCCTGGCCGAGCTGGGCTTCCTCGCCGAACTGCGCGGCGACGCGGACACGGCGCTGGCCTGGCACCGGGAGGGACTGGACGCCGCCCGCGACACGGGCGATCCACGCGCGGTCGCGCTGGCACTGGAGGGACTGGCCGGTGCGCACGCCCTGTCCGGCGGGCACGGGCACGCCGCGCGCCTGCTGGGCGCCGCCGCCGGGGCCCGCGCGTCGGTGGGCGCGCCGCTGCCTCCGGCCGAGCGCGGGGACGTGGACCGGGTCACGGCCGCCGTCCGGGCCGCCCTGGGCACCGCCGCGTTCGACGCGGCGTTCGCGACCGGCGGCACCCTGGACCCGGCGGCGGAGCTGACACCCGAGCCGACGGACCGGACCCCACGCACGTAGCCCCGCGCCCGGCACAGCCCGCCCCGCTCGGCCCGCCTGCCCCGCTCGGCCCTGCGGTCTGTCGGCCCCTGTGGCCCTGGGGAGGCCCAGCCCTGGCACGGCCCACCTCCCCCGGCTCGGCCGGACAGCCCGCGACGGGGCCGTCCAGTGCCTCGCCGTCCGGCACCGGGCGAGCTCTGCCTGACGCGGCGCCGGACACGACGGGCCAAAGGCGGGGTGGCCGCCCCGACGTCCGCCGCGCCAGGGCGCCCGCCGCGCTCGCCGCGGCCGGTCATTCGGCGAAGGGCTCGTCGTCCGGCAGGCATCGGAAGCTGACGTTCCGTTCGACCTCGTGCTCGCCGACCCGCGCGAGCAGGGTGAGACTGTGCCGCCCCGGGCCGGGGGCATCCGTCCAGATCTCCAGGCCCTCGCCCGCCTCCTGGCCGTCCAGCAGCCGGCGGCACCGGAGACCGTCGGCCGGGTGGCCCGCCGCGTCCATGACCGACGCCGACAGCTGGAGCGTGCCCTCGGCCGTCAGCAGCGCGCCGTCCTCCGGATGCAGGATCGCGACCTCGGGCGGGCGCCGGGGCACGAGCACCGTGACGGGCTCCGACGTGGCGGTGGAGAACCCGTCGTGCACGAGTACGCGGACGAGCACCTCCCCGTCGGGCACGCCCGCGAGGCCCACCTCGGCGTGGTCCCCGTGCAGGCCGGTCGCGAGGCCGTGCCAGGTCTCGCCCCGGTCGGACGACCACTGCGCCCAGGCGTCGGAGTCGGCGCCGAAGCCGGAGTCGTGGCCGCCGCTGCCGCCGTACCAGCGCAGCGTGAGCCCCGTCCCGGTCGCCTCGGCCGCCACCTCGCGGATCTCGGGGTGCGTCCCGGGCGAGTGCCGTTCCCACAGGGTGTCCTCGCCCTCGTCGATCGCCAGCGCGGCGCCCGGGGCGACATCGGGCAGGTACGCCTCGAACACGTAGTGCCCGTCGTCCTCCTCGCCCTCACCGCAGTGGCACGCACAGCCGTCCCCCTGCGGAGCCAGGCGGCGGACCGCCGCACGGGACAGCGTCTCTCCCTCGGTGCCGACCAGGCGGGCCGTGAGCGCCGTCGCGGGGCCGGGCGGCCGTCCGCTCGCGGCCACGCCCATGCAAGCGGCTGACCATCCCGGCGGTGAGACGCTGCCGCCGTGTCCGGGCGGTTCGCCGCCTTTGGCGTACGCGCCCGAAGGAGTACGCGCCCGCACAGGCGGGTCAGTCCCAGTCGTCGCCGGACTTGTCGCGGCGCTTGCTGTCGCCGGTCTCGAACCAGGAGCGGCTGGCCTGGAGGCCGTTGACGGCGACGATGCCGCCCCAGCAGACCAGCAGCCCGGCCAGGCCGGCGTTGACCGCCGCGATCGCGGACAGCGGGATCGCCAGCACCAGGGAGGCCACGGCCAGGCCGAGGCGCGCGCCCAGGCCCTCCGGGTAGGTGTGTCCCTGGTGGCCGTGCTGCCCCTGCTGCGCGCGGGGACTGCCGCTGCCCCGGGCGACGACCATCTGCTGTTCCGCCAGCTGGCGCCGTACCCGGCGGTCGACCGACGAGTCCAGTTTCTCCAGGAAGGACTCGACCAGCTCCGACTCGTACTCGGGCCCAAGCTCCTTGCGCGTCTGCAAGGTCGCGTCGAGTTCCTTCTTCAGCTCAGGGTCACGGGCGTCCATGCGGACCAGAGTACGGAGGCCGCCGGGTTCCCGCAGTGGGGGTAACCCCCGCATCGGGAGGGGGGTGGCTCGAGTCAGGTGTCGGGGTCCACCTGCCCGTAGGGGCCGAGGGGGGCGTAGGCACCGTCCTCGACCCGGTAGAGGAACTGGGTGTCGGCTGCCGCGAGTTGGTGCGTGGCACCGGTGACGTACCGCAGGGGCTTGGCCGCCCCGTCGTGCCGGGCGCCGAGGACGTGCCGGGCGACGGCCCCCCGGGGGACGTCGGACGGGTCCTCCTCGGCGCCCAGGCCGCGGGCGAGCAGCCCCACCGCGTCGTACGCCTCCACGGCCCAGCGGCCCGGCTCCGCCCGGAAGCGCCCACGGTGGGCCGTGCGGAAGGCGGCGAGGCGGGGGCCGTCCCCCGCCGGGTCGGCGAAGGGGGCGCTGAACCACCAGCCGTCCGCCGCCGCGCCCGCCTCCGCCAGGAACGCGGGCGTCATGACCGGCGAGAAGGCCGCACGTGTGCCGGTGAAACCGGCCTCGGCGAGGGCGCGGGCGCAACGGGCCGCGCGCCGGGCCGAGGTACCGGTGTAGACGACGGCGTGCGGCTCGGTGGCGAGCGCCTGCCGGACGGGGCCGCGCACCTCGCCGCCCGCGGCCAGGGTGTGGACGGTCGTCGTGCCCTCGCTGGGCGGGGTGTCACGGAGTGAGGACGTCCAGTCCCAGCTGAGGTCGCCGCCTTCGCGGTCGTCGACGACGGCGGTGCGGGTGGCCTTGCGCAGGCGGGTGAGCAGGTCGATGACGGCCGTCGCGAGCACGTCGTCCCGCTGGCGGGTCACGAGCAGGCTCCTCAGGTCGGTGGTGGAGAGGCCGTCGCCCTCCGCGACGTTGACCAGGAGCGTCGCCAGCCGGGCCGACTCGTACAGCGGGCAGGCCGCGCGTGCCGTCGCCGGGCTCGTCGGGCCGACGACCGCGTGGATCGACGGGTCCGCGAGGATCTCGCGTGCCGTCCGCTCGGCCCGCCGGGGGTCGCCGCCGTCGTCGAACGTCCGCAGGGCGAGGCGGAAGCGCGAGCGTGCACGGGAGTTGTGCTCCTCGACGGCGAGGCGTACGCCGCGTTCCTGCGCCCGCCCGGCGGCGGCGCCCTCGCCGGACAGGTCGGCGTGGTAGCCGAAGGCCAGTGCGGGGCGCTCGCCCGGGCCGGAGCCGGAGCCGTTCGCGGTGGCGTCCTCCGGCCGGGTGGCGAGGTACGCGGTGACGCCCCCGGCCACCAGGGCGACGGCCCCCGCGGCGCCTGCGGCCAGCAGCCGGCGGCGGCTCGGCGGGGCGCCGCCGCCCGGCTCCGGGGCGGCGGCCTGACCGGCGGCGGCTGCGGGTGTGGGCGGGGGCGCGGACACCGGTTCCGGGCGCGGCTCGCGCGGCGGCGGGTCGAGGGCGGCGCCCGACCGTGCCGCGACCGCGCGCAGTACCTCCGGCGGCAGCCAGCCCCGCTCCCCGGCACCCCAGCGACCGGGCGCGCGAGGCGGCACCCGCGGATCACGCGGGCCGTGCGGGCCGGCGGCGAGCGCGTCCCGCAGCCCGGCCGCCGAAGGCCGGGCGTCGGGCGCCTTGGCCAGGCAGCTCCGCACGGTGGTGGCCAGCGCCGCCGGGAGCCCGCGGAGGTCCGGCTCCTCGTGCACCGTACGGAAGAGCACCGAGGCGATGTCGCCCGTCCCGAACGGACGGCGCCCGGACGCCGCGTACGCCAGGACGCACCCGAGGCCGAACACGTCCGTGGCCGGTCCCACCTCGTCGCCCGTGGCACGCGTCTGCTCCGGGGCGAGATAGCCCGGGGTGCCCACGATCGCGTCGGTCCGGGTGAGGGCGGACGGCCCGGCGGACCGGGCGATGCCGAAGTCGATCAGCCGCGGCCCGTCGAGTGCGAGCAGCACGTTGCCCGGCTTGACGTCCCGGTGCATCAGCCCGGCCGCGTGGACGTCGGCCAGTGCGGCGGCGAGCCGCGCGCCCAGCAGCCGCACGCCGCGCTCCGGCAGCGGCCCGTGGTCCCGTACGGCCTCGGCCAGGGACGGGCCGGGGACGTACGCGGTGGCCAGCCACGGCTGTGCCGCGTCCGCGTCGGCGGCGGTGACCGGCACCAGCCACGGGCCGGTCAGCTCCCGCGCGATCTCCGCCTCCCGGCGGAACCGGGCACGGAAGCGCGTGTCCGCCGCGTACTCGGCGCGGATCACCTTCAGCGCGACGACGGCGCCGCCCCCGGAGCGCGCCAGGTAGACGACGCCCATGCCGCCGGCCCCCAGCCGCGCCAGCAGCCGGTGGCCGCCCACCTCCTGAGGATCGTCCGCCCGCAGCGCCCGCATGCCCCGGCCGGCCTACGCCGGGACCGGCGCCGGGCCGAGATAGCGCAGGCGGCCACCGGTGACCCGGTAGCGGAAGAAGCCGCCGTTCTTCAGCGTCCGCTTCTCGGGGTCGAAGGTGTACGTCCGGATCAGGCCCTTGTACGTGCCCTTGGCGAGCGCGTCGACCAGTTCTTTGCGGCCGGGCCGGTCCGGCCGCGGCCCCGTCCCGGCCAGCTCGGCCAGCCGCCGCAGGACCAGGCGTGCGACGTCGAACCCTTCGGCGGCCCAGTAGTCCGGCTTCTCGCCGTACCGCTCGCGGTAGTCGGCGGCGAAGCCGCGTACCGCCTTCGCGCCCGGGTCGATGTACGGGGCGAAGGTCTCCCAGCCCTCGCCCGCGTCGCCCGCCCCGCGCAGGAAGGCCTCGCTGACGCTGGTGTGGGAGATCAGCCGCGGCCCGTCGAAGCCGCGCTCCGAGGCGAGCGCCCGCGCGACGGTCGCTCCGCGCTCGGGCGTGCCGACGTAGCAGAAGGCGTCGATCTTCTGGCCCGCCATGTCCGCCACCACCCGGGCGAGGTCCTCCTCGTCGGCGTCGCGCGGCACGACCCGGGGTGCGGAGGTGAGGCCCTGGCTGGTGAAGCCGCCCTGCGTGGTCATGGCGATCTCGGCGGCGGCCAGCGTCCCGGCCCGGTCCCACAGCACGCCCACCCGCTCGCTGCCGAGGCTGCGCAGCAACTGGGCGTCGAGGGCGGGCGCGAGCGCGTAGTAGGGCGTGGTCAGGAAGCGGGAGCGCTGCTCGCCGCCGTACGCGGCGGCCAGGGCGGTGGAGAGGCTGAGCAGCGGCAGCGCCGCCTCGTCGTACGCGGGGAGGGCCGCGTTGGCCGCCCGGTCGTCCGTGGGCCCCAGCACCGCGAGGGTGTCCTCGTCGCGGGCGAAGGCGCGGGCCGCGCGCACCGCCCGCTCCTCGGCGCCGCGATCGTCGGCGGCCTTCAGCGCGGCGGTGAACGGCTTGCCCTCCTCGGCGTTGAACTGCTCGACGGCGAGGCGGGCGCCCCGCTCCTGTGCGGTGCCGACGGCCTTCCGGGGGCCGCTCAGGTCGGCCTGCACTCCGATGACCCAGGGGCGGGCCCCCTTCCGCTTCCCCGCCGGGCCGCCGCCCCCGCTCCCGCCGTCGTCGCGCAGCACGGCCCACAGTCCGGCGCCGCCGCCTCCCGCCAGCAGCAGCGCACCGCCGCCCGCCCAGGCCAGCACGCTCCGGCGCGCGGGCAGTTGCGGAGCGGGAGCGGGCACGGATGCCGGGGCGTGGGTGTGTGCGGCGGAGTCGGCTTCCGTCGCGTCGACGCCGGGCAGCGCGAGGGCCTCTGCCGAGCGCTCGGCGATGAGCCGGATCACGGGCTCGGGCAGCCAGGCCGCCGCCTCCCCGGGCACGTCCTCGACCAGCGCCTCGTCCAGCTCGGCCGCGCTGGGCCGGTCGGCCGGGTCCTTGGCCAGGCAGCGCCGCAGCAGCGCACGCAGCGCGCCGCCGTCCCCTTCCGCGCCCCCGCCGCTGGCGCCCCCGTCCCCGCCGATCCCCTCCAGGTCCGGCTCGCCGTGCACCGTCCGGTACAGCACGGCCCCGGCCTCCCCCGTGCCGAACGGCAGCCGCCCGCTCGCCGCGTACGCGAGCAGGCAGCCGAGCGAGAACACGTCGCTCGCCCCGGTCACCTCGCCCGCCCGCGCCTGCTCCGGGGAGAGGAAGCCCGGCGTGCCCACCACCGTGTCGGCGGAGGTGAGGGTCGTCTCCTGGGAGGACGGCGAGCGGACGATGCCGAAGTCGATCAGCCGCGGCCCGTCGAGCGCGAGCAGCACGTTGCCCGGTTTGACGTCCCGGTGCACCAGACCGGCCTCGTGCACCGCGCTCAGCGCGCGCGCCAGCACCTTGCCCAGGACGCGCACCTCGCGCACCGGCAGCGGCCCGCCCGCGCGGAGCGCCTCGGCCAGCGACGGGCCCGCCACGAAGGCCGTCGCCAGCCATGGCGCCCGTCCCTCCACGTCGGCGCCGCGCACCGGCACCGTCCACGGGCTGACGACCCGCCGCGCCGCGGCGGCCTCGCGGCGGAACCGGGCCCGGAAGCCCGCCTCGTCGGCGTGCTCGGGCAGCACCACCTTGACGGCGGCCAGTTCGCCGTCCTCCCCGCGCCCCAGGTAGACGACGCCCATGCCGCCCGCACCCAGCCGGGCGAGCAGCCGGTAGCCGCCGACGTGGGCGGGGTCGGACGGTCTCAGCGGTTCGGTCACTTGCCCTCCTCGGACGGTTCGGGGGACGGCCGGGCCGGCCCCACCCGTTCCTGCAGCCGCAACAGCATCCGGACCAGGGGCTCGTGCAGGAAGCCGGTGCTCTGCGTGCTGTGCCCCTTGCCGGGCCGCACGGCCACCGACACCAGGACCGAACCCGTCCGGAACTGGGACCACCAGTACGGGTGGGGCCCGCCCAGGGTCTCGCTGACGTACTCACCGGACTCGTTCAGCGCGTCCTCGGCGTAGAGGTTCTGCGCCTCGCCGAAGTGCGAGGAGTTCGAGATGAGGCCCCTCAGCTTTTCCCCGCCCGCCAGTTGCTGGTCCGGGCAGCGCATCGCCTCCTCCAGCATGGCCGCGTTCGCCCAGTCGGCGTCCTCGGCGGTGCGGTGCACGGTGACCGTCGCCGTCAGGTGGACGGGGCCCTTGCCGCCGGCGGCGGGCACCTCGTAGTAGCGGGTCCGGGTGGCCAGGACGTCGTCGGGCAGGCCGCCCCGCTGCCAGTCGCAGTCCGCCTCCAGTACGGCCCAGTCGCCGGCGGGCCGCTCGTAGGGCGAACCGCGCACCACCTCCGGGCCGAACAGCTCGGGTCCGGCGATCACGGCGCCGATCAACTTGCGGGCCTCGCCCGCCCCTTCGGGCAGCCGGTCCGGGTCCGCCCGCACGCTCTCCAGCGTGGGCGCCTCCGGATCGTCCCCGGCCTTCCCGCCCTTCCCGCCGTCCGCCGCCCCCGCCCGGGGGCTCGGGGCCGCAGTGCCCCCGCCGCGCTGACCGCTCTCGTCCTTGCCGGTGCGCCCGTCCTCGGCGGCGTCTCCGCTCGTGCACCCGGCCAGGAGCACACCGCACACCGACGCGGCGGCCACCCATCTTCGGAACGCCCGTTCGTCACCCATTCAGTCTCCTCGTGAGGGTCCCTGGTGTTCGGGTCGGGGACGTGCACCACGATAGGAGGGGACGCGTATCGAGGGGCCATGGTTCATGACCCCTTGTCACGAGGGGATGACGGTTGGGGTGCCCCGCGGTGCGGGGGCGGTTGCCCGCTCTGCATAGAGTCATGCAGAGTCGAGGAGCGCTGAATGCGTCCCGGGCCGCGGGCACACACGCCGGCGCAGGCGCGGTCACACGCGCGGGCACACGGGCACACACGGAGGCGGGCGGGCAGGTGGACGGGCAGGTGGGCGCGGCGGACGCGCGGGGCGGCGCGGGCGCGCGGCTGCTGAGGCTCTTCGAGGGCCACCGGCTGACGCCGACGCAGCGCCGCATCGCGCAGTGCATGGTGCGGCGCGCGGCGGACGCGCCGTTCCTCTCCAGCGTGGAGCTGGCCGAGCTGGCCGGGGTGAGCCAGCCGTCCGTGACCCGGTTCGCGGTCGCGCTCGGCTTCGACGGCTATCCGGCGCTGCGCAGGCATCTGCGCGAGGTCCCCGGCGGGCCCGGCGACCAGCCGGAGCCGCCCGGCGGCGCGGACAACGGCTACCAGCAGGCCGTACACGCCGAGATCGAGAACCTGCGGCAGCTGTCCGCGCTGCTGGCCGACCCCGCACCCGTGGAGCGCGCCGGACGGCTGCTGGCCGAGTCCGCCACGCTGCCCGTACTGGGCCTGCGGGCCGCCTCCGCGCAGGCGCACGGCTTCGCCTACTTCGCGGCCAAGGTGCATCCGGACGTCCGCCTGCTGGACGAGGGCGGCTCGCTGCTGGCGGACCGGATCGACGCCGCCGTACGGGACGGGGCCAGCGCGCTGCTCTGCTTCGCGCTGCCCCGGCATCCGCGCGAGGTGCTGGAGGCGCTGGAGTACGCGCGGGGCGCCGGGCTGCGGGTGGTGACGGTCGCCGACAGCGCGTTCGCTCCGGTGGCGCATCCGGCGGACGTGCTGCTGCCCGCGGCCGTGGGGACGGGGCTGGTGTTCGACACGGCGTGCGCGCCGATGCTGCTGGCCCGGGTGCTGCTGGAGGCGATGTGCGACAGCCTGCCGGAGGCGCAGGCGCGGCTGGAGGAGTTCGACGCGCGGGCGGCGCGGCGCGGGCTGTTCGTCGAGTGAGCGCGGCGGCGGGGCGGCGGTGCCGCCCCGCCGCCCGCCTGCCCCTGCCCGCCTACCCCCCGTCCGGATCGCGGCCCAGGAACGCCACCAGCCGGTCGCTCGGATCGGCCCGCGGCCCCGGCGGCACCGGCTGGGCGAACAGCGGGTGCCGGGCGTCCGGCTCGGGTACCAGCTGCTGCGCCGTACGCAGCAGGTCCGTCGCGAGCGCGGGCGGTATCGGCCGGGGGAGCCCGGCGGCACGGGCGATGTCCCAGCCGTGCACGGCGATCTCCAGCGCGCCCGTACGCGCCAGCAGCGTCGTCGTCAGCGGCCAGTCGTCGACCGCGACGTACCGCTGGTCCGCCGTCGGCACCGCGGACCAGGCGCCCAGCAGCCGGGTGGCGCGGCTGCGGAAGACCTCGGCCGGGTCGGCGAGCGCGGCGGGCGGCTCGTGCGCCGGGTCCAGCGACACCCGCCCCGCGTCGAGGCCCTCGTAGAGCGCGGCCAGCGAGTCGTTGGCGTGCCGCAGCAGCATGCCCAGGTCCCAGCCTTGGCAGGGCGTGGGCCGGGACAGCAGCGCGCCGGTGACCGGGCGCACGCCGCACAGCGCGTACCCGATGGCGCGCTCCAGCAGCGCGGTGCTCTCGCTCTCCTCGAGCGCGCTCATCCCGGCCCGGCCGGGGCACGGGGAGCCGGGGCGGGCGCGGCGGCGGGCGGGGACGGCACGGAGGGCAGGGGGAATCCGTGGTTCGGCATGAGCGGTGCCTCCTCTACGCGTCGGTGGCCGCGGACCGGGACTCGGCCCCGACCTCCTGGTAGAGCTGCGTGTAGTTGCCGTCCGGGTCCTCGACCGTGGCCAGCAGGACGTCGCCCAGGTCGCTGACGGGGCGAATCCAGCGCACCGCGAGCGCCTCGTTCAGCCGCGCCTCGGCGGCGCGGATGTCGTCCACCTCGAAGTTGACGAGGATGCGGCCCGGCTCGGCGGCCTTCGCGCCGACGTCGTCGCGCTGTTCGAAGAGCAGGTAGGTGCCGCCCAGTTCCAGGCCGAGCATCTCGCCGTCCCGCTCGGCGTCGGGCGCGAACGCCGCGCGATACCACTCCCACAGCTGCTCGGGGTCGGTGCTGCCCAGGATGACGCCTCCGAGGTGCGGGTTCTTCCTGGCGGGTGCGGGGTTCGTCGACATGGCCGGCCACTCCTTCGGTGTGCGGGTGTGCTCTCACCGGTACTGACGGATGGCGCGGCGGAAACTCATCGGCGCGGTGCGGCAGTTCCGCGGGTGCCGCCGGTTCTCAGGGATTTCCCACGGCGGCGTACTAGCGTCTGTGGGGTCGGTGGACGTGTGAGCGGACGAGGGAAGGTGTGGGCTGTGGGGCGCGGGTCGTCGTATGCGCTGGCGAGGGTGGCGGTGTACCTGCGGGCAGCCGCGGGTGCCTGGTGGTGGACCGGGCTGGTGGCAGCCGGGATCGGGGCGGCGGTGCCCGGCTGGTCGGGGCGGCGGATCGGGGTGATGGCGGGGGCGGTGCTCTTCCTGCTCGTCGCCGCCGTGACCTTCCTGGTGCGGCGCGGGCGCTATGCGCGGCTGCTGGAGGGGCTGAGCCCGGCGGGCAAGAACGCGGTGCTGCGGGACCGGAGCGTGGTCGTCGGCGAGTGGCGCCAGGTGCACCGCTGGTGGCTGGCCGCGGCCTTCCTGCTCGCCGTCGCCTCCGCCGTGCTGCTGCCTGCGGCGGGCGGCGCAGTGCTGGCCGGGGTGGGCGCCGGACTCTGGGCCAAGTCGGTCCGGCTGGGCCGCTGGGAGCTGCGGCACGAGCAGCTGCTGTGGGTACGGCCCGAGTGGGCGGACGGGCGCGGCCCGGCCCGCAAGCGGGTGGAGGGGTGGACGACGACCGGCCCGCTGGCGGGCGACGCGGCGCCGGGCGGCGCGGCCCGGCGCGCGGCCCGCACGGCCAAGCCCGGCGCGAAGGCGCGCGCGGGCGCGGGGCGCGGCTGACCGGCCCGGGGTGGGCGGTCAGCCGTCGTGCAGGCTGCGAATCCGGCACCGGAGCCCGGGAGCCCCGGCCAGCTTCTTGTCCGCTGTCACCAAGTCCGAGCCCAGCGACTCGGCGAGCGCGACGTAGGAGGCGTCGTAGGGCCACATGTTGTGCCGCAGCTCCCAGATGCGTGGCATGAGGGGCACGTGCGGAAAGCGGAGCAGGTTCATCCTGCCGAGCAGGTCGAGGGCCCGCAGTGCCTCGTCCGGGGGCAGCTTGCGGCCGAGTGCGAGTCCGCGCAGTGTGGAGGCGCATTCGAGGTCGACGCCATGCGGTGCGGCGAGCCGCTCCCCTGCCGTCATAGCCCGGGCCCGCTCGGCGAGCGCGTCCGAACCGACCAGGAACTCGACGAGTGCCGAGGTGTCCAGAACGATCATGCGCGGGCTTCGCGGGTCCGGGCCATGACCTCGGCCACGTCCTCGGCCGTGACCTGGCTGCGCGCCGCGATGCCCCGCGCCTCGTTGGCGGCCTCCTCGGGCGTGAGCGTGGCGGCCTCGCGGTCGAGCAGCTGCCGGACGTACGCCTGCAACGACTGCCCGGCTCTGGCCGCTCGGACCCGGAGCGTGGTCACGGTGTCTTCGGATACTTCGCGGACATGAATGGTAGCCATGCAAGCAGTGTAATTGCTCAGCAAGCATTTCTGTAACAGATGGCGCTTCGCCCGGCCCCGCCGTCAGAGCAGCGCGTCGCGGTGGGCCGCGCCGGATTCGGTGACGATGTCGGCCAGGGTCTGCGGGTCGCGTACGGGGTGGAAGCGGACGGTGCTCTCCGCGGCCTCGTCGGTGCCGTCCAGGGTGTAGCCGTAGACGCCGGGCCGGGGCAGCGAGTTGTAGCCGAACGGGTTGGAGAAGTAGTACGCCCCCGTGTCGAGCAGCGCCGCGTGGTCGCCCGCCGCCAGCAGCGGCAGTGCGCGGTCGCGGGCCACCAGGTCGCCCGCGAAGCAGCACGGTCCCGCGATGTCCTGGGCCACCGGGGGGCCGGTCTTCGGGCGCCCGCCGGCGTCGTACGCCCGTACGCGCAGCGGCCAGGCGTCGGGGGCGAAGACCGTGCGGACGGCGATCTGGGCGCCCGCGTGCGTCACCGCGATGGGCCGCCCGCCCGCCGACTTGGCGTACTCGACGCGCGCCAGCACCGTGCCCGCCTTGGCTAGCAGCGAGCGGCCGAACTCGGTCACCAGCGCGTAGCGGCCGTCGAACAGGCCGGGGACCGTACGGGCGAGCAGTCGCGCGTAGTCGGCGAAGGCGGGAGTGGTCTCGTCCGAGCCGAAGTTGACCGGCAGGCCGCCGCCGATGTCCAGGGTGCGGACCTGGTGGTGCCCGACGGCCGCGTTGATCTCCTCGGCCAGTTCGTAGGTGGCCCGTACGCCCGCGGCCATCAGGTCGAGGGCCATGCCCTGCGAGCCGACGTGGCAGTGCAGCCGGGTCAGCCACGGGCGGTCCCGGTACGCCTGGACGACCCAGGCGCGGGCGCCCTCGTCGCGGAGCGCGACGCCGAACTTGGAGGTGGCGGTGGCGGTGCTCATCGCGCCGATGCTGCCGCCGCCCAGCTGCGGGTTGACGCGCAGGCCCACGCGCACGCCGCCCGCGCCGCTTCGCGCGCCGGGCGCCGCCTGGTGCGGGCCGAGCGCGTCCAGGCGGCTCAGCTCCTGCGGGTTGTCCGCGTTCAGGGCGATGCCCAGGGCGAGCGCCTCGCGCAGTTCGGCGGTGGTCTTGGCCGGGCTGTCCAGGACCGTACGGGCGGCGGGAACCCCGGCCGCCCCGGCCAGGGCGAGTTCGCCGGGGCTGGCCACCTCCGCGCCGATGCCGCAGTCGGACAGCAGCCGCAGCACGGGCACCAGGGACGCCGCCTTGACGGCGAACGTGTGCAGCACCTCCTGGCCGTCCGCGCTCACCTCGGCGAAGGCGGTACGCAGTGCGGCGGCGGACTCCCGTACGGCCGTCACGTCCAGCAGTCCGGCCAGGGGCTGCTGGTCGTCGGCGACCAGGCCGCGGGCGACGGCGGCGCGGACCGCCAGGTCACGGCGGGTGGCGGCGGGGGAGGGGGCGGGGTGTGCGTGGTCCATGCAGCTACTCAAGCACGGCGCGGGAGCGAATCCCACCGCAGCTGTTGACTGAAAATATTCACTCTCTAGGGTGTATGAATGGAAGCTGTATGGAGCAGGTGTGACCTCGGAGCCGGACACCGCGGGAACGGGTGGAGCCGGGAAGGCACAGGAAGGCAGGGGCCATGTCAGGACCACGACCAGTGCGGGCACCGCGCGGCAGCGAGCGCAGCGCCCGGGGGTGGCCGCAGGAGGCCGCCCTGCGGATGCTGCAGAACAACCTCGACCCCGAGGTCGCCGAACACCCCGACCAACTCGTCGTCTACGGCGGCACCGGCAAGGCCGCCCGCGACTGGCGCTCCTTCGACGCCATGGTGCGCACCCTGGAGACGCTCGGCGGCGACGAGACGATGCTCGTCCAGTCCGGCCGCCCCGTCGGCGTCATGCAGACCCACGAGTGGGCCCCGCGCGTGCTGCTGGCCAACTCCAACCTGGTCGGCGACTGGGCCAACTGGGAGGAGTTCCGCCGTCTCGACGCCCTCGGCCTGACCATGTACGGCCAGATGACCGCCGGGTCCTGGATCTACATCGGCACCCAGGGCATCCTCCAGGGCACCTACGAGACGTTCGCCGCCGTCGCCGCCAAGAGCTTCGGCGGCACCCTCGCCGGGACGATCACCCTCACCGCCGGACTCGGCGGCATGGGCGGCGCCCAGCCGCTCGCCGTCACGATGAACGACGGCGTCGCGCTCTGCGTCGAGTGCGACCCCTCGCGCATCGAACGCCGCATCGAGCACGGCTACCTGGACGTACGCGCCGACTCGCTCGACCACGCGCTGACCCTCGCCGTCGAGGCCAGGGACGCGCGCCGCCCCCTGTCGATCGGCGTCCTCGGCAACGCGGCCGACCTGCTGCCCCGGCTGCTCGCCATGGACGCGCCCGTCGACATCGTCACCGACCAGACCTCGGCGCACGACCCGCTCGCCTACCTGCCGCTCGGCGTCGAGTTCGCCGACATGGCCTCCCGCGCCGCCGACGACCCCGCCGACTTCACCCGCCGCGCCCAGGAGTCGATGGCCCGGCACGTGGAGGCGATGGTCGGCTTCCTGGACAAGGGCGCCGAGGTCTTCGACTACGGCAACTCCCTGCGCGGCGAGGCCCGTACGGCGGGCTACGCGCGCGCCTTCGACTACCCCGGCTTCGTCCCCGCCTACATCCGCCCGCTGTTCTGCGAGGGGAAGGGCCCGTTCCGCTGGGCGGCGCTCTCCGGCGACCCGAAGGACATCGCGGCCACCGACCGCGCCCTGCTCGAACTCTTCCCCGAGAACGAGCAACTCGCCCGCTGGCTGCGGATGGCCGGCGAACGCGTCCGCTTCCAGGGCCTGCCCGCCCGCATCTGCTGGCTCGGCTACGGCGAACGCGACCGCGCGGGCGAACGCTTCAACGACATGGTCGCCTCGGGCGAACTCGCGGCCCCGCTGGCGCTCGGTCGCGACCACCTCGACTGCGGCTCCGTCGCCTCCCCCTACCGCGAGACCGAGGCCATGCTCGACGGCTCCGACGCCATCGCCGACTGGCCGCTGCTGAACGCCATGGTCAACGTGTCCTCCGGCGCATCCTGGGTCTCCGTGCACCACGGCGGCGGCGTCGGCATGGGCCGCTCGATCCACGCGGGCCAGGTGACGGTCGCCGACGGCACGGCGCTCGCCGGCGAGAAGCTGCGGCGCGTGCTGACGAACGACCCCGGCATGGGCGTCATCCGGCACGTCGACGCGGGGTACGAGCGGGCGGAGGAGATCGCGGCCGAACGGGACGTGCGGGTGCCGATGCGGGAAGGCGGCGCCGCGTGAGGGGGGCGCCGGGAGGGTTCTCGCCCCAGTCCCGCCCCCAGAGCCCCGCGGGCCCGGACGGTGCGGGGCGTGCCGCGCCCGCGCCTGGTGACGGGCCGTCCCCGGACGCCGGTGAGGCGGTCCGGCGCGGCGAGGGCAGCGGCCTCCACGGCGCGGAGCCGTCCGCCCGCGCCGGGGTGCCGTCAAGGCGACCCGAGGCGGCTGGGCGCACGGCCGGTGCCTCGCCCGCAGGGGCGGTTCCGGGTACGAACCGTCCTGGTCCGGCGGGCGCCGCTGCGGGCGATGGCCGCCCCGGCGGGGGACCGCCCGGGGCCGGGGGCCCGGGGGAGGAGCCCCCGGTTTCGGGCAGGGGAGGGGCCGGGGAAAACCGCCCCCCGACCTTCCAGCAGATGTGGCGCGACCTCGCCCCCCTCGGCCGCGACCCCCGCACGCGCGGCTACCGCCGCTACGCCTGGAGCTCCCCGGACGCCGAGTGCCGCGCGTGGTTCACGGAGCAGGCGGACCTGCGGGGGCTGCGCCGCGAGGTGGACCGCAACGGCAACCAGTGGGCCTGGCTGGGTGATCCGGCCGAGGGACAGGCGGTGGTCACCGGCTCGCACCTGGACTCCGTGCCGGACGGCGGCGCCTTCGACGGGCCGCTCGGCGTCGTGTCCGCGTTCGCCGCGCTCGACGCGCTCCGCGCGCGCGGCGTCCGGATCACCCGTCCGCTGGGCATCGTCAACTTCGGCGACGAGGAGGGCGCCCGCTTCGGGCTCTCCTGCGTCGGGTCGCGGCTGGCCGCCGGGCAGCTGACCGCGGAGCGCGCCCACCAGCTGCGCGACGCCGACGGCGTGTCGCTGCCGCGCGCCATGGAGCGGGCCGGACACGACCCGGACGGGATCGGCGCCGACCCCGAACGCCTCGCCCGTATCGGCGCGTTCGTGGAGCTGCACGTCGAGCAGGGGCGTGCGCTGGCCGGTACGCCGCACCCGGTCGGTGTCGCGTCCGCGATCTGGCCGCACGGCCGCTGGCGGTTCGACTTCCACGGCGAGGCCAACCACGCGGGCACCACCCGCATCGAGGACCGCCGCGACCCGATGCTCACCTACGCCAACACGGTGCTCGCGGCCCGCAAGCGGGCACGGCTCGCGGGCGCGCTGGCGACGTTCGGGAAGGTCGCCGTCGAGCCCAACGGCGTCAACGCCGTCCCCTCCCTCGTACGCGGCTGGCTCGACTCGCGCGCCGCCGACGAGGAGACGCTCGCGGCGGTCGTCGCCGAGGTGACCCGGGCGGCGGCCGACCGGGGGCGGCGCGACGGCGTCGAGGTGCGGGTGACCCGGGAGTCCTTCACCCCGGTGGTGGAGTTCGCGCACGCGCTGCGGGACCGGATCACAGGCCTGCTCGGTGCGGCAGCCGGGACGGGCCCGGCGGGCCCGCCGGGCGGCACCGTACCCGTGCTGCCGACCGGCGCGGGACACGACGCGGGAATCCTCTCCGCTGCCGTCCCCACCGCCATGCTGTTCGTACGGAACCCGACCGGCGTCTCGCACTCACCGGCGGAGTCCGCCGAGGAGGACGACTGCGCGGCCGGGGTGGCCGCGCTCGCCGACGTACTGGAGGGACTGGCGTGCGGGCCCCAGGCGTGACCGAGCAGGAGCGGCTCCCTCCCGGGGTGACGTACTGGGCCGAGTACGCCTGGCTCAACGGCACCGTCGAGCCGGGCGTCGCCCTGGAGGTGGCCGACGGGCGCCTCGCGGCCGTGCGTACGGGGGCCGAGGCCCCGCGGCAGAGCGAGGTGCCGCTGCGCGGCCTCACCGTGCCGGGGCTGGCGAACGCCCACTCGCACTGCTTCCACCGCGCGCTGCGCGGCACCGTGCAGGTCGGTTCGGGCACGTTCTGGACCTGGCGCGAGGTGATGTACCAGTTCGCCTCGCGGCTCGACCCGGACACGTACTTCGCCCTCGCCCGCGCCGTCTACGCCGAGATGGCGCTCGCGGGCATCACCGCCGTCGGCGAGTTCCACTACCTGCACCACGCGCGGGACGGCGGGCGCTACGACGACCCCAACGCCATGGGCCACGCGCTGATCGCCGCCGCCGCCGAGGCGGGCGTCCGGATCACCCTGCTGGACACCTGCTATCTCGCGGCGGGCTTCGGCAAGGAGCCCGGGCGGCAGCAGCGCCGCTTCAGCGACGGCACGGCGGAGGCCTGGGCGGAACGGGTGGCGGGGCTGCGCGAGGACGCGAACACCCGCGTCGGCGCGGCGATCCACTCCGTACGGGCGGTGCCCGCCGCAGGGCTTGGCACCGTCGCGCGGTGGGCGGCGGAGCGCGGGGCTCCGCTGCACGTCCACCTCTCCGAACAGACGGCCGAGAACGACGCCTGCCGCCGTGCCACCGGCCGCACCCCCGCGCAGCTGCTCGCCGAGCACGGCGTCACCGGGCCCCGTACGACCGCCGTGCACGCCACCCACCTCACCGACGCGGACATCGCGCTGCTCGGCGGCTCCGCGACGGGCGTCTGCATGTGCCCCACCACCGAACGGGACCTGGCCGACGGCATCGGCCCGGCCGTCGCGCTCCAGCGCGCGGGCAGCGCCCTCTCCCTGGGCAGCGACAGCCACGCCGTGATCGACCTGTTCGAGGAGGCGCGGGCGATGGAGCTGAACGAGCGGCTGCGCAGCCGTACACGCGGCCACTGGACGGCGGCGCAGCTGCTGCGCGCGGCGACGGAGACCGGGCACGCCGCGCTGGGCCGCCCCGAGGCGGGACGGCTGGAGCGGGGCGCACCGGCCGACTTCGCCACGGTCGCGCTCGACTCGGTCCGCACGGCGGGACCGGAACCCCGGCTGGCGACCGAGGCCGTGGTCTTCGCGGCGACCGGCGCGGACGTGCGGCACACGGTCGTCGGCGGGCGCCACGTGGTGCGCGACGGCGCGCACACGGCGGTGCCGGACGTGGCGGGCGCGCTGGCGACCGCCGTCGCGGCGGTCCGGGTGTGACCCGGCGCGGCGTCCGGGCCGCTCGCGGGTCGCGGTCCGCTTCGCGGGGTCCCCGGCATGCGGCGCGTCGGCGACCGCCTGCCTTCCTGCCGCGTCCCGCGCCCGCCGTCGGGGCGCGGTCGGGTGGGCGCGTGTGCCGCGCCCACCCGTGGTCGGCCGCCTGCGCGCCCCCGCCCCGCGTCCCCGATTCCGCCAACCCCCGGCGCCGCCGGGACACGTTCGAGGAGAGCACGTTGACCGCCACCGTCGTCACCCGTATCGGCAGCCTCGTCACCAACGACCCCGCCCAGGACCGGGGGCCGCTCGGCCTGGTGGAGGACGCCGCCCTCGTCATCGAGGGCGAGCGGATCGTCTGGACGGGCCCCGCCGCCTCGGCGCCCCCGGCCGACACCTCGTACGACGCGGGGGGCCGCGCCGTCCTTCCCGGCTTCGTCGACTCCCACTCGCACCTGGTCTTCGCGGGGGACCGTACCGCGGAGTTCAACGCCCGCATGTCGGGGCGCCCGTACCGCGCGGGCGGCATCCGCACCACCGTGGCGGCCACCCGCGCCGCCTCCGACCAGGAGCTGTCGGCCAACCTGCGGCGCTACGTCGCCGAGGCGCGCGCCCAGGGCACCACGACGCTGGAGACCAAGTCCGGCTACGGCCTCACCCCCGGGCAGGAGGCGCGCGCGCTGCGCATCGCCGCCGAGCACACCGACGAGGTGACCTACCTCGGCGCACACATCGTCGCCCCGGAGTTCGCCGACGACCCGGCGGGCTACGTCGCCCAGGTCACCGGTCCGATGCTGGACGCCTGCGCCCCGTACGCCCGCTGGATCGACGTGTTCTGCGAGGAGGGCGCGTTCGACGGCGACCAGGCGCGGGCGATCCTCACCGCCGGGCAGGCGCGCGGCCTGACGCCCCGTATCCACGCCAACCAGCTCTCGTACGGACCCGGGGTGCGGCTCGGGGTCGAGCTGGGCGCCGCGTCCGCCGACCACTGCACGCACCTGACCGACGCGGACGTGGACGCGCTGGCGCAGGGCGAGACGGTGGCGACGCTGCTGCCGGGCTGCGAGTTCTCCACCCGTGCCGACTACCCCGACGCGCGGCGGCTGGTCGACGCGGGCGTCACGGTCGCCCTCTCCACGGACTGCAACCCGGGCTCGTCCTTCACCTCCTCGATGCCCTTCTGCGTGGCCGTCGCGGTGCGCGAGATGGGGCTGACGCCGGACGAGGCGGTGTGGTCGGCGACCGCGGGGGGCGCGCGGGCGCTGCGGCGCGAGGACGTGGGGCGGCTCGCGCCGGGCGCGTACGCGGATCTCGCGCTCCTGGACGCGCCCTCGCACGTGCACCTCGCCTACCGGCCGGGCGTGCCGCTGGTACGCGCCGTGTGGCGGCGCGGCGAACTGATCGGCTGACGCGCGGGCGGCCCGGCGCGTACCAGGCGCACGCCCGGCGGGCGCGTCCGCCCACGCCGAAGGGCCCGTCCCCTGGCGCGGCAGGGGGCGGACCCTTGGGCATACGCTCACGTCCCCGACGGGAGCCCGGACGGGGACGTGAGTGTCACTCCTCGACCATCAGGCCCTTGCGGAGCTTTCCGAGCGTGCGGGAGAGCAGCCGGGACACGTGCATCTGGGAGATGCCCAGCTCCTCCCCGATCTCCGACTGCGTCATGTTCGCGACGAAGCGGAGGGAGAGTATCCGCCGGTCGCGCGGCGGAAGTTCGGCGATCAGCGGCTTGAGGGACTCGACGTACTCGATGCCCTCCAGCCCGTGGTCCTCGTAGCCGATGCGGTCCGCGAGCGCGCCCTCGGTGTCGTCGTCCTCGGGCTGCGCGTCCAGCGAGCTGGCCGTGTAGGCGTTGCTCGCGGCCATCCCCTCGACCACCTCGTCGGCGGAGAGGCCGAGCCGCTCGCCCAGTTCCTGCACGGTGGGGGCGCGGTCCAGCCGCTGGGCCAGCTCGTCGCCCGCCTTGGCCAGGTCCAGGCGCAGCTCCTGGAGGCGCCGCGGGACCCGTACCGACCAGGAGGTGTCGCGGAAGAAGCGCTTGATCTCACCGACGATGGTGGGCATGGCGAAGGTCGGGAACTCGACCCCGCGGTCCAGCTCGAACCGGTCGATCGCCTTGATCAGCCCGATGGTGCCGACCTGGACGATGTCCTCCATCGGCTCGCTGCGGGAACGGAACCGGGACGCGGCGAACTTGACCAGCGCGAGGTTCAGCTCGACCAGGGTGTTGCGCACGTACGCGTACTCGTGAGTGCCCTCTTCGAGGGTCTCGAGGCGCTCGAAGAGGGTCTTGGACAGCGCGCGCGCGTCCACCGGACCGACCTCGGCGTACGGGGGGATCTCGGGGAGCCGCAGCTCCTCGGCGAGCGCCTCGGTGGTGCTGTCGAGGTGCGCGCCGGGGGTGGCGGTGTGCGCGGTGGCGTCCGGGCTCGGAGCCGGGGCCTGGGCAGCCGGAGCGGCCGCGTCGGTGGATTCCGATATCCCGTGGTCGAGCCGGGGTGACATGGCGTGTCCTCCATCATTCTCGGCATAAGGCTGCCGGAGCCGTGGCTGCACTGCGGAGTGCGGCGCCTCCAAAGCCGACGCGTTCGGATGTCTCTCCCTAGGCCTACCCGCTTCCCTACGGGCATGGCAAGTCCTCAATGTCCAAACATGCCCTAATGTGTGGGTTGTTCGGTTACCCAGTCGTGCCGGTGAAGGCGTAGGGTTCGAAAGGCCTGACGGGGGCGCAGTAGAGGTGCCGTTTCGCCATCACTAGGGGTTGCGCATGGACCGCGGTATGCCCGGCAACACCAGCCGGGGTCGGCTGACGGTCGGCGTCAGACACGAGGGTGTCAGTTTGGTGGCGACGCCCGCGGGAGAGCTGGACCACCATACGGCCGACGTGCTGCGCGAGTCGCTGGAACAGGGCGTCGAGGCCGGGTACAGCCGTCTGGTCGTCGACTGCTCGCGGCTGGAGTTCTGCGACTCCACCGGGCTCAACGTGCTGCTGGGTGCCCGGCTGAAGGCCGAGGCGGCCGGCGGCGGTGTGCACCTGGTGGGGATGCTGCCCGTGGTGGCGCGGGTGTTCCAGATCACGGGCGCCGACGCGGTCTTCACCGTGCACGACGACCTCGACAGCGCGCTCGCGAATGTGTCCTGAGAGCTGCCTCGTCACCCCTGGCGGGCGCCCGACGGCAGCTACGGCACCTCTCCCCCCGGCTTCGCCTGGAGGTCCCCCCGGCGTCGTCGGAGCGCGCGCACGCGCCCGGTACGAGGCCGTTCCTCCGCCCGGCGCCGCCCTGTGCGCTGATCCACCACGGGTGACGGGACGGCCCTCGGGCGTAACCCGGGCGTTATACGCATCACACCAGTCCGACCGAATCAGTGGGTGTTCTCCCCGTCCCGCAGGGCAGGAGACCTCTGAATCTGTCAGGTATTCGGTGAGGTGAACCACGGATGAGCACCACCCGGCCGTACCCGGCGGGCGACTGCGGCCCGGAGCCCGAGGGCGCCGCGACGACCGCAGCCGTGCCGGACGCCGGGGTCACCGGAAGCGGCGCGGGTGCCGCCGGCCGTACGGCCGACCGGCCGCTGCGCCAGGTGCGCAGACTGCGTCTGGTCGGTGCGTCGGGTGCGGTGGCCCGGGCTCGTGACTTCACCCGCCAGGCGCTCCAGGACTGGGGCTGGCTCCCCGCCGCCACCGCCGACCAGCGCGCCGCCGCCGAGGACGCCCTGCTGGTCGTCTCCGAGCTGGTCACCAACGCGTGCCTGCACGCGAACGGGCCCGAGGAGCTGCGCATAGGGAGCAGCCCCAAGCTGCTGCGGGTGGAGGTCGTCGACCTGGGCAGCGGCGCACCCGCACCCCGCACCCCGCACCGGGCGGGCCGGCCGGGCGGGCACGGCATGTTCATAGTGCAGCGGCTGTGCCTGGACTGGGGCGTCGTCCGGAACGCCGAGGGGTCGGGGAAGACGGTCTGGGCGGAGCTGGCCGCCCCGAACTGACGGGGGCGGGCGCGCTGCCGTGTGCGCGAGCCGCGGCGTACGCCGGGTTCACGTCCTGGCGTCGATCCAGGCCAGCAGGGTCGCGGTGATCCCCGGCTCGCCCAGCAGGCCGCCGCCATGGGTGCCGCCGGGCACGGTGAGCACGGTGATGCCCCGCGCGGGCATGCCCGCGGCCCGCTCCGCCCGCGCCAGGGCGCGCGACTGCGCCCGGGGCACGAAGTCGTGCACGGAGTGCAGCAGGAGCATGGGCGCGTCGTCCGCACCCGAGGCGTGCGAGACGGCCGCCATGTCCCGCCAGACGGCCGCACAGGCCGCGTCCCGCGCCTCCTGGCGCCGCTCCTTGGGCCCCGAGCCGCTCCTGGGGCCGCGCACCGCCGGGCGCGGCGGGCAGCCCGCCAGCAGCACCGCGTTGCGCCGTACGCCCGCCCGGCGCGGCTCGGCCGGCAGCGACGCGGCGGAGGGCGCCCGCGGCCAGGCGCGGCGCGGATCGGCCACCGGCGAGAGCCCGATGACCCCGGCGAGACGGCGGGCGCCCGCGCCGTACGTGCCCACGCTGGTCGCCAGGTGTCCGCCCGCCGAGGAGCCGAGCAGCACCAGCCGGTCGGGGTCGGCGCCGAAGGAGCGGCCCCGCTTCGCTATCCAGCCCAGCGCGGCGAGCACGTCGGCGCGCTGGGCCGGCCAGCGGGCGTCCACGTTGCGCCGGTAGTCGACGTCGAAGACGACGAGCCCGCGGGTGGAGAGCGCGCCCGACCACTCCCGCCAGCCCGGCGCGCGGTCCAGCCGCCAGTAGCCGCCGTGCAGCACGACGAGGCCGGGGCGGAGCGCGGCGGGCGCCCCGGCCCCGCGCCGCTGCCAGTGGACCGCCAGCTGCTGGCGCGGATGGGGCCCGTAGGCATACGTGCGCTCCGCGCGCGGGCCCTGCGCGTCCGCCCGCAGCTCCACGGGTCGCGGTTCGCCGAGCCCCGCCTCGCCGGGCGGGGGTGCCTCGGAGAAGGGCACCGGGCTGACGCAGAACGCCACAGCCGCGCACACCGCGACGACGCTCGTGAGGGTGCGCACGGCCACATCGTCACCGGCGCCGGCGCCCGCCGCACCCGGCGTACCGGCGAACGGGTGAACGGGGAACGGGCTGCCGGACGCGTCCCGGGGAGCGTACGACGGGTCAGTGCACGTCGCCCATCAGCCGGACGACCTTCCGCCGGTAGACCAGGAACGCGAGCCCCGCGATCACCGCCAGCGCCCCCTGGCTGCCGAAGTACGCCGTGGAGCCGACCACCTCGTCCCCCACCACCAGCTGGGTGATGGCGGCCACGCAGTCGCCCGCCGTCACGGCCAGGAACCACAGGCCCATCACCTGCCCCGCGTACTTCTCCGGGGCGAGCTTGGTGGAGACGGAGAGGCCGACGGGGGAGAGGCACAGCTCGGCGAGCGTCTGGATCAGGTAGACCGTGGCCAGCCACAGCGGGGTGACCCGCTCGCCGCCGGAGGCGGCGGCCATGGCCAGCATCATCACGCCGAAGGAGACGCCGACCCCGATCAGGCCCATCGTGAACTTCACGGTGGTGGACGGGTTGCGGGTGCCCAGCTTCACCCAGATCGCTGCGATCACCGGCGCGAACGCCATCACGTACAGCGGGTTCAGCGACTGGAACCAGCTCTCGGGGAAGTTCATGCCGAACAGCGAGGAGGAGGTGCTGTCGGCCGCGAAGACGGTCATCGTCGAGCCGGACTGGTCGAAGATCATCCAGAAGATGGCGGCGGCGACGAAGAACCAGATGTAGCCGCTCATCTTCCTGTGCTCGTCCGGGGTGACGTCCTTGTCGCGGCGGATGCGGGCGAAGTAGAGCCCCGGCAGCACGATGCCCCCGATGGACAGCGGCCACAGCACCCAGTCGATCGTGAAGATGTCGGAGAGCGCCAGCGCGCCGTAGAAGACGGCAGCCAGGGCGGCGCCGAGGGCGATCCGCCGTACGGCGGCGGTGCGCTCCTCGGCCGACAGCGGGTTGGGGACCAGGCTGCTCCGGGCGCTCAGGTGCCTGGTGCCGACGAGGAACTGGACCAGGCCCAGCGCCATGCCGACCCCGGCCATCGCGAAGCCGAGGTGCCAGTCGACCTTCTGCCCGACCGTGCCGATGGTCAGCGGGGCGAGGAAGGCACCGATGTTGATGCCCATGTAGAAGACGGTGAAGCCGCCGTCCCGGCGCGGGTCCTGGGGCCCGTCGTAGAGGTGGCCGACCATCGTGGAGATGTTGGCCTTCAGCAGTCCGGAGCCGGCGGCGATGAAGACCAGTCCGGCGAAGAAGGACGCCTGCACCGGTACGGCCAGCAGGAAGTGCCCGACCATGATCACCGCGCCCGCGACGGCCACGGTCTTGCGGGGACCCCAGACGCGGTCGCCGAACCAGCCGCCGGGCAGCGCCAGCAGGTACACCGTCGCGTTGTAGACGGAGTAGAGCGCGGTCGCCGTGGCGGCCTTCATGGCCAGCCCGCCGTCCGCCACCTGCGCCGTCAGGTACAGGACGAGCAGCGCGCGCATGCCGTAGAAGCTGAAGCGCTCCCACATCTCGGTCATGAAGAGGGTGGCGAGGCCGCGGGGGTGGCCGAAGAAGGTCCTGGTGCCGGGATCTTTGGCCGGGGCCTTCGTCAGACTGGACGCCATGGTGCCGGCTCCTTGTTCGCTCGGGACGGGCGCGTGCCGGGGTACCGGCCGCGCCGCCCCCGTGGGGGGATGGTGCGGAGCCGCGGGCGGTCCTCCGGGGCGGGCCGGGAGGCCGCACGGGCACGTCCGCACAGGCGCTTCGCACGCTGCTCCGAACAGCGGAAGGACCCTCGGCGTGGTGCAGCGGCCAAGGGTCCTTGACGTTCACGTGCAGAAGCGCGGTCCACCTTACGTCAGCATGTGACAGCAATTGGAAGGGATTGCGACTCAGATCACAGGTGACGCGGCACATCGTCTCCTGCATTCCCAGGTGGCAGAAACGCCTGAGCGGTGATTCGCAGCACCCTCGGCGCCGGGCCGGGGACGATCCACGCGCTGTGGCGCGAGGACTACCATCAGGTCATGACCCGTGTACTGCTCGCCGAGGATGACGCGTCGATCTCCGAGCCACTCGCCCGAGCCCTGCGCCGCGAGGGTTACGAGGTCGAGGTCCGGGAGGACGGTCCCACCGCGCTGGAGGCCGGGCTGCGCATCGGCGTCGACCTCGTGGTGCTGGACCTCGGCCTGCCCGGGATGGACGGCCTGGAGGTCTGCCGCCGCCTGCGCAACGACGGCCACACCTTCCCCGTACTGGTCCTCACCGCCCGCGCCGACGAGGTGGACACCGTCGTCGGGCTCGACGCGGGCGCCGACGACTACGTCACCAAGCCCTTCCGCCTCGCCGAGCTGCTCGCCCGCGTCCGCGCCCTGCTGCGGCGCGGCGCGGTCGTGGAGGCGGCGCAGCCCCCGGCCACCCACGGGGTGCGGATCGACGCCGAGTCGCACCGCGCCTGGATGGGCGAGGAGGAGCTGCACCTGACCGCCAAGGAGTTCGACCTGCTCCGCGTGCTGGTACGGGACGCGGGCCGGGTGGTCACCCGGGACCAGCTGATGCGTGAGGTGTGGGACACCACCTGGTGGTCCTCCACCAAGACGCTCGACATGCACATCTCGTGGCTGCGCAAGAAACTCGGCGACGACGCGGCCAACCCCCGATACATCGCGACCGTGCGCGGCGTCGGTTTCCGCTTCGAGAAGAGCTAGTACCGCCCCTCATGCGCCGTCGTCTGATCCAGTCCACGCTGGCCGTGGTCCTCGTGGTGATCGCCGTCTTCGGGGTCTCCCTGGTCATCGTCGAGAGCCGGACGATCGAGGAGAGCGCGCGCGAGAGCGTGGCGTCCGAGGCGGCCCGGCTGGTGTCCGTCGTGGAGAGCCGCCTGGTCGCCGGGGAGCGGGTGACCGAGCAGAGCATGCGCACCACGGTCGAGGGCGACCACTACGTGCACATCAAGGTGCCGGGCCGGGCGCCCATCGAGTTCGGCGAGAACCCCGGCGGCGACGCCATCACGGCACAGCAGACCGGCGGCCACCGCGAGACCGTCACCGTCAGCGAGTCGCAGGGCGCGGTGCGGGCCGAGGTGGGCCGCTCGCTGCTGATCATCCTCGCCGTCGCGCTGCTGGCGATCGGGGCCGCCGCGGTCCTGGCCGTACGGCAGGCGCACCGGGTGGCCGCGCCGCTCACCGACCTCGCCGAGACGGCCGAACGCCTCGGCTCCGGCGACCCGCGCCCCCGCCACCGGCGCTACGGCGTGCCCGAGCTGGACCGGGTGGCGGACGTGCTCGACGGCAGCGCCGACCGGATCGGCCGCATGCTCACGGCGGAACGGCGCCTGGCGGCGGACGCCTCGCACCAGCTGCGCACCCCGCTCACCGCGCTCTCGATGCGGCTGGAGGAGATCATCGCCACCGCCGACACCGAGGACCCGGCGGACCGGGCCACGCTCAAGGAGGAGGCCACCATCGCGCTGGCCCAGGTGGAGCGGCTGACGGACGTGGTGCAGCGCTTGCTGACCAACTCGCGGGACCCGCGTTCCGGCTCGGCCGTCGACTTCGACCTGGACGACGTCGTCAAGCAGCAGATGGAGGAGTGGAAGCCCGCCTACCGGGGCGAGGGCCGCGCGATCGTCCGCTCCGGCAAGACCGGGCTGCGCGCCGTCGGCACCCCGGGGGCGGTCGCCCAGGTGCTGGCCACGCTGATCGAGAACGCGCTGATGCACGGGGGCGGCACGGTCGCCATCCGGACCCGTGTCACCGGGAACCAGGTGGTGGCCGAGGTGACCGACGAGGGGCCCGGGGTCGACCCGGAGCTGGGCTCCCGGGTCTTCGAGCGCACGGTCAGCGGGCGCAACTCCACCGGGCTGGGCCTCGCCGTGGCCCGGGACCTGGCCGAGGCCGACGGCGGGCGGCTGGAGCTACTTCAGCAGTACCCGCCGGTCTTCGCTCTCTTCCTGAGCAGGCAGTCGGACCGCTGAGGGCGCGTCCGGGCCGGTGCCGGGGCCCGGAACGGCGACGGCGGGCACGGCCTCGGCCTGCGCCGCCGCGCCGGTCTGCTCCGCCGCTCCTGGCTGCGCTGCCGCTCCTGGCTGCGCTGCCGCGCCGGTCCGCGCCGCCGTGCCGTCCGCCTCGGCCTGGTCGTCGCAGAAGACCCAGGTGCGATAGGACCAGAAGCGGAACACCGTGGCGATACCGAGCCCGACGACGTTCTTCGCGATGTTGTCGGCGAGCGGCGTGGTGTAGTCGAAGCCGTAGTGCGAGAGGGCGAGCACGCCGTTCTCGATGACCATCCCGATTCCGCTGAACAGCAGGAACAGCGAGACCTCGCGCTGGACGCGGGTCTTGTCGGTGTGCCGGTACGTCCAGTAGCGGTTGCCGACGTAGTTGGTGCCGATCGCCACCGCCGTGGCGATCACGCCGGAACGCACGGTGGCCAACTGGAACGTGTGGATGCAGAGATTGAACACCGCTACGTTGACCAGGAAGCCGAAAGCGCCGACCGTGCCGAACTTGGCCAGCTCGCGGACGATTCGTTCGAGGCGTGGGGGTACATCGCGCCATTCACCCATAGTGATTGCCCAGTCCCCGTTCGATCGGCGTCGTCCGCTGCCCTCATGCTAACCAGCCGGAGTCCGCAGACGCAGCCTGAGCCCGGATCTCGGCCTGCGGGCCCGTGCCGCGACGTCGTCAAGCCCGCCTTTCCACGCTGTTTTCGGGGCGAATCACACGCCGCGCAGGCGCACGTCACGACGGGCCTCCCGGCGGCCGTCAGCGGGAATCCGGGGGCCGGATACGCTGGAGAGCGTGACATTTCCGGTAGTCGGCATGGTGGGCGGCGGGCAGCTCGCCCGGATGACCCATGAGGCGGGCATCCCCCTCGGCATCAGGTTCAAGCTCCTCTCGGACACCCCGCAGGACTCCGCGGCGCAGGTCGTCCGCGACGTCACGGTGGGCGACCACCGCGACCTGGACACGCTCCGCCGCTTCGCGCGGGGCTGCGACGTGATCACCTTCGATCACGAGCACGTGCCCACGGCCCACCTGCGGGCGCTGGAGGCGGACGGCATCCCCGTACGCCCCGGCCCGGACGCCTTGGAGCACGCGCAGGACAAGGGGGTGATGCGCGCCCGGCTCGACCTCATCGGCGCCCCCTCGCCGCGGCACCGCCTGGTGCGCGACCCGGCCGACGTGGCCGCCTTCGCCGCCGAGGGCGCCGCGGCAGGCGGTGCGGGGGACGGTGCGGGGGACGGGTTCCCCGTCGTCCTGAAGACCGTGCGCGGCGGGTACGACGGCAAGGGCGTGTGGGTCGTCGGCGGCGCCGAGGAGGCGGCCGAGCCGTTCCGCGCGGGGGTGCCGGTGCTTGCCGAGGAGAAGGTGGACTTCGCGCGCGAGCTGGCGGCGAACGTCGTCCGCTCCCCGCACGGCCAGGCCGTGGCCTACCCCGTCGTCGAGTCGGTCCAGGTCGGCGGCGTCTGCGACACCGTGATCGCCCCCGCCCCCGGGCTGGACCCCGGCCGCGGCGCCGAGGCGCAGCAACTGGCCCTGCGGATCGCGCGGGAGCTGGGGGTCGTCGGCCATCTCGCCGTGGAGCTCTTCGAGACCCGGGACGGCCGCATCCTGGTCAACGAACTGGCGATGCGCCCCCACAACTCCGGGCACTGGACCCAGGACGGCGCCGTGACCTCGCAGTTCGCCAACCACGTGCGGGCCGTGCTGGACCTGCCGCTGGGCGATCCGCGCCCGCGCGCCCCCTGGACGGTGATGGCGAACGTGCTCGGCGGCGACTACCCCGACATGTACACCGCCTATCTGCACTGCATGGCGCGCGATCCACAACTCAAGATCCACATGTATGGCAAGGACGTGAAACCCGGCCGTAAGGTCGGGCATGTCAACACCTACGGCGACGATCTGGCCGATGTGCGCGAGCGCGCCGCCCACGCCGCCGGCTACCTGCGAGGGACGATCCAAGAGTGACCGCTTCCGCACCTGCCCCCGCCGTCGGCATCCTGATGGGCTCCGATTCGGACTGGCCCGTCATGGAGGCCGCCGCCAAGGCCCTGGACGAGTTCGGCGTCCCCTACGAGGCCGACGTCGTCTCCGCGCACCGCATGGCGCGCGAGATGATCACCTACGGCGAACAGGCCGCCGGCCGCGGCCTGAAGGTGCTCGTGGCGGGCGCGGGCGGCGCCGCCCACCTGCCCGGCATGCTCGCCTCGGTCACCCCGCTGCCGGTCATCGGCGTCCCCGTGCCGCTGAAGTACCTGGACGGCATGGACTCCCTGCTCTCCATCGTGCAGATGCCCGCGGGCGTGCCGGTCGCCACCGTCTCGGTCGGCGGCGCGCGCAACGCCGGGCTGCTGGCCGTACGCATCCTCGCCGCGCACGACCCGGTGCTCCAGGAGGAGATGCTGCGCTTCCAGGCCGAGCTGAACGAGGAGGCGACCGAGAAGGGCCGCCGCGTACGCGCCAAGGCGGCGTCGGCCGAGGCGGGCTTCGGCTTCGGCGGCCCCCAGTGACCTCCCTGGCGCGGGCGCGCGAACTGCTCGCCGCCCACCCCGTCGTCGACGGCCACAACGACCTGCCCTGGGCGCTGCGCGAGCAGGTCGCCTACGACCTGGACCGGCGCGACCTCGCCGCCGACCAGTCCGCCCACCTGCACACCGACATCCCCCGGCTGCGCGCGGGCGGCGTGGGCGGCCAGTTCTGGTCCGTCTACGTCCGCACCGACCTGGCCGGGGACGCGGCGGTCAGCGCCACCCTGGAGCAGATCGACGTCGTACGGGCGCTGGCCGCGCGCCATCCCGCCGACCTCGGGCTCGCCTTCAGCGCGGCGGAGCTGGAGGCCCAACGCGCCGAGGGCCGCATCGCCTCGCTGATGGGCGCCGAGGGCGGCCACTCCATCAACAACTCGCTGGCCACCCTGCGCGCCCTGCACCGCCTCGGCGTGCGCTATCTGACGCTCACCCACAACGACACGCTCGACTGGGCCGACTCGGCGACGGACGAGCCGCGCCACGGCGGCCTCACCCGCTTCGGCGAGGAGGTCGTCCGGGAGATGAACCGGACGGGGATGCTCGTCGACCTCTCGCACGTCGCCGCGTCCACGATGCGCGACGCGCTGCGGGTCACCGAGGCGCCGGTGATCTTCTCGCACTCCTCGGCGCGTGCCGTCTGCGACCACCCGCGCAACATCCCGGACGACGTGCTGGCGCTGCTGCCGGGCAACGGCGGCGTGGCCATGGCCACCTTCGTGCCGAAGTTCGTGCTCCCTGCGGCGGTCGAGTGGACGGCCGCCGCCGACGAGAACATGCGCGCGCACGGACTGCACCCCCTGGACGGCACCGAGGAGGGCCTGCGCGTGCAGCGCGCGTACGAGGAGGCGCATCCGCGTCCGGCCGCGACCCCGGCCACCGTCGCCGACCACCTCGACCACATGCGGGAGGTGGCGGGCATCGACCACGTCGGCATCGGCGGGGACTTCGACGGCACCGCGTTCACCCCGGAGGGGCTCGCCGACGTGGCGGGCTATCCGAACCTCGTCGCCGAACTCCTGGACCGCCGCTGGTCCGAGGCCGACCTCGCCAAGCTCACCTGGCACAACGCGGTACGGGTGCTGCGGGACGCCGAAGCGGCGGCGGCGGACATCCAGCGGCGGCGCGGGCCCTCGATCGCCACCCTCGCGCAGCTGGACGGCACACCCGCCTGAGGCGCCCCGGCCTGGCGACGCGCCCGTGTCCGACGCCCGCGGCGGGCTCGCGTGCCACCACGCGGCCCGCCGCCGGTCAGCTGTTCACGTGCAGGAACACGGCCCGCACCAGGCAGCCGCAGGCCGAGACGGCGAGCAGCGCCCGTACGGCGTTCCAGCGCACCCACGCGCTCTCGAACTGCTCGCGCGCCGCCGCGAATCCCAGGTCGCCCGCAGAAGTCCCGGCCGCCGCGAGCTTGTCGTTCAGCGGCACGTTCACCCCGGCGGTGACGGCGATCGTTGCCGCGTACAGCACCAGCCCGGCGAGCGCCCACACCACGACGGCCCGCATGCCGCCGTCGCGGAAGAGCAGGAAGGCGGCCAGCGCGGGCACCACCAGCGCCCCGAAGAAGGCCAGCATGAACCAGCCGTTGAGGATCTTCACGTTGATGGACTGCATGGACCGGACGAACGTCTCGTCGTTCGTCGCGCTCAGCCCCGGCATGACGGCCACGCTGAAGGCGAAGTAGATCCCCGCCATCAGCCCGGTGAAGACCGCCGCCGCTCCCAGCGTCACACCCTGCATGATCAGTACCCCGTTCCGTACCGGACATCCCGGGGAGCCGACCGGCTCCCCGTACTGATCATTCGACGCCACGCGACCCCCGCCCGGCCATGGCCCACGCTCTCCTCGGCATACGCGCCCGTCTCGCCGCCCGTCTCGCCGTGCGGCGCGGTGCGGCGCGTGCGCGCTACCGGGGGCGCCGCAGCGAGAACTCGTTGCCGTCGGGGTCGAGCATCGGCACGGAGCCGCCGTCGCCGCCCTCGCCCCCGGGGGTCCCGGCGCGCTTCGCGCCGAGCGCGGCCAGGCGGTCGACCTCCGCCCGCCAGTCCGCGCCGTCGGGCAGCACCAGCTCGAAGTACAGCCTGTTCGCGCCCTTCTTCGGCGCCACCGGAGGTCCGCCCCAGGTGATCTTCGTGCCGCCCTGCGGCGACTGGATCGCGGTCTCCTCTTCCTGGTCCCAGACCAGCGGCCAGTGCAGCGCCTCGCTCCAGAAGTAGCCGACCTCCTGCGTACCGTCGCAGGCCAGCGCTCCGATGGTGCCGGTGTCGGCGAGGAACCTGTTGCCCGCCTCGATGACGCAGAACTCGTTGCCGTCGGGGTCGGCGAGCACCACATGCCCCTCCTCGGGGAGCTGGCCCACGTCGATGTGCCGTCCGCCCAACTCCAGCGCCCTGGCCACCGTCTGCCGCTGCTCCTGCGGGGACGCGCTGGTGAGGTCGAAGTGCGCGCGGTTGGGGCCCGTCCTCGGCTCGTGGCCGGGCAGGAAGCGGAGCCGGAACCCGGCGCCGTCCGGCGGCAGCAGCGCGACGCCGTCGGCCTCGTCCGCCGCATCGTCGCCCCTTCCGGCGGCCGGTGCCCAGCCCAGGACCCCGGACCAGAACCGCGCCAGGTCCGGCGGCCGGGTCGCGTGGAAGCAGATCGCGAACAGTTGACTGGTCATTCCCGTGCGTCTCCGATCACCGGCGGAGGATACGGCGCCTCGCCCTCCCGCGGGCGGAGTTTAGGAGCGTCGGCGCGGCGTCCGCATCTGATTTTCCGTCATGCCCCACCCTGTGCCCGTCAGTTTCACCGGTGCAGACCTCTTGTCTTCTGGTCTAGTCCAATGCGACTCTCCTTTCACACCCCCCGCCAGGGCGTTGTGTCTTGCCTCTCCTGTCCGGCAGGCAGTAAGCGCGCGACGTGGCCTGCGTAAGGAGACAGTTCCTCTTCTCTGTTCCCCCGCAGCAGAATGGAGTTACCCCGACATGTCCGCTCGACGCAAAGCCGCCTCGCTGGGCTCACTCGGCGCCGCATCCGCCCTGATCCTCACGCTGACGCCCGGTCAGGCACACGCACACGGCGCGGTGTTCAACCCGGTCAGCCGCGTCGCGGCCTGTTACGCGGAAGGCCCCGAGAGTCCGGATTCGCAGGTGTGCAAGGACCTCGTCGCCGCCAGCGGCACCCAGCCGCTGTACGACTGGAACGAGGTGAACATCGCCAACGCCGCAGGCCGCCACAAGGAGATCATCCCCGACGGCAGGCTGTGCTCGGCGAACCGCGAGAAGTACAAGGCGCTGGACTGGGCCCGTACCGACTGGCCCGCCACCCAAGTGGCCTCCGGGCCCTTCGACTTCAGGTTCCGCGTCACCGCGGCCCACCCCGGCACCATGAACGTCTACATCACCAAGGACAGCTACGACCCGTCCAAGCCGCTGAAGTGGTCGGACCTGGAAGCCGACCCGGTGGCGACGACGAAGACCGCCAAGACCGCCCCGGCCGGCTACTACGAGTTCTCCGGCAACCTGCCGAAGAAGTCGGGCCGCCACCTGCTCTACAAGGTCTGGCAACGCAACGACAGCACCGAGGCGTTCTACAGCTGCTCCGACGTCGTCTTCGGCCAGAGCGCCAAGGCCGCCGCCGCCGCTCCGGACGCGCCCACCGAGAAGTCGATCGAGGCCGGTTCGTCCAAGTCCACCGTCTCCCACCACGGCCACGGCGGACCCCACTCCGAGATGGACGCCGGGAGCGGCAGCGTCGCGCTGAACGCGGAGAACACCGCGAACACCGCCGCCTCGGCCCAGAGTGAAGGCTCGCTGCCGCAGACGACCCTCGCGGGCGTGGCCGCGGTCTCCGTGGCCGCCGCAGGCTTCGTCCTCTTCCGCCGCCGCAAGGTCTGACCGTCACCTTCTGACCGTCACCCCCGGGTGCGGCGCGCCCGCTGCCGTGCGCGCCGCACCTCGGCCCCGCCCCCGGACTTCCGCTGACGGACCTGCACGAAGACCGGGTTGGAGCAGAACCACAGGCCGTCCCACGGGCTCTCCGGCCCGTCGGCCAGCGGCTCCGCCTCGTCGGTGCCGGTGCCGGTGCCGCGCACGCGGGCGTAGACGTCGCCCTCCACATCGCGCAGCGTGTGCCGGACGACGTAGCCGCGGCCCTCTTCGGAGCGGTGTGGTTCACCGACCCGGTGAAGCTCCTTCCGCTGATCGCCAGGCGGCTCAACCCTGGCGGCACGTTGGTCTTCTCCCATCCCCCGGCCATTCCCGGCGCGTACGGGCCGCAGGGAATGTACAAAGGCGGATTCGCAGGAAAGGCCAGGTACACGTACCGGTACAGCTACACGCCCCGGAAGTGGGAAAGCCTCCTGCTGCGGGCCGGATTCGAGCAGGCCGAGGTCCGGGTCCTGGAGGCTCCGGAGCCCGGCCACATCGGGACGCTGATCGCTCGCGCCGCGGTGGGCTGAGCCGGGCCGTACGCGGGTCCACGCGAACGGCCCCCGGCGCGGGGCCGGGGGCCGGGGTGTCCCTGCGGGCACCGGCGGGAATCCGCGTTACGGCAGGTTGCGGGCCATCACGATGCGCTGGATCTGGTTGGTGCCCTCGTAGATCTGGGTGATCTTCGCGTCGCGCATCATGCGCTCCAGCGGGTAGTCGCGGGTGTAGCCGTAGCCGCCCAGGAGCTGGACCGCGTCCGTGGTGATCTCCATGGCCGCGTCGGAGGCGTAGCACTTCGCGGCGGCGCCGAAGAAGGTGAGGTCCTCGTGCGGGCCGCCGAGGGAGACCCGTTCGGAGCGGGCGGCGGCGGCGTAGGTGAGCTGACGGGCGGCCTCCAGCTTCATGGCCATGTCGGCGAGCATGAACTGCACGCCCTGGAAGTCGCCGATCGGCTTGCCGAACTGCTTGCGCTCGGCGACGTAGCCCTTGGCGTAGTCGAGGGCGCCCTGCGCGATGCCCAGCGCCTGGGCCGCGATGGTGACGCGGGTGTGGTCCAGCGTCTTCATCGCGGTCGCGAAGCCGCTGCCCTCGGCGCCGAGGAGGCGGGAGGCGGGGACGCGTACGTTGTCGAGGTAGACCTCGCGGGTCGGTGAGCCCTTGATGCCGAGCTTCTTCTCCGGCGCCCCGAAGGACACCCCCTCGTCGGACTTCTCGATGACGAACGCGCTGATGCCCTTGGTGCGCTTCTCCGGGTCGGTGACGGCCATCACCGTGTAGAAGTCGGAGACGCCCGCGTTGGTGATCCAGCGCTTGACGCCGTTGAGGACGTAGGCGTCGCCGTCGCGCACGGCGGTGGTCTTCATCCCGGCCGCGTCGGAGCCCGCGTCCGGCTCGCTCAGGCAGTACGAGAACATCGCGTCGCCCTTGGCCAGCGGGCCCAGGTAGGTCTTCTTCAGCTCTTCCGAGCCGGCCAGGATCAGCGGCATCGAGCCGAGCTTGTTGACCGCCGGGATCAGGGACGAGGACGCGCAGACCCGCGCGATCTCCTCGATGACGATCACCGTCGCGAGCGCGTCGGCGCCCGCGCCGCCGTACGCCTCCGGTACGTGCACGGCGTGCAGGTCGCCTGCGACCAGCGCGTCGAGGGCCTCCTGCGGGAAGCGGCCCTCCTCGTCCACGTCGGCGGCGAAGGGGGCGATCTTCGCCTCCGCGAGCGCGCGCACCGAGTCGCGGAGCATGCCGTGCTCCTCGGCCGGACGGTAGAGGTCGAAGTCAGCGGCCGAGCTGTTCACTGAGGGCGCCACGCTCTCTCACTCCCCTTATGCTAATTACCGTTAAGTAACCCAATTCTAGAGGTGAACTCCAGGACGGGCATACGTGACCTACATCTCCGGTACGGCCCCGGTTATGCTCGCGGGCAGTCTCATACGACTGGCGACACAGGAGCAGCACATGGCCAATCCGGCCCAGCCCAGGATCACCGTGATCGGCACCGGCTACCTCGGCACGACGCACGCCGCCGCCATGGCGGAGCTGGGCTTCGAGGTGCTCGGCCTGGACGTGGTCCCGGAGAAGATCGAGATGCTCGCCCGCGGCGAGGTCCCGATGTACGAGCCAGGGCTGGAGGAACTGCTGGGCCGGCACGTCGAGGGGCTGCCGGGCGCCTCCGGGCGGCTGCGTTTCACCACCTCCTACGCGGAGGTCGCTGAGTTCGGCGACGTCCACTTCGTCTGCGTGAACACCCCGCAGAAACACGGCGAGTACGCCTGCGACATGAGCTATGTGGACAGCGCCTTCGAGACGCTCGCCCCGCTGCTGACCCGGCCCGCGCTGGTGGTCGGCAAGTCGACCGTCCCGGTGGGCAGCGCGGCCCGGCTGGGCGCCCGCCTGGCCGAACTCGCCCCCGCCGGCGAGGCGGTGGAGCTGGCGTGGAACCCGGAGTTCCTCCGCGAGGGCTTCGCCGTGCAGGACACGCTGCGCCCGGACCGCATCGTCGCGGGCGTGCGCTCCGAGGCGGCGGAGGCGCTGCTGCGGCAGGTCTACGCGGGTCCGCTGGCCGAGGGCACCCCGTTCATCGTCACCGACTTCCCCACCGCCGAGCTGGTCAAGACCTCCGCGAACTCCTTCCTGGCCACCAAGATCTCCTTCATCAACGCGATGGCCGAGGTGTGCGAGGCGGCCGACGGCGACGTGGTGAAGCTGGCCGAGGCGATCGGGCACGACGACCGGATCGGCCGCAAGTTCCTGCGGGCCGGTATCGGCTTCGGCGGCGGCTGCCTGCCCAAGGACCTGCGCGCCTTCATGGCGCGGGCGGGCGAGCTGGGCGCGGACCAGGCGCTCACCTTCCTGCGCGAGATCGACTCGATCAACATGCGCCGCCGTACGCACATGGTCGAGCTGACCCGGGAGGCGGTCGGCGGCGGCCTGCTGGGCAAGCGCGTCGCGGTGCTGGGCGCCACCTTCAAGCCGGACTCCGATGACGTACGGGACTCACCCGCGCTCAACGTCGCGGGCCAACTGCACCTCCAGGGCGCCCAGGTGACCGTCTACGACCCCAAGGGCATGGCCAACGCCCGCGCCCTCTTCCCGACCCTGGGCTACGCTCCGGGCGCGCGGGAGGCCGTACGGGGGGCGGACGTCGTCCTGCATCTGACCGAATGGCGGGAGTTCGGGGAGCTGGACCCGGCGGTGCTGGGCGAGGAGGTCGCCCAGCGGCACATCCTGGACGGGCGCAACACGCTGGACCCGGCGCAGTGGCGCAAGGCGGGCTGGCGGTTCCGGGCCCTGGGGCGGCCCACGGCGTGACGCTGCGGCGGCGTCCGCGTCAGGTGCCCGGCGCGTGGCGACCGGCGCCCGCGCTGCTGTCCGCAGCGCCGCCCGTCGTGCCGCTGTCCGTCGTGCCGCTGTCCGTCGTGCCGCTCTGGCGGCGCGCACGGTACGTCCGCATCTTGGCGCGGCTGCCGCAGACCGCCATCGTGCACCAGCGGCCCCGTCCCGCCGGGCTGCGGTCGTAGAACACCCACTGGCAGTCGTCCGCCTCGCACGCCTTGAGCCGCTGCCAGCCGCCGTCGCCCGCCGCCGCGATGCCCGCGGCGACGCGGGCGGTGAGCGCCGCCACGCCGTGCAGCCCGTCGGCGGGCCGCAGTGTAGCCGCGCCGTCCTCCCCGATCCGCAGCACCAGGGGCGCCGCGGCCAGCAGCCGGGCCAGGGAGCCCGCCTGCCCCGGTGACAGGTCCCTACCGGTGTGCGCGAGACACGCGGCGCGCAGCGCCTCGCGCAGCTCCAGCAGTTCGGACGTCTCCGCCAGGCCGTACCCGTGCAGGCCGTGCCTGTGCAGGAAGGCGGCGATGCCCTCGGGCGTGCCCAGTGCGTCCTCGCCCGCGTCGATGTCCAGGGTGTTCACCAGGTCCTGCACCAGGACGAGTGGCGGCGGCGCGGTTCTGTCGGTCACCCTTGCCACGTTACTGGCAACAGTGCACTATGGGTAACGCCCGTTACCGCTTAAGTCTGATAAGCGGTAACGGAGATCGAGATTCGTCGCCGAAAGGGATCACCATGGCCATCGCGAAGATGGGCGCCGTCGTGCTGGACTGTCCGGACCCCCGGGCGCTCGCCGAGTTCTACGCGGGCGTGCTGGGCTGGAAGGCCGAGGGTGAGGGGGACTGGGTCGAAGCGCTCGGGCCCGAGGGGCAGCGGCTGGCCTTCCAGGAGTCGCCCGGATTCATCCCGCCCCAGTGGCCGAGCCTGGAGCACCCGCAGCAGTTCCACCTCGACCTGGACGTGCCGAAGGACCGCCTCGACGCGGCGGAGCGCGAGGTGCTCGCGCTGGGCGCGCGGGTGGCCCAGGGGGACGACGGGGGGAAGCGCGACTTCCGCGTCTACCTGGACCCGGCCGGGCACCCCTTCTGCCTGTGCGCCTGTTGAGCTGCTGAGCGCCTGCTGAGCGCACCGCCGGGCGTGTGCTGACACGCGAAGGCCCCCAGTGGTCCGGCACCCCTGCCCGGGGCCGGACCACTGGGGGCCCTTCGGTGTTCAGCGTCGCCTGACGCCGCGCTAGTCGCCCTTGACGGTGACCTTCTCGTCCGCCTTCAGCTGCGACACCAGCTGCTTGACCCGCTCCATGTCCCACTTGAGCGAGCCGCTGGGCGCGGGACCGGCGATCGGCATGTTCATCGAGGTGCCGTCACCGCCCGTGATGCCCTTCATCGCCCAGAACATCTTCCGCAGCTCCCACAGGCTCATGTCCTTGTCGACGATCAGGGTGTCCAGGCCCGCGCCCATCACCGGGTAGAGCTTGAACGGGTTGATGATCGTCGAGGGTGTCGCGGCCTGGTTGGCCAGGGCGGACAGGAACTTCTGCTGGTTCTTCGTCCGCTCCAGGTCGCTCCCCGCCTCGTAGCGGTTGCGGACGAAGGCGAGCGCGTCCTCGCCGTTGAGGGTCTGCTTGCCCTTCTTGAAGTCCGCGCCCGAGTTCTTGTCCTTGATGTCCCGGGGGATGTCCAGCTCGACCCCGCCCATCGCGTCGACGATCTTGGCGAAGCCGCCGAAGCCGATCTCCGCGTAGTGGTCGATCTTCAGCCCGGTGTTGTGCTCGACGGTGCGGACCAGCAGCGTGGGCCCGTCCATGGAGTAGGACGCGTTCAGTTTGTTCGCGCCGGGGGAGGGGAACTCCTTGCCGCTCTCCGAACCGGTGAAGGAGGGGATCGTCACCCACGAGTCGCGGGGGAGGCTGACCATGGTGTTCCCGTTGTCACCGACGTGCAGGATCATCATGGTGTCGGTGCGCTTGCCCTCGGCGGAGCCGGTGTGCAGGTCCTTCTTCTCGTCGTCGGACAGGCCCTCGCGGCTGTCCGAGCCGACTATGAGGTAGTTGGTCCCCTCGCCGCCCTCCGGCCGGTCCTGGACCTTGCTGAGGTCGACCTCGCGCTTGAGCTTCGAGTCGGCCCAGAAGTAGGTGCCCACGGACCACACCAGCATCAGGGCGAAGAACAGGACCAGACCGACCGTTATCCGCTTCCGCCAGTTCGGGCGGGGCCGGGTGCCGCCGTACGCGCTGTCCTGGCCGCCGTCACCGCCGCCGCCGCGAGCGGGGCTGCCGCCGTAGACCTGGCCCTGGCTGTAGCCGGAGTCGTACGAACCGTCGCCGCCGGGTGCGGAGGCGCTTCCCGCGTACCCGTAGCCGTCGTCGTGCCCGCCCCGGCTCTGCTGGGGTACGTCGGGGCGCTGGGTGTGGGGCATGACGCGGGTGGGATCGGGCTCGGGCGCGGAGCTGCCGCCCCCGTGCCTGCCACGCGAGTCGTCGGTCCAACCGTCGGGCCACTGATTCATGAACCGTAGTGTGCACGGCGGTAGTCGGCCCGACACAGTCCGGGTGCCGCTTCGGGGCGAGGCTGTAGCAGACCTGTCGCAATCGCGCCCGGTCGGGTGTCGGGCATGTCGGCGCATATGGTGGACGGCATGACCGACCAGGCTCTTACGGCGGCGGACGGTGCCCTACCGGGCAAGCCGACCGCCGCCTCCCGTACCACGCTCAGTCACATCATGACCGCGAGCGAGACCAATCTGCTGGGCACCGTGCACGGTGGCGTGATCATGAAGCTGGTGGACGACGCCGCGGGCGCGGTCGCCGGGCGGCACTCCGGCGGACCGGCGGTCACCGCCTCCATGGACGAGATGGTCTTCCTGGAGCCGGTGCGCGTCGGGGACCTCGTCCATGTGAAGGCCCAGGTGAACTGGACGGGGCGGTCCTCCATGGAGGTCGGCGTCCGGGTGCTGGCGGAGCGGTGGAACGAGTCGACCCCGGCGACGCAGGTCGGCAGCGCGTACCTGGTGTTCGCGGCCGTGGACGAGGACGGCAAGCCGCGCTCCGTGGCGCCGGTGGTGCCGGAGAGCGAGCGCGACCGGCGCCGCTACCAGGAGGCCCAGATCCGCCGTACGCACCGGCTGGCGCGGCGCCGGGCGATCAAGGACCTGCGCGAGAGGCGCGCGGCCGAGGGCCTTCTCGACGACTGACGGCGCTCCGCCCCGGCCCTGGCCCCCCCTGCCCCCGCCCTGACACGCCACCGCCGGGGTGAATGCCCCTGTTTCCCGCCTCCGGCCGTCTAGAAGTGCTGCACACGCGGAACACGCGGAACACGCGGAACCTGCGGAACACGCGGACTTCGAGCGAGCTGAGGGTGTGACCGGGATGGCGAGCACGGCGACGGCGGAGACGGCGGCGGTGCAGCGGGCGGTGGCGGAGCTGCGGCGCTGTGTGGGCGAGCTGCGGGGCCGGTACGGGGACGTGCCGGCGGTGCGGCGGCTGGTGAACGACGCGGAGCGGCTGGAAATCGACCTCAGCGAGGTGCAGGCGCTGCCCGCCCCGGCCGGGCGCACCGGTGCCGCGGGCGCGCAGGACATCGTCGAGGTGCCCGGCCCGGCGTACGACGAGACGCTGTGGACGGGCGGGGACGATGAAGGGGTCGGCGGCTACCACGCCGAGCGGTGACGGCTCCCCGCCGTACCTCGCCATACCCCGCCGAATCCACCGTTCCGCGACAGTCCAGAGGCGCAACTCGGCCAATCGGCGCCGATTCCGAGAGTTTCACGGTGTCCAGGGTTGACCGTGGTCAGACAATGGAATAGGTCTAGACTAATGGTCACGTGAATCCGAATCGACCACTGCGCAGCCGTCATCACTTCACGGGGCGGCTGCATCCCTCACCGCTGGCGGTACGTCCGTCTTCGCGTCGGCCAGGAGCACCAAGCCGCCTGAAGGCCTCGGGTCCGCAGAACCCGTTGCCACCCCCACCTCCGGCAGGCGGTCCGCGATCTCCACCGTGAAGGAGCTGGCATGAACAACAAACGCAAACTGGCGTTCGTCATCGGCGCCGGTATCGCTCCGCTCATCGCCGTGACCCTCCCGTCCGCGTCCGCGAGCGCGCACGGCTACGTGAACTCGCCCGCGAGTCGCCAGGCACAGTGTGCCGCGGGCACCGTGTCCTGCGGACAGATCAAGTGGGAGCCGCAGAGCGTCGAGGGGCCGAAGGGGCTCACGAGTTGCAGCGGCGGAAACTCCCGCTTCGCCGACCTCGACGACAACAGCAAGGGCTGGCGGGTCTCGGACGTCAGCCGCCAGCAGACGTTCACCTGGCGCCTGACCGCACGGCACGCCACCAGCACCTGGCAGTACTACGCGGGCGGGCAGAAGGTCGCCGAGTTCAACGACGGTGGCAGGATTCCGGGCGCCTCGGTGTCGCACAGCGTCAACTTCGGCGGCGTCTCCGGCAAGCAGAAGGTGCTGGCGGTCTGGAACATCGCGGACACCGGTAACGCGTTCTACGCCTGCATCGACGTCAACATCCGCTGAACGGGCCCGGCGGTGCCCACGGGTGAGGTGACGACCTGACCCGGAGCGCCGGAGCGGTGCCGCGGCCCGGGCCGCGGCACCGCACACCCGCGGGCCGCTGCCCCGCCGGCCCCGGCCCGCTGCCCCGGCCCGCTCAGGGGCAGGTCACCTCGTCACCCGTGACGGCCTGGAACCCCTTCCCGCCCTTCCCGTCCTGCCCGGTCGAGCCGGGTGCGGGCATCACGTCCGCCGGACGCACTGCGCGCACCGCGGTGAAGTCCGCCCCGACGGTGACCCGCATCGTCGGCCCGCGCCCGTTCTCCTTGCGCAGCGTCGCGCCGGGCAGCGCCGCCGCGAGGGTGCGCACGGAGCGGTTCCAGCGCGGGTCGTAGGTGATGACGGTCTTCCTGGCGTCCTGCCGCGCCGCGTTGCGCGGGATGCCCGTGGTGTTGAAGCCGGTGCCGCGCAGCGCGGTGTCGGCCTTGTGGCCGAGCCCGGCGCGTCCGGTGCCGTTCTCGACCTGGACGCGGATCTGCGGGGCGGGCACGTCGACCGGCACCGCGGCGCGCCTGTCCGCCGCGCCCTTGGCCGCGCCGTCCCTGCCCGCGCCACCCTGCGGCGCCCCGCCCTTCCCTTCCTTCTCCGCCTTCCCCTTCCCGGCCAGTGGCCGGTCCTCGCGCAGCGCCGCGAAGAGCTTCGCCGCTCGCCGCCGGTCCCAGGTCACGGTGGAGCCGAGCCCGTCGACCCGGTGGTCGACGTCCTTGAGCGGGACGGAGACGAACTCCGAGGAGGCGGGCGTGAAGCCCCGCATGTTCTCGCCGAGCGCCAGCATCTCGTCACCGCCGAAACCCCGGTCGGCACGTACCGACGCCAGCACGGTGGAGGCGAACTTGTTGAACTTCACCGGGTTCAGCAGTACCCCGCTGTCGGTCGCCCGCCCGATGACGGAGGCGATGAAGCGCTGCTGCCGCTGCATCCGCCCCAGGTCCGAGGCGCCGTCGAGATGCCGCGCCCGTACGTACGCCAGCGCCTCCGCGCCGCTGAGCCGCGAGGTGCCCGCGGGCAGGTCGAGCCCGGAGTAGCGGTCCTTCAGCGGCCGTACGGTGCACACCGGGACGCCGTCCAGCACGTCCACGGTGCGCATGAAGCTGGTGAAGTCGACCTCCAGGTAGTGGTCGACGTGCACGCCCGTCATCTGCTCCACCGTGCGGACGGTCAGGTGCGGACCGCCGTGCGTGTAGGCCGAGTTGATCTTCGCGGGGTAGGCGGTGTGCCGCCGGCCGGTGCTCTCGTCGGTGTGCTCGGGGAGCTTGACGTAGGTGTCGCGCGGCAGGCTGACCACGCTGAGCCGGTCCCGGTCCTCGGAGAGGTGGACGAGCATCAGCGTGTCGGTGCAGTCGCAGGAGGTGCTGCCGAGCCGGTACTTGTGCCGCTCCTCGCGGCTCAGCTGCCCCCGCTTGTCGACGCCGACGACCAGGAAGTTGAGCCCCTCGGAGGCGTCCGGCCGGTCCCGGAGGCCCGTGAACGGGTCGACGCGGCGCACCCCCGACTCCAGCCCGGTCACCAGTGCGTGGCCCACCCCGCTGGTGGTCAGCACCAGCGCGGACGTGGCCGCGACCAGCCGCAGCCCCCAGCGCGGCCGTCTCCCGCGCGCCGGCCGCCCGCGCCGGGGGGCCGGACGGGCCGCACGGCCCGCGTACACGTGCGGCGGGCGGCCCGTACGGGGCGCGTAAGGGGGACGGGGTGGCGGCTGGGGATGTGCCGGTGCGGGCAAGACGGACCTCCGCGGCGGTGGGCCGGGGCCGGTACCGGAGTGTGCCGGGTGGCCTCCGACGGGCGGCCACCCGGCAGGCTCGGAGCCGGCCGGGCCTGGATGGCCATCGCACCGTAGACACATATGATCTCCGCACCGCAGCCCACACGCCGTGCGGCGGCCCGGCGGCACCCGGCTGGCGTGCGAAGGCGTCCCCCGTTCGCGGTAACGTGACCGCTGTGACTGGATCTGCTGCCCCCGCCGTCTCCGTGATCATGCCCGTGCTCAACGAGGAGCGGCATCTGCGCACCTCCGTGCGGCACATCCTGGAGCAGGAGTACGACGGCGCGCTCGAGGTGGTGATCGCCCTCGGCCCCTCCGCGGACCGTACGGACGAGATCGCCGCCGAACTGGTGCGCGAGGACGCGCGCGTGCACACCGTGCCCAATCCGAGCGGCCGTACGCCCGCGGCGCTGAACGCCGCGATCAAGGCGTCCCGGCACCCGGTCGTCGTACGGGTGGACGGTCACGGCATGCTCTCGCCGGACTACATCGCCACCGCCGTGCGGCTGCTCGAGGAGACCGGCGCGGCGAACGTCGGCGGCATCATGCACGCCGAGGGCGAGAACGACTGGGAGCACGCCGTCGCCGCCGCCATGACCGCGCGGATAGGCGTCGGCAACGCCGCGTTCCACACCGGGGGCGAGGCCGGACCGGCCGAGACCGTCTACCTCGGCGTCTTCCGCCGCGAGGTACTGGAGCAGCAGGGCGGCTACAACGAGGAGTTCATCCGGGCGCAGGACTGGGAGCTGAACTTCCGCATCCGCGAGGCGGGCGGGCTCATCTGGTTCTCGCCGGAGCTGCGCGTCTCCTACCGGCCGCGCCCCAGCGTGCGGGCGCTGGCCACGCAGTATCGCAACTACGGGCGCTGGCGGCACGTCGTGGCCCGCTACCACGCCGGTTCGATCAACCCGCGCTACCTCGCACCGCCGACGGCGCTGTGCGCCATCGCGGCGGGCGCCGTGGTGGGCGCGGTCGTGACGCCGTGGGGCTTCGTGGTGCCGGCGGGGTACGTGGCGGCACTGGTCGCCGGGTCGCTGCCGGCGGGCAAGGGGCTGCCCGCCGCGGCGCGGGCGCGTATCCCGGTCGCGCTCGCGACCATGCACATGTCGTGGGGCTGGGGCTTCCTCACGAGCCCGCGGAAGCTGGCCCGCCACGTGCGGGCCAGCCGCCGCGACACCGTCGCCGCGGCGGACTGACGCGCGCGGCGCGCGGGCGGCGGGCGCCCCGGCCGCGCCGCCGCGCCCACTGCGGGCGGTGTCACCAGGTGTTGTTCGGGTTCACGTTCATGCACGCCTTCTTGTCGTCGCCGTTGAGCATGTCCGTGGTGTCCGGCGTCTTGTCCTCTTCCCTGTCGCCGCCGCCCGTGGCCTTGGGGTACTCCGGCCCCGACCGCCAGTCCGCTCCCACCACCAGGGTGACGTCCTCCACCGCGGAGGAGTGCTTGACCAGCCGCTCCGGGATGTTCAGCGCCTTGGCCACCGCGAGCGCGTCGCCGTGCTGGTCCTCGTTCGCGTAGCTGACCGTCGTGTCCGCCTGCGACCTGGGGGACTGGTCGGCGACGGCCTGGGTGAAGCCGTCCTGCGCGAGGTACTCGGCGACGGTGCCCGCGCGGCCGGTGACGGGGGTCTGCGCGGCGGTCCCGGTGCCGTTCATCACCCGTACGCCGATCTCGGCCTTGGGCGCGGCCCGGTCGCCGGACTTCTCGGAGTCGTCCTGCTTCGGCCGCCGCTTGTCCTTGCCGTCGAGCGCGATGTCCTGCCGGACCATCGAGAAGACCTTCTCGGCGTCGTTCTCCTTGGGGACCACGTAACTGCCGCCCTGCGCGTACTCCCAGGGCATGGTGGCCATGGTGATCCGCTTGGTGGGGACCTGCTTGAGGTCGTTGCCCAGGTCGTACAGCTTCTTGACGCTGCCCAGGCCGTGGTCGACGGTGAGCGCCTTGGTGGCGGACTCGGCGAGGTTGCGCAGCTTGCCCGCGTCGGTGAGCTTGGTGCCCGACTTGAGCTGGCGGACCATCGAGTTCATGTACATGTGCTGAGCTTTGGCCCGGCCTATGTCCGTGCCGTCGCCGAAGCCGTGGCGCGTACGCAGCCACTGGAGGGCCTGTTCGCCCTTGACGACCGACTCGCCCTTCTCCAGCCGGAGTCCGGACTTGCGGTCGTAGACGTTGTTGTCGACGCAGACCGGGACGCCGCCCACCGCGTCGGCCATGGACACCACCCCGGCGAAGTCGATCATCATGAAGTGGTCCACCGGGATACCGGTCAGCCGCTCCCAGGTGGCGACCGTGCAGCCGGGACCGCCGTGCTGGAGACTGGAGTTGATCTTGTCGTTGGTCTCCGGATAGATCTTGTCGTCGTCCTTGTCGGTGCACTTGGGGATCTCCACCCTGGTGTCGCGCGGGATGGAGATCACCGACATGTTGCTGCGGTCGGCCGAGACGTGCAGCATCATCTGGACGTCCGCGAGTGGCGCCCGGTCCCGGTCGGCCCGGGACCCGCCCAGTTTCACGTTCTTGTCCGACGCGCGTGAGTCGGAGCCCAGCAGCAGGATGTTGAGCGGGCGCTGGCCGTCGGCGTTGGGCGCGCTGCGGCCGAGCTTGTTGTCGCCGAGGTTCAGGTCGTCCTTGTCGAGGTTGTTGTTCAGGTGCCGGTAGTAGAGGTACCCGGCGCCCGCGGTGGCGAGGACGAGGACCGAGAGGGTCAGCGCGGACCAGGTGAATATTCGGCGCTTCACGGATTTGGGCCGCTTCCGCTTCCGGCCGCGCCCGGCGCCGCCGCCCGCGTTGCTCGCGCCGCCCCGGTCGCCCTCGCGTCTGGCGCGCCTGCCGCCTCCGCCGACGGCGCCCTCGCCGTCGTACGGCTCGCCGCCCCGGCCGCGGTCACCGGCCGCATGCGTCGCGGGCGTGTTCGTGCGGCCGTCTTCGCTACGGGCGCCGTTGCGATGCCGCACGGGACCTCCCCATGTTCATATGGCGGTGCTTCCGGCGCCGTGCCGACGGCGGCGCCGGGGGCCGGGCTCACTTCGCGCAGACGTTCTTGTCACCGGCGTTGACCTCCCGCACGCCCTCCGGCGCCTTCTCCGGGGCGCTGATCGGCTCTCCGGCGCCGGTGAAGTCCTTGCCGAGGGTGAGCTTCATCGCCTCCTGCGGCCCGGCCTCCGCGCCCGACTTCTTCAGCGCGGAGCCCGGCAGACCCATCATCTTGGCCAGCGCGGCGGCCTGTCCGGCCTGGTCGGCGGCGTAGACGAGCCGTGTCTTGGCGAGCTCCTCCGGCGCGTTCCCCGCGTTGGTCGACAGGGTCACGCCCTTCTCGTTCTGCAGCCAGGTGACGGTGGCCTGCGCCGCGCCGACCGGACCGCCGCCGTTGACGATGTCCACCCGGACCTCGGCGGCCGGCGCGGGCTTCGCCTTCACGTCCTCGGCCGCCTTGTCCTTGGCCGCCTTGTCCTTCTTGGTCTCGGTCAGCGACTTGTCCTGCTGGACCATCTTGAACAGCGGCCTGGCCTTGGTCTCGTCCAGTATCACCAGCGCCTTGTTCTCCGGGTTGTCGAGGACCGGGGTGGTGACGAAGGTGATGTTGTCCGTGTTCACCCGGCGCAGGTCCTTGCCCAGCGCGATCAGCTTCTTGATCGTTCCTATCCCCGTGTCGACGGTGAGCGCCTCGGTCGCCGACTCCGCGAGGCCGAAGAGCTTCTTCGGGTTGGTCAGCGTGCCGCCGGACTTCATCTTGCGGATCATCGCGCCCAGGAACTGCTGCTGAAGCTCGATGCGGCTGAGGTCGCTGCCGAAGCCGACCGAGGACCGGGTCCGTACGAAGGCGAGCGCCTCCTCGCCCTCGATGGTGTGCTTGCCCGCGTCCAGCTTGAGGTGCGACTTCGGGTCGTCTATGTCCTTGGCGACGCAGACCTCGACGCCGCCCACCGCGCTGGACAGCTCCTTGACCGCGTTGAAGTCGGCCATCATGAAGTGGTTGATCTCCACCCCGGTCAGCTTCTGCACGGTGCGCCAGGTGCAGCCCGGGTCGCGGCCCCGCTGGCCGAGGCTGGTGTTGAAGCGGACGTTCTGCTCGCCGGGGATGGTCTTGGTCGACCCGTCGTCCTGCTTGGTGGGGCAGTCCGGGATGTCGGTGACCATGTCGCGCGGGATGGAGAGCACCGTCGCGTTGGAGCGGTCCGCCGAGACGTGGAAGAGGAGCGTGGTGTCCGCGTGGCCGACGCTGCCCGCGTCGCCGTAGCCCTCGTTGCCCGAACCGGTGCGGTCGTCCGTGCCGATGACCAGGATGTTCACCGGGCCGTCCGAGACGGCCGGATTGTCGATGCCGACGTCGACCTTGTCTATGTTGTTGTTCAGGTGCTGGTAGTAGAGGTAGCCGCCGGTGCAGGCACTGACCAGCAGCAGCGCCATGCTGCCGCCGCCCCACAGCAGCACCTTCTGCTTGCGGCTCCGCTTCTTCTTCGGCTTGCGGCGGCTGTGCCCGCCGGTGCCGCCGGAACCGCCCGAGCCGCCGTTTCCGGGCGGGCCGCCCGTACCGCCGGAGTCATCGGAGCCGCCCGAACCCGCCGAACCGCCGGAGCCGGTGGCACCGCCCTCGGCGGAGTGGCCGGCCGCACGGCGCCTGCCGCCGCCGGAGCGCGCGCCGCGCGGCCCGGGGGAGCCCCGGTCAGCGCCGGAATCTCCGCTCTGCGCGCCGTTGCGGGCGGACGGTCTGACCTGGCGCAGGGGCGCGGTCGGCTGACCGCTCTCGTGCGTGCCCTGGGGCTGGGTGCCGCCGTTCGAAGGCGTCAGCCGCAGCTCGTAGCTGCCGGTGTCCGGATTGAACACCCATTGATCCGCGGGGTCGATATCGCCCGCGTGCCGCCGGCCATGCGCGTCCACGATTGCGAAAGTCCTCCATTATGCCGCCTGGCGCCCCGGAGGGCGGACCGGATCGCTCACACTATCCGCCGACTTCCAGGCGCAGCGACGTCGGTGACACATTCCACTGGCTTACAAACGGTCAATCCGCCGCATTCTCTGCACCCTCCCCCGCACATGAGTCACGGGCGGCGGTCGTACCCCGGTAGGTGGGGGACGAACTGCCGTCCTCATCGCCCTTCTTCCCGTCTTTGGAGCGCTTGTCGTCGACCTCTATGTGCGCGTCCTCGCGCAGCAACGTGAAGAGCTGGTTCGCTTCTGGTTGCACCAGTTCGTCCCGGTTGCTGTCCAGGGCGTACGGCTGCCGCGGCACCGTGAGGAAGCGCACCTCGTCCTCCGGTATGTCCCGCAGCCCGCTGGCGAGGTCGTACAGCTCCTTGAGCGAGTTGAGCCCGGCGTCCGCGGTGAGCGCGGAGGTCGCCGCGTTCAGGAAGGGGTAGAGCTTCGCCGGGTTGAGCAGCACGCCGTTGGTGCGCACCTTCTTCACCAGTGAGCCGAGGAACTGCTGCTGGCGGTCCATGCGCTGGGTGTCGCTGCCGTCGAAGCTCTTGCGGGCGCGCACGTAGCCGAGCGCGTCCTCGCCCTGGAGTATCTGTCTCCCCGACTCCAGGTGGAGCTTCGCGTCGGTGTCGCTGACCGCCTTCTTCAGGCAGACCTCGACGCCGCCCACGGCGTCCACTATGTCCTTGAATCCGGTGAAGTCGACGATCAGATGGTGATCGATGCGGATGCCGGTGAGCTTCTCGACGGTACGGATCGTGCAGGCCGCGCCGCCGAACTCGTAGGCCCAGTTGAACTGGGCGTGCTGCGCCTCGCTGCTGCCGCCGTCCGCCTTGCGGCAGCTGGGGATGTCCACCATGAGGTCGCGCGGCAGGGAGACGGCCGTCGCGCTGGCCCGGTCCTCGGGCAGGTGCAGCAGCATCGTGGTGTCGGAGCGCTGGGTGCCGCCGCCACGGCCGTACTTGGAGTTCTCGCCCTCGCGGCTGTCGGAGCCGAGCAGCAGGATGTTCTGCGCCTCGTTGTCCGCCGGGGCGGGGCGCTCGGCCTCGTGCCGCTCCAGTTCCCGGGCGGTGTCCTGGTCGGTGGTGATGTTGCCGTTGAGCTTCCGGTAGAGCGTCCAGCCCGTGCCGGCGGCGGCGAGGAGGAGGACCGAGGTGCCGAGGGCGGCCCAGCGCAGCCAGCGGCGCCGGCGCACGGGCGGCGGCGCGGGCTCGGTGGGTGCGGGTTCCGCGCGTGCGGGCTCGGCGGGGGCGGGCTCCGCGCCTGCGGGCTCGGCAGGGGCGGGCTCCGCGCCTGCGGGCTCGGCAGGCGCCGGTTCGGCGGCTGCCGGTTCGGTGGTCGCCGGTTCCGCTGTCGTCCCGCCTGCCGTCGGGTCGTCTGCCGCCGCCGGGTCGTCGGCAGCTGGCTCTTCGGCCGGTGCCGGGCTGGCGTCGGTCACGTGTGTCCATCCCTCGCGAGGTCTTCGGTTGCCGGACTCGCACCGCCGCACCCACCGGGGGTACAGGTGTGCGGGCTTCGGTCACAGGGACAGACGGCCGGAACGGGTATTTGGTTGTACGCGCGGGAAATCTCGTTGCGGACGGTGCGCAGCCTCGCGGTTGCCGATGACGGTCCGCCCCCGCGCGTTCGCACCGCGCCCGCCCTCCGGGGTCACTCCGCGCTGTGGGTCACGCGCTCGCTCTCCCGGCGGCTCGCCAGCGCCTCCGGGGAGAGCCCGTCGGCGTTGCGGCACAGTACGACCGAGGCCCCGGCGGCCAGCGGCGCGTAAAGCCCGGCGGAGAGGCCCTCCCAGCTGTCGTACGGAAGCAGCGAGAGGACGCGGGAGCCGGGGGCGAGGCCCCGGGCCGCCGCGTCGGCGCGGGCGCGCTCCACGACCTGCGCCCCCGTCAGTTCCAGGGGGAGTCCGCGGGTGCCGTCCGCCGGGCCGTGCACGGCCAGCGCGGGCGCATCCGGGCCGACCGGGGCGTACGGAGCGAAGCGGTCACCCTGGCTCGGTACCTCCACCGCGTAGTCCATGAAGCCCTGTGGCGGCTCGGGGAACCGCACCCCGAGCGGGCGCAGGCTGAGCGCGACCCGTTCCCCGGTGCAGGCGCGGGCCGCCGCCAGGGTCTCCGGTCCGGAGACGGCCAGGCGGGCCTTGCCCGGGTCGCCGTTCACCTCGGCCACCACCCCGGCGGCGGAGCAGGCGAGCAGCCAGACGGCGGACTGCCAGTGTGCGGGCAGCAGCAGGGCGAGGCGGTCGCCGGGCTCGGCGGCGAGTTCGTCCTGGAGCAGGTTGGCGGTCTTCGCCACCCAATTGGCGAGGGTGGCGACGGAGAGTTCCACCCGCTCGCCGGTGGCGTCGTCGTAGAAGGTCACCAGCGGGCGGGACGGGTCCGTGGCCAGGGCGGAAGCCAGCAGGTCGGCGGGGGTGCGGTCGGGGGTGTCCATCCGCACAAGGGTACGGGGCGCCCGAGGCGCCAACGGGGGTGCGTGGGGCGGGTGCTGCCGTGCCGTCGGGGCGACTGGGCGTCAGTTCCCCGATGGACAGATATGCGGGGGTATGTCCAAGATCAGGGCTATGCGCGTACTTCCTCTCACCTCGCTCGGTGTCCTCTCCGCCGCCGCCCTGCTGATCCCGCTCGCCCCGCCCGCCGGAGCGCTGCCCGCCGCCGGGCAGCACTCGCCGGCGGTGGACGGCGGGGCACCCGCCGCCCGGCCCGCCGCACCAGTGCTGCCCGGCAGCACGCAGTCGCTGGACCTCCGGCCGGTCCGTCCGGCCGGTTCGCCGGGCCCCGCGGCCGGCGACCGGGGGGCGGACGCGGACACGCCCGCCCGTACGGCCGGCGAACGGGGCCTCACCCCCCGCACGGTCCGGCCGTTCGCTCTGCTGGGGCTGATCTGGGACGACGCGGCCGAGGAGCTGCGGGCGCGGGCGCAGGTACGCATCCGCTCCGCGCACACGGGCGCCTGGTCCGGGTGGCGCGAGCTGGATGTGCACAGCGCGCACGCCCCCGACGCCGCTCCGGGGGAGCGTGCGCGCGGCAGCGTGCGTGGGGCGACCAACCCGCTGTGGACCGGCGCGTCCGACGGAGTGCAGCTGCGGGTGAGCCCCGAAGGGCGCGACGGCCTGCCGCGCGGGCTGCGGCTCGACCTGATCGACCCGGGTGACGCGGACGCGGGCCCGGGCGCCGCCGAGCCCCGCGGCCGGGACGGCGACGGCTCGCAGGACCGGGACGGCACGGAGCGCACCGCCGAGACGGGGCGCACCGCCGACGGCGAGAGCGCCGCCGACAAGGCCGAGAGCGTCGGCCACGCGGAGAGCGCCGAGAGCCGGCTGGCCGAGCTGCCCGCGCTGAGCAAGGCCGAGACCGAGGCCGCCGCCTCCGCGCAGGGCCTGGGCGAGGCCGCCGCCGGGGGCGGCAAGCACATCGGCCCGCGCCCCGGCATCGTGACCCGCACCGGCTGGGGCGCCGACCCGGACCTGCGCGACGGCGGCTACCTCTACACCCGGACGGTGAAGGCCGCCTTCGTCCACCACACCGCGATGACCAACGGCTACCGCTGCGCCGAGGCGCCCGCGATCATTCGCGGCATCTACCGCTACCACGTCAAGAGCAGCGGCTGGCGGGACATCGGCTACAACTTCCTCGTCGACAAGTGCGGCAAGATCTACGAGGGCCGCGCGGGCGGCGTCGTCGAGCCGGTCCAGGGCGCCCACACCTACGGCTTCAACAGCAACAGCATGGGCGTCGCCGTGCTCGGCTCGTTCGGGAAGGCCCAGCCCTCCCGTGCCGCGCAGGACGCCGTGGCCAAGATCACGGCCTGGAAGCTGGGACTCTTCGGCGTCAACGCCAAGGGCACCACCACCATGACCTCTGCCGGCGGCAAGTACGCCAAGGGCCGCAAGGTGCGGATGCGCACCGTCTCCGGGCACCGTGACGGATTCAGCACCGAGTGCCCCGGCAAGCAGCTCTACGACCGGCTCGGCTCCATCCGCACCACCGCCGGCCGCCTCCAGGGCCGCTGACGCCCGCGGCGGCGCACCGCCCGCCGCCGCACCCGCCGCCCGCCCGCGTTGGCAGAACCGGACAGGAGGCCCCGGTCAGGTCATGACGCGGGTGCGTATGCCGGTGGCGGCAGGTGGGGGAGAATCTCCGGAAGCAATCGGACGCGCCGGAGTCGATCCCCGCGCGTCACCCGCTTCCCAGGGGGATCTATGCAGATCAGAGCGTCATCCGAAGCCGTCGGTCCCGTAGGGCGGGCTGGATCGGCCGGTACGGAGGCGGTCCTCCTGGTCGGAGGCAGGGGCACCCGGCTGCGGCCCTTGACGGTGAACACGCCAAAACCGATGGTCCCGGCCGCCGGCGTCCCCTTCCTCAGCCACCAGCTCGCCCGGCTGCGGGCGGCCGGCATCGAACACGTGGTGATGGCCACCTCCTACCTGGCGGAGGTCTTCGAGCCGTACTTCGGCGACGGCGGCGACTTCGGCCTGCGGCTGGAGTACGTCACCGAGGACGAGCCGCTGGGCACCGGCGGCGCGATCCGCAACGTCGCCGCCCGGCTCGACTCCGCCCCCGGCGATCCCGTCCTCATCTGCAACGGCGACATCCTCACCGGCCTCGACATCCGCGCCCTGCTCGCCGCGCACACCACCTCCGGCGCCGAGATCTCGCTGCACCTGACGCGGGTGGCCGACCCTCGCGCGTACGGACTGGTGCCCACGGACGCGCGCGGCCGGGTCACCGCCTTCCTGGAGAAGCCGCAGACCCCGGAGGAGATCGTCACCGACCAGATCAACGCGGGGGCGTACGTCTTCCGGCGCTCGGTCATCGACACCATCCCGGCCGGACGCCCCGTCTCGGTGGAACGCGAGACCTTCCCCGACCTGCTGGCCGCGGGCGCGTACCTGCACGGCATGGTCGACTCCACCTACTGGCTGGACCTCGGCACGCCCCAGGCGTTCGTACGCGGCTCCGCCGACCTGGTGCTGGGCCGCGCCCCCTCCCCGGCGGTGCCCGGCCGGCGCGGCGAGAGCCTGGTGCTGGCCGGTGCCCGGGTCGCCGACGACGCCAAGCTGACCGGCGGCACGGCGGTGGGCGGCGGCGCCGTGGTCGGCGCGGGGGCGCGGATCGAGGGCAGCACGCTGCTGGACGGCGCGGTCATCGAGCCCGGCGCGCGGGTACGCGAGTCGCTGGTGGGCGCGGGCGCGCGGATCGGTGCCCGCGCGGTGCTGGACGGCGCGGTGATCGGGGACGGCGCGGTGATCGGCGCCGACAACGAACTGCGGGGAGGGATACGGATCTGGTGCGGGGCGGAACTCGCCGCCGGATCGGTCCGCTTCTCGTCGGACCAGTGAGCAGCGCAGGGGACGGCCCCGCACCCGTCCCCGCCCCCGACTCCCCCTCCCGGCCGGTGCCCGCCCAGCACCGCGCCCCCTCCGGTGCGGCGCCCGGTGCCCGGCGGCGCGTGTGGACCCCCGAGGGGCCCTACGACCTGCGCGGCTGCCTGCGCGTGCTGCGGCGCGGCCCGTACGACCCGGCGTACCGGGTGCTGGACGGCGCCGTCTGGCGGGTCAGCCGGACCCCGGCCGGCCCGGCCACGCTGCGCGTCGCGCCGGACGGCGCCGGGCGGATCGCCGCCGACGCCTGGGGCCCCGGCGCCAACTGGTCGCTCGACCGGCTGCCCCGACTCCTCGGCGCCGACGACGACCCGGCCGCCTTCGTCCCGCAGCACCGGCTCACCCACGACGCGCACCGCCGCCACCCGGGCCTGCGGCTGGCCCGCACCGGGCTCGTACTGGAGTCCCTGATTCCGTCGATCCTGGAGCAGAAGGTCACCACCGACGAGGCGTACCGCGCCTGGCGGCTGCTCGTCTGCCGCTACGGCGACCCGGCTCCCGGCCCGATGGGCGGGCTGCACGTCCCGCCCGACGCGCGCACCTGGTGCATGATCCCGTCCTGGGAGTGGCACCGGGCGGGCGTGGACGGCAAGCGCTCCGCCACCGTCGTACGGGCCGCGCGGCGCGCCGGGCGGATGGAGGAGGCGGCCGGGATGGAACTGGCGGCGGCGACGGCCCGGCTCTGCGCCATCCCCGGCATCGGCCCCTGGACCGCCGCCGAGACGCTCCAGCGCAGCAACGGCGCCCCGGACGCCGTCACCGTCGGGGACCTGCACCTGCCGGGCATCATCGGCTACGCGCTCACCGGCGAACGCGGCGCCGACGACGCCCGCATGCTGGAGCTGCTCGCCCCGTACGAGGGACAGCGGCACCGTGCGGCGCGGCTGATCCTGGCCACCGGGCGCACGCCGCCGCGCCGCGCGCCGCGCTTCCCGCGCGGCGACATCGCCCGCCTCTGAACGCGGGCCGCACGCGCCCTCGGGCTCCGGCCGGCTCCGCCGGCGTCAGCGCACGGTGAGGAAGTCGGCGCCGTCCCGCGGCGGCCGGTTCCGGGGCGGGGCCGCCGGGTGCCCCACCGCGACCGAACCCATCGGGTCCCAGTCGGCGGGCAGCTCCAGCACCTCCCGTACGGTCTCGCGGCAGAACATCGTGGACGACACCCACGCCGACCCCAGCTGCTCCCCGGCCAGCGCGACCAGGAAGTTCTGGATGCCCGCGCCGTTCGCCACGACGAACATCTCCCGCTCGGCGGCGGCGCGTCGCGCGTCCGGATAACTGTGCGAGCCGTCCATCACCAGGCACGGCACGACCAGATACGGCGCGTTCCGCAGCACGTCGCCCCGGCGCACCCGGCGGGCGATGCTCTCCTCGCTCCTGCCGTCGGCCCGCAGGTCGGCGATCCACGCCTCGCGCATGGCGTCCACCAGCCGCTTCCGGGACTCCTCCGACTCCAGCAGGACGAACCGCCAGGGCGTGGTGTGATGCGGCGCCGGTGCCGTCACCGCCAGCGCCACGGCACGCCGTACCGCCGCACCGTCGACCGGCGCGCCGGTGAACTCCCGCACCGTGCGGCGCAGCGTCACCGCTTCCCGTACGGCCTCCGAAGTGCCCAGCCGGAACATGTCGTCGGCCGCCTCGCGCACCAGCGCACGCGCGGACTGCGGGGCCTGTGCGCGGCCGTGCGCGGCCTCGTCCTCACCCTCCGCCTCGCCGGGCGGGCCGAGGGCGACGTGCCGGGCCAGGCCGCGCACCACGGCGACCGGCAGCCCGCTCGTCTTGCCCTTGACCAGCTCCCCGGCCGCCGCCAGCTCGTCGCCGACGGCGGTGACCGTCACCCCCAGCGGGTTGCCGAACGTGTCCTCACCGCCGCGCAGGTCCTCCAGCACCCGCACCCCGGCCGCGCCGATCGCGACGTCCGTCTGCCCCTCGCGCCAGGGCCGCCCGAAGGTGTCGGTCACGACCACCCCGACCTCGACACCCAGCGCCTCGCGCAGCCCGTCCCGCAGGGCGCGGGCCGAGGCGTCGGGGTCGAGGGGGAGGAGCAGCACCGTGCCCGCCGGGGTGTTGGAGGCGTCCACACCGGCCGCCGCCATGACGAAGCCGTGCCTGCTCTCGACGATCCGGGCGGCACCACGCCGGGCGACGACCCGTACGGTCTCCGCGTCGATGGACGCCTCGCGGTCGGCGGCCCGTACCGTCCGGCCCTCCGCCTTGCTCACGATCTTCGAGGTCACCAGGAGGACGTCGCCGTCCTCCAGGCCCGGCATCGGCTCGGCGGTGGCCGCGTCCACGATGAGCTGCACCAGGCTGTCGCCCGTGCGCACCTCGGGGATGCCGGGCAGCGCCCACACCTGATAGGCCGTCGTGCTGCCGGTCATGCGCGGACCTCCTCGGCCAGGGTCAGCGCCTCGCGCGCCATGCGGGCGGTCTCCTCGAGGCCGGTCATCATCAGCGGCACCGCGCGGCAGCGGATGCCCGCCTCCTCGACCTCCGGCACGGCACCGGTGTCGACGGTGTCGACCAGCCAGCCGTCCAGCAGTCCGGAGCCGTAGTGCCGGGCGACCGCGGCGGCCGTCGCCTCGACCCCGATCGCGGCCAGCACCTTGTCCGCCATCCCGCGCACCGGGGCGTCGCCGACGATCGGCGAGAGACCGACCACCGGCACACCCGCGTCGGCGATGGCCTCCCGGATGCCGGGCACCGCCAGGATCGTGCCCACGCTCACGACGGGGTTGGACGGCGGGAAGAGGATGACGTCCGCCTCGGCGATCGCCTCCAGCACGCCCGGCGCGGGCTCGGCCTTGTCCGCCCCCACCGGCACGACGGCGTGCGCCTCGACCGAGGCGCGCAGGCGCACCCAGTACTCCTGGAAGTGGATCGCCTTGCGGTCGCCCGCTCCGTCCCCCTCGCCGTCCGGCAGGGTCACCGCGACGTGGGTCTCGACGCGGTCGTCGGTCATGGGGAGCAGGCGGACACCGGGCTGCCAGCGTGCGCACAGCGCCTCGGTCACCGCGCTGAGCGGGTATCCGGCACCGAGCATCTGGGTCCGCACGATGTGTGTCGCGAAGTCGCGGTCACCCAGGCCGAACCACTCCGGCCCGACGCCGTACGCGGCCAGTTCGGCCTTCACGGTGAAGGACTCCTCGGCGCGGCCCCAGCCCTGCTCCTCGTTGATGCCGCCGCCGAGCGTGTACATCACCGTGTCGAGGTCGGGACAGACCTTGAGGCCGAACAGATGGATGTCGTCCCCGGTGTTGCCGATGACGGTGACGTCCGCGTCGGGGGCCGCGGACCTGAGCCCCTGAAGGAACCGGGCACCACCGATGCCCCCGGCCAGAACCACAATGCGCTGCATCCCGACAGTGTGTCAGCCGGAGGCTGAATCCTTGAGGGGTGGTGGTGACGGCGCGAGCGCGGGGCGGGGAGCGTTCGCGGTGTGCATGGGCATCGCCGTGAGCCCGGGGAAGTAGATGTGCAGGCTCACCGCGGGCTCCAGGCTGTCGTTGAGCGCTTCGTGCACATAGCCCGGCGCGAAGACGCGCTGCGCGCCCGGTGCGAGCACGCGCGGCGCCGTGGCGCGCGGCATGCCGCCCGCGCTCCGCACATGCTCCGTCAGCTCCCCGGCCAGCACGGTGAGCACGCCGCTGGACGCGCCGTGGTCGTGCCGTCCGCTGCTCTGGCCGGGCAGCCAGCTGAGCAGCCACACCTCGTAGCCGGGGCCGGTGCGCAGCCGGTGGTACCAGCGGGTGAGGGGGTCGTACCGCACGAGCGGCACCCAGGAGTCGCGGTCGGCGGCGATCGTGCGGGCCAGTCCGGCGAAGCCGGCGACGGTGCTGGGGTGGGCGGGCACGGGCGGCAGGAGGTGTGTGACGGCGAGGAGGTCGCCTGCGATCTGGAGGTCGCTGTCCAGGGAGGAGTTCACGGGAAGGAGGGCCTTCGGTGGGTCGTGTCGGGCTGGAGATCCGGCGGAGGCCGGTGGGGAGTCCGCGCTCAGCAGCCCTCTGCGGAGGGCTGGGCGGGGTGGAGACGCCTCAACAGCAGCGACAGCAACAGTGCCCGGACGCGGCGCAGCCCGACCGGCCGAAGCGGGTCGGGTGGAGCGAACGGGGCACAGACATGCGCACAAGGAGACCCGTTGCGCGGGGGCGTTGTCAACTGAGCACCCGCGTTCGGGCGTACGGATTCACCGCATCCGGTGGCCTTGGGTGGAGAAAGGTTTGTGCACGACTCATCGCGGACAAGTGGCGCAACAACCCCGCAGGGGAGCGTCGTTGTGATTCTGTGATCCTGTCGTGACCGAGCTTGTCGCGGTGCGCGAGGCGGGGGATGTTCGACCGAGGCCGACTTCCGGGCAAGGACTGCACAGAGTGATCATCCGCTCGGCGGGTATGTCATAGTTTGTAGCTATTTGAAGACTTACCGGATCTCCTTGGTTCCGCAGAGTGAATAACGGGCGCAATAGCAGATCTCGGCTTGACTGGCCCGGATCGGCGCACTTGTAATTTCACTCGTGTCGTTCAGGCGGAATCGGTAACGGCTGCATCACGGGGACGTAAAGACGGACGAGGGGCGCGCACATGACCGAGCTGTTCGAACAACTGCTGGTCGACGAGGCGGACGAGGAGCTCGGCTGGCAGGAGCGCGCGCTGTGCGCCCAGACCGACCCGGAGTCGTTCTTCCCCGAGAAGGGTGGATCTACGCGTGAGGCGAAGAAGGTCTGTCTTGCGTGTGAGGTCCGTTCCGAATGCCTGGAGTACGCACTCGCCAACGACGAACGCTTCGGGATCTGGGGCGGGCTCTCCGAGCGCGAGCGCCGGCGGCTGAAGAAGGCGGCCATCTGAGGGCGGTCCGGTGGGTCCCTTCGGGCCCGCGACGCCCGGCTCCGCGCCGTGCTGTGCCGTGTGGTCGGAGTCGCCCGGGTACGCCCCGCGGAAGGGTGGTCCTCCGCCTCGCCGTGCACGGCACCGGACACCGCGGACCGCTCCGCAGAGATCCACCGGGCTGCCCCCGGGGGCGGCCCACGCGGCCAGGGCCGTGCCCGCCGCTCCGTGGCGGCGCTCCGAATTCTTTCTGGAATTACGAATTCCGTTCAGCTCCGCACAGGTGAAGATCGCGACTCGATCGCAGATCACCCAATCCCCGTCGCGCCCGGACCTGTCGTGACCGCTTCCGCGGGTGGAGCGGGTCGTCGGATCGCTTCGTGTGGCGGCGGGCCCGGTGTTCGTATCACGCAACCCTCGCGCGCTGTCGCGCGGCTGACGCCGCGTATTCACCAAGCGGGGGTAAAAAACGAGGACTACCAAGGGTTGACAAACCGTCTGCGCTGTTTCTTTAATCATATGGTTCGTGTACGTCCGGTGTGGTAAGTCCCGTCTCAGGAGCGGACACGGTGAGTTCGCGTGGCCCGCGCCGCATGCTCGAACTGGGGGAAGCATGAGCACCGCAGTGCTGGGCTCGCCGACCGCGGGGGAGTGTGGAGGAGCGGCTGAGCCCGTTTCCGCGTGCCGTCGGCCGGGGAGTGCGCGACGGGCTGCCCCGGCTGCCCCGGCTTCCGTGAATTCGGCGAGCACGGCCCGTGCCCTGCGTCCGCTGCCCGGTGAGGGCGCCGTCTGGTGATCGGCTGTTCCCGTTCCCCGGTGGCCGTACGAGTCCGGGCCGCGCCCGAAGGGGCGCACTTCGCGGGCCGTGGTGCCCGAACGGCACCTCTGCCGCTTCCATTTCCTGCTCACCGGAGGAATGTGTTGGAAAATAATGGAGGTTGACCGAGTGAGAGGTCGAAAACGCTTATGTATTTGCTTGTTCGTGGCGCCGAGTGAAAGGAAAGGCAGCCCGCGGCAGGACGGAATCTACGGCTCGGGTACCGGCTCGGAATCGGAGGAGTCCGGCGAGGTACGGAGGAAGCAGTGAAGGTGAAAGTTCTGGGGCCGCTGAGTGTCGAGGTCAACGGCGTCTCCGTAGTTCCGACCGCGGGAAAGCCCCGGCAGATACTGGCTTTGCTCGCCCTCTGTCCGGGCCGGGTCCTGCCCGTTCAGACATTGATGGAGGAGATCTGGGGCGCGGACCTCCCGGCGAGCGCGCTCACCACTCTGCAGACGTACATCCTCCAGTTACGAAGAAGGATGGCCGCCGTGCTGGAACCAGGCGCGGCCGGCGCGGCCTCGGCCAAAGAAGTGCTTGCCACCCAGCACGGCGGCTACCGCCTCCAGCTCCCCTGCGAAGGGCTGGACGCGCACGAGTACGAACGCCTGGTCTCCCAGGGACGGCAGGCGTTCGAGGCGGGGGACGACGACCGGGCGGCCCGCGCCTTCCGGGCGGCCCTCGGACTGTGGACGGGCCCGGCGCTGGTGGACGTACGGGCCGGCGCGGTCCTGGAGAACGAGGTCACCCGGCTCGAGGAGAGCCGCCTGGTCACCATGGAGCGGCGGATCGACGCCGAGCTGCGGCTGGGCAGGCACACCGAACTCATCGCCGAACTGGCCGACCTGGTCGGCCGGCACCCGCAGCACGAGGGCCTGCACGCGCAGGCCATGGTGGCGCTCTACCGCTCCGGGCGCCAGGCGTCCGCGCTCGACGCCTACCGCCGGCTGCGCGGACGGCTCATCGAGGACCTGGGGGTGGAACCCTCCCCCCGGCTCCAACGGCTGCACCAGGCGATGCTCGCCGTCGACCCGCAGCTCGAAGTCGTCGCCGGGCCGCGCCGCACCTCGACGTTCGACCTCTACGCGGCCTGACTCCCGGCCGGAAACCCGGCTGCCCCCCGGCCCTTACCCCCACCTGTGAAGCGAGCCCGGTGCGAGCACCGGCCGGCCGGACACCGTCTGCGGGACTCAAGTGAGGCTCAAGTGAGGCTCCCTCGGCGTCGCCCAGTGTGAGAGCGCGCGATCAGTGCAAGGCACCCCAACCTGCATGAGGTGGAGATGAACATGCTCGTGAACCGTTCCCGTTTCTCCAAGATCGGCGCCGTGGGCGCCGCGGCCGCCGCGACGCTCCTGTTCGCCGGCACCGCCTCGGCGTCGGCCGCTCCGGCGGTCACCGTCACCCCGAGCACCGGTCTGACCGACGGTCAGTCCGTGGCCGTGGCGGGAACGGGCTACACCGCCGGAACCAACGTCGGCGTGAGCCAGTGCGTCCAGGACACCATCTGCGCCAACGACACCGTGCACACCCCGGCCGCGGCGGACGGCACCTTCTCGGCCTCCTACACCGTGAAGAAGACGTTCCAGGCGACCGACTGGTCCACCGGTCAGGTCGTCACGGTCGACTGTGCCGTGAGCCAGTGCCAGGTCGTCGCCTGGGAGGAGGTGGGCGGGCCCGTGGCCGTGCCCATCAGCTTCCAGTGACCGGCCGCTGACCGTCAGCGGGTCGCGCACCTGATCAGCTGACGTACGGGCCGCCTCCGCCCCACCCGGGCCGGAGGCGGCCCGTCCGCATGTCCGGCCCCTCCCCGTGAGGCCGCGGGCGGCCGGGCGGCGGCCGGGCGGAGGCAGCGCGGGCGGGACGAGGACCGGCCCGGCGCCGAGCCGTTAGTGTGGGGCACCGTCCGAGACGTGTCGGCCCCCGCAGGGGGCGTACGCGTCCACCGCAGTCCACCCAAACGGGGCCCCTACCTCGATGTCCGTGCACAGTCACTCGGCGGCCCAACACGAGGCGGCCACAGCAGGGTTGACCTCCACCCCGACGCCGCCCGCCTACGCCAGGCATGTCGTCACCGCCGTGATCGTCTCGCACGACGGCGCACGCTGGCTGCCCGAGGCGCTGGCCGGACTGACCGGCCAGGAGCGCCCGGTCCAGAACGTCGTCGCCGCCGACACCGGCAGCGCGGACGACTCCGCCACCCTCCTGACCGAGTCCCTCGGCCCCGCACGGGTGCTGCACATGGCCCGGCGCACCGGCTTCGGCACCGCCGTGGAGGAGGCCGTCCGTACGGCCGGGGTGCTCACCCCGGACGACCTCCCGTATCTCAAGCGGCCCAGCGGCTGGGACCCGGCCACCCGCAGCTGGCGCGACGACGCCTACGACATGCCGGAACTCCCCTACGGCGAGCCCGTCCAGTGGCTGTGGCTGCTGCACGACGACTGCGCCCCCGAGCCGGACGCGCTCGAGCGGCTGCTGCACGTCGTCGACGCCGACCCCTCGGTCGTGATCGCCGGACCCAAGCTGCGCAGCTGGTACGACCACCGGCAGCTGCTCGAGGCGGGCGTCACCATCGCCCACAGCGGACGCCGCTGGACCGGCGTCGAGCGGCGTGAACAGGACCAGGGGCAGCACGACCTCGTACGGCCCGTCCTCTCCGTCTCCACCGCCGGGATGCTCATCCGCCGCGACGTCTTCGAGCAGCTCGGCGGGTTCGACCAGCGACTCCCGCTCATGCGGGACGACGTCGACCTGTGCTGGCGTGCCCACTCCGCCGGGCACCGGGTGCTCGTCGTCCCCGACGCCGTGCTGCGGCACGCCGAGGCGGCCTCCCGCGAGCGCCGTCCGGTCGACTGCGTGGGGCGCGGCGGCGGCGCCAGCCCGCACCGCGTCGACAAGGCAGGGGCCGTCTACACGCTGCTCGCCAACAGCCGCACCGCCGTGCTCCCCTGGGTGCTGCTCCGGCTGGTGCTCGGCACCCTGGTGCGCACCCTGGCGTATCTCGTCGGCAAGGTGCCCGGCCAGGCCCTCGACGAGGTGGGCGGCCTCTTCGGCACCCTGCTGCGGCCCCTGCGGATCACCGGCGCGCGGCGCAGCCGCGGCAAACCGGCGGTCAGCCAAGGCGACCTGCGGGCGCTCTTCCCGCCGCCCGGCGCGACCGTACGGGCCACCGTCGAGCAGATCGCCGGGAGCCTCGGCGGCCGTACCGAGGCCGAACCCTCCTCCGGCGGACGGCACGGCGCCGTCGAGTCCGGGCCGGGGGACGAGGACGCGGACTTCCTGGAGGTCGAGCAGTTCGCCCGGCTCAAGCGGCTCGCGCACAAGCCCGGTCCGCTGCTCTTCGGCGTCCTGCTGCTGGTCTCGCTCGTCGCCTGCCGCTCCCTGCTGGGCGGCGGCGCGCTGGCGGGCGGCGCCCTGCTGCCCGCGCCCGCCGACGCCTCCGACCTGTGGTCGCACGTCTACGACGGCTGGCACCCGGTGGGCATCGGCGGCACCGAGACCGCGCCGCCCTACCTCGGCATCGTCGCCGCGCTGGCCACCCTGCTCCTCGGCAGCACCGGGCTCGCCCTCACCCTGCTGCTGGTCTGCTCCGTGCCGCTGGCCGGACTGACCGCCTACTTCGCCTCCCGCCCGCTGGCCGAATCCCGGCTGGTACGCGCCTGGGCGAGCGTGGCGTACGCCTTCCTGCCTGCGGCCACCGGCGCGCTGGCGGGCGGGCGCATCGGCACCGCCGTACTGGCGATCACTCTGCCGCTGCTGGCCCGCACCGCGGTCGCCGCGAGCGGACTGCGCGGCGCCGCCTCCTGGCGCGCGGCCTGGGGCTTCGCGCTGCTGCTCGCCCTCACCACCGCCTTCACCCCGGTCGTGTGGCCGCTGACGCTGGTGCTCGTGCTCGTCGTGCTTGCGCTGCCCGTCCTCCCGGGCGTGGCAGCGGGCGGCAACTTCGCCGGCACCGCGCTGCGCGCCCTGATCGTGCTGGCCACTCCTCTGGTGCTGCTGGCACCGTGGTCGATGACGCTGCTCGGCAGCCCGTCCCGCTTCCTCGACGAGGCGGGCCTGCCGTACGGCGAGGGCTCCGCCGACGCACTGGACCTGCTCACCCTCACCCCCGGCGGCCCGGGGACGCCCGCCGGGCTGCTGCTCGTCGGGATCGTCCTCGCCGCCCTCGCCGCTCTGCTGCGCCCCGACCGGCGCCGCGCGACGCTCGCCGCCTGGGTGGTGGCGCTGACCGGGCTGCTCTTCGCCGCCCTCACCAACGGTTCCGGCTGGGCCGGTCCCGCCACCCTCGTCTACGGCCTGGCACTGCTGTCGGCCGCGGCCGTGGGCGCCGACGGGGCGCGCGAACGCGTCGCCTCGCGCAGCTTCGGCTGGCAGCAGCCGGTCGCCGCGCTGATCGCCGCCGCCGCCGTGCTCGCCCCGCTGATCGCCGCCGCCGGATGGATGTCGGACGGCGCCGACGGGCCGCTCTCGCGGCGCGACCCGGTGCAGGTGCCCGCGTTCGTCGCGGAGGAGAGCGGCACCAAGGACCAGGCCCGTACGCTCGTGCTCGCCGCGGATTCGGCGCGGGACTCCGGCGTCTCGTACGCGCTGGTGCGCGGTTCCGGCGCCCGACTGGGCGACGCCGAACTGACCGCCGCCGCGGGCGAGGACGACCGGCTCGGCGGCGTCGTGGCCAACCTCGTCGCGGGCTCCGGCGCCGACCAGACCAGCCAGCTGGGCGGCTACGCCGTCCGCTACGTGCTCGTACGCGACGGCGCGCCGCGCGAGATGGGCCGGGTGCTGGACGCGACCCCCGGCCTGACCCGGCTCAGCCAGGAGGACGGCAGTGCGCTGTGGAGTGTGGAGGCGGACGTCTCGCGGGTCTCCATCGTGCCGGGCACCGGAGCGCGGAAGGACGGTTCCGCGGGTGCGGTGACCGCGCCCGTGCCGGTCGCCGCGGGGCCGGTCGAGGCGCACACCGATATCCCCTCCGGGCCGGACGGCCGGGTCCTGCGCCTCGCGGACGCGGCGGACGGCGGCTGGCAGGCCACGCTCGACGGCGAGCCGCTCAAACCGGTCACCGTCGACGGCTGGGCGCAGGGGTTCGAACTGTCCACGGACGGCGGGCGGCTGGACCTGACGTACGAGACTCCGCTGTCACACACCGGATGGGTGTGGGCGCAGGGCCTGCTCGCCGTCGTGGTGCTCGTGCTCGCCTTGCCGGGGCGGCGGCGCGAGGTCGACGACGACCTGCCGGAGGTGGCGGCGGCGCCCGTGCCCGCGCAGCCGGTGGCGGGTGAGGGGCGGCGGGCGCGCAGGCTGCGCGCGGCGGCGGAGGCGGGGGCCGAGAGCGAGGCGGAGGGGGGAGCCGAGGCGGCGGCCGGAGCGCCGCCGGTGCCCGGGCAGCCGCCGTACGAGGCGGTGCACGAGGCGCCGTACGAGCCTCCGTACGAGCCGCAGCCGCAGTTCGCGCCTGACCACGGGGGCGACCACGCGTCGCAGGACTACGGGAACGGCGGCTACCAGCAGCCGTACGGCCAGCCCTACGAGCCGCAGTACGACCAGGGGTACGACCAGGCCCCGCCCCCGCCCCCGCAACCCCCGCAGCAGCCGCCCTACGGCGACTGGCAGCCGCAGCCGCAGCAGCCCGCCGAGCCGTACGGCTACGACCCCGGCGGCTACGACGGCTACGACGGCTACGACGGCACCCCGTACGGCAACAGGAGCGACCAGCAGTGAACCGCACCACCCTCGCCCTGATCGGCGCCGTCACCGCGCTCGCCGCGGTCACCGGTGTCGGCGCGCTCACCGTGCCCGAGGACTCCGGGGACACGGCCGACAGCGCTTCGTCGACCGAGCGGCTGCCCGTGGAGCGGTCCACCCGGTTGTGCCCGAAGCCGACCACGTCGGAACTGGGCGAGACCGAGTACACGGCGTTCACGCCGAAGGGCGGGGCCGGCGGCAAGGGCAGCGCGGAGCTGTTCCCTGCCGAGTACTCCGACCCCGCCGCCCCGGACGGAAAAGACGACAAGGACGACAAGGCTGACAAGGACGACGGCGGGGACGGCGCGCGCACCAAGCCCGTGCTCCCCCTCAAGGAGCCGGGCAAGCCGGTCGCCACCCGCACCGACCGCTCCGACGCCCCCGCCCTGATCGGTTCCGCCGACGGCCCGCTCGCCCCCGGCTGGACCGTTCAGCAGACCACCACCGTGAGCGCCGGAGCCGGCCGCGGCCTGCACGGCGCGGTCTGTACGGACGCAGACACGGACTTCTGGTTCCCCGCCGCGAGCACCGCGGCGGAGCGGCAGGACTACGTCCACCTGACCAACCCGGACCAGTCCTCCGCGGTCGTCGACCTGGAGCTGTACGGCAAGAACGGCCGGATCAAGACGGCCGCGGGCGAAGAGATCAGCGTCCCGGCGCGCTCCACCGTGCCGGTGCTGCTCTCCACGCTCACCCCCGAGCCGGTCACCAACGTGGCGGTCCACGCCGTCGTCCGCTCCGGCCGGGTCGCCGCCCACGTGCAGGCGCTCGACACGAAGCTGGGCGGCGACTGGCTGCCCCCGGCCGCCGAACCGAGCCCGACCGCCGTACTGCCCGGCATCCCGGCCGACGCGACGTCCGTACGCCTGATGGTGGTGGCCCCGGGCGGAGAGGACGCGGACCTGAAGGTACGGCTGGCGGCACCGACCGGGCAGCTGACCCCGGCGGGCCACGAGACGCTGCACGTGAAGGCGGGCATGAGCATGGCCGTCGACCTCGCGGACCTGACCAGGGGCGAGGCCGGTTCGCTGATCCTCTCGCCGTCCGGCGAGGGCAAGGCCGCCCCGGTCGTCGCCGCGCTGCGCGTGACCAGGGGGAAGGGCGCCGAGCAGGAGACGGCGTTCATCCCCGCCACGGCCCCCGTCGAGGAGCGCGCCACCGCGGCCGACAACCGGGCCAAGGGCACGACGCTCTCGCTGGTGGCGCCCGGCAAGTCGGCCCGGGTACGGGTCACCGCGTCGCCGGGCAGCGGCGGCGGGACGCCGCGCACCGAGGACTACACGGTCAAGGCCGGTGCCACGCTGGCCGTCACCCCGCCCGTCCCGGCGGGCGGCAAGGGGGCGTATGCCCTGACGGTCGAGCGGCTCTCCGGAGGCGAGGTCCACGCGGCACGCACGCTCGAGCGGAAGCAGGACGGCATCCCGATGTTCACGGTGCAGTCGCTGCCGGACGACGAGGGGACCGTCTCCGTACCGGCGGCGGAGCAGGACCTGTCGATGCTGACGGGCCGCTGAGCCGGGCCGGGCGCGCGGCGGGCGGGACGTACGCGGCGTACGCCTGCCGCGCGCGCCGCCGTCACTCCTGTCCGTACCTCGGGTCGACCGACTCGGGGGAGAGGCCGAGCAGTTCGGCGACCTGCTCGACCACCACCTCGTGCACCAGCAGTGCGCGGTCGTCGCGGGTCTTGGTCCGCAGCTCCACCGGGCGCCGGTAGACGATCACGCAGTCAGGGCGGTCGGCGTGCGCCGGCACGACCCGCCCCAGCGGTACGGCGGCGGCCTCCTCGAGTTCGCCGCCGTCCGCGCGCGGTACCTCCTGCACGGCGAAGTCGACCCCCGCCAGCTGGGGCCAGTACCGCTCCAGCCGGTCGGCCGAGTCACGCACCAGATCGTCGAACCGCTCCGCCCGGCTGGTCGCCAGCGGCACCTGCGGCGGGGCGACCGGGCCGCGCATGCCACGGCCGTGGCGGTCGCGGCGGCGTGGCCGCGATTCGGCGGGGCGGGGCGGGACCGGGTCGCTCATCACCTCTGAGCCTAGCCTTCGCGCGGGCGCGCCACGCGCACCCGCCGCGCCCCGCCGCACGGCGCGGTCCGCGCGCCTGGCAGGAGCCTGGCGCGCGGGCGGGCGCGGGCGCGCGGGCACGACACGGCGGGGTGACGTCCGGTGGAGTCGTCGCAGCCCGCTCAAGAGTGCGGTACCGTCCAACGTCGTGAGTCCTGTACGCCGCTGTTCGCGCACCGCGTGCGGTCGCCCTGCCGTGGCGACGCTGACCTATGTCTACGCGGACTCCACCGCCGTGCTCGGCCCCCTCGCCACCTACGCCGAACCGCACTGCTACGACCTGTGCGCCGAGCACTCGGCGCGGCTGACCGCCCCGCGCGGCTGGGAAGTCGTCCGGCTCGCGCTCGACTCGGCCCCGCCCCGCCCCAGCGGCGACGACCTGGAGGCCCTGGCGGACGCCGTACGCGAGGCCGCCCGTACGCACCGCGGCAGGCCGGGGCGCGGGGAGCCGCCCCCGATGGGGCCGGGCGGGCGCGACGCCGATCCGATGGAGGTCGCCCGGCGCGGGCACCTGCGGGTGCTCCGCTCACCGGAGCCCTGAGGCGGGTGCCTGGCGCGGGTGCCTGGCGCGGGTGCCTGGCGGTCGGGGTCCTGAAGATCACCATGGCCGTAACACGCCCTCCTCAACTGCCGCCGCCGCGCCTGCGGGTAGGTTTGGGGCTCCGTTCGAGGACTCCTGGAGGGCTTGGTCGCCGTGGCTGATCTGTCGCAGATCGTGAAGGCGTACGACGTGCGCGGTGTCGTACCGGACCAGTGGGACGAGCCGCTCGCGGAGCTGTTCGGTGCGGCCTTCGTACAGGTCACCGACGCCGACGCGATCGTGGTCGGGCACGATATGCGGCCCTCCTCGCCCGGCCTGTCGGAGGCCTTCGCGCGCGGCGCCGCCGGGCGGGGCGCGGACGTCACCCTGATCGGGCTGTGCTCCACCGACCAGCTCTACTTCGCCAGCGGCAGCATGGGGCTGCCGGGCGCGATGTTCACCGCGTCGCACAACCCGGCCCAGTACAACGGCATCAAGATGTGCCGGGCCGGCGCGGCACCCGTCGGCCAGGAGACCGGGCTGGCCGAGATCCGCGCGCTGGTGGAGGAGTGGTCGGCCGACGGCTCCGCCGGGCCGCCCGCCACGGAGGCGCCCGAGGGCTCGCTCACCCGGCGCGACACCCTCGCCGACTACGCCGCCTATCTGCGCGGCCTGGTGGACCTCTCCGCGATCCGCCCGCTGAAGGTCGTGGTGGACGCGGGCAACGGCATGGGCGGCCACACCGTCCCCACCGTCTTCGACGGGCTGCCGCTCACGCTGGACGCGATGTACTTCGAGCTGGACGGCACCTTCCCCCACCACGAGGCGAACCCGCTCGACCCGGCCAACATCGTCGACCTCCAGGCGCGCGTACGCGAGACCGGGGCCGACCTCGGGCTCGCCTTCGACGGCGACGCCGACCGCTGCTTCGTGGTCGACGGGCGTGGCGAGCCGGTCTCGCCCTCCGCGATCACCGCGCTGGTCGCCGCACGCGAACTGGCCAAGTCGCCCGGCGCCACCGTCATCCACAACTGCATCACCTCCTGGTCGGTGCCCGAGGTCGTCCGGGAGTCGGGGGGCAAGCCGGTACGCACCCGTGTCGGGCACTCGTTCATCAAGCAGGAGATGGCCGCGACCGGCGCGATCTTCGGCGGCGAGCACTCGGCGCACTACTACTTCCGCGACTTCTGGAACGCCGACACCGGCATGCTGGCCGCCCTGCACGTACTGGCCGCGCTCGGCGGCCAGAGCGGGCCGCTCGAGGAACTGGTGGCCGCGTACGACCGCTACGCCTCATCCGGGGAGATCAACAGCACGGTCGCCGACCAGGCCGCCAGCTCCGTCGCCGTGCGCGCGGCCTACACCGGCCGCGACGGCGTCACCCTCGACGAGCTGGACGGGCTGACCGTGACGGCGGGCGACTGGTGGTTCAACCTGCGCCCCTCCAACACCGAGCCGCTGCTGCGCCTCAACGTGGAGGCGCGGGACGCGGATACCGTCGCGGAGGTCCGCGACACGGTTCTCGGCCTGATCCGCGGCTGACGGCGGCCCCGGCCGTCGCGGGCGGAGGGCTCCGGCCGCTCCGGTGCTCCGGCGCACCTGCGCACCGCCGCGCGGCGGCGGTCCGGCCGGTGAACCGCCAGCCGCCCGCGACTGGTCCGCGCCCCGCTGCGGCCCGGCGGTACGCTGGGCCGCACAGCGCCGCCCGCCTCTGAAGGGACATCCCCCATGCCGCTCGAAGCCGGCCTTCTCGAGATCCTCGCCTGCCCGGCGTGCCACGCGCCGCTCCGTGAGGAGCCGGGCGCCGACGGCCCGGACGCGGAGGCCGACGCCTCCTCCGGCGGCGAGCTGGTCTGCACCGGAGGTGCGGACTGCGGCCTCGCGTACTCGATCCGGGACGACATCCCGGTCCTGCTCGTGGACGAGGCACGCCGCCCCGGCTGACACCCGCCCGACGCCTGCCCGACGACTGATCGGAGGCTCGAACCCATGCTTGACGAGTCCCTGCTGGACGCACCCGACGCGCTGGCCCGCGCCGACGCGGCAGGGTTGCTGCTCGGCGCGGCGGAGTCCGGGGCCCGCACCCGCACCGCCATACGGCAGGCCGACGACGCCGGGCTCGCCGGACTGCAGCCCGACGGGCGGCCCCGCTCCGTCCTGGTCGCCGGGCCGGGCCCGGCCGCCGGCTGCGTGGCCGACCTGCTCGGCGCGTTCTGCAACGGCGGCCTGCCGGTCACGCTGCTCCGCCCCACCGGCGCCCTCGCGGCCCCCGCCGCGCTCGGCTGGGTCCTGCCCGGCTGGGCGGGCCCCCTCGACCTGCTGCTGCTCATCACCTCCGGCGGCGACGAACCGGGTCTGGAAGCGCTCGTCGAGCAGGCGTACCGGCGCGGATGCACCGTCGTGGCCGTCGCCCCGCCGCGCTCCGCGCTGACGGAGGCGATGGGGCAGACCCGCGGGCTGGCCGTCCCGCTGGCGACCAGCCCCGCCGCCGGCTACGAGCCCACCCGCTACGAGCCCGCCGCCCACGAGCGGGACGGCGCCCCCGTACCGGCCCGGACACCCGTCACCCGGCCCGGCACCCTGTGGGCACTGATCACCCCGCTCCTCGTGCTCGTCGACCGGCTCGGCCTGGTCTCCGCCCCGCCGACCGCGCTCCAGAAGCTCGCCGACCGGCTGGACCGCGTCGCCGAGCGGTGCGGCCCTGCCGTCGACACCTACAGCAACCCCGGCAAGACGCTGGCCGTGGAGCTGGCGGGTTCGCTGCCGCTGCTGTGGAGCGAGGGCCCGCTCGCGGGCGCTGCCGCCCGGCACGCCGCCACCCTCCTCGGCGCCCTCGCCGGGCGGCCCGCGCTGGCAGCTCCGCTGCCCGAGGCACTCGAGGCGCACGGCGCGATGCTCACCGGTGCGCTCACGACCGCGGGCGATCCGCAGCAGGACTTCTTCCGCGACCGCGTCGAGGACCCGGAGTCGCTGCACCCCCGGGTGGTACTCCTGCGCGAGCAGGGCCTGGCGCGGGACTCGGCGGCCGTCGCCGCCCGGGAGCTGGCGTACGCACACGACACGCCGCTGAGCGAACTGGAGCCCGCCGAGGGCAGCAGCCCGCTGGAAGCCGCGGCCGAGCTGATCGCCACGCTGGATTTCGCCGCCGTTTACCTCACGCTTGCCGTCGGCGACGCATCCTGATCGCCAGCAACCGCATCGCCGGCAGGTCGCCGCCTCCTGGCCGTCGGCCGTACACAGAGTCAGGAAAGCCCGCACGCCATGGACCGTCTCGACAACTCCGTGCGCCCCTATGCCTGGGGCTCCGCCACCGCACTGCCCGAGCTGCTCGGCGTGCCGCCCACCGGAGAGCCGCAGGCCGAGATGTGGATGGGCGCGCATCCCGGCGCCCCGTCGCGCGTCGACCGCGGTGCCGGGACGGCCACGCTCCCGGAGGTGATCGCGGCCGACCCGCAGGGCGAGCTGGGCGCGGCAGCCACGGCGGCCTTCGGGCCGCGCCTGCCCTTCCTGTTCAAGGTGCTCGCGGCGGCCTCGCCCCTCTCGCTCCAGGTGCACCCCGATCTGACGCAGGCGGCCGAGGGCTTCGCGGCCGAGGAAGCGGACGGCGTACCTCCGGACGCACCGCACCGCAACTACAAGGACGCCAACCACAAGCCCGAACTGCTCTGCGCCCTCACCCCGTTCGAGGGGCTGTGCGGCTTCCGGCGCGCGCCGGAAGCCGCACAGCTGCTGGCCGGACTGGACGTGGACGACCTCAAGCCGTACGCGGACATCCTGCGCGCCAGCCCGGAGGGCGACGCCCTGCGCGAGGTGCTCACCGCGCTGCTGACCGCCGACCGAGCGGCACTGGCGGAGACCGTCGCCCTGACGGCCGCCGCCGCCGAGCGGCTCGGCGGCGGTGACGGCGGCACCGCCCCGGCCGGTACGCCGCAGGCCGCGTACGCCGCCAGTGCCTCGCTCGCCCGGCACTACCCCGGTGACCCCGGCGTCGTCGCCGCGCTGCTCCTCAACCACGTACGGCTCCAGCCCGGCGAGGCCATGTACCTCGGCGCGGGCGTCCCGCACGCCTACCTCTCCGGACTCGGCGTCGAACTGATGGCCAATTCGGACAACGTGCTGCGCTGCGGCTTGACCCCCAAGCACGTCGACGTGCCGGAACTGCTGCGCGTCGTCCGCTTCGAGGGCGGCGCCCCCGAGATCCTCCGCCCGGAGCCGGACGGCGCCGGTGAGGAGGTGTACGCGACTCCCGTCGGCGAGTTCCGGCTCTCCCGGCTGCTCCTGGCACCGGGCGGCCGGAGCCGGGAACTGAGCGGCGGGACGCCCCAGATCCTGCTGTGCACGGTCGGCCGCGCCCGCCTGCGCGACCTGGCGGACGGCTCCGAACTGGTCCTGGAACGCGGGCAGTCGGCGTATGTGAGCGCATGGAGCCGCCCCGAGGTCTCGGGTGACGGTACGCTCTTCCGCGCCACCGTGGCCGTCTAGACAAGGCGGCGGCCGGGGCACCGAAACCACCCCGAGAGAGGGACCCCCCTTCGTATGAGTGCAGCAGGCGGAACGAAGGCGATCGTCGCCGCGCTGGTCGCGAACGCGGCCATCGCGGTGGCCAAGTTCGTGGCCTTCGCCTTCAGTGGCTCTTCCTCGATGCTCGCCGAAGGCGTGCACTCCGTCGCCGACTCGGGCAACCAGGCGCTGCTCCTGCTCGGCGGGAAGAAGGCGAAGAAGGCGGCCAGCGAGGAACACCCCTTCGGCTACGGCCGGGAGCGATACGTCTACAGCTTCCTGGTCGCGATCGTGCTCTTCTCCATCGGCGGCGTCTTCGCGCTCTACGAGGGCTACGAGAAGATCAAGAACCCGCACGAGATCGACCACTGGTACTGGCCGGTGGGTGTCCTGGTCTTCGCGATCATCGCCGAGACCTTCTCCTTCCGTACGGCGATCAAGGAGTCGAACGCGGTTCGCGGCAAGCTCACCTGGACGCAGTTCGTTCGCCGGGCCAAGGCTCCGGAACTGCCCGTCGTGCTGCTCGAGGACCTCGGCGCGCTCGTCGGCCTGATCCTCGCGCTCGGCGGCGTCGGGCTCGCCCTCGCCACCGGCGACGGGGTGTGGGACGGCATCGGCACCCTGTGCATCGGCGTACTGCTCGTGCTCATCGCGATCGTCCTCGCGGCCGAGACGAAGTCGCTGCTGCTCGGGGAAGCGGCCGACGCCACCCAGGTCGCGCGCATCCGCGAGGCGCTTGTCGACGAGGACACCGTCACCCGCGTCATCCACATGCGCACGCTGCACCTGGGACCGGAGGAACTGCTCGTCGCCGCGAAGGTGGCGGTGCGTCACGACGACACGGCGGCCGACGTCGCGCACGCGATCAACGCCGCGGAGGAGCGCATCCGCGAGGCGGTGCCCATCGCACGGGTGATCTACCTGGAGCCGGACATATACCGCGGCGACGCCACGTAGCCACCGCGACGCCCACCTCCCGTCCCACCGCGAGGAGTCGGATTCGGCCCTCGTCGCGCGCCGAGGGCCCGGCCGTGCCCCCGGCCACACCGGGCCGGGGCCGAAAACCGACCCACGGTCGGTCTTGCACCGGTACGAAGCCATCCGCTCGACTGGGGGAGCGGTGTAGATTCGTAGAGCACAGACGTCGCTGCTGATGGCGGTCGGGCGATCCGTACCCGGATCACCGAGGGAGAGAGGGCCTCCGACGGACTGTGCTGCGAGCAGGGGAGACGTGTGCCCGCCGGCGGACAAGGCCATGCAGACCATGGCCCTGCCGCCCGACGAGGCACGCCACGCGTCGGCCCGCTGCGCCGCAGCACGGACCAGCCAGCCACACCTCGACATCCCGAGGAGCAGCCAAGAATGACGACGACCGCCACGACCACCACCGAGCAGGACTTCAAGGTCGCAGACCTCTCCCTCGCGGCCTTCGGCCGCAAGGAGATCGCGCTGGCCGAGCACGAGATGCCCGGTCTGATGGCGATCCGCAAGGAGTACGCCGCGCAGCAGCCGCTGGCGGGCGCGCGGATCACCGGCTCGCTGCACATGACCGTGCAGACCGCCGTGCTCATCGAGACCCTGGTCGCCCTCGGCGCCGAGGTGCGCTGGGCCTCCTGCAACATCTTCTCCACCCAGGACCACGCCGCCGCCGCTGTCGCGGTCGGCCCCGACGGCAGCGTGGACGCCCCCAAGGGCGTGCCGGTGTTCGCCTGGAAGGGCGAGTCGCTGGAGGAGTACTGGTGGTGCACCGAGCAGGCGCTCAGCTGGCCCGGCACCCCCACCGGCGGACCGAACATGATCCTCGACGACGGCGGCGACGCGACCCTCCTCGTCCACAAGGGCGTCGAGTACGAGAAGGCTGGCGCCGCTCCGGCCGTCTCCACCGCCGAGAACGACGAGCACCGGGTCATCCTGGAGGTGCTCAACCGCACCCTCGCCGAGAACCCGACCAAGTGGACGAGGCTGGCCTCGGAGATCCGCGGGGTCACCGAGGAGACCACCACCGGAGTCCACCGGCTCTACGAGATGCACCAGGCCGGTTCCCTGCTGTTCCCGGCGATCAACGTCAACGACGCCGTGACCAAGTCGAAGTTCGACAACAAGTACGGCTGCCGCCACTCGCTGATCGACGGCATCAACCGCGCCACCGACGTGCTGATCGGCGGCAAGACGGCCGTGGTCTGCGGCTACGGCGACGTCGGCAAGGGCTGCGCCGAGTCGCTGCGCGGCCAGGGCGCCCGCGTCATCGTCACCGAGATCGACCCGATCTGCGCCCTCCAGGCGGCGATGGACGGCTACCAGGTCGCCACCCTCGACGACGTCGTCGAGACGGCCGACCTCTTCATCACCACCACGGGCAACAAGGACATCATCATGGCCTCGGACATGGCCAGGATGAAGCACCAGGCCATCGTCGGGAACATCGGCCACTTCGACAACGAGATCGACATGGCCGGCCTCGCCGCCATCGACGGGATCGTCAAGGACGAGGTCAAGCCGCAGGTCCACACCTGGACCTTCCCCGAGGGCAAGGTCCTGATCGTGCTGTCCGAGGGCCGCCTGCTCAACCTGGGCAACGCCACCGGACACCCGTCGTTCGTGATGTCGAACTCCTTCGCCGACCAGACGATCGCGCAGATCGAGCTGTTCACCAAGCCGGAGTCGTACCCGACCGACGTCTACGTGCTGCCCAAGCACCTCGACGAGAAGGTCGCGCGGCTCCACCTGGACGCCCTGGGCGCCAGGCTCACCACGCTGCGCCCCGAGCAGGCGGCGTACATCGGCGTCCCGGTCGAGGGCCCGTACAAGTCGGACCTCTACCGCTACTGAGCCGCGAGCGGCACCCTCCGCACAGGCACAGCGCCTCCGCGCCAGGCCCCCGCCCCCGCCGGGCGGGGGCCTTCGGCCTGCCCGCCGTAGAGTCGCCCTATGCCACGCGGTCGCTACTCGCTCCATGATCCGCACGATCACACCCCCCTCGGCGAGGAACACTTCCACTGCGCCACCGGCCCCACCGGCTGGCGCTACGTCTCCCAGATCACCGGTACGGCCGGCGACCACGTGGGCTCCGTCGATCTCACCCTCGACGCCCTTGGACGCCCCGTACGCCTCGAGCTGCACGCCATGGGCTGGCGCGTACGCGGCGCCGCACTCGACGGCGTCACCTGGGTCCGCAGCTCGCCCTCGGGAGAGGACGCCCAGGAAGGCAACGTAGCCGCCCACTCGTTCACCGGTGCCTCCCCCGCCTTTCTCGTCGCCACGGCGCTGCTGCTGCGCCCCGCCGCCCGCGCGCTGCCGACCCGCACACGCCTGGTCGCCTTGACGGCGCCCGTGCTGGCCCCCCGGACCGTCGACCAGTCCTGGGCACGTGGAACCAGCGAAACACACCCGGCGGACAACGCCCCTCTGGTTGTGGATAACTATCAGGTGAGCGACCTTGCGACGGGGGAGCAGCAGACCGTGCACCTGGCCGGTGACGTGGTCCTGGCCGCTCCGGGCATCGAGCTGGAGGACCTGGAGTCCCCGCCCTCGTCCTTCCCCTCGGCCTCCGGCTGACCCGCGGGCGCAGCTGAACGGGGCGGGCGTGCGTGTCAGCCGGGCGGCGCGAAGCCGGAACGCGTACGCGGTGGCTCGTCCGGCCGCCCCGCGCCCCGGCCCGTGTCGGCACCCGGCACGGCACCCGGCGGCGCGAACCCGCCCGGCCCACCCGCCCCACCAGCCCCTTCCGGCACCGGCGGAGCCACCGCCGGCCCGGACGGCACCGGCTGCCCGGCAGCCGCGGGCGCGCCACTGCCGGGCCCGAAGGCCCGGTACGCGTCCCGCGCCTGCCGCTCCGCCACCACGCCCGCGAGAAAGGCGGCGGCCGGCAGCCCCTGCGGCACCGCCGCTCCTGTGCAGGCCCGCACATCCTCCGCCAGCCGCTCCGCCATCGCGTGCGAGACGGTCTCGTCCAGCTGCCCGGCCCGCATCAGGTACTGCCGTACGGCCAGCCACAGCGCGTCCGGCACCCGTGAGAGGTCCAGCTCACCGAAGTGACCCGCCAGCCAGGGCGGCGGCGGGGGCACCCGGGCACCCGCCCGTGCGGCAGGCACCCGCTCCCGTACGACCAGCGTCCCGGCGAACACGTCCCCGATCCGCCGCCCCCGGCCGGAGACCAGCGAGGCGATGCAGGCGATGACCCCCACGCAGAACTGGATCTCCACAAGGCCCATCGCCCCGCGCACCAGAGCGTGCCGGAACCGCACCGGCCCGCCGTCCTCCTGGACGACCCGCAGGCCGCAGACCAGCTTGCCCGCCGAGCGCCCCCGGCTGAGTGTCTCGACGGCGATCGGCACACCCACGGGAACCAGTAGGAAGAGTCCTACCTGGACCGCCGCCATCGCGGCGTCGTCCAAGGACTGCGCGGCTGTCAGCAGCGTGAGGGAGAGCAGGATGTACACCGCCCAGACCAGCACCAGGTCGATGAAGACGGCCAGCGCACGGCTCGGCAGCTTCGCGGGCCGCAGCCCGAGCACGACCGCGTCACCCGTCACCAGTTGACTCACCGGCTGTCCTCCTTCGCAGTGCCACAACCGTCGTCCGGACAGTCTGCCGCGCGGGACGGACCGTCTGCCAAGCTCTCCCCATGGACCTCGATGTCTTCGTCTCCAGCCACCGGGCGGAGTGGGACCGGCTGGACGCACTCCTGCGCACCCGCCGACGGCTGACCGGAGCCGAGGCGGACGAGCTCGTCTTCCTCTACCAGCGCACCGCCACCCATCTCTCCCAGGTGCAGTCCAGCGCCCCGGACCCCGCGCTCATCGGCCGCCTCACCACACTTGTGGCCCGCGCCCGCAGTGCGGTGACCGGCGCCCGCCGGGCCTCCTGGCGGGACGTCACCCGCTTCTTCACGGCCGGCTTCCCCGCAGCGCTCTACCGCACCCGGCACTGGTGGGTGCCCACCGCCCTGCTCTCCACGGTCGTGGCCGCGCTCATCGGCTGGTGGATCGGTACCCATCCGGAGGTCCAGGCGGCGATCGCCGCGCCCGACCAGCTCCGGGAGATGACCCGTCCCGGCGGCGACTACGAGACGTACTACTCCAGCCACCCCGCCACCTCGTTCGCGGCGCAGGTCTGGACGAACAACGCCCAGGCGGTCGGGATCTGCCTGGTCTTCGGCGCCTTCCTGGGCCTTCCGGTGCTCTGGGTGCTCTTCCAGAACCTGCTCAACCTCGGCATCGGCATCGGCCTCATGCACTCGGCCGGCCGGCTCGACATCTTCCTCGGGCTGATCCTCCCGCACGGCCTCCTGGAGCTGACGGCGGTATTCGTCGCGGCGGGCACGGGCCTCCGCCTGGGCTGGACGGTGGTCGATCCCGGGCACCGCAGCCGTCGTACGGCACTCGCGGCGGAGGGGCGCGCGGCTATCGGGATGGCGCTGGGGCTGGCGGCCGTCCTGTTCGTCTCCGGCGCGATTGAGGGCTTCGTGACGCCGTCCGGCCTGCCGACCTGGGGCCGGATCGCCATCGGCGTCATCGCCGAGCTGGCCTTTCTGGCGTACGTGTACGTGGTCGGCCGCCGGGCGGTGCTGGCCGGGGAGACGGGGGACGTGGAGGCCGCGGACCGCCCGGCCGAGCAGCCGACCGCAGCCTGATGTGCGTGCGGCTCTGCCGACCTGCTAATGTCTCCCGAGTCCAAAGGGAACCGTTGACACGGGGCCTTGCGGGCAGTAGATTCGAACAGTTGCCCCGAACTCGATGAGAGCGGGAGCCGCAGTGAGTATCTTCTTCGGCTTCATCACGTGCACTCCATTTCTGGATTGAGACGTCGAAGCCCCTCGAAACTTCCAGTGAATTTCTTCTGGTAGAGTCGGGAACACGAAATACCGAAGGGAAAGCCCGGAGGGTGTCGGAGACGGCATTCGAAGGAAGCGTCCGTTCTTTGAGAACTCAACAGCGTGCCAAAAGTCAACGCCAGATATGTTGAT
>NZ_AUKQ01000018.1:0-170791 GCF_000424825.1 Streptomyces sp. CNH287 | reverse complement strand
ATGTGTTAAGCACGCCGCCAGCGTTCGTCCTGAGCCAGGATCAAACTCTCCGTGAATGCTTCAAAAAAGCAGCACGAGAGCGGGTCGACCAGAGGAATAATCCAGCCGACCACAGCGTCCTCGCTGTACAACATCATTCAAAGGAACCACCACCACCGAAACCCACCCACAGACTTGCAGGCAGACCCCGAATGGCGGGGGTATCAACATATCTGGCGTTGACTTTTGGCACGCTGTTGAGTTCTCAAAGAACGGACGCTTCCTTCGAATGCCGTCTCCGACACCCTCCGGGCTTTCCCTTCGGTTTCCACTACGTTAACAAGTTTCCCGGCCGATGCATAATCGGTGGTTTGAGGGAGAAATTTCGGCACGCCGAAATTGAACCCTGCTCGGGAATCGTAGATAGTGGTTGGCCACTTCGGAGCACCGTCACCCAACCTTGCGGTTGCCGTGCCAGGCTGCCCCGTTCAAGCGGCTCGGACTACACTAGGCGTCGGGCCGGGTCGCGTCAAGTCCCTTCCTCGGCCGCCTCGGCTGGTGTGCCCGGTAGGGGCTGACAGTGGGATCGCCGTCCAGCCAGAAGCGCCAGGGATGGCCCGCCCCGTCACCGCCCACTCCGGTGCGCGGCCCCGCCCGTATGACGTCCGCGGTCACGGGCCGGCCCGTGAGAATGCGCAGCGGCGCAGCCGGGTCGTCGCCGCACACGTCGGCGCCGTCCAGGGCCCGGTCGATACCCAGACCGGTGGCCAGCCGGGCCGGTCCCTTGGCCAGCTCGGTGCTCTTGCGGGCCTTCGGCCTGCGCGCCCAGGCCCGCTCCTCACCCGCCAGGATCTCCCCTCCCCGCAGCAGGACCCCGCTCGCGTGGCCTTCCGGGCCGCAGACCAGGTTGAGGTTCCACCACATCCCGTAGATGAAGTAGACGTACGCGTGGCCCGGCGGGCCGAACATCGAGGCGTTCCGCCGGGTCCGCCCGCGGTAGGCATGCGAGCCGGGGTCGACCTCCCCCGCATACGCCTCCACCTCGGTCAGCCGGAGCAGGATCGGCCCGTCCGCCGTGTTGCGCACGAGGATTCGGCCCAGGAGGTCCGGGGCGACCTCGAGCACGGGCCGGTCGAAGAAGGAACGGGGCAACGGGGCGTACTCGTCCCCGGCGTCAGGCGTACAGTCTCGGCCAGCGATCATGCCGTCGGAGCGTAGTCGACGGGGTGGAACCGCCGGCGCGGCTGTCGCGTTTGTTACGGGCAGTACGTCACCGCGGTACGACTTCACAGCGGTACTCGGAGAAAAGCCGATCCTGGAGAGGATGAGCATGGGCTTCAAGAAGCTGCTTGCCAGCGTGGGCGCGGGGGGTGCATCGGTCGAGACGGTGCTGACCGAGCCGAACGTGGTACCGGGCGGAATCGTGCAGGGCGAGGTGCGGGTGCAGGGCGGATCGGTCGCCCAGCAGATCGAGGCCCTGTCGGTCGGCCTTCAGGCTCAGGTCGAGGTGGAGAGCCAGGACAGCGAGTTCAAGCAGAACATCGAGTTCCACAAGCAGCAGCTCGGCGGTGCCTTCGAGGTGCAGCCCGGAGCGGTGCACGCGGTGCCGTTCGGGCTGGAGATCCCGTGGGAGACGCCCATCACCACCTTCCTGGGCCGCCATCTGACCGGGATGCACATCGGCGTCGTGACCGAGCTGGAGATCGCCCGCGCGGTCGACTCCGGTGACCTCGACCCGGTGAACGTGCACCCGCTGCCCGCGCAGCAGGCGCTTCTGGACGCCTTCGGTGCCCTCGGCTTCCGCTTCAAGAGCGCGGACATGGAGAAGGGGCAGATCCGCGGCACCCGCCAGCGGCTGCCCTTCTACCAGGAGATCGAGTTCTACGCTCCGGAGCAGTACCGCGGTCTGAACGCGGTGGAGCTGAGCTTCGTCTCGGACGACAGGGAGATGGACGTCGTCCTGGAGATGGACAAGAAGCCCGGCCTGTTCAGCGAGGGCAGCGACTCGTACCGCTCCTTCACCATGGGGCTGGCCAACTTCCAGGAGACCGACTGGAGCGCCTACCTCAACCAGTGGCTCGCCGAGGTCGGGGGCAAGCGCAACTGGTTCTGAGGCCGCGGCCCCGGGTGCGGCGGGCGGTCGGCCGCGCCGGTCAGCCCAGGAGCACGGCCAGGGGCGCGTCCCTCACCGTCCAGTAGCCGACGGCCGCCGAGAGGATCTCGGCGGCCGTCTCCGCTTCCTGCGGAGCGGCGGCCGCGAACTCCACCCAGCCGCTGGTCAGCACGAGATAGCCGCGGGGCTCACCCCACCAGGACAGATCCGTGAGGCAGTCCGCGAGGGCGTCCCAGTTCCGGCCGAACCAGTCGGGCAGTTCCAGCCCGGTGGCGCAGCTGTCCAGGAATGCGGCCTTGTCGGTGACCCCGCCCAGATCGATCACCGCGGCCTGCCAGTCCTCCGCCTGGGCCTGGAGCAGCGCCTCCGGCCCCACCGAGGCGACCCGGTACACCCCCGGCGGCACGGTGCCGTCGAAGATGCCGCTCAGGCCGTCGTCCGGCAGTTCGGGCAGGTCCACAGAGCTGGTCACGATTGCACCACCCGCTTTGAAGGTCTCGTAGTGGTCACTGGTGTCTTGGCGCTCGCCCCTCGCGTGTGCCCCTCGTCGTACCCATGCCGAGGCCGCGGCAGCCGCCGCGCGAAGGCTCTCGCGCACCGGCGGGCAGCGGTCCTCGCCGGCAGGGGCACAGGGGCTCGCGGGCTTCCTTGGTAGCACCCGGCGATGCCGCCTGCCGGGCCGACCCGCCCTGGTTAGGCTGGCCGATACAGCGATTCTTCGGACCTGGAGGTTCCACGTGACCGAGCACGAGCGGCGTCCGCTCCCCCATGCCTTCCATCCCCCCGTCCCGGCTTTCACCGTGGTCAGCGACGAGGTGGGCGAAGGTGAGCGGCTCGGGTCCGCGCAGGTGTACGCGCAGGGGAACACCTCCCCGCACCTGCGCTGGGAGGGTTTCCCGGCGGGCACCAAGAGCTTCGCCATCACCTGCTTCGACCCGGACGCGCCGACCGGCAGCGGCTTCTGGCATTGGTCCCTCTTCGACATCCCGGCCTCGGTGACCGAGCTGCCGACCGGAGCCGGGTCGGGGGAGATGAAGGGGCTGCCGGAGGGCGCGGTGCACGTACGGAACGACTACGGCACCCGGGACTTCGGCGGTGCGGCGCCCCCGCCCGGCGACGGACCGCACCGCTACGTCTTCACCGTCTACGCCGTGGACACCGAGAAGCTGGGCCCCGACGCCGAGGCGGCGCCCGCGGTGGTCGGCTTCAACCTGCGGTTCCACACCCTCGCGCGGGCTCAGCTGATCGGTGAGCACGAGACGCCCGCGGCGGGCTGAGGGAGGCGAAAACGCGTTGCGGCTGCCTGGGTGCCGCGCGCACTGTGGTGCCCTGGGCAGTCGGTACCGCGAATCCGCGGGGGCGGCGGCGCGCCTGTGTCTGCGCGCGAGCCGCCCGCCGGAGTCCGGCCGGGGGCCGGACGGCCGCGCCGACTGCCCGCCTCACGCGGTGGTGTCTCCCCGCGCCTGCTTCTCCTTTCCTCTTCCCTAACCCTTTCCTTTTCCCCTTCTCCGCGCGCCGCACAGTGTTGCCGGTCGTCATTCCTCCGGTGTGCCTTTCGATGACCGGGTCTCTTCACCTGCCGTACAGGAAAGGGAAATTGCGTTGTACGGGAGTGCGCGCACCGGCACAGTGGAGCCACCTCGCGATCTGAGCGGGGCCGACCGGGGAGGTGGAGAGGATGCGCGAGACGCTGGTCCTCAACGCGAGCTTTGAGCCGCTGTCGACGGTGTCGCTGCGGCGCGCGGTCGTCCTGGTGATGCAGGACAAGGCCGTCGTCGAGCACGCGCACCCCGGAGTTCGGCTCCGCGCCGCGACGGTCGACCTGCCCGTGCCGCAGGTGATCCGGCTCCGCAGATACGTACGGGTCCCCTTCCGACAACGGGCGCCGTGGTCGCGGCGGGGGGTCCTGGTACGTGACCGGCACCGGTGCGCGTACTGCGGCCGGCGGGCGACCACGGTGGACCACGTAGTGCCGCGCTCGCACGGCGGCGGGGACACCTGGCTGAACACCGTCGCGGCCTGTGCGCCGGACAACCACCGCAAGGCGGACCGTACTCCCGCGCAGGCGGGGATGCGGCTGCTGGTCCAGCCCTTCGAGCCGACGCCCGCCGACGCGCTGCTGCTGGCGCTCGGACTGCGCGACGGCGACACGCTGCCGGAGTGGCTGGCACTGCCCGCGCCCGCGCCGGCGGCCTGAGCGGCGGGGCGGAAGAGGCCCGGCGGGGTCCGGGCGGGTCCGGGCGTCAGCCCAGCAGCAGTTGGAGGATCGCCACGATCCCGACTGCGACGATGACCCCGCGCAGCGCGGCCGGCGGCAGCTTGCGTCCGATACGGGCGCCGAGTTGGCCGCCGGCCGCCGACCCCACCGCGATCAGCAGGACCGCGGTCCAGTCGAAGTCGGCGACGAAGAGGAAGAAGAGCGCGGCGGTGCCGTTGACGATGGCGCTCAGGACGTTCTTGACGGCGTTGAGCCGTTGCAGGTCCTCGCGGAGCAGTGCCCCCATCAGGGCCATGTAGATGATGCCCTGTGCGGCGCCGAAATAGCCGCCGTACACGCTGGAGGCCGCGATGCCGCCCATCAGGCCCGGTCCGCCGTCGGGGTGCGACCGGTCGCCGTTGCGCTCCCGCCGGCGCTGGACGGCGCGGGCGAGGCGGGGCTGGAGCACCACGAGGATCAGCGCGAGCCCGATGAGGGCGGGGACGATCAGGTCGAACGCGCTGGACGGCAGGGTGACCAGCAGTATCGCGCCGGCCAGCCCGCCGAGGAACGAGAAGGCGCTGAGCCGCAGCACCCGGGCGAGCTGCCCGCTCAGCTCCCGCCGGTAGCCGATGGCCCCGCTGATGGAGCCGGGCACGAGGCCCAGAGCGTTGGAGACGTTGGCGGTGACGGGCGGCAGGCCGACGGCGAGGAGGACCGGGAAGGTGATGAGCGTCCCGGATCCGACGATGGTGTTGATGGTGCCCGCGCCGATTCCGGCGAGAGCGACGGCCAGTGCCTCCCAGATGCTCACGCGTCAGCGCCTCTCGAACAGTCGGTGCTCAGTGCACCGATCATGCCCGAGAGGTGCTCGGGACACGCGTCCGGGTCGCCGTCGGTCCGGCGCCGCTACTTCGTCATCGGGGTGCCGCCGCCGTCCCCGCCGCTGTTGCCCCCGCTGTTCCCGCCGCCGCGGAAGCCGTCGAGCGCGCCGCCGAGGCCCTTGAGCGCGTCCCCGATCTCGCTGGGCACGATCCAGAGCTTGTTCGCGTCGCCCTCGGCGATCTTCGGCAGCATCTGGAGGTACTGGTAGGAGAGCAGCTTCTGGTCCGGGTCGCCGGCGTGGATGGACTCGAACACCGTACGGATCGCCTGCGCCTCGCCCTCGGCCCGCAGCGCGGCGGACTTCGACTCGCCCTCCGCCCGCAGGATCGCCGACTGCTTCTCGCCCTCGGCGGTGAGGATGGCGGACTGCCGCACGCCCTCCGCCTGGAGGATGGCCGCGCGCTTGTCGCGGTCGGCGCGCATCTGCTTCTCCATCGAGTCCTGGATGGAGGTGGGCGGCTCGATCGCCTTCAGCTCGACCCGGTTGACGCGGATGCCCCACTTGCCGGTGGCCTCGTCCAGCACGCCGCGCAGGGCCGCGTTGATCTCCTCACGGGAGGTCAGGGTCCGCTCCAGGTCCATGCCGCCGATGATGTTCCGCAAGGTGGTGACGGTGAGCTGCTCGATCGCCTGGATGTAGCTGGCGACCTCGTACGTCGCGGCGCGGGCGTCGGTCACCTGGTAGTAGATCACCGTGTCGATGTTGACGACCAGGTTGTCCTGGGTGATGACGGGCTGCGGCGGGAAGGGCACGACCTGCTCGCGCAGGTCGACGCGGTTGCGGATCGTGTCGATGAACGGCACGACGATGTTGAGCCCGGCGCTGAGCGTACGGGTGTACCGGCCGAAGCGCTCGACGATGGCGGCGCTGGCCTGCGGGATGACCTGAATCGTCTTGATGAGGGCGATGAACACCAGCACCACGAGGATAATCAGGACAATGATGATGGCGTCCATCGCCAGTCCCCCTGCTCGTCGGTAGAGATTCGCTGTGGCGGTGCGCTGCGTGAGATCCGCGCGGGAACCCTCAGTCGTACGGCCGTTACCCGACCATCACATCACGACGGCGGTGGCCCCGTCGATCTCGGCCACGTCCACCTGGCTTCCCGGCTCGTATGCCTGGGCCGGATCGAGCGCGCGCGCCGACCAGACCTCGCCGGCGAGTTTGATCCGCCCGCCCTGCCCGTCCACCTTCTCCAGCACCAGCGCACGGCGCCCCTGGAGCGCGTCGACACCGCTGCGCAGCCCCGGCCGCGCGCTGGTCGAGCGCTTCGCGAGCGGTCTCACGACCAGGATCAGCGCGGTCGAGACGACGGCGAAGACGACCACTTGCGCCACGGCGCCGCCGCCGAGCCCGGCCGTGACGGCGGCGGCCACGCCGCCCACCGCGAGCATGCCGAATTCAGGCATGGCGGTCAGTACGAGGGGGATTCCCAGTCCTACGGCGGCGATCAGCCACCACACCCATGCGTCCACGAGTCCATGGTAGGCGTGCGGTCAGCGCAGCGGCAGACCCTGTGCGGTCCAGCGGTCTCCGCGCTGCTCGACGACGAGCGGCAGACCGAAGCAGAGCGAGAGGTTGCGGGAGGTCAGCTCGGTCTCCACCGGTCCGGCGGCCAGCACCTTTCCCTGACGGATCATCAGAACATGGGTGAAGCCCGGCGCAATCTCCTCCACGTGATGGGTCACCATCAGCATCGAGGGTGCGTAGGGGTCACGCGCGAGGCGCCCGAGCCGCCGGACGAGGTCCTCCCGGCCGCCGAGGTCGAGCCCGGCGGCGGGCTCGTCCAGGAGCAGCATCTCGGGGTCGGTCATCATCGCGCGGGCGATCATGGTGCGCTTGCGCTCGCCCTCCGAGAGGGTGCCGAACTTCCGCTCCAGGTACTCGCTCATGCCCAGCCGGTCGAGGAAGGCGAGCGCCCGCTCCTCGTCCACCGCGTCGTAGCGCTCGCGCCAGTGCGCGGTCATGCCGTACGCGGCGGTGAGCACCGTCTCCAGCACCGTCTGGCTGCGCGGCAGCTTCTCCGCGACCGCCATCCCGGCGACGCCGATACGGGGGCGCAGCTCGAACACGTCGACGCTGCCGAGCCGCTCGCCCAGGATCGTGGCCGTACCGGAGCTGGGGAAGAGATAGCTGGACGCGATGCTGAGCAGGGTCGTCTTGCCGGCGCCGTTGGGGCCGAGGAGCACCCAGCGCTCGCCCTCCTTCACCGACCAGGAGACCTCGTCCACCAGAGCACGGCCCTCGCGGACCACGGATACGTCCACCAGCTCCAGTACATCGCTCATGAGCGCGCGTCTCCCATTGCAGTCGTGTTGCCCGTGCCAACCGGCACAGTCCCCAGGGAAAACCTACGCCACACCGTCACGAGGACGTTCCCTAGGCTGGGGTCATGCTTGAGGAACCGCGTTCGGGGCGGCTGGCCGCCTGGGGAAACGCCCTGTTTGCCGGAGAGATCTCGCCCGACGAGGCCGCACTGCGGATCGTGGGGGACGACGCGGTGCACCGGGTCGCCGCACTGCCCGAGGGGAGCAGACCGCAGGACGGTGCCGGCGGCGGGCCGCCGCACACCCCGCCGCAGCCGCCGCAGCCGCCTGAGCCGGACGGGGCGCCGCCGGTCGGCCTCACCATGGCGCTGGGCCGGCTGCGCACGCTGGGCGCCGCCGGGCTGCGCGTCGCGCTGCCCGTACCGGGGCACCCGCTCGGGCTCAGCGGCCCGCCGGAGTTCAACAGCCGCGCCCTGGAGGCGGGCGAGGCCGTGCTCGCCTCCGGCGCCGGGCTCGGCCTGGTGCCCGAGGTGCTGGCCGCCGGGCCCGCGGGGGACGGCGTGCATCCGGACGACACGCATGTCGAGGTCGTGTGGCACTGCCTGCCCGTACGGGAGGCGCCGCCCGCCGACGTGCCCTCGCTGGGCGAGGCGGAGCGGGAACTGGCGGAGGCGATGCGGGAGGCGACGGAGCTTCTGACCCGGCTGGACGTGGCCGGTTCCGGGCCCGCCTCGGACGCGGCGCTGGCCGCCTACCGGGCCCGGATGGAGGCCGGCCGGCAGCTGCTGGCCCCGGGCTATCCGCCGCGGGCGGTCCGGGTGCTGGAACTGGCGCAGCGGGTGGGGGCGCTGGTCGCGATCGCCCACGCGCGCGGCGGCGACGGGCGGGAGCACGGGGGCGCGGTGAGCGCGTCCGAGATCGAGGTACGCGCGCGGGCGCTGCGCCCGGTGGAGCGTACGGCGCGGCGGGCCCAGGTGGCCGCGTACAACGCGTACACGGAGGAGCTGGAGCGCAGAGGCGGCTGAGGTCCGCGAGGGCGGGCCGCGGACAGCGGAGTGCCCCGCGGCCCGGTGCGGGCGGCGGGGCACTCCAGGGCCGTGCTCAGGCGTTGACGCAGGTGTTGCCGACGGCCGGGTTCAGCACGCCGATCACGTTGACCGTGTTGCCGCAGACGTTGGCCGGCACGTGGATGGGCACCTGCACGAGGTTGCCCGAGGCGACGCCCGGCGAGTGCTTGGCGACGCCCTGCGCGGCGGCGTCCGGCGCCCCCGCCGCCGTGGCCGCACCGGCACCGGCGACGACGAGCCCACCGGCGGCCATCGTGACGGCGGCGATCCTCTTCATGTTCTTCACTACGACATCCTCCTGGTACGAAGCACCGCGGCCAATCGCCGCACTGCGCCATGGAGAACGGCCCGACCGCCCGGCAGGGTGCGCCATACGGCCGAGAACCACACGACTGAATGAATCCCGCCCGCCCGTCAGCCGGTCAGACCGTGCCGTACCGCCCACAACGCGGCCTGGGTGCGGTCCGCGAGATCGAGCTTCATCAGGATGTTCGACACATGGGTCTTCACGGTCTTCTCCGAGAGCACCAGCGCGCGGGCGATCTCCCGGTTGGAGCGGCCGTCGGCGATGAGCGCCAGCACCTCGCGTTCGCGCTCGGTGAGCGACTGGCCCCGTCCGCCGCCGGTCGCGCCGCTGTCCGAGAGCAGCGCCCCGGCCACCTCGGACTGGAGCAGCACGTGCCCGGCGTGGACGGAGCGGATGGCGCCGGCGAGCGCGTCCGGGTCGACGTCCTTGTAGACGTACCCGGCCGCACCCGCGCGCAGCGCCGGGACGACGGTGCGCTGCTCGGTGAAGCTGGTGACGACCAGTACGCGGGCGGGGTTGTGGAGTTCGCGCAGCTGCCGCAGCGCGTCGATCCCGTCGGTGCCGGGCATCTTCACGTCCATCAGGACGACGTCCGGGCGCAGTTCCTCGGCGCACGCCACGCCCTGCGCGCCGTCGGCGGCTTCGCCCACGACCTCGATGTCGTCCTGGATCTCCAGGAAGGTGCGCAGTCCGCGCCGCACGACCTGGTGGTCGTCCACCAGCAGGACCCTGATCGTGCCCGGTTCAGCCACCGGGTACCTCCATCTCGATCGTGGTGCCCTTGCCGGGCTCCGATGCGACGGTGAGCCTGCCGCCGACGCCCCTGGCACGGTCGCGCATCGAGACCAGGCCCAGATGGCGCCCCGCGCGCCGTACGACGGTGGTGTCGAAGCCGCGCCCGTCGTCGGCGACGCGCAGGACGGCGCCGGCGCCGCGCCGGGTGAGGGTGATGTCCAGGCGGCCGGCGGCGGCGTGCCGCAGTGCGTTGTGCATCGCCTCCTGGGCCACTCGCAGCAGCGCCTCCTCCTGGGCGGCGGGCAGCGCGCGCACGCCCTCGCAGACGAAGCTGACGCGGGCGGAGTGCGCGCGGTCGAGCACCTGGGCCTGCGAGCGCAGCACGGCGACGAGCCCGTCGTCGTCCAGGGCCGCCGGGCGCAGCTCGACGACGGCGGCACGCAGTTCGTCCGCGGCCTGGGCGGCGAGCCGGGAGACCTCGTGCAGCTCCTCCTTGGCGCGGGCGGGGTCCCGGTCGACCAGGGCGGTGGCGGCCTGGGCGGTGAGCCGGAGGGAGAAGAGCTTCTGGGAGACGGCGTCGTGCAGTTCGTGCGCGATGCGGGTGCGCTCGCCGACGATGGTCAGCTCGCGGCTGCGTTCGTAGAGCCGGGCGTTGGTGAGCGCGAGGGCGGCGTGCTGGGCGAGCACGCGCAGCAGGGCCTCGTCTTCCTCGGTGAAGCCGCACACCCCGGCGGCGCACGACCGGCCGGGCTCCGGCGCGCCCTCGTCGCCCGCGGGGCCCTCCTTGTCCGCCAGGCCCCTCCTGTTGGCAAGGCCCCTCTTGTTGGCAAGGAAAAGCGCGCCGAGCACTTCGTCGGCGGCGGCGATGGGCATGCCGAGGAAGTCGGACATGTCCGGGTGGGCCGCCGGCCAGCCGCCGAAGCGCGGATCGTCGCGGACGTCGGCGAGGCGCTGCGGGGTGGCGTCGTGCAGCATCGCGGCGAGGATGCCGTGCTGGCGGGGCAGGGGGCCGATGGCGCGCCACTGCTCGTCGGTGACGCCGTCCACCACGAACTGGGCGAAGCCGCCGTGGTCGTCGGGCACGCCGAGGGCGGCGTACTCGGCGTCGAGCAGTTCGCGGGCGGAGGCGACGATCGTCTGGAGGACGTCGCGCACCTCGAGATGCCGGTTCATCGCGAGCAGCGCCGCGCTGACGGCGGCCAGCCCGGTACGGGGGACCATGCCGATCACGGTACCGGCGCGGGGGCCCCGGCGTATCGGCCCGGCGCGGGGGCGGGGCGGTCCGGTGGGCGTAGGTCCCCGGACGTACGGGGCGGGGCCGGGCGGCGTACGGCAGGAGGGCGGCACCCGCGTGGGTGCCGCCCTCCCGTGCGCCCCCGTACGAGGGCGGGGACGTGCTACTTGCGCATGACCTCCGGCTCGTGGCGGCGCAGCAGCCGCGCGACCACGATGCAGCACACGACGCCCATGGCCACCAGGATCGTCATGTCCAGCACGTAGATGCCGACGCTGTGCTCCCACAGCGGGTCCGGGTCACCGCCGGGCTCCCAGGGGGCCATGACGGTCGCCAGGTCCATGGAGGAGCCGGCCGCACCGATCGCCCAGCGCGAGGGCATCAGCCAGGCGACCTGCTCGACGCCCAGCGAGTCGTAGAGCTGGAAGAGGATGCCGGTGAAGACGACCTGGACGATCGCGAACATGACCAGCAGCGGCATGGTCTTCTCGGCGGTCTTGACCAGGGAGGAGATGATCAGCCCGAACGCCATGGAGGTGAAGCCGAGGGCGATGATCGCCACGCACATCTCCACCGCGGCGGGCACGACCAGGCCCTCCTCGGGGAGGTCCCGCACCGAGAAGCCGATGACGCACAGGATCACGCCCTGGAAGGCCGTGATGCAGGTGAGGACGAGCACCTTGGACATCAGGTAGGCCGAGCGGGAGAGGCCGGTCGCCCGTTCCCGCTCGTAGATGACGCGTTCCTTGATCAGCTCGCGGACCGAATTGGCCGCGCCGGAGAAGCACATGCCCACCGCGAGGATGAGCAGGATGGTTCCCGCGGCCGAGTTGGAGAGCTTCGGGTCCTGCGGATGCTTGGTGAAGCCGTAGTCCGCCGGAATGACCGTACTGACCACGCCGAGCAGGACGGGAAGGGCCAGCATCAGCGCCATGAAGCCCTTGTCGGAGGCGATGACGGAGACGTATCTGCGGGTGAGCGTCCACAGCTGGGAGGCCCAGCTCTGCGGCTTCTGCATCCTGGTCGGTACCTGCGGCATGAACTGCTGGGCCTGCGGTTCCACGGCGTCGATGTCCGCGGCGTACATCTGGTAGTGCTGCGAGCCCTGCCAGCGGCCCATCCAGTCGTAGTCCCGGTAGTTCTCGAAGGCCGAGAAGACGTCCGCCCAGCTGTCGTAGCCGAAGAAGTTGAGCGCCTCCTCCGGCGGGCCGAAGTAGGAGACGCCGCCGCCCGGGGCCATCACCAGGAGCTTGTCGCACAGTGCCAGTTCCGCGACGGAGTGGGTGACCACCAAGACGGTGCGCCCGTCGTCCGCCAGGCCGCGCAGCAGCTGCATGACGTCGCGGTCCATGCCCGGGTCCAGGCCCGAGGTCGGCTCGTCCAGGAAGATCAGCGAGGGCTTGGTCAGCAGCTCCAGGGCGACCGAGACCCGCTTGCGCTGGCCGCCGGAGAGCGAGGTGATCTTCTTGGTCGCGTGGATGTCGAGCTTGAGCTCGGCCAGCACCTCCTCGATGCGGGCGTTGCGCTCGGCCTCCGCGACGTCGCCGGGGAAGCGCAGCCGCGCGGCGTAGCGCAGGGCGGTGCGGACCGTCAGCTCCTTGTGCAGGATGTCGTCCTGCGGGACCAGTCCGATGCGCTGGCGCAGCTCGGCGAAATGCTTGTAGAGGTTGCGGTTGTCGTAGAGGACGTCGCCGTAGTTCGCCGGGCGGTAGCCGGTGAGGGCGCGCAGCAGCGTCGACTTGCCCGAGCCGGACGGGCCGATCACCGCGACCAGCGACTTCTCCGGTATGCCGAAGGTGACGTTGTTGAGGATGACCTTGCCGTTGTCGACCTTGACCGTCAGGTGGCGGGCCGAGAAGGAGACCTCACCGGTGTCGACGAACTCCTCGAGCCTGTCCCCCACCAGCCGGAAGGTGGAGTGACCGACACTGACCGTGTCGTGCGGCGTCAGGACCGCCGACCCGGCCTTCGCCAGCGGCTGGCCGTTGACGTAGGTGCCGTTGTGGCTGCCGAGGTCGTGGATCTCGAAGCGGCCGTCCGGCGAGGCGCGGAACTCGGCGTGGTGGCGGGAGACCTGGAGGTCGGAGACGACCAGTTCGTTCTCCAGCGCACGGCCGATGCGCATCACGCGGCCCAGCGCCAGCTGGTGGAACGTGGTCGGGCTGCGGTGGTCGCCGGCCTGCGGCGGCGGGGCCTGCTGGTGGTGCTGCGGGGGCTGCTGGTGCGGGACCTGCTGCGGCTGTTGCGGCGGGGCCTGCTGCTGCCAGCCGGGCGGCTGGCCCGGCTGCTGGCCGTACGGCGGCTGCATGGGCTGCTGCGCCGGCGCGGGCTGCTGGCCCCAGCCCGCGGGCGCGCCCTGCTGCGGCGGTGCCGCCTGCGGGACCTGCTGGGGAGGTGCGGCCTGGTGCTGCTGGGCGTGCTGCGGCGGGGCCTGGTGCTGGACCTGCTGGTGGGGCGCCTGTTGCTGGGCCTGCATCCCGGGTCCGGCCCCCGCCGGTGCGGCTGCCGCCGCCTGGGGGCTGGAGAGGCTCATGCGCGGACCGTCCGTGGCGTTCCCCAGGTACACGCTGGTACCGGGGCCGACCTCCATCTGCTGAATCCGCTGACCGTGCACATACGTGCCGTTGGTGCTGCCGTGGTCTTCTATGAGCCAGGCACGTCCCCCCCATCGCAGCGTGGCATGCCGCCAGGAAACTCTGGCGTCCTCGATCACCACGTCCCCCTGCGGATCGCGCCCCAGGTTGTACGCCCTGGACGCGTCGAGCGTCCAGGTCTGTCCGTTCAGTTCCAGTACGAGTTCCGGCACTCCATGCCCCACAAAGTTGTCCCCCGAGCTACCCCCCGCGAAGGGGGTCTAGGGATGGTGAACATCGTGGGGAACTATTTCAGGCTCCCTGGCCTGACAGGAAGCCGCCCCGTGAAATGCCCTCGTCAGGCACGACGAAATCAATCCAAACCCCCGTGGAAGCCGGTCGGCTCCACCGCTCCGCGCAGAAAGCGAACCCTACGTACCCGGGCTCACCCGAGTCCACCATACGGCCCCCGCATGAGACCGGGAGGCCACAGCGATAACGTGAACGCACCATGACCACATCGCAGCCGGTTCCCGCCTCGCTCTCGCCCGACACCCCGACGTATCTGGTCAAGATCTTCGGCAAGGACCGCCCCGGCATCACCGCCGGACTCTTCGACACGCTCGCCGCGTACGCCGTCGACGTGGTCGACATCGAGCAGCTGGTGACCCGCGGCCGGATCACCCTGTGCGCCCTGGTCACCGCTCCCGCCAGCGGCCCCAGCATCAGCGGCACGCACGAGGGCGCGCTGCGCGCCACCGTGCACAGCTGGGCCGAGTCCATGAAGCTGGAGGCCGAGATCATCTCCGGCACCGGCGACAACCGCCCGCGCGGCACCGGGCGCTCGCACGTCACCATCCTGGGGCATCCGCTGACGGCCGAGTCGACCGCCGCCATAGCGGCCAGCATCACCGCGACCGGCGGCAACATCGACCGCATCTTCCGGCTCGCGAAATACCCGGTGACCGCCGTGGAGTGCGACGTCTCCGGCGCCGACACCGCCGCCCTGCGCACCGCCCTCGCCCTGGAGGCCACCCGGTACGGCGTCGACGTGGCCGTGGTCGCCTCCGGCCTCCAGCGCCGCGCGCAGCGGCTGGTGGTCATGGACGTCGACTCGACCCTCATCCAGGACGAGGTGATCGAGCTGTTCGCCGCCCATGCCGGCTGCGAGGCGGAGGTCGCCGAGGTCACCCAGCGGGCCATGCGCGGCGAACTGGACTTCGAGCAGTCACTGCACGCACGGGTGCGGCTGCTCGCGGGGCTCGACGCGTCCGTGGTGGACAAGGTCCGCGAGGAGGTACGGCTCACGCCCGGCGCCCGCACCCTGGTCCGTACGCTCAAGCGGCTCGGTTTCCAGGTGGGCGTGGTCTCCGGCGGCTTCACCCAGGTCACCGACGCGCTCCAGCGGGAGCTGGGCCTGGACTTCGCCTCCGCGAACACGCTGGAGATAGTGGACGGCAAACTCACCGGCCGGGTCACCGGCGAGATCGTCGACCGGGCGGGCAAGGCCCGGCTGCTGCGCCGCTTCGCCGAGGAGGCGGGCGTGCCGCTCGTGCAGACCGTGGCCATCGGCGACGGCGCCAACGACCTCGACATGCTCAACACCGCGGGCCTGGGTGTCGCGTTCAACGCCAAGCCCGTCGTACGGGAGGCCGCGCACACGGCGGTGACCGTGCCGTTCCTGGACACCGTCCTCTATCTGCTGGGCATCACCCGCGAGGAGGTGGAGGCGGCGGAGGCCGCGGAGGCGATGGCGCCCGGCCCGGCGGCCGGCGAGGCGGACTGAACCGGGCGGGCGCCGGGCCGGAGCTCCGCGGGCGCCGGACGGGCCGGGCGCGGCCTACTCGTGCGGCGCGTGGTAGACGGCGAGAGTGCCGCAGCCGGGCTCGACGGACTTCCACGGACCGGAGAACCGGATCACCGCGAGCGCCGAGGTGGGGAACCCGCCCCGCGCCATGCGCTCCAGCGCGTCGCCCTCGGCACGGCCGGCCAGCAGGTCGGCCACGGTGTGCATCCCGGGGTTGTGGCCGACGACGAGCAGGTCCGCGGTCTCGGCCGGGGTTTCGTTGATCAGCGCGATGATGTCGCCCGCGGAGGCTTCGTAGAGCCGGTCCTCGTAGACCGTGCGGGGGCGGTGGGGGAGGCCGGGTACGACCAGCTTCCAGGTCTCCCGGGTGCGCGCCGCGGTGGAGCACAGGGTGAGTTGAGGACTGATGCCGTTCGCCGCGAGCCACTCGCCGACGCCCGGGGCGTCCTTGCGGCCCCGGTCCGCGAGCGGACGGTCGTGGTCGGCCACATCGGGCCAGTCGGCTTTCGCGTGCCGGAGAAGGACGATACTGCGGGCCACATCGACGCTCATGCGTTCCAGCTTCGCATGAAACGCGCCACCGGGCGCGAGCGGTTGGGCACGCCCCGGACCGCCCCTCAGCCCGGCAGCGCCGTCGCGATCCGCTCCAGCAGCCGCGTGCCGGTGTCGTCCGTGCCGGCCGCGTGCGCGCCGCCGCCGACGGCGAGCGCCAGCAGGGCGAGGAAGGCGGCGGCGGGCAGGGCCACCGCCCACCAGGGCAGCCGGGTCACCGCGACGGCACGGCGGCGCGGAGGGCTGGTGATGTCCGTCAGGGCCGCCATGGGGCTCGCCTCCGTGAGTCGTCCGTAGCTCGTCGTTCGCTGTACCTCGAAGCTACGGGCGCGCGGTGCGCGAACCCATCCGGTGACCCACCCAGTTCCCCCTGAGCCTGGCCCCCTAGGGGATGGTGGGGCTAGCCCCACCAACGCCGCCGCACCAGGGCCTTCAGGGCGCGGCGATCGAGGCGATCACGCCGATGACGATCAGGATGGCGAAGATCAGGCCGAAGACCTGGAGCAGCTTCTTCTGCCCGTGCTGGGGGTTGGGGTCAAGTACTGGCATGCCCCTCAGTGTCGCACTCAGCCGCCGTCCTCCACGCACCGGTCCCGGCCCGCGAGCACGCCGACGGAGATCTGCGCCAGCATCAGCCCCGCCATCAGCAGCAGCGGCGCGTGCCAGCCGCCGCTGTGCTGCTGCAGCGCGCCGACCAGCAGGGGGCCGGGGATGGAGAGGAGGTAGCCGGTGCTCTGCGCGAACGCGGACAGCTTGACCACTCCGGCGTTGCTCCGCGAACGCATCCCGATCATGGTGAGGACCAGCGGGAAGGCGCAGTTGGAGACGCCGAGGAGCAGCGCCCAGGCCCAGGCGCCGCCCGCCGGGGCGAACCACAGCCCGGCATAACCGGACAGGCCGCAGATCCCGAGCGTGAGCACCAGCGGCCCCTGGTGGCTCATCCTGGCGGCTATCCGGGGCAGGACGAAGGACAGCGGGATGCCCATGCCCATGGTCAGCGCGAGCATCATGCCCGCGGTGGAGGCGGAGACCCCGGCGTCGCGGAAGATCTGGGGCAGCCAGCCCATGGTGATGTACGCGGCGGAGGCCTGGAGGCCGAAGAAGACGGCGAGCGACCAGGCGGTGGCCGAGCGGGTGATGCGGATCGGCGGGGCGTCCGACGGGTCGGCGGGTACGGGCGCCGCGGTGCCCGCGCCCGCCGCGCCGCGGTCCCGCCTACGGCCCGCACGCAGTACGGCCGCCCAGGGCACCACCGCCAGCGCGCCGACCAGGGCCCAGGCACCGAGCCCGAGCCGCCAGCTGCCGCCGAGCGCCTCGGTCATCGGGACGGTCACGGCGGCGGCACCGGCCGTGCCGAGGGAGAGCGCCATGGAGTAGAGGCCCGTCATCGACCCGACGCGGTCGGGGAACCACTGCTTGACGACGACCGGCATCAGGACGTTGCTCACCGCGATCCCGGCCAGTGCGAGGGCGCTGGCCAGCAGGAAGAAGGCGGTGCCGCCCGCGAGGGGCCGCAGCGCGAGGCCCAGGCTGATGGCCGCCATCCCCGCCAGCACGACGGCCGCCGCCCCCCAGCGGCGGGCCAGCCGCGGTGCGAGACCGCCGAAGACCGCGAAGCAGAGCGAGGGGACGGAGGTGAGCAGCCCGGCGACGGTACCGCTCATCCCCAGGCCGCGCTGGACCTCCTCCAGCAGCGGGCCGAGCCCGGAGATGGCGGGGCGGAGGTTGACCCCGGCCAGCACGAGGCCGATGACGACCAGCCGCAGCGTCCAGCGGGACGGCGCAGACGCGGCGGGCGGCGCGATCTGTGACGCCGGAGCGGCGCAGCCCGAAGCGGGGACGCGGGGTGCCCGGTTCGGCCGCGCATCACTTTTCACGTCATCCTCCGCCATAGCCATGAAGTGCATCATAGAATCATGGGATGAATGTTCGCCAATTCACCCGTCTCCCCCGTCACCGCCGCCGGGGAGAGCCATGCCGCTGAACTCGCCGCACCGCTCCGCGCTCGCGGACCAGGTGATCACCTCGCTCCGTGCCCAGATCTCCTCCGGCGAGTGGCCGGTCGGCTCCCGCATCCCCACCGAGGCGGAGCTGGTGGAGCAGCTGGGTGTGGCCCGCAACACCGTGCGCGAGGCGGTACGCGCCCTCGCGCACAACGGCCTGCTGGACATCCGCCAAGGTTCGGGCACCTATGTGCTGGCCACCAGCGAACTCGCCGGGGTGATGCACCGGCGCTTCGCCGCGGCCGACCCGCGCCACGTGGCGGAGCTGCGCAGCACGATGGAGGCGTCCGGCGCCCGGCTGGCGGCGCGGCGCCGCACCGCACAGGACCTGGCGCAGCTGGACGCGCTGCTGGAGGTGCGCGAGGCGGCCTGGGAGTCGGGTGAGGTGGGCCGGTTCGTGGAGGCGGACGCGAATCTGCACCAGGCCGTCGTCGCCGCCTCGCACAACGAGGTACTGACCGCCGTCTACGCCGACCTCGGGGACGTGCTGCGCGCGTTCCTGCGCATCGACGTCGGCGAGCGGCTGCTGCCGGAGAACCACCAGGACCACGCCCGGATGGTCGCGGCGATCCGGGCGGGCGACGAGGAGGCGGCGGCGCACGAGGCGGGCTCGTACACGCGCCAGTGGGGCTGCGGGGTGCGCGGGGCGGCGCTCTGAGGGCACCGGCACCGCCCGGTACGGGCGCTCGTCCGCGCGGGCCAGGAGACTTTGGACCGAAACTCCGGACCGGGAAGGCCGGGCAGCCGTGGCGGGCGCCGTCCCCGTGGTGCGGGCGGCCACAATGGGCCGCACCAGCGAGGAGGAACACGATGGCCAAGTACCTGCTGCTCAAGCACTACCGCGGCGCCCCGGCCGCGGTGAACGACGTGCCGATGGACCGGTGGACGCCGCAGGAGATCGCGGCCCATGTGCAGTACATGAACGACTTCGCGGCCCGGCTCGAGGAGAGCGGTGAGTTCGTGGACAGCCAGGCGCTGGCCCCCGAGGGAACCTTCGTGCGGTACGACGGCGAGGGGCGCCCGCCGCTCACCGGTGGCCCGTTCGCCGAGACCAAGGACCTCGTCGCCGGCTGGATGGTGATCGATGTCGCCAGCCGCGCACGCGCCCTCGAACTGGCCGGCGAACTGTCGGCCGCCCCGGGGGCGGGCGGGCAGCCGATCCACGAGTGGCTCGAGCTGCGTCCCTTCCTGACGGAGCACTCCCCCGGCACGGAGTGACCTCCGGGTGGAGGGCGGCGGCCCGCGGCCCGGGCCGCCGGCACGGGAGACGCTGGACATCCCGTGGCCCCGCCACTGCGCGGTGGCGGGGCGCGTACGGCTGCGCTCAGGCGCCCATCATGTGGACGCCGCCGTCGACATGCACGATCTCACCGGTCGTCTTCGGGAAGAAGTCCGACAGCAGGCCGACGATGCCGCGCCCGGCGGGCTCCGGGTCGGCCAGCTCCCAGCCGATGGGCGCGCGGTGGTTCCACACGTCCGCCAGCTCCTCGAAGCCCGGGATCGACTTGGCGGCCATGGACTTGACCGGCCCCGCGGAGACCAGGTTGCAGCGGATGTTCCGGCTGCCCAGGTCGCGGGCGAGGTAGCGGCTGGTCGACTCCAGGGCCGCCTTGGCCACGCCCATCCAGTCGTACTTGGGCCAGGCGAACTGCGCGTCGAAGGTGAGCCCGACCACCGAGCCGCCCTGCGGCATCAGCGGCAGGCAGGCCGTGGTCAGCGACTTGAGCGAGTACGCCGAGACGTGCACCGCCGTGCTGACGTCGGCCCAGTCGGCCGCCAGGAAGTTGAACGCGCCCTGCGGGCCGAACGCGACGGAGTGCACGACGCCGTCCAGCCCGTCGACGTGCTCGCGCACCTTGTCGGCGAGACCGTCCAGGTGCTCCTGGTCGGTCACGTCCAGCTCGATGACGGGGGCGGGGGTGGGCAGCCGCTTGGCGATGCGCTCCACCAGGGTGACGCGCCCGAAGCCGGTCAGGACGACCTCGGCCCCCTGTTCCTGGGCGATCTTCGCCGCGTGGAAGGCGATGGACGACTCGGTGAGGACGCCGGTGACCAGGATGCGCTTGCCTGCGAGGATTCCACTCATGACGATCAGTGACCCATGCCCATTCCGCCGTCGACAGGAATGACGGCTCCAGTGATGTACGCGGCCTCTTCCGAGGCCAGGAAGCGGACCGAGGCGGCCACCTCTTCCGGCTGGGCGTAGCGGCCCAGCGGCACCTGCGCCACGATGTCCGACCGCTGCTCGTCGGTGAGCACCCGGGTCATGTCGGTGTCGACGAACCCGGGGGTGACGACGTTGCAGGTGATGTTGCGCGAGCCCAGCTCGCGGGCGACCGAGCGGGCGAAGCCGATGAGCCCGGCCTTGGACGCGGCGTAGTTGGACTGCCCGGGCGAGCCGTAGAGCGCCACCACGGACGAGATCAGCACGACGCGGCCGCGGCGGGCGCGCAGCATGGTGCGGGTGGCGCGCTTGACGACGCGGAAGGTGCCGGTGAGGTTGGTCTCGACGACCGTGCTGAAGTCCTCCTCGGACATCCGCAGCAGCAACTGGTCGCGGGTGACGCCCGCGTTGGCGACCAGCACCTCGACCGCGCCCTGCTTCTCCTCGATCTCCTTGAACGCCTGCTCGACCTGCTCGGTGTCGGTGATGTCGCACTTGACGGCGAGGCACCCCAGCTCGGTCAGCTCGGCGGGCGGCTCTCCGGTGCGGTACGTGATGGCGACCTTGTCGCCCGCTTCGGCGAACGCCCGCGCGATGCAGAGGCCGATACCCCGATTACCTCCGGTGACGAGCACCGAACGATTCAAGTCCGAGCGACTCAAGGGACCACCCTTTCGTACGAGGAGCACAGCCCGCCGGTGAGCGCGGACCGCCTGCTGTCCCGTGAAAACTATCGGGTGGCCTCGCGTTCCGGGGAATCGGGCGCTGACAGCAGGCGGCGGCGGTCCCTGTGGGAACCCCACAGCGGCCAAGGGACCGGGGCGTCACGGCCTGCGGACCTCGAAGTGGTAGCAGCCGTACTCCACCGCCCGTACGTGGACGAGGACCACCTCGGGATCGCCGAACGCCTCGTCCAGCGCCGCGTCGAACGCTTCGCAGGTGTCGAACGGCAGCTCGATCATCCGGCCCCCCGCGATGTGCCCCCGCCGGTCGTAGCGGCGCAGCGCCCGCAGCGCGCCGGGCCGGGCGAAGGGGTACGGCTCGCCGCCCGCCGCGGGATCGGCCGGGCCGTCGCACTCCCGCGCGTGCAGGAAGACCGGCCCCTGCTCGTCGTACGCCGCCGGATCGGCGCCCGTCTCGGCGGCCCAGCGGCGCAGCGGCGCGTACGACACGAGGATGAGCTGCTCGCCGGCGCGGCTGGCCCGCAGGCAGCAGCGCAGCGGCGCGCCGCCCTCCTCGTCCGTGAAGGGGCGGGGGACGCGGTCCGCGTCGTCGGTCTGCCTCAGCTGTTTCAGCGCGGCCGCCTCGACGGGCCGCGCGCGGTAGGTCGTCATGCCGCCAGTCTCGGCCGCGCCGCCGGGCGCCGCTGGCGGGAATCCGACCTCGCGTCCGGCGCGCGCGCCACCCGCTCGCACCACCACCTCGCACCACCCGAGCCTCGCGTCACACGAACAGGTGATCACACCGACTTTCCGCCCTCCGGCGGGCGAGCACCCGCCTACGCTGTGGCGCAGATGGCATTCACGCGCAGGGAGGCGCATCATGACCGTGATGCTCGAACGCCCGATGACCATAAGTGTCCCGCCCGGACCGCCCCGCTTCCAGGCGCTGTGCCGCACGCTGCTCACCATGGATGTGCCCGTCGGCTATCGGGCGGAGATCGTCGGGGAGAACATCGTCACGTCACCGTGGTCGCAGAAGTTCTACCTGCCGATCATGCGAGCGCTCCGCGCACAGCTGGAGCCGCACGCTCCGAGCGGACACATCGCCGACAGCTCACCGTTCCTGTTCGCCTTCCCCGACGCCGAGCGGGCGTACGGGCCTGACGTCTACGTCGCGCAGGAGAGCGCGTTTCACGGTCGTGGCCGCTACGTCGACGGTGAGGCCCTTTCGCTGGTCGCCGAGCTGACCTCCTCCTCGACCCGGGACGCGGACTGGGACGACAAGACTCCGGTCTACGGCAAGAGCGGCGTTCCGGTCTACCTGCTGCTCGACATGCAGGAGGAGACTGCGACGGTGTTCTGGCAGCCGACCAGTCAGGGCTACGACTCCCGGCTGACCCTGCCGTTCGGCGAGCCGCTGCGTCTGCCCGAGCCGTTCGGCTGCGAGCTGGACACCTCCGGTTTCCGGGCACCCGCCCAGGAGGAGCCGGCCGAGCAGTTGGACACGGAGGCGTAGTTCCCCGGCAGGCCCCAGGGGCGGGTCTGCGCAGGCCGCTCGCGGTCTCTCGCTTGCCAGGGGAAACCGCCCCGCAGGCATGCCAGTTCGGCACACCTCTGCCTCCGGGCGGCGCCACGCGGCACACTCGTTCCGACACCCATTCCGTGCGGCGTTCCAGGGGAGGGATCGGCGTGGACTCACACGGCGGGAGCGGCCGTCGGCCGGAGGAGGACGAGCAGCGGCGGGGCGGCGACGCCCGTATCCAGGTGAGCAACTCACTCACCGGTGACGTCCACGGAGTCCTCGTGCAGGCCGGGCAGATCCACGGCAGCGTCCACGTACACCACCGGGACGTCGGCCCGGTGCCCGTGATCGCCCCGGTCCCGGCGGCGGACGGGGAGGGGGACGGGGACGGGGAGCCCGCCGACGGTTTCGTGGGCCGTGCCGCACAGCTGGAGGAGCTGCTCGCCCGGTGGGACCCGGAGAGCCGTCCGTCGGCGAACACGGTGACCGTGGTGGCCGGCCTGGGCGGCGTGGGCAAGACCACGCTCGTCGGGCGTGCCGCGGCCCTCGCGCGGCGGCAGTACGGATTACGCCGGTGGCGCGTTCACCGTCGACATGCGCGGACGCCCGTGCGCTGCTGCTGTCCGTCGTCGGCGACGATCCGCGCGTGCGCGAGGCCGCGGGAGCCGCCGAGCTGCTGGTGCGGCTGTGCGGGCGGCTGCCGCTGGCCGTGGTCATCGCCGGTTCGATCCTGGCCGAGGACCCGGAGCTGGGGGTGCCGGAGCTGGTCGCCGAGCTGAACGGCGCGGCCACCCGGCTGGCCACCCTTCAGCAGGGCGCCTCGGCCGTCGGCCTCGCCTTCGACGTGTCCTGGCGGCGATTACAGCTCCGTGATCCGGCCGCCGCGGGCCTGCTGAAGCTGCTGATCCTCAACCCCGGCCCGAGCGCGAGCACGGAGGCCGCGGCGGCCCTGAGCGGCCGGAGTCCGGCTGCCGTACGGCCGCTGCTGCGGGCCCTGCGCCACGCCCGCCTGCTCCAGCTCGCCGACGGGCGCTGGCAGTTGCACGACCTGGTCCGGCTGTACGTCAGGGACCGGGAGGCACCGCGGTGCCTGTCGGAGAGGTCCGCGTTCCAGACCGGCATCGCGCTGGTCGGACAGGCCCTCGAGGCGGCCGGGCAACTGGGGGACCCCGTGCGGCACCTCGAGACGCTCCGGTCAGCGGAGCGAGAGGTCGACGCGCTCGCGTTCCTGGCCGAGTCGCTCTCCAGAACTCGGCAGCACCAGGAGGCGCTTGAGGCGGTCCGGCGGGCGATCAGCCTGGCGCGCGCACGGGGCGACGAGCTGCGCGAGGGCCAGCTGCTCACCAACCTGGGCACGGTCTCGGTGAGCGCGGGCCTGGCCCGGGAGGCGTTCGACGCGCTCGACCGGGCGACCCGGCTCTGCCGCTCCTCGGGCGACCAGCTCTTCGAGGCCCGTGCGTGGACGCAGCTCGCAGTGATGTACGCCCAGCTCGGGCGGCACAGCAGCCTGGCCGAGGCGCAGGGCAACGCGCTCCGGCTCTACCGCGCCCTCGGGGACCAGGACGGCGAGAGCAACCTGCTGGTGAACATCGGCACCGTGCTCAGCCAGCTGGGCGGACTGAGCAAGGGGGTCGCCGCCTACCAGCAGGCGGTGGACGTCTTCCGCGCCGCCGGGGACCGGCACGCCGAAGCGGAGGCGCTGTCGCGGCTGGGGGTGTATCTGGCCGAGGGTCTCCAGGTCAGCGCGGCGTGCACGGCGCACCGCAAGGCGGCGGACCTCTGGGAGCAGATCGGGAACCGCCACCGCGAGGGCGTCGAACTGGCCACCCTGGCACGTGCGTACGTCGACGCCGGGCGTCCGGCCGCCGCGCGGCGTACCGCCGAGGAGGCGATCGAGGCGCTGCTCGACAGCGGCGACCCGGCGCGGGCCGCCGCCACCGGGGAGTGGCTCGGCGAGCTGCCCGAGACCGCGCACGTGGTGTCGAACCCCCAGGACCCCCCTTCCGGCACCACGGTCACCGAGGACGTCCGGAACCTGGACGGCTGCTACACGCTGCTGACGCTCATCGGTATCCCGGTCGCCCACACCTTCGGCGGCCCCTGGTGGATCTTCGCGGGCTGGGCCGTCCTCGCACCGCTCCTCCAACGGGTCCTGGTCGTCACCTTCCCGGTGGAGAAGCGCAGCATCGACCTCACCACGGCCGAGACGGAACGCACCCTGCACGCGGCGAAGGGGTGCCTCTCCTTCAGTTTCACCCTGTTCGCCGCGGCCACACTCGCCCTGGGGGGGGGCACCTGGTGGCTGCTGGCCTGCTGCACCGTGCCGCTGGTCCTCGGTGTCAGCGGCAGACCACGGCTGGTGCTGTACGGGATCGTCGGCGGCATCACCGTCCCCTACACCTGGGGGACGTGGTGGGCCGTGCTCGGCCTGCTGCTGCCGCTGATGGGGGCGGTGCCGACGGTCGGCCGCCTCCGGCAGGGCACGGCCCGCAGCGAGATCGGCTTCTGAGCGCGCCGGGCCGGCACGCCGTCGCATCGGGCTGGTACCCCGCCGCCCCCTGCCCGGAATTCCGGACGGACCGTACACCGGTGGCGCATGATGCAGTGCGCACACAGTCCGAGACCGGGAGGCGCCCATGACGCATGCGCACGAGATCGATCCGTCCTTCCTCGCACTCCCCCTGCGGCCGCTCGCGGATGCCGCGCTCGCGCGGGCGCGCGCGCTGGGGGCCCAGCACGCGGACTTCAGGTTCGAACGCATCCGGGACGCCTCCTGGCGGCTGCGGGACGCGCGGCCCACGGGGTCCTCCGACAGCACCGACTCCGGTTACGCGGTACGGGTCGTGCACGGCGGAGCCTGGGGATTCGCCTCCGGCGTGGACCTGAGCATGGACGCGGCGGCGCGGGTGGCCGCGCAGGCCGTGGCGATGGCGAAGCTGTCGGCGAAGGTGATCAGCGCGGCCGGTTCGGACGAGCGGGTGGAGCTGGCCGAGGAGCCGTCGCACGGCGAGCAGACGTGGGTGTCCGCGTACGAGACCAACCCGTTCGACGTGCCGGACGCGGAGAAGACCGGGCTGCTGGCGGAGTGGAGCGAGCGGCTGCTGCGCGCCGAGGGCGTCAGCCACGCCGACGCGACGCTGATGACCGTCCAGGAGAACAAGTTCTACGCGGACACCGCCGGGACGGTCACCACCCAGCAGCGCGTGCGGCTCCAGCCGCAGCTGACGGCCGTGGCGGTGGCCGACTCCGGGGAGTTCGACTCGATGCGCACGCTGGCGCCGCCGGTCGGGCGCGGCTGGGAGTACCTGCGGGGCACCGGCTGGGACTGGGACGCCGAGCTGGCGCGGATGCCGGAGCTGCTGGCGGAGAAGATGCGCGCGCCCGGCGTCGAGCCGGGGGCGTACGACCTGGTGGTGGACCCGTCCAACCTCTGGCTCACCATCCACGAGTCGATCGGCCACGCCACCGAGCTGGACCGGGCGCTGGGCTACGAGGCGGCGTACGCGGGCACCTCCTTCGCCACCTTCGACCAGCTGGGCACGCTCCGGTACGGCTCGCCGCACATGAACGTGACGGGCGACCGCACCACCGGGCACGGCCTGGCCACCATCGGCTACGACGACGAGGGCGTGGCGGCGCAGTCCTGGGACCTGGTGCGGGACGGCACCCTGGTGGGTTACCAGCTGGACCGCCGGATCGCCCGGCTGACCGGCCTGGGCCGCTCCAACGGCTGCGCGTTCGCGGACTCGCCGGGCCGCGTGCCGTTGCAGCGGATGGCGAACGTGTCGCTGCGGCCCGCGCCGGACGGCCCGTCGACCGAGGAGCTGATCGGCGGCGTGGAGCGCGGCATCTACGTGGCCGGTGACCGCTCGTGGTCCATCGACATGCAGCGCTTCAACTTCCAGTTCACCGGCCAGCGCTTCTTCCGTATCGAGAACGGCCGCCTCGCGGGGCAGCTGCGCGATGTGGCCTACCAGGCGACCACCACCGACTTCTGGGGGTCGATGGAGGCGGTCGGCGGCCCGCAGACCTACGTCCTCGGCGGGGCGTTCAACTGCGGCAAGGCACAGCCGGGGCAGATCGCGGCCGTCTCGCACGGCTGCCCGTCCGCGCTCTTCCGCGGCGTCAACATCCTCAACACCACCCAGGAGGCCGGCCGATGAGCACGCCGCACGAGATCGTCGAGAGGGCGCTGGAGCTGTCCCGTACGGATGGCTGTGTGGTCATCGCCGACGAGCGGTCCACCGCCAACCTGCGCTGGGCGGGCAACGCGCTGACCACCAACGGCGTGACGCGCGGCCGGAGCCTCACCGTGATCGCCACCGTCGACGGCGGGCAGGGCACCGCCTCCGGGGTGGTGTCCCGGTCCGCCGTGACGGCACAGGAGCTGGAGCCGCTGGTACGGGCGGCGGAGGCGGCGGCCCGTACGGCCGGTCCCGCCGAGGACGCCCAGCCGCTGGTGACCGGGGTGCCCGCCGCCGCCGACTTCGCCGGCCCTCCGGCCGAGACCTCCCCGCAGGTCTTCGCGGGCTTCGCCCCCGCGCTGGGCGAGGCGTTCGCGCGGGCGCGCGCCGAGGACCGCGAGCTGTACGGCTTCGCGAGCCACGAGACGGTCTCCAGCTACCTGGGCACCTCTGCCGGGCTGCGGCTGCGGCACGACCAGCCCACCGGCACCGTAGAGGTCAACGCCAAGTCCGCGGACCACGCGCGGTCGGCGTGGGCGGGCCGGTACACCCGTGACTTCACCGACGTCGATCCCGGCGAGCTGGACGCCGAGCTGGCCCAGCGGCTCCGCTGGGCCGAGCGGCAGATCGAGCTGCCCGCCGGGCGGTACGAGACGCTGCTGCCGCCGAGCGCGGTGGCGGACCTGCTCATCTGGCAGCTGTGGTCCTCCGGCGCCCGGGACGCCGCCGAGGGGCGGACGGTCTTCAGCAGGCCCGGCGGGGGCACTCGGGTCGGCGACACGCTCTCCGCGCTGCCGCTGACGCTGCGCAGCGATCCGGCGGCGGCGGGCCTGGAGTCGGCGCCGTTCTTCATGACGCACTCCTCCGCCGAAGACGCGTCGGTCTTCGACAACGGCCTGCCGCTGGCCCCCACCGAGTGGGTGCGGGAGGGCAGGCTGGAGCGGCTGGTGACCACCCGGCACAGCGCCGCCCTCACGGGGCTGCCGGTGAACCCGCCGATCGACAACCTGCTGCTGGAGGGCGGCGGCACCGCGTCGCTGGAGGACATGGTCGCCCGCACCGAGCGCGGGCTGCTGCTGACCTGCCTGTGGTACATCCGCGAGGTGGACCCGGCGACGCTGCTGATGACGGGCCTGACGCGGGACGGCGTCTATCTGGTGGAGGACGGCGAGGTGCGGGGCGCGGTCAACAACTTCCGCTTCAACGAGTCGTCCGTCGACCTGCTGGCGCGCGCCACGGAGGCGGGGCGCACCGTCCGTACGCTGCCGCGCGAGTGGTCGGACTACGCCCCGCGTGCCGCGATGCCCGCGCTGCGGGTGCCCGACTTCAACATGAGTTCGGTCAGCCGGGGCGTGTGAGGCGGCGGTCCCGCCGGACCGGCACCGCGAATAGACTCGGACCGCCCCACCCGCCCCGCTATCCCCAGGACGACAGACGTGACACGCCTCGGCGACTCCGTATCGCGCGCCAGCGCACTGCTGGCCCAGGACCTCTCCTCCGACACCACCGTCGAGCGGCTGCTCGCGGAGACCGGCGCGCGGCGCTCCCTGGACCTGAGCGACCTCTCACCCGCGGAGCAGGCCGCGCTGATCACCGCCCGCGCGGTGGACGTGCTGCCGTCGCAGGAGAAGCTCGCCGAGACGATCGCGGCCAAGCGGGCCGAGGGCAAGGGCCTCCAGGTCAAGCTGGGCATCGACCCGACGGGCGCCGAGGTGCACCTGGGACACGCGGTGCCGGTGATCGTGCTGAGCCGCTTCCAGCGCATGGGCCACGAGGTCACGCTGATCATCGGCGACATCACCGCAAAGATCGGCGACCCCTCGGGCCGTACGGCCGAGCGCCCGCCGCTGACCGACGAGGACATCGCCGAGAACCTCGCGGGCTACCGCGACCAGGTCAAGCCGTTCTTCGACTTCGAGAAGGTGCGCTTCCGGCACAACAGCGAATGGCTGGCCCGGCTCACCTTCCCCCAGCTGATCGGCATCCTCTCCCAGGTGCCCGCCTCCCAGCTGCTCCAGCGGGACGACTTCCGCACCCGGCTGGCGGCGGGCTCGGGCCTGACGATGTCGGAGCTGATCTACCCGGTCGCGATGGCGGTGGACTCGGCGGAGATCGAGACCGACATCGAACTGGGCGGCATGGACCAGCTGCTCAACATGCAGATGGGCCGCAAGGTGATGGAGATCTACGGGCAGCGGCCGCAGCTGATCGTGACCAACGCGCTGATCGAGGGCACCGACGGGTCCGGTGCCAAGATGTCCAAGTCCAAGGGCAACTACGTCGCGCTGAACGCCTCCGCCGAGGAGGTCTTCGGCAAGATCATGTCGATCCCGGACCGGCTGATGGCCCCGTACCTGCGGGCCTGGACGGAGTGGACCGACCCCGAGATCGAGGCCGCGCTCGCCCGCATCGAGGCGAAGACGCTGCACCCGATGGACCTCAAGCGCGTCCTGGCGGGTGACGTCGTCAGCGCGCTGCACGGCATCAAGGCGGCGATGGCGGCACGGGCGGGCTTCGCCGCGCAGTTCTCCCGCAAGTCCTTCGCGGAGGTGGGCGCGCTGCCGTCGGTGGATCTCGCCGAGCACGGCGGCGAGGGCATCGCCGCGCTGCTGAGCAAGGTGCTGGAGTTCACCCCGAGCGCGTCGGCCGCCCGCCGGATCGCCAAGCAGAACGGGCTGCGGCTGGTCGTGGAGACCGGCGGCGCGCAGCAGGCGTTCGTGCTGGCGGAGGCGGACGCGCTGCGTCCGCTGGGCGAGGTGGTGCCGGAGAAGCTGGCCGAGGCGGGCGGGGGCGGCGCGGTGTACCTCAAGGCCGGGCGCAAGATCGCCGAGGTGCGGGGGGCCGTGCAGCCCGGGGCCTGAGCCCGGCGGGTGGCGGCGCGGCCGGCTCCCGATGCGGACGGGCGGCGGGCCGGGCGTGGGGCCCTGGGCGCGCCTTCCCCTCACCCACGGCCGCCCGCAGACGCGGGCGGCCGTGGAGCGGACGGGGGGGGTGCCGGGGCGGTGGTCAGGCTCGCTGTCTGCCGCCCTTGCCCTTCCCCCTGACCATCGCCCACAGCGGCGTCCCCAGGGCCACCACCAGCACCGCTCCGGCCAGCTGGAGCAGATGCCGAATCCAGTCGATTCCCTTGGTGTCGTCGACGCCGATCCCGGCGGCGACCGCATTGCCCAGGATGCTGCCCAGGATGCCGAAGATCGCCGTCAGCCAGATCGGGATGTCCTGTTTGCCGGGCAGGACAGCCCGGGCGAGGATGCCCAGCACCAGTCCCACGAGGATCGCCCACAGCCAGCTCATGTTCGCCTCCGCGTTCAGCGGGCTCGCGTACGCATCCGTGCACCTGCCTGCGCACACACCGCCAGTGTCGTACGGCAAAGGCCGCGGCGCACGGCGGGAGCCCCGCCCCGGTCGTGAGGATGTCCGGGGTGCGGCGTACGGTAGGAGTCGTCCGGATGCCAGATGGCCGCGCTCGATCAGGTGGTGGATCACGATGCGGAAGCAGAAGAGTCCCGAGGTCTTCCGGATCACCGGAGCCCGGCAGGGACTGGTCGACGACGTGCGCGGCAGGCAGCGGCGCTATGTGATCTCCATGCTCATCCGCACACTCTCCGTGGTCTTGACAGTCCTCCTGTGGAATGTCCAGCGCCCCCTCGCCATCGGCACCCTGGCGCTCGGCGTGCTGCTGCCGTACATCGCCGTGGTGATCGCCAACGCGGGCCGGGAGAACGCTCCCGCGCTGCCCTCCGCCTACGTCCCGATGCCCGTCCGCCCGGCGCTCGAAGGGACGGTCCTCCCCCACGAGACCGTGGGTGACCGGCCCAACAGGGCGCCGGATGAAGGGCGTTGAGCTGCGGACTTCTGCGAGAAGCCCGAAAACCTCGGAGTAATAGTGCGGTTCCGGTGCACTCCGCATGCCCCCGCGTGCCATACTTCTGGAGCGCTCCGCATCCCCCGTCGGAGCGACGGACCGACGCCGGGCGGCTCCCCCCGTGGCTGCCCGGCGTCGCCATGTGTGGGGCCCGGGTGTTGGATGGGGCCGTGATCCCTGCCGAAAATCCCGAAGTGCCTCTCTGTTCCGCCAAGGGCTGCCGCGCGTCCGCCGTGTGGGTGCTCGCCTGGAACAACCCCAAGCTGCACACGCCCGAGCGGCGCAAGACCTGGCTGGCCTGCGACGAGCACCGCGAGCACCTGTCGTCGTTCCTCGGTATGCGCGGCTTCCTCAAGGACGTCGTGCTTCTGGCCGACTGGGAGTCGGCGGACGGCACCGGCGGTGCGGGCGGCGGCTCAGCCGCCGATGGCTGACATCGGCCGCTCGGGCTGGACGAACGACGGGTCGTCGATCCCCGCGCCGGCCTTCTTCCCCCACATCGCGCGCTTCCACAGCGCGGCGATCTCCTCGTCCGACGCGCCGCCGCGCAGGGCACCGCGCAGGTCCGACTCCTCCTGTGCGAAGAGGCACGTACGCACCTGACCGTCGGCGGTGAGCCGGGTGCGGTCGCAGGCGGCGCAGAAGGGGCGGGTCACCGAGGCGATGACGCCGACGCGGTGCGGCCCGCCGTCGACGAGCCAGCGCTCGGCGGGGGCGGAGCCGCGCGTCCCCTCCCCCTCGGGCGTCAGCGTGAAGCGGGTGCGCAGCGAGGCCAGGATGTCGCCCGCAGTCACCATGCCCTCGCGATGCCAGCCGTGCTGCGCGTCGAGCGGCATCTGCTCGATGAACCGCAGCTCGTAGCCGTGCTCGACGGCCCAGGAGAGCAGCTCGGGAGCCTCGTCGTCGTTGAGCCCGGGCATCAGCACGGCGTTGACCTTGACCGGGTCGAGCCCGGCCGCGCGGCCCGCGGCGAGACCGCGCAGCACGTCGGCGTGCCGCTTGCGGCGGGTCATCTTCTGGAAGACCTCGGGGCGGAGGGTGTCGAGCGAGACGTTGATCCGGTCCAGGCCGGCGGCGCGCAGGGCCTCGGCCGTACGCTCCAGGCCGATGCCGTTGGTCGTGAGGGACATCGCGGGGCGCGGGTCGAGCCGGGCGCAGCGCTCGATGATGCCGGTCAGCCCGGGGCGCAGCAGCGGCTCGCCGCCGGTGAAGCGGACCTCTTCGATGCCCAGCCGGGTGACGGCGAGGCCGATCAGCCGGACGATCTCGTCGTCGGTCAGCAGATCGGGCTTGGCCAGCCACTGGAGCCCCTCTTCGGGCATGCAGTAGGTACAGCGCAGGTTGCAGCGGTCTGTCAGCGAGACGCGCAGGTCGGTGGCGACCCTGCCGTATGTGTCGAGCAGCATGCGGCGGCCCTCCCAGGGGTTGCTACGTGCTTCGCAGCGTACGGGACACCTGTGACATTCAACAGCTTGTTGAATGTCACAGGTGTCCGCGGGAGCCGGGCCGCCCCGGCGCCGAAGGCCGGGGCCGGACTCAGTGCGCGCCGGTACCGGTCAGGGAGCGCACCTCCAGTTCGGCGAACTTCTTGCCGTCCGGGTCCTCGTCCTTGGAGAGGACCGACCCCAGCCAGCCCAGCAGGAACCCGAGCGGGATGGAGATCAGGCCGGGGTTGCTGAGCGGGAACCACTGGAAGTCGACGCCCGAGAACATGGCGCTCTCACTGCCGGAGACGACCGGCGAGAAGAACACCAGGAAGACGGACGAGAAGAGGCCGCCGTAGATGGACCACAGGGAGCCCTGGGTGTTGAACCGCTTCCAGAAGAGGCTGTAGAGGATCGTGGGCAGGTTCGCGGAGGCGGCGACGGCGAAGGCGAGCGCCACCAGGAAGGCCACGTTCAGCTTGCCCGCGAAGATGCCGAGCACGATGGCGACCGCTCCGATGGCGATCGCCGCCAGCCGGGCCGCCGCGACCTCCTCCTTCTCCTTGGCCTTGCCCCTGCGGATGACGTTGGCGTAGATGTCGTGCGCGAAGGACGAGGAGGAGGCGAGGGTCAGCCCCGCGACGACCGCGAGGATCGTGGCGAAGGCCACCGCCGAGATCAGGGCGAGCAGTGTCGCGCCGCCCGCCGAGTCCGCGCCGCCGCCGATCTCCTGGGCCAGCAGTGGAGCCGCGGTGTTGCCCGCCGCGTCCGAGTCGGTGATCTCCTTGTTGGACAGCAGCGCCGCCGCGCCGAAGCCCAGGGCGATGGTCATCAGGTAGAACACGCCGATGATGCCGATCGCCCAGTTGACCGATTTGCGGGCCACCTTCGCCGTGGGCACCGTGTAGAAGCGGATCAGGATGTGCGGCAGGCCGGCGGTCCCCAGGACCAGGGCCAGGCCCAGCGAGATGAAGTCGATCTTCGAGGTGGTGCTGACGCCGTACTTCAGCCCCGGCTCCAGGAAGGCCGCCCCCATGCCGCTGTTGTCCGCGGCGGCGCCGAGCAGGGTGGAGATGTTCCAGTTGAACTTGTGCAGCACCAGGACCGTGATGAGCAGGGTGCCGACGATCAGCAGGCACGCCTTGATCATCTGCACCCAGGTGGTGCCCTTCATTCCGCCGATCGTGACGTAGAGGATCATCACGATGCCGACCAGCACCACGATGAGGTTCTTGCCCAGGTCGCCGGTGACCCCGAGCAGCAGGGCGACCAGGGCGCCCGCGCCGACCATCTGGGCCAGCAGGTAGAAGATCGACACCACGATGGTCGAGGTGCCGGCCGCCGTACGCACCGGGCGCTGGCGCATCCGGTAGGCGAGCACGTCGCCCATGGTGAAGCGGCCGGAGTTGCGCAGCGGCTCGGCGACCAGCAGCAGGGCGACCAGCCAGGCGACGAGGAAGCCGATGGAGTAGAGGAAGCCGTCGTATCCGGACAGGGCGATAAGGCCGGCGATCCCCAGGAAGGACGCCGCGGACATGTAGTCGCCGGAGATGGCGAGGCCGTTCTGGAAGCCGGTGAAGGACCGGCCGCCCGCGTAGAAGTCGGTGGCGTCCTTCGTACGCCGGCCGGCCCACACGGTGACGCCGAGGGTGGCGGCGACGAAGACCGAGAAGAGCGTGATGATCAGGGTGCGGTGCTCGCCGGCACCCTCGGCGGACAGTTGTACGACGGAGTTCATGCGCCGCCCTCCAGACGCTTCTTGATGGCCTCGGCACGGGCGTCGAGCTTGGCCTCGGCGTGCCGGGAGTACCACCAGGCAATGGCGAACGTGGTCACGAACTGGGCAATACCGAACACAAAGGCGACATTGAGGTTGCCCAGCACCTTGGTCCCCATGAAATCGCCCGCGTAGTTCGACAGCAGGACATAGAGGAGGTACCAGACGATGAACGCGACGGTGACGGGAAAGGCGAACGAGCGCTGAGCCCGGCGCAGTTCGCCGAACTCGGTGCTCTGCTGTACCTCGAGGAAATCAGGGCGCTCCGGCGGCGGACCGGAACTCGCTTTCTGCGGTGGGGTGCCCACTGCGACTCCAGACAGAACAAGAGGGGACGAGTGGTGTGTCCTGGATCACTTTCGGCCACACCGTCCGCGCATCGTAGAGGGACGGAGGTCCGCGCAACCAGAGGTCGGTGGTCGAAAATCTGTAGTGGGCACGCACAGTCGCGGCGGGCCGCTTTGCGACTCCATTGCTGTCACGTACACAACAGCGATAACTTCCCGTCACCTGCTTGGCTCCCTCAAGGACATGGAGACCCCATGGATTCAAAGCCCTTCAGAGGACGGCGCGCACTGGCGCTGCCGCTCGGGCTGGCTCTGACCGCCTCGCTCGCCGTACTGCCGGGCGCCGGCACGGCGCTCGCCCAGGCGCCGTCCACGGCGAAATCCGGCGAGAAACTCAGCTATGTCGTCAACACCGACACGGCCGAGGAGACCCTCGAACGAGTCCAGCGCGAGATCTCGGCCGCCGACGGCACCGTCGTCACGTCGTACGACCGGATCGGCGTCATCGTCGCGCACTCCGCGAATCCGGAGTTCGGCGAGACACTGCGCGGCATCGAGGGCGTCGACTCGGCCGGGGCCACGCGTACCGCGCCGCTCAAGGCCGCGTCCAGCACCGACGTCGGCGAGCCGCAGTACATCAAGGACCCCGAGGCGCTCGCGAGGAAGCTCGCGCGCGGCAAGGGCGGGGACGGCGCCGACAGCTCGCTGCGGGGCGGGGGGGCGCGGACCGAGCCGCTGGAGTCCCTCCAGTGGAACATCCCGGCCATAAAGGCCGACAAGGCGCACCGCGTCAGCCAGGGCAGCAAGAAGGTCACCGTCGCGGTCATCGACACCGGGGTGGACGACACGCACCCCGACCTGAAGCCGAACTTCTCCGAGCGGCAGTCCGCCAGCTGCGTCGGCGGCACCGCGGACACCACGCCCGGCGCGTGGCGCCCGTACGCCGAGGGCGGCAGCTACCACGGCACGCACGTCGCGGGCACCATCGCCGCGCCGCGCAACGGGGTCGGCGTCGCGGGCGTGGCGCCCGGCGTCCAGGTCTCCTCGATCAAGGTGTCGGAGCAGGACACGAGCCTCTTCTACGCCGAGGCCGTGGTGTGCGCCTTCACCTTCGCCGCCGAGCACGGCGTCGAGATCACCAACAACAGCTACTACGTCGACCCCTGGCTGTTCAACTGCCCGGACCAGGCCGACCAGGCCGCCATCGCGGACGCCGTCGGCCGCGCCGCCCAGTACGCCCAGCGCGGCGGCGTCCTCAACGTGACCTCCGCCGGCAACTCCAGCCACGACCTGGCCGCCGACGAGATCACCGACGACACCAGCCCCAACGACTCCACCCCGGTCACCCGCACCATCGACCCGTCCGAGTGCACGGACGTGCCCACCCAGCTCCCCGGCGCGGTCACCGTCTCGGCGACCGGCGCCGAGCCGCTGAAGTCGTACTACTCCAACTACGGCCAGGGCGTCATCGACGTCGCCGCGCCCGGCGGCGACAAGTACCAGATTCCCGGCGGCGACGCCAAGAACGGCGGCATCCTCTCCACCATGCCGGACGGCGACTACGCCTTCCTCCAGGGCACCTCGATGGCCGGCCCGCACGTGGCCGGAGTGGCCGCGCTGATCAAGAGCAAGCACCGCAAGGCCACCCCGCACGAACTCCAGTGGCGGATGAAGGCATGGGCGGACAACCCCGGCTGCCCGACCGAGCCGTACGACCCGGACGGCGACGGCGAGGTCAACGCGGAGTGCACGGGCCACCAGAAGATCAACAGCTTCTACGGCTACGGCATCGTCGACGCGCTGGACGCCGTACGGAAGTGACGCGCGCTCACGCGGCGAACCGGCCGCGCTGAGCCGGCGGAACCCACGGACCGCCGACCGCCGACCGCCCCGCCGGATGCGCCCGGCGGGGCGGTCGTGGTACCCGGATCACGTTCTGCGCAGGTCATTGACGGTGCAACAGGCGGATGACACAGTTCCGAACCGGCGGAAGGGCTGGCATGTGCCGGGGTGCGAGGGGACGGCCTCCGCCTGACACACAGCGATACCTACAGGAGAACTCTGTGAGAACGAGACGCCGTGCCGCCCTCGTGCTGGCCACCGCGCTGCTGGCCGCACCACTCGCCGCGCTGCCCGCCAGCGCCGCCCCCGGCTCGGACACCCGGCCGCCGCTCACCCCGGGACCCTGGGTCTGCGCGGACGAAGAGATCAAGCTGGACAAGCTGACCAGCAACCTCGAACTGTCGCTGGAGCTGTGGAAGCTCGCGCTCAAGCACCCCCGTACGGTCGACCTCGAGACCATCGGACGCTCGGTCGACGGCCGCCCGCTGTACTCGGCCACCGTCGGCACCGGCGACCGCAAGCTGCTGGTGATGACCCAGGCGCACGGCGACGAGCCGCTGGGCACCGAGGCGGCGCTGCGGATGCTCAAGAAGGTGGCGGGGAACAGCCGGGAGGCGCGTGAACTGCGCGAGGAGGTCACCCTCGTGGTCCTGCCGCGCGTCAACCCGGACGGCTGGGAGCGTTATCACGACCCCGACTTCCGGGAGGGCATCGACCCGCGCCGCAACTCCAACGGGGTCGACCTGAACCGCATGTTCGGCCCGGAGCCCGAGTACGACCTCGCGCTCGCCCCCGAGGCGGCCGCCGTGCAGAAGGTGATCAAGCGGGTCGAACCCGATCTGGTCCTCGACTACCACCACCAGGTCACCTACGCGACGCCGGACGGGCGAATGGTGACCATGTCCATGCTGTGGGCGACCCATCCCGGCGTCGCGCCCGAGGTCGCGGCCGACGGACGCCGCGCGGCCGTCGTCGTCGGGGACTCACTCGCCGGAAACCAGCGGTCCAACCTCACCCTGTACCCGCGCAGCGACACGGCCAGCACCGGCCGCAACGGCCTCGCGCTGGAGGGGTACCCGACCCTGCTGCTCGAGCAGAGGGGGCAGCAGGAGGCCGGGCAGAAGGGTGCCGGACCGCTGATCCGGGAGGCGCAGACCTCGATGGAAGCGGTCGCCCAATCGATGGCCGACGGCTCCTTCGACGACGCCGACCCGGCGCGGGCCGACCTCTGGCCGGAGCGCGGCGAGAAGGTCGAGCCGCCCTGCTGAACCGGGCGCCGCGGCCCGCCTCCCCGCGCCGGACGACGCCAGGCCGCGTCCGACACACGCCGCCCGGCGTGCGACGCCCTGCGGGCGTACGGCGCCACTTGTCGGACGGGGTTCTAGGGGGTGTCCTCGGGCAGCCGCACGGCGGACGTCACCGGCGCCGGAGAGGGCGCCGATGACGGGAGCCCGGGAGGCCGCCGCCCCGGCTCCCCTGGGTGCCCCCGCTCCCCCGGCTGCCATCCCGGACCGCGCAGGACCCGCCCGGCACGCTCGGACCAGCCCCGGGCGGCCCGGACGTCCCGCGCTATCGCCGCGTACTCGTGGGTGGCCACCCGGAGCGGGTTGAACGTGGTGATGTTCTTGGTGAGGCCGAACACGCAGTCCTCCGTCTCCGGCACGAACGAGCCGAAGAGGCGGTCCCAGACGATCAGGATGCCGCCGAAGTTGCGGTCCAGATAGCTGCCCTGCGAGGCGTGGTGGACGCGGTGGTGTGACGGCGTGTTGAAGACGAACTCGACCGGGCGCGGCAGCGTGCCGATCCGCTCGGTGTGAATCCAGAACTGGTAGACGAGGCTGACGGCGGACAGGAACGCCAGCACGGCCGGATGCACGCCGAGCGCGATCAGCGGGAGGTAGAAGGGCCAGACCGTCCACGTCGTCCACGGCTGCCGCAGCGCGGTGGTGAGGTTGAACTTGCGGCTGGAGTGGTGCACCACGTGACAGGCCCACAGAATCCGGATGACGTGGTGCCCCCGGTGCGACCAGTAGTAGCAGAAGTCCTGACCGAGCAGCAGCAGCGGCAGCGTCCACCACAGCAGCGGGATGTGCAGGGGCGTCAGCTCGTAGACCGCCGAGTAGACCGCGACGATGGGGATCTTCCACAGCGCGTCGAAGGCGATGCTGCCCAGCCCCATGGTGACGCTGGTGGTCGCGTCCTTGGCGTCGTATCCCGCCGCCTCCTCGTCCGGGCGGAGCCGGTAGCTGACCACCTCGACGACGCCCAGCAGCAGGAAGGCGGGGATCGACCACAGCACGACATCGGGCAGATGGGGAGCCATCTGCACACGGTAGGACTCCTCCCGGCCCACGGCCAGAGGTTGTTACCGAGAAGTAGGAAGATGCTTTCCCGCACCCCGCCCCGCCGACGCGGCCGAGGGGCGGGCACCAGGCCGCCGCCGCGCCGGGGCGATGCGCGCGAACAGCCGCCAATAGCACGGGCGTTCGCATCACCCGCCGCCGGGGCCGCTTCGGGCCGGGCTCGTGTCCGGCACTGTCAGTGCCGGGCCGTATCCTCTGGGACCATGCTCGAAGACCAGACGGCACGTCCGGATGAGAGCGCGGGGGCGGCACACATTCCCGCGCAGTCCACCACCGGCAGCGACAGCGCGTACGGCGCCACCACGCCCCCAGGCGCCGACTGGCCGTCGGGCTATCCGGACGGCTACGCGGTGGTCGACGTGGAGACCACCGGCCTCGCGCGCGACGACCGGATAGTGTCCGCGGCCGTCTACCGGCTGGACGCCCGCGGCAACGTCGAAGACCACTGGTACACGCCGGTCAACCCGCAGCGCGACCCCGGCCCCACCTGGATTCACGGCCTCACCTCGGACGTGCTGGCCAAGGCCCCGCTCTTCGAGCAGGTCGCCGACGACTTCGCCGAGCGGCTCGACGGCCGGGTGCTGGTCGCGCACAACGCGATCTTCGACTGGTCGATGATCGCGCGGGAGTACGCGCGGGCGCGGCGCACCGCGCCCGTCCGCCAGCGGCTGTGCACCATCGCGCTCTCCAAGGAGCTGAGCCTCCCGCTGCCCAACCACAAGCTGGAGTCGCTGGCCGCGCACTACGGCGTCGTCCAGCAGCGCGCGCACCACGCGCTCGACGACGCCCGGGTGCTGGCCGAGTCCTTCCGGCCGAGCCTGCACCTGGCCGCGGAGACCCGGGTGCAGCTCCCGCTGCTCGCCTGCCAGCCGCTCACCGAGTGGACGGACGCCCTCAGCACCGGCGGCGGCTCCGCCGCCCGTACTGGCTCCCGGGCGTACGGGACCTGGCGCCCCGCGCGCAGGCGGCCCGCGTGCCCCTACCCCAATCCCGGGCGGTACGAGCCGGGTGGGCCGCTCGTCCAGGGCATGCGGGTGGCCATCTCCGGAGACACCTCGGTGGAGCGCGAGCTGCTGGAGGACCGCGCCACCGAGGCCGGGCTGCACATCGCCGGCAGCGTGTCCCGGCTCACCAGCGTGGTCGTCACCAACGACCCGGACGCCTTCACCTCCAAGGTCAACAAGGCGCGCGCCTTCGGCACCCCGGTGATCGACGAGGCCGCCTTCAGCCAGCTGCTGCGGGAGGTGGCCCCCGCGCCCGGCCGCTGAGGGGCCGCGCGATACCGTCGGTGACCGTGTACCGCTTCCTGTTGACCCGGCAGTGGGTGTGTCTCACCCTGCTCGCCCTCGCGCTCGTCCCCGTGACGGTCGAGCTGGGCTTCTGGCAGCTCCACCGGCACGAGGCGCGGGTGGCGCACAACGACCTGATCGCCGAGAGCCTCGACGCCCCCGCCGTGCCGGTCGCCGAGCTGACCGGTGTCCGCCGCGGACCCGCCGACGACGCACGCTTCCGTTCGGTGACGGCGACCGGCCGCTACGACACGGAGCACGAGGTGGTGGTCCGGCAGCGGACGGCCGCCGACGAGCAGTCCATCGGCTACTTCGTGGTCACCCCGCTGATCCAGCGGAACGGCAGCGCCGTTCTGGTCAACCGCGGCTGGATCGAGGCGGGCGGCGACCTGACGAAGTTCCCCGAGGTGCCCGCCGCGCCCCGGGGGGAGATCACGGTCACCGGCCGGATCATGGCCGACGAGACCACCGGAGACAGCGGCATCAAGGACAGGCCCGGCCTGCCGGACCGTCAGGTGATGCTGATCAACAGCCGTCAGCAGTCCGAGGCGCTGGACAAGCCGGTGCTGCGGGGCCACATCCAGCTGACGGAGTCCGTGCCGGCACCCGCCGGCAAGCAGCCGCAGCGCCTGCCCGAGCCGGAACACGGCAGTATCGGCGCACACATGGCGTACGCCGTGCAGTGGTGGCTCCTGACCGCCTTCGTCCCGGTCGGCTGGGTGATCCTGGTCCGCCGCGAACGCCGGGACCAGCTGGCGGCGAAGGCGAAGGCCGCTGCGGAGGGGGCGGAGGCCCGGGACGAGCCAGGGGTGACCGGCGCCGAGCCCGCAGCCGAGGCGGACGGGCCGGACGGGGCGGGGGCGGACAGGGAGCGGGGCCCACAGGGGGCTCCCGACGAGCACCAGGGCATCCCCGCCACCACCCCCTCGGCCCCCGCACGGACCACCGTCGAGTAGGACCCGCCCCCGTCCCGCCCCCAGACACCCGGCTCCCCGCACGGCAGACTGGGCCCATGGATCTTGGGCTGAAGAACCGTGTCTATGTCGTCACCGGAGCCACCCGCGGGCTCGGCTTCGCCGCCGCGGAGCAGTTGGCCGCCGAGGGAGCCAAGGTGGTGGTGACCGGCCGTACGGCGGAGTCCGCCGCGGGCGCCGCCGCGCGGCTGGGCGCGGGCGCGGCGGGCCTCGCCGCCGACAACGCCGACCCGGCCACCGCCGCCCGGCTCGTCGAGGCGGCGCGCGAACGCTTCGGCGGCTTCGACGGGGTCCTGATCAGCGTCGGCGGCCCGCCCGCGGGGCCGGGCGAGGAGATCACCGACCAGCAGTGGCGGACGGCCTTCGAGTCCGTCTTCCTGGGCGCGGTGCGTCTCGCCCGTAGCGCCGCCGCCGAACTCGGCGAGGGCGGGGTGATCGGCTTCGTGCTCTCCGGCTCGGTGCACGAGCCGATCCCGGGGCTGGCCGTCTCCAACGGCCTGCGGCCGGGGCTGGCGGGCTTCGCCAAGACACTGGCCGGCGAGGTCGGCCCGCGCGGCATCCGGGTGCTGGGCCTGCTGCCCTCGCGCATCGACACCGACCGCGTGCGGGAGCTGGACGGACTCTCCGGCGACGCCGACGCGGCCCGCGCCCGCCACTGCGCCACCATCCCGCTGCGCCGCTACGGCACCCTGGAGGAGTTCGGCCGTACGGCGGCGTTCCTGCTCTCGCCCGCCGCGTCCTATCTGACCGGGGTGATGGTGCCGGTCGACGGCGGCGCCGGGCACGGCTTCTGACGGAGCGCGGCCGGGAACGCGGCGGCGCCCCGCCGGGAGCGCAGGTCGGACGAACGGAGCAGCGCCGGTCAGTTGACCCGTTCGGCGCGGTGCCGTACGCAGCGCAGCCGCACCTCGGCCGGGAGCCGGGCGAGGCCGACCGACGTCCGTGCGTGCTCCAGCGCGACCGTGCGCAGCTGCTCCAGCGCGAGGTCCGGCTCCGCGTGCGGGGCGAGCAGCAGGCTCACCCGGACGCGCGGCTCCGTACGGCGCCCGCGCAGGGCGACGCGCGCCCGCTCGACGCCCTCCAGGGTCTCCGCCTCGGCCGCCAGCGCCTCCTCCAGCGCCCGCCCGCGCAGCAGCGCGCCCAGGGCGTCGCCGGGAGGGTCCTCGTCCTCCCCGTCCGGCTCGCCCGCCCCCTCGGGACCGGCGGGCGCGACGAGCACCTCCGCCAGCCGCCGGCGCCGCAGCTGGACGAGCAGCCACCACAGCAGCAGCGCCAGCAGGACGCCCAGCGAGGCGAAGACGACCGGCCACCACCAGCCCTCCGCGCGCCACCGGGTGCGGTCCGCGTCGGTGAGCAGCACGTCGTCCGGTGTGGCCCAGCGCCAGTCCGAGCCCAGGCCCAGGTTCCAGCGCTGCGGGAGGTCCAGGCTGCCCGCGAACACCACCACGCCCACCGCGAGCAGCAGCACGCCGGTCAGGCCGAGCAGTACGCGGTTCACCGTCCGCAGCACGGCGGCCACCTCATCCCTTCGCCGGGCGTCGGACATGGACGGACAGGCCCGGCTGCCGGGCCAGGCCGAGCTGCCGGATGCCGTCCCCGAGCGCCGTGTCCAAGTCTCCGCGCACCTCGTCCAGATCGCGGAAGTGGGCCTGCGCGCGGGCGCGGACTCGGCGGCGCCCGACGGCGACCCGTACGGACCGCACCCCGGCCACCTCCATGGCCCGGTCCCGCAGCACCAGCGCCGCAGCGGTGCGCTCCAGTCCGGCGCGCACCCGCGGCTCGTCCCGGCGCATGGGCAGCAGGCCGCGCAGGCCCGGGGTCGCCGCCAGCACGATCAGCCAGAGGCCGAGCAGCACGGCCGCGGCCGCGCCCACCCGCACCCAGACGTCGTCCAGCGGCCGGCCGGCCAGTTCGTCGGCCAGGGTCCGGCGCCAGGCCATGCCGGGCCGGTCCGCCCGTACGGACACCAGGTCGAACAGCAGCACGCCCACGCCCGCCAGCAGCAGCGCGGCCACGATCAGGGCGGGCAGCCGCCGGGTCGACCAGAACCTGCCGGCGCGGTGCCCGCCGCTCTGCCCGTCGTCCTGCCCGCGGCGGCTCCCCGCGTCGTACGCGGCGGCGGAGGCGGACTGCTCCAGGGCGGGCCGCGCCGCCGGCTCCGGCGCCTTCACCGGACCCTCCTGGGCGAGTCCGCGCCCTCCGCCTGCGGCGGGTGCAGCCGGTCCACGCCGACAGCCACCTCCGGCACCTCCAGGTCGACCAGCTCCGCCACCCGAGCGGCGACGTGCCGGCGCACGGCGCGGCACTGGGCGGCGATGTCCGACGGGTAGCCGAGCGCGAGGGAGAGCTTGACCCGCGCGGAGCGGTCCCGGACGCGGACCGTGGCCTGGGGAGCGGAGCCCTTGCCGGGCGGCAGCTTGTGCGCCTCGGGACCGGCCCGCAGGGCCTCACTCGCCGCCTGCGCCGCGACCTTGGCCACCACCCGGTCGGCGACGCGCAGCGCGCCCCGCTCCGCGGCGGGCACCACGGGCGCCGCCGCCGTCCCCGCCGTCTCCGTCTGCGCCGCGGCGTTCTGGCTCACCGCCGCGTCCTGGCCCGTCACCGCGTCCGGCGCCGGTCATCGCCGCGCGAGCCGTCGCGGGGGCGGAAGAAGTCTCCGAGTTCGAGATCTCCCTCCAGCAGCCTCCCCGCGACGAAACCCACGGCGCCCAGCGCCGCCACCAGCAGGAAGGCGCCAAAACCGCCGAAGTATCCGGCGAAGCCCAGCGCCATACCTGTGATCAGACCGACCACGGCCATGTTCATCGTGCGCTCCTTCGCTCAGCGGACTCCGGCCTTACTGGAGGCGCGGCTTGTCCGGTTCCTCGTCCTCATCTTCCTCGTCGGGGAGCTTCACGTCACTGACGGCGATGTTCACCTCGACGACTTCCAGGCTGGTCATCCGTTCGGTCGCGGAGACCACGTTCTCCCTGACGGAGCGCGCCACTTCAGCGATCGAGACGCCGTATTCGACCACGATCTCCAGATCGAGGGCCGTCTGCACCTCACCGACCTCTGCCTTGACGCCTCTGGCGACGGCCTTGCCGCTGCCGGGTACCCGGTCGCGGACCGCGCCGAACGTACGGGCGAGGCCGCTGCCCATGGCGTGTACGCCGACGACGTCGCGGGCCGCGAGCCCGGCGATCTTCTCGACCACGCCGTCCGCGATGGTCGTCCGCCCCCGGTCGGCCGGAGCGTCCTGTGCGCCCCGCCCTCCGACCGTCTGCTGGGTGCTCGCGCCGGAGGACTGCGCGGTCTGGGGCTCCTTGGGCCTGCGCTGTTCCGTATCGGACATGGCCTTCACCTCACCTCGGGGTGGAATGGCAGATTCCGCCACTCCCCCACCCACGTTAGATCTGCCCGCTGCACCCCGCCTGGCACACACGGCACCGAACGGGTGACCCTGCCCCCGGGAGGGGCCGTCAGTCCGAGAGACCCGCCAGGTCGCGCAGCCGGCGCCCCTGAGCCGCCCGTTCGGCGACGCGCTGCTCCTGATGGGTACGGTCGCCCGCGCCCGCCAGCAGCGCCTTGGTCTCGATCACCGCGTCCCGGGGGGCGGCGAGCAGTGCGGCGGCGAGGTCGGCGACGGTCGCGTCCAGCTCCGCGCCGGGCACCGTCAGGTTGGCGAGGCCGCAGCGCTCGGCCTCCTCGGCGTGCACGAAGCGGCCGGTCGCGCAGATCTCCAGGGCCCGGGCATAGCCGACCAGGTCCACCAGGGGCTTCGTACCGGCCAGGTCGGGGACGAGCCCCAGGCTGGTCTCGCGCATCGCGAACTGCACGTCCTCCGCGCACACCCGCAGGTCGCACGCGAGCGCGAGCTGGAAGCCCGCGCCGACCGCGTGCCCCTGGACAGCCGCGATGGTCACCACGTCGCTGCGGCGCCACCAGGTGAACGCCCGCTGGTACTCCTCGATCAGCGCGTCCAGCTCCGCTTCGGAGCCGCGCGCCATCTCCAGGAAGGACGGCTCGCCCTCGAACCCCTCCGGAGTGAACGCCTGCCGGTCCAGCCCGGCGGAGAAGGACGGCCCCTCGGCCCGCAGCACCACGACGCGGACGCCGCCCTGGAGCAGGCGCCCCGCCTCGGTCAGGGCCCGCCACATCGCGGGCGTCTGGGCGTTGCGCCTGGCCGGGTTCGCCAGCGTGACGGTGGCGACCTCGCCGTCCGTGGTGAGCAGCACGCCGTCCTGGTCGAGCAGAGGGTCGGACATGAAAATCCTCCGGTGGTTACTCAGCAGTTGACTGAAGAGTAACCACCGGCCCGGAGCCCCGGAAACCTCGTCAGGACGAGGCGGACTTCTTTCCCCTGGTAGCCCCGCCACGACCGCGCAGGGACACACCGGACTCACTGAGCATCCGGTGCACGAAGCCGTAGGAGCGACCGGTCTCTTCGGCCAGCGCCCGAATGCTCGCTCCGGAGTCGTACTTCTTCTTGAGGTCTGCCGCGAGCTTCTCGCGTGCAGCGCCGGTCACCCGGCTGCCCTTCTTCAGAGTCTCGGCCACCCGTGCCTCCTCATGGGAAGTGCGCTCTGTGACTCTCATGATCACCCCTCCACCGGCATCTGGCCACCCATTCGGCAAGGTCCGTGCAACTCGGTGGACGCGCCGCGCCCGGGACGGGGCTCCCCAGCGCCCCGCCGTCGGCCCTCGCGCGCGAGCGAGCGCGCGAGGTGCGGCACGTACGGGCAGGTCAGCGGCTTGCGGCGGGCCGGCGGCGGGCGCGGCGGCGGGGCCGGCGGGCGGGCCTGCACGGCACGGGGCGCCCGGGGGACGGACGGCGCCGTGGTACGAGCCGCTCTCACTCAGATGATGGATCACCCGTAGGCCGAATGATCCAGCGGAGATGATCAAGCGCGCGGGGGCCGGTCCAGGCGGACCGGCCCCCGCGCCCTCCGGCACCGCCGCGCGGCGGTGCCGGGCTCAGGCGAGCGCGACCAGATCGGCGTACTCCTGGCCCCACAGGTCCTCGACGCCGTCCGGCAGCAGGATGATCCGCTCGGGCTCGAGTGCGTCCACCGCACCCTCGTCGTGCGTCACCAGCACCACCGCGCCCGTGAAGCTGTGCAGGGCGCCGAGGATCTCCTCGCGGCTGGCCGGGTCCAGGTTGTTCGTCGGCTCGTCCAGCAGCAGCACGTTGGCGGAGGAGACCACCAGCGTGGCCAGCGCCAGCCGGGTCTTCTCGCCGCCCGAGAGCACGGCGGCGGGCTTGTCCACGTCGTCGCCGGAGAAGAGGAAGGAGCCGAGCGTCTTGCGGATGGCCACCAGGTCCATGTCCGGCGCAGCCGACCGCATGTTCTCCAGGACCGTGCGGTTCGCGTCGAGCGTCTCGTGCTCCTGCGCGTAGTACCCGAGCTTGAGCCCGTGCCCCGGGGTGACCGTGCCGGTGTCCGGCTTCTCCACCCCGGCCAGCAGCCGGAGCAGGGTGGTCTTCCCCGCGCCGTTGAGGCCGAGGATGACGACCCGGGAACCCCGGTCGATGGCCAGCCCGACGTCGGTGAAGATCTCCAGTGAGCCGTACGACTTGGACAGCTCGTGCGCCATCAGCGGGGTCTTGCCGCACGGCGCCGGGTCCGGGAAGCGCAGCTTGGCCACCTTGTCCGACTGGCGCTCCGCCTCCAGCCCGGAGAGCAGCTTCTCGGCCCGGCGCGCCATGTTCTGCGCGGCCACGGCCTTGGTGGCCTTGGCGCGCATCTTGTCGGCCTGCGAGTTCAGCGAGGCGGCCTTCTTCTCGGCGTTGGCCCGCTCGCGCTTGCGCCGCTTCTCGTCCGACTCGCGCTGGGTGATGTACTGCTTCCAGCCCATGTTGTAGAGGTCGATCTGGGAGCGGTTCGCGTCCAGGTTGAAGACCTTGTTGACGACGGTCTCCACGAGGTTGACGTCGTGGGAGATCACCACGAGGCCGCCCCGGTAGGTCCGCAGGAAGTCCCGCAGCCAGACCACGGAGTCGGCGTCGAGGTGGTTGGTCGGCTCGTCCAGCAGCAGGATGTCGGCGTCGGAGAAGAGGATGCGGGCCAGCTCGACGCGGCGGCGCTGACCGCCGGAGAGGGTGTGCAGCGCCTGGCCGAGCACCCGGTCCGGCAGCCCGAGGCTGGCCGAGATGGTGGCGGCCTCGGCCTCGGCGGCGTACCCGCCGCGGGTGAGGAACTCCGTCTCCAGGCGCTCGTACTTCTTCATCGCGCGCTCGCGGGTGGCGCCCTGGCCGGTCGCCATGCGCTGCTCGTTCTCGCGCATCCTGCGGATGACCGCGTCGAGGCCGCGCGCGGAGAGGATGCGGTCGCGGGCGAGCACGTCGAGGTCGCCGGTGCGCGGGTCCTGCGGCAGATACCCCACTTCGCCCGAACGGGTGATGGTGCCGGCGGCGGGGGTGGCCTCGCCCGCCAGGCACCTGGTGAGGGTGGTCTTGCCGGCGCCGTTGCGGCCCACCAGGCCGATGCGGTCGCCCTGCGCGATGCGGAAGGTGGCGGATTCGATGAGCATGCGTGCGCCGGCACGCAGTTCGAGGCCGGAAACGGTGATCACGGGACTAGCTCCAGGGCAGGTGTGAAGGACGTACGTACGAGGGGACCGGGCGGCGCAGACGTACGGACGTCAATGCACAAGGAGAGAAGCCATGGGGGCAAGTCTAGCGGCGACAGGCAAATGCGTTTCCCCCAGGCGGTGCCCGGTACCCGACACGGGAGTGACCATGGCGGCTCCCGCCGCCGGCACGATCCCCGACGGAAAGGTGGTGAGTGGGATGAGTGAAGTCCCCGCCGTGTGTCCGACCCTGCTCTACCGCGACGCGAAGGCGGCGATCCGGCAGCTCACGGAGGCCTTCGGCTTCACCGAGCACGTGGTGTACGAGAACGAGGACGGTGTGGTCGAGCACGCTGAGCTGACGTTCGGCAACGGCACCGTGATGCTCGGCACCAGGGGCCGTGGCGGCGCGTTCGACGCGGCGATGGCCGGGGGCGGGCCCGCGGGGGTGTATCTCGTGGTCGAGGACTGCGACGCGGCCTACCGGCGGGCCGAGCGGGCGGGCGCGGAGATCCTGGTGCCGCCCACCGACCAGGACTACGGCTCCCGCGACTTCATGGCCCGGGACGCCGAGGGCAACATCTGGAGCTTCGGCACGTACGCGCCGGGCGCCGGGGCGGACGGGGCGGGCTGAAGCGTCGGGTGCACTGCGCCCGCTCCACCCGCTTCGTCCCGCCCCCGGGAAGCCGACTCCGACAAGGCAGCGAGACGGGGGCCTCCCCTGGGCCTGGGGACGGGTGCCCCCAAACGCCCGGCACGCCCTAGCGTCGGTCGTCCGCGTGCCCCGTGTGCACCTGGAACGCCGCCCGCCGGACCGCCTTGGCCAGCGCCGGGTCCGGGTGCGCCGCGGCGAGCGCGACCAGCACCTGCACCGTGCGCGGATGCCCGGCCGCCCGTACCTCCTCCAGCAGCTGCGGCACGCTCCCCTGCACCGCCGTGTCGAGGTGGTCGACCAGCAGCCGCCCCTCGCCGTGGTCGGTCACGGCGGCGGCCGTGTCCACCCACAGCCAGGTGGCCTCTTCCCTGGTGAGCACGCCGTGCGCGCCCCCGGCCAGCTCCTCCGGGTCGGCGCCCTCCTGCTCGGCGAGCCAGAGCAGCGCGTACGGGCGCAGCGTCGGCTCCTCGGCCGCGGCGCGTACGTCGGGCTCGGCGGGCGCTCCGACGACGCGCAGCGCCTCGAAGGCGAGGCCGCGGATGAGGGCGTCCTCGCCACGGGCGGCCTCCAGCAGGCCGGTGACGGCCGGGCCGGAGGTGCGGGCGGCGAGCCAGGCGCGGTACTCGGCCCGCGCGGGGCCGGGGGTGAGCCGGGCGCAGCCGCGCAGCATGTCCTCGGCGGACTGCTCGATGTTCCCCGCGGGGCTCTGGGCGGCCACGCAGATCTGCTCCAGCTTGGTCCACACCGCCCAGTTGCCCAGCGAGGTGAGCACGGCCGAGTCGGCCCGCGCGTCGTCGCCGTCGGAGCAGCGGGTCAGGGCGCCGACGGCGACGAGGCCGTCCAGCGCCCAGTCCAGCAGCACGGGCAGCAGCACGGCGGGGTCGTCCGCCTCCTGGTCCGGATCGGCCTGGCCCGGATCGCGGTCGGTACGCAGTTCGGCGCGCAGTTCCGTGATCCGCTGGACGAGCAGGTCCAGCAGCGCGGGTACGGTCACCGGCCCGGCGGACAGGTGCAGCAGCGAGAGGAGCTGCGGCATGGCCACCACTGTCTCGCCCACGAGCAGCGGGTCGGCCGCCTCGGCCGGGGCGGGCCGGGCCAGCGACCAGCCGTCGAAGAGGGCGACCCAGCCGCGCAGTACGGCGCTGTCGTCGCGTTCCCAGGCGCGCAGCCGCCAGCCGGGGCGCGCGGTGTCCCCGTGCAGTTCGATGAGCCCGGCGAGGCGGGCGCGGTCCCAGTCGGCGCGGACCTGGTCCGGGGTGAGCCGCAGCTGGGCGGCGGCCCGCTCGAACGCCTCGGCCGTGGGCACGCCCGCGCTGGGCGGTTCGCCCGCCGCCCAGCGGGCCATCCGGACCGCGCCGCCCAGTACGGCCCGGGCCTGTCGGGCGAGCACGGCGGGCGGTGGGGTGCCTTCGGGCGGCCTGGGCCCGGAGGCACCGGGCGCGGGCCAGGCGCGCCCGCGGCCGGCCGAGGTCGCGGTGCGGCGGGCGGCGGCGATGGGTCGTCGGGGGACAAGGCGCAGCCGGGTGTCTCGCGGAGTACGGGACGTCACAGGGGCAGTCTTCATCCTGGGAGGGGAAAACCCAAACGGAAGTCTTTTCCGCTCACTTGAGCGGCGCTCACGGGGCTGCGGGCCCGGGCGCGTGCCGGGCGCGGGCGGGGTCACATGAGCGGGGTGAGGAAGCGGCGCAGTGCCTCCTCGTAGCCTGCCGGGTCGGCGTTCCACATCGCGCCGTGCGGGGCGTGCGGCACCGTGTGCAGGGTGACCAGTTCCGGGTGCCGGCCGGCCAGCCGGCGGGCGGGCTCCCAGGGGGCGACGGTGTCGTCGGGGCCGTGGAAGAGGAGGGTGGGCACGGCGAGCCGGGCCGGATCGGCGAGTTCGGGCGGCGGGCCCTGGCCGAGCACCGCGCGCCCCTCGGCCGCCCGTACCGCCAGCGGGAGCAGCGCGCCGGGAACGCCACGTGCGGCGGCCAAGGCGCGCAGGGTGGCCCGCCGGTCCAGGACGGGCGAGTCCAGGACGAGTCCGCTGACGCGGTCGCGCAGGGCGGAGTTGGCGGTGGCGTGCAGGGCCATGGTGGCGCCGGTGGACCAGCCGTGCAGCACGAGGCGCTCGGCGCCGTAGCTGACCGCGTAGTGCATCGCCGCGTCGAGGTCGTGCCACTCGCGGTCGCCGAGATGCCCGGTGCCGTTCGCGGTGCCGGGGGCCCCGCGGTCGCCCCGGTAGGCGAGGTCCAGGACGGGGAAGCGCTGGGCGTGCAGGAAGGGCAGGACGCACAGCGGCTGCTCGCGGGTCGCGCCGAGGCCGTGCACGGTGATGACCCAGGTGTCGCGGTCGCCGGGTACGAACCAGGCGGGCAGTTCGCCGGTGTCCCCGGGGACGGCCACCTCGGCGTAGTCGAGGCCGAGCGCGCCGCGCGGGTCGCCCAGGTGGACGAGCGGGGTGACGCGGACCTTGGTGCCGGTGGTGATGCTCCCGTGCGTCACGCGCACCAGGCGGCGTACGACGGTGTCCGCCGCCGTACCCGGCTCGCGCGCGCCTGCCGGGGGCGCGGACGCGTCCAGCACCGGGCCCGCGACCGCGTGCAGGCCGCGGCCGGTCAAGCCGTAGACGCCCGGCAGGAGGGCGGTCAGCGAGCGGGTGAGGGCGATCCGCCCCTCGCCCTGGCCCTCGCCGACGGCAGGGTCCGCGGCGGGGCCGCCCTCGGTGAAGGAGTGCACGGTCAGCGGCGGTCCGGCGAAGCCCGCGGGCAGCGGCGGGTGGCCCGGACGGGCGCGGGCCGGTCTCAGGGCAGCGTCGGCGGCGCACCGTCCGGCGGCCACCACGGCCGCCCCGGCACCCAGCACGGTGGTGGCGGCCAGGGCCGCCCTCGTCAGCAGGCGCATCCTCACCAGTGTCGGCCCGCGGGCGCGCGAGGGCCAGCGGTCAGCGGCGGTCGGGTGAGGCGGCTGCGGGCGGGGGTGCGGCCGGGCCGTCCGAGGCGGGCTGCGCCGGCTCCGCGCGGGGCGGCCCCGGCTGGCCGTATCCGCGCAGCCGGACGACCGTGCGGTCGATCTCGGCGCGGGTGAGCAGGGCCGGGGTGTGCCCCGGTACGGAGGCGGCGGTGAGCCAGACCTGGCACATCCACTCCAGCTGCGCGGTGCGGTCGTACGCCTGGTCGAGCGTGGCGCCGTACGCGACGGTGCCGTGGTTGCGCAGCAGGCAGCCGCTGCGACCCTCCAGCGCCGCGAGCATGTGTGCGGCCAACTCGTCGCTGCCGTACGGCGCGTAGGGCGCGACCCGCACCACGCCGCCCAGTGCGGCGGCCATGTAGTGGATGGCGGGGAGTTCGTCGACGAGGGTGGACACCGCGGTGGCGTGCACGGCGTGCGTGTGCACCACGGCGCGGGCGTCGGAGCTGCGGTACACGGCCAGGTGCATGGGCAGTTCGCTGGTGGGCCGCGGCTGCCGCCCGGACGCCGGGCCCGCGGGGGCGCCGGTGAGATCGACGGCGCACAGGTCGTCCGGGCCGAGCCGGTCGTAGGGCACCCCGGTCGGCGTCACCAGCACCGTGTCCCCGACCCGCACCGAGACGTTCCCCGAAGTCCCCACGACCAGGCCGTCGGTGACCGTCCTGCGGGCCGTCTCCACCACTGCTTCCCAGGCGTCCGCGAGGGTTCGTCGCATGTGCACCTCCAGCCCCGCAGACTAGCGGGCGGCGCTCCGTGAATCTCCTGTTACGCTATGTAGCAGCTTGGTCACAACAAGCCTCGCCGAGTGACACCCCGATGCCCGCCTGAGTTCATCTTCCGTTCACTCACGATCCTTACGTTCACCAAGTCACTGACCTTCGAACTGATTGCCTGGGTGAATGGAACACATCACGCTTCTCATCGGGATCGTGATCGTCACGGCCTTGGTGTTCGACTTTACGAACGGCTTCCACGACACAGCCAACGCCATGGCCACCACCATCTCCACCGGGGCTCTCAAGCCCAAGACGGCGGTGGCGATGTCGGCGGTCCTCAACCTCATCGGCGCCTTCGTGTCCGTCGAGGTCGCCAAGACCATCTCCTCCGGACTGATCGACGAAGGTTCCGGAATCCAACCCGAAGTGATCTTCGCCGCGCTCGTCGGCGCGATCATCTGGAATCTGCTGACCTGGCTCGCCGGGCTCCCCTCCAGTTCTTCGCACGCCCTCATGGGCGGCCTCCTCGGTGCGACCGTCGCCTCGGTGGGCTTCGGCGCCGTCAACGGCGAGGTCGTCATCATGAAGGTCCTCATCCCGGCCCTCGCGGCGCCGCTGGTGGCCGGTCTGGCCGCCCTGTTCGCGACGCGGCTCACCTACCGGATGACCCAGCGTGTGGACGAGAAGCAGACGGCCAAGGGCTTCCGGGCCGGGCAGATCGCCTCCGCCGGGCTGGTCTCGCTGGCGCACGGCACGAACGACGCGCAGAAGACCATGGGTGTGATCACGCTCGCGCTGATCTCCGGCGGCGCCCTGGGCGCCGACGCCGACCCGCCCATGTGGGTCGTCGCCTCGGCCGGCATCGCCATCGCGGCCGGCACCTACCTGGGCGGCTGGCGCATCATCCGCACCATGGGCAAGGGCATCACCGACATCAAGCCGCCGCAGGGCTTCTCCGCCCAGACGAGCGCGGCGGCCACCATCCTGGCCTCCTCGCACATCGGCTTCTCCCTCTCCACCACCCACGTGTGCTCCGGTGCGGTGATGGGCTCGGGAGTGGGCCGCAAGGGCGGCGTCGTGCACTGGTCGACGGCGGGCCGCATGGTCGCGGGCTGGGGGTTGACCATCCCGGCGGCCGGTCTGATCGCGGGCGCCTCCGCGGTGCTGGCCGAGCAGGGCGACTGGGGTGTCACCACGGTCGCGGTGCTCCTGGTCGTCAGCAGCGCCGCCATCTGGATCGCCTCGCGCCGCGAGGTGGTCGACCACACCAACGTCAACGACCTGCCGGAGGACACCGACGGGGGCTCCCCCGCAGGCGGCACCGAGCCCGCGGGCGTGGTCACCACGGCCATGCAGGCCGTCGCACCGCCTCCCACCGCGGGCCGCGCCGAGCAGTCGGCGCCGCTGCCCGACGCCGAGGCGCAGCAGCCGCAGCCCGAGGCGGGACCGGAGGGGGCGGAAGGCATTCCGCACCAGGCCGGCACGGTCTCGCACTCCACCTCACCCGCCTCCAGCCTCTCCTGAAAGAAGCAGGGACACAGCTATGGACATCGACTGGGCCGCCCTCGGCCAGGTCTTCGGCGTCAGCCTGGTGGCGACGGTCGGCCTGGTGGGCATCTTCACCCTCGGGATCATGGGGACCGCCTCCAAGGCGGACGGCACCTCCGCCGCCGCGCTGCCCCGCACGGGGGCGTACGTCTGCTTCGCCGTCTGCGCGCTGGCCGTGGCGTACGGGATCTATCTGATCGCCGCCTGACCGGCCGGAAGCACGGCCTGAAGCACGGTCCGGAGCACGGTTGAGGCACGGCGAGGACACGGCACGAAGGGGTACGGGCATCGCCCGTACCCCTTCCCGTGTGCCTCCTCACACTCTCCCGTCGCAGGTCAAGGCCGAGTTGACGGCCGATGGCGCACGTGGTGAACTTCCCGTGCCATACGGCGGCAGGAGAGGAAGTCCGGTGTGAATCCGGCGCGGTCCCGCCACTGTCACCGGGGAGCGCTCCCCCACCCAGCGTCACGGTCCCGTCAGGGGCTGGAAGGCCGGGGGACGCGTCGATCCGGGAGCCAGGAGACTCTCGTCGCCGGTCACGTCGAACCAGGGCGCGGACCCTGAGTGAGGACAAACGCCATGCGTGGCTTCCCCGCCGCACGCCCTGCCCAAGCCGCCCCCTCCCCCGGTACGCCGCCACGCCGGCGCGCGCCGGGCCCGTTCCGCCGGGGCGCGACGGCGCGTTGACGGATGCGGGCTCACACCGCCCACGGCTGGGGAACCGCCGTGGGCTACCTCGCCGATCTGGTGTTCGCCGACCCTCGACGCGGCCATCCCGTGGCGGCCTTCGGGCGCGCGGCGGCACGGGCCGAGCGCGCGCTGTGGCGTGACCACCGCGGCGCCGGGACGCTGCACACCGCCCTGTGCGTGGGCGGGGCCGCCGCGCTGGCCCGTGCCGCGGCGACCGCCGCGGCGAAGGGCACCGCCGGGGCCGGGGCGGTGTGGCCCGCCGCGGTGAGCGCGACGGTCACCTGGTCCGTGCTGGGCGGCAGTTCGCTGGCGCGGGAGGCGCGGGCCGTGGGCGCCGCGCTCGAGGCCGGCGACCTGGCGGCGGCCCGCGCGCTGCTGCCCCGGCTGTGCGGCCGGGACCCGGAGGCGCTGGACGCGGACGCGCTCGCGCGCGCCGTGGTGGAGTCCGTCGCGGAGAACACCTCGGACGCGGTGGTCGGCGCGCTGTTCTGGGGCGCGCTGGCGGGCGTCCCGGGCCTGGCCGCGTTCCGCGCGGCGAACACCCTGGACGCGATGGTCGGCCACAAGTCCCCGCGCTACCGCCGGTTCGGCTGGGCCGCGGCCCGCCTGGACGACGTGCTCGGCTGCCCCGGCGCCCGGCTGACCGCGGCGCTCGCCGCGCTGGCCGGACCGGACGGCGGGGGCGCCCTGCGCGCGTGGCGCCGGGACGCCCGGCACCACCCCAGCCCCAACGCGGGGCCGGTGGAGGCCGCGTTCGCGGGCGCGCTGGGCGTCCGGCTGGGCGGCACCCTCGCGTACGGGGGCCGCGTCGAGCACCGGCCGCTGCTCAACCCCGGTGGCCGGGCGGTCACTCCGGCCGACATCGAGCGGGCCGTGGCGCTGGGGCGGCGCGTCGGTGCGCTGGCACTCGCGGTGACCCTCGCCGCCCGCGCGGCGGCGGCCCGGCTCCCGGCCGCGCGGCCCCCGGCCCCGTGCCCGCCGAAGGCGCAGCCCGGGGAGGCACGGCGGTGAGGGGCGCGCACGGACTGCTGGTCGCGGGGACCACCTCGGACGCGGGCAAGAGCGTCGTCACGGCCGGCATCTGCCGCTGGCTCGCCCGCCAGGGCCTCAAGGTCGCGCCGTTCAAGGCGCAGAACATGTCGCTGAACTCGTACGTCACCCGTGAGGGCGCCGAGATCGGGCGGGCGCAGGCGATGCAGGCGGCAGCGGCGCGCGTCGAGCCCAGCGCCCTGATGAACCCCGTACTGCTCAAGCCCGGCGGTGACCACAGCAGTCAGGTCGTGCTGATGGGGAAGCCGGTCGGCGAGCTGAGCGCCCGCGGCTACTTCGGACCGGGCGGCCCCGGCAGCGCTGCCAGCCCCGGCGGCTCCCACGGCCCGCGCCCCGAGGGCAGGCGGGCGCTGCTGGGCACGGTCACCGACTGCCTGGAGCAGCTGCGCGCCACCCACGACGCGGTGATCTGCGAGGGAGCGGGCAGCCCCGCCGAGATCAACCTGCGGCACGGCGACATCGTGAACATGGGCCTCGCCCGCGCCGCCCGCCTGCCGGTGGTCGTCGTCGGCGACATCGACCGCGGCGGCGTCTTCGCCTCCCTCTTCGGTACCACCGCGCTGCTCTCCGCCGAGGACCAGGAGCTGGTCGCCGGCTATCTGGTGAACAAGTTCCGGGGCGACGTCAGCCTGCTGGAGCCGGGCCTGGAGATGCTGCGGCGGCTCACCGGCCGGCAGCCGCTGGGCGTGCTGCCCTACGCGCACGGGCTGGGCATCGACGAGGAGGACGGCCTGCGGCTGTCGCTGCGCGGCACGGTGCGCGAGAGCGGCGTCGCCGCACCGTACGGGGCGGACGTGCTGCGCGTCGCCGTGCTGCCGGTGCCCCTGATGTCGAACTTCACCGACGTGGACGCGCTGGCCGCCGAGCCGGGCGTCTCGGTGCGCTTCACCGACCGGCCCGAGGAGCTGGCGGACGCCGATCTCGTGGTGGTCCCCGGCACCCGGGGCACCGTACGGGCGCTGGCCTGGCTGCGCGAGCGCGGGCTGGCGCGGGCGCTGGCGCACCGGGCCGCCGAGGGCCGCCCGGTGCTGGGCGTGTGCGGCGGCTTCCAACTGCTGGGCGAGCGGATCGAGGACGAGGTGGAGTCCCGCGCGGGCGTCGTGCCGGGGCTGGGTCTGCTGCCGGTGCGGGTACGGTTCGAGGCGGCCAAGACGCTGGCCCGGCCGGTGGGCGAGGCGCTGGGCGAGCGCGTGGAGGGGTACGAGATCCATCACGGCGTCGCCGAGGTCCTCGGCGGCGAAAGCTTCCTGCGCGACGCGCGCGGCACGCCGCTGGACGGCTGCCGCAGCGGCTCCGTCTGGGGCACCCACTGGCACGGTTCGCTGGAGAGCGACGGCTTCCGGCGTGCCTTCCTGAGCCGGATCGCCCGCGACGCCGGACGGGACTTCACCCCCGCGCCCGACACCTGCTTCGCCGTACTGCGCGAGGAACAGCTCGACCGCCTCGGGGATCTGATCGAGGAGCACGCCGACACGGCGGCGCTGCTGCGGCTGATCGAGCACGGCGCGCCCGCCGGGCTGCCGTTCGTCCCCCCGGGCGCGCCATGAACGCCACCGCTCACCCGCCGACCGACCCTCCTGGGAGCCGCATGAGCACCGTTGTGCTGTTGTCCACCGCCGATACGGACCTGCTCGCCGCGCGCGCGTCCGGCGCCCCGTACCGGATCGCGAACCCGAACCGCCTCGACGTCGCCGAGGAGCTGCCCCGGCTGCTGGACGGCGCGGGGGTGGCCGTCGTACGGCTGCTCGGCGGGAAGCGGGCCTGGGAGGACGGGCTCGCCGCGCTGCGCGCCTCCGGCATCCCCACGGTGCTGCTGGGCGGCGAGTCGGTGCCGGACGCGGAGCTGATGGCCGACTCCAGCGTGCCCGCCGGGGTCGTCGCGGAGGCGCTGCGCTACCTGGTGGAGGGCGGCCCGGACAACCTCGCCGAGCTGGCCCGCTTCCTCAGCGACACGGTGCTGATGAGCGGGGAGGGCTTCGCCCCGCCGCACCGGATGCCGGCGTACGGGCTGCACGGGGCGCGGGCGTACGACGCCGCGCGGCCGACCGTGGGGGTGCTCTTCTACCGTGCCCACGAGCTGTCCGGGAACACCGCGTTCGTCGACGTGCTGTGCGAGGCGATCGAGGGGGCGGGCGCCAACGCGCTGCCGGTGTACTGCGGTTCGCTGCGCGGCGCCGATCCGGGGCTGTACGAGCTGCTGGCCCGCGCCGACACCCTGGTGACCACCGTCCTGGCGGCGGGCGGCACCCGCGCGAGCGACGCCTCCGCCGGGGGCGACGACGAGGCGTGGGACATCGGCGCGCTCGCCGAACTGGACGTGCCGCTGATCCAGGGCCTGTGCCTGACCACCTCCCGCGAGGCGTGGCAGGACTCGGACGCCGCGCTCTCGCCCATGGACGCGGCGATGCAGGTGGCGATCCCGGAGTTCGACGGGCGGCTGATCTCCGTGCCGTTCTCCTTCAAGCAGGACGGCCCGGACGGCGTGCCGGTCTACGCCGCCGATCCGGAGCGGGCGAGGCGGGTCGCGGGTACGGCGGTACGGCACGCCCGGCTGCGGCACACCCCGAACGCCGAGAAGCGGCTGGCGCTCGTCTTCACCGCCTACCCGACCAAGCACTCGCGGGTCGGCAACGCGGTGGGCCTGGACACGCCCGCCTCCGCCGTCGCCCTGCTGGACGCGCTCCGCGCCGCCGGGTACGGGATCAGCGGGTACCCGGACGGCGGCGACGAGCTGATCCACCGGCTGATCGCGGCGGGCGGCCACGACGTGGAGTGGCTGACCGAGGAGCAGCTGGCCGCCTCCACCGCGCGGGTGCCGCTGGCGGACTACCGGCGGTGGTTCGACACGCTGGACCCCGAACTGCGCGCGGGCATGCTGGAGCACTGGGGCGAGCCGCCGGGTTCGCTCTACCTCGACGGCGAGGACATCGTGCTGGCGTCGCTGCGGTTCGGCAACGCCGTCATCATGATCCAGCCGCCGCGCGGATTCGGCGAGAACCCCATCGCCATCTACCACGACCCCGACATGCCGCCCTCGCACCACTACATGGCGGCCTACCGCTGGCTGGAGACGCCGGAGGCCGAGGGCGGCTTCGGCGCCGACGCGGTCGTGCACCTGGGCAAGCACGGCACGATGGAGTGGCTGCCGGGCAAGGGCCTCGGCCTCTCCGGCGGCTGCGCGCCCGACGCGGTGCTCGGCGACCTGCCGCTGGTCTACCCGTTCATCGTCAACGACCCCGGCGAGGGCACCCAGGCCAAGCGGCGCGGGCACGCCACCGTCGTGGACCACCTGGTGCCGCCGATGGCGCGCGCCGACTCCTACGGCGAACTGGCCAAGCTGGAACAGCTGCTGGACGAGTACGCGCTGGTCAGCGATCTCGACCCGGCCAAGGCCCCGGCCGTGCGCAGCCAGATCTGGACCCTGGTGCGGGCCGCCGAACTGCACCACGACCTGCACGTCGACGAGCAGCCGGACGAGGGCGAGTTCGACGACTTCGTGATGCACGTCGACGGCTGGCTGTGCGAGATCAAGGACGTCCAGATCCGGGACGGGCTGCACATCCTGGGCGGCGGCCCGGAGGGCGAGGCGCGCGTCAACCTGGCGCTGGCCGTGCTGCGTTCGGCGCAGGTGTGGGGCGGCGTGGGCGGTGCGCTGCCGGGGCTGCGGGCGGCGCTGGCGGAGCACTTCGGGCTGTCCGAGGCCGCACTGCTGGCCGAGCCGGGTGCCAGGACGGACGTGCCCGCCTCGCTCACCGCACTCGCCGACGGGCCCGCGCGCACCGCGTCCGACGCCGTCGACCTGCTGGAGCGGCTGGCCCGCGCGCTGGCCGAGGCGATGGAGGCGCGCGGCTGGGCGGCCGAGGCGGTGCGTCCGGTGGTGGCGGACGTGCTCGGGGCAGCGGTGCCGGACGCCGCGGCGGTACTGGAGTTCGCGGCGAACGAGGTGGTGCCGCGGCTGGCCCGTACCACCGATGAGATCACGAACGTGCTGCACGCGCTCGACGGCGGCTACGTGCCCGCCGGGCCGTCCGGTTCGCCGACCCGCGGCCTGGTCAACGTGCTGCCGACCGGCCGCAACTTCTACTCCGTCGACCCCAAGGCGATCCCCTCCAGGCTGTCCTGGGAGGTGGGCAGCGCGCTGGCGGACTCGCTGGTGCGGCGGCACCTGGACGACAACGGCGCCTATCCGCGCTCGGTCGGCCTGACCGTGTGGGGCACCTCCTGCATGCGCACCCAGGGCGACGACATCGCCGAGATCCTGGCGCTGCTGGGCTGCCGCCCCACCTGGGACGACGCCTCCCGCCGGGTCACCGGCTTCGAGATCGTGGACGCGGCCGAGCTGGGCCGCCCGCGCATCGACGTGACCGTGCGCATCTCCGGCTTCTTCCGGGACGCCTTCCCGCACGTGGTCGGGCTGATCGACGACGCCGTGCGGGCGGTCGCGGAGCTGGACGAGCCGGCCGAGGTCAACTACGTGCGCGCGCACGCCGACGAGGACACCGCCGCACACGGCGACCGCCGCCGCGCCACCTCCCGCATCTTCGGCTCCAAGCCGGGCGCGTACGGGGCGGGCCTGCTGCCGCTGATCGACGCCCGCAACTGGCGCTCGGACGCGGACCTGGCCGAGGTGTACGCGGTCTGGGGCGGCTACGCGTACGGGCGCGGCCTGGACGGGCGCCCCGCGCGCGGCGACATGGAGACGGCCTTCCGGCGCATCCAGGTGGCGGCCAAGAACGTCGACACCCGCGAGCACGACATCGCCGACGCCGACGACTACTTCCAGTACCACGGCGGCATGGTGGCCATGGTGCGGCACCTGACCGGCGACTCCCCCGAGGCGTATGTGGGCGACTCGGCGGTGCCCGACCAGGTCAGGACGCGGACGCTGGGCGAGGAGACGCACCGCGTCTTCCGGGCCCGGGTGGTCAACCCGCGCTGGATGAGCGCGATGCGGCGGCACGGCTACAAGGGCGCCTTCGAGATGGCCGCCACCGTCGACTACCTCTTCGGCTACGACGCGACCGCGGGCGTGGTGGACGACTGGATGTACGAGCGGCTGGCCGCCGAGTACGTCTTCGACCCGGAGAACAGCGACTTCATGCGCAAGTCCAACCCCTGGGCGCTGCGCGGCATCACGGAGCGGCTGCTGGAGGCCGCGGAGCGGCAGCTGTGGGAAGAGCCGGACAACGACACCCTGGCCCGGCTCCGGGAGACGTATCTGGAGCTGGAAGGCGAACTGGAGGGCGACGCATGAGCACACACGGCACCCGGCGCGCCCCGGCGCGCGCAACCGCGCCGACGCGCGCAACCGCCCCCGCGCCCGCACCCCGAGGAGGGACCGCAGCATGAGCACGCCCTACCCCTTCACCGCCGTCGTCGGCATGCGGGACCTCCGGCTGGGCCTGGTCCTGAACGCCGTGAGCCCGGCCATCGGCGGCGTCCTCGTGCGCGGCGAGAAGGGCACCGCCAAGAGCACGGCCGTACGGTCGCTGGCCGCGCTGCTGCCCTCGCTGCGCGTCGTCGCGGACTGCCGCTTCTCCTGCGACCCGGCCGCCCCCGATCCGCAGTGCCCCGACGGGCCGCACCCGCAGGCGCCCGGCACGGCGCGGCGCGCGCGGCTCGTGGAGCTTCCCGTCGGCGCGTCCGAGGACCGGCTGATCGGCGCGCTGGACATCGAACGGGCGCTCGCCGAAGGGGTGAAGTCCTTCGAGCCCGGCCTGCTGGCCAGGGCGCACCGGGGCATCCTTTACGTCGACGAGGTCAACCTCCTCCAGGACTTCCTGATCGACGCGCTGCTGGACGCCGCCGCGATGGGCTCCTCGTACGTGGAGCGCGAGGGCGTCTCCGTACGGCACGCCGCCCGCTTCCTGCTGGTGGGCACGATGAACCCGGAAGAGGGCGAGCTGCGCCCGCAGTTGCTGGACCGCTTCGGGCTGACCGTCGAGGTCGCCGCCTCGCGCGAGCCGGACGAGCGGGTCGAGGTCGTACGGCGGCGGCTGGCCTACGACGCGGACCCGGACGGCTTCGCCGCGGGCTGGGCGTCCGAGGAACAGGCGATGCGGGAGCGGATCGCCGCCGCCCGCGCGCTGCTGCCCCAGGTGCGGCTGGGTGACGCGGCACTGCGCCAGATCGCGGCGACCTGTGCGGCGTTCGAGGTGGACGGCATGCGCGCGGATATCGTGATGGCGCGCACCGCGTGCGCGCTGGCTGCCTGGGCGGACCGCGAGGAGGTGCTCGCGGAGGACGTACGGCAGGCCGCACTGCTGGCGCTGCCGCACCGGCGGCGGCGCTCGCCCTTCGACGCGCCCGGACTGGACGAGGACAAGCTCGACGAGACGCTGCGCGAGTCAGCCGGAGAGGACGGCGAGCCGGACCCGGACGGGCCGGACGGCGGCGGCCCGGACGGCGGCCCCGGCGGGCAGCCGCCCCCGCCCGGCGGCGGCGCGGACGGCGCCGCGCCGGACGGGGCGCCGGAGCAGGCGCCCGGTTCCGGGCCCGAGGACCCCGCCGTCCCCCCGCAGCGCCCGGCGAACCAGCCCGGGCAGCCGGACCAGCCCGAACAGCCGGGCCAGGAGCCCGCCGACGCCCCTTCCGGGCACAGCCGAGAGAAGGCCCCCGTCGGCGCCGCCGAGCCCTTCCGTGCCCGCCCGCTGACCGTGCCCGGCCTCGGCGACGGCGCCGCGGGACGGCGCTCACGCGCCCGTACCGCACACGGCCGCACGGCGGGCGCGCGCACTCCGCACGGCAGGCTGGGCGCGCTGCACCTGGCCGCGACGGTGCGCGCCGCGGCGCCCTACCAGCGCGCCCGCGGCCGCACCGGGCCCGGCCTGCTGGTGCGCGCGCCGGACCTGCGGGAGGCGGTACGGGAGGGGCGCGAGTCCAACCTCGTGCTCTTCGCCGTCGACGCCTCCGGCTCGATGGCCGCCCGGCAACGGATGAGCGCCGTCAAGGGCGCGGTGCTCTCGCTCCTGCTGGACGCCTACCAGCGCCGGGACAAGATCGGTCTGATCACCTTCCGCCGCGGGGACGCCGAGGTCGTCCTGCCGCCCACCTCCTCGGTGGAGGCGGCGGCGGCCCGGCTGGAGTCGCTGCCCACCGGCGGTCGCACCCCGCTGGCCGCCGGGCTGCTCAAGGCCCGCGAGGTGCTGCGGATCGAGCGCATGCGCGACCCCGCGCGGCGCGCCCTGCTGGTCACGGTCACCGACGGCCGGGCGACGGGCGGGCCCGAACCGGTCGTACGGGCGCGCCGCGCCGCGCGGCTGCTGGCTGCGGACGGCACCGCGTCGGTGGTCGTGGACTGCGAGTCGGGGCCGGTACGGCTGGGGCTGGCGGGCACGCTCGCCGCCGAGTTGGGCGGCGGCCCGGCCGTCACCCTGGACGAACTGCGCGCGGACACGGTGTCCGCGCTGGTGAAGGACGTACGGAGGAGAGCCGCGTAATGCCCAAGGGACAGCCGGACGTCGTACCCGAGGACGGGCTCACCACCCGCCAGCGCCGCAACCGGCCGCTGCTGGCGGTGCACACCGGCATCGGCAAGGGGAAGTCGACTGCGGCCTTCGGGCTGGCGCTGCGCGCCTGGAACCAGGGCTGGCCCATCGGGGTGTTCCAGTTCGTGAAGTCGGCCAAGTGGAAGGTCGGCGAGGAGCGCGCGCTGCGCGTCCTGGGCGACTCCGGCGAGGGCGGCACCGTCGCCTGGCACAAGATGGGCGAGGGCTGGTCCTGGATTCAGCGGGACGCCGAACTGAGCAGTGAGGACGCGGCGCGCGAGGGCTGGGAGCAGGTCAAGCGGGATCTCGCGGCGCAGACGTACCAGCTGTACGTGCTCGACGAGTTCGCGTATCCGATGCACTGGGGGTGGGTGGACACCACCGAGGTGGTCGAGGTGCTGCGCACCCGTACCGGCACCCAGCACGTGGTGGTCACCGGCCGCCACGCGCCCGCCGAACTGGTCGCGGCGGCCGATCTGGTGACCGAGATGCACAAGGTCAAGCATCCGATGGACGCCGGTCAGAAGGGCCAGCGGGGCATCGAATGGTGAACGTGCCGCGGCTGGTCATCGCCGCGCCCTCCTCGGGCAGCGGCAAGACGACCGTCGCCACCGGGCTGATGGCCGCGTTCAGCGCGCGCGGCACCCGCGTCTCGCCGCACAAGGTGGGCCCGGACTACATCGACCCCGGCTACCACGCCCTGGCCACCGGCAGGCCCGGCCGCAATCTGGACGCGTACCTGTGCGGCCCGCAGCGGATCGTGCCGCTGTTCCTGCACGGGGCGGCCGGGGCCGAACTGGCCCTGATCGAGGGCGTGATGGGCCTCTACGACGGCGCGAGCGGAGAGGGCGAACTGGCCTCCACCGCGCACACCGCCAAGCTCCTGCGGGCGCCGGTGGTCCTCGTGGTGGACGCCGCCCGGCAGGCCCGCTCCGTCGCCGCGCTGGTGCACGGCTTCGCCTCCTGGGACCCGGAGGTACGGGTGGCCGGGGTGATCCTCAACAAGGTCGGCTCCGACCGGCACGAGGCGACTCTGCGCGAGGCGCTGGACGGCGCCGGTGTCCCGGTGCTGGGCGCGCTGCGCCGTACGGACGCGGTGCACACGCCGAGCCGCCACCTGGGCCTGATACCGGCGGCCGAACGGCGCGCGGACGCGCTGGCGATGGTGGCGGCGCTGGCCGAACACGTACGCCGGGGCTGCGACCTGGACGCGCTGCTGTCCCTCGCCCGCAGCGCCCCGCCTCTCCGGGCGGCGGCCTGGAGCCCCGCCGACGCGCTGTACGCGGCCCGCGAGGCACCGGGGGCGGCGGGCGTCCGGGCTCGCGCCGCGCGCGCGGCCGGAGCCGCGAACGCCGTGCCCACCGTGCCCACCGGCGCCGGCTGCGTCGCCGACCCGGCATCAGGCACCACCCCGGCACCCGTACCCGCGACCGGCACCGGCACGGCGGCAGGTGCCGACCGCCCGGAGACGCACAGCGACGCCGTCGCCGCCCCGTCCCCCCGGCCCGCCGGCGGGACGCCCGGCCCCCGCGACGCACGTCACGCCGTGGGCGGGGCCCCGGACGCCACCGGCGCGGTCCCCGCAGCCCCGCACAACGCCCCGGCCCGAGGCACCGCCCCGGCAGGCGACAACGGCACGCACCGAGCCGACGCAGTGCCGGGCACAGCCCAGGCAGGCGAAGCCCGGGACCGGGGTGCTCTCGGCACTCAGCCCCGGGACGCGGCCACGCCGCACGGCGGCGGTACCCGGGCGGGTGAAGCCGGGGTCCGGGGCGGGGCCCCGGCTACGGGAAGGGGCGGGACCGGGGAAGCACGCCCCGTCGTCGCCGTCGCCGCCGGCCCGGCGTTCACCTTCTCCTACCCGGAGCACACCGAACTGCTCCGCGCCGCCGGCGCGCACGTCGTCACCTTCGACCCGCTGCGCGACGAGTCGCTCCCGGCGCAGACCCGCGGCATCGTCATCGGCGGCGGCTTCCCCGAAGTGCACGCCCCGCAACTCGCGGCCAACGAGCCGCTGCGCGCGGCGGTGGCCGCCTTCCGCGGTCCCGTGGCGGCCGAGTGCGCCGGGCTGCTGTACCTGCTGCGGGAGTTGGACGGGGTGCCGATGTGCGGGCTGCTGGACGCGTCCGCGCGGATGACGGAGCGGCTCACCCTCGGTTACCGCGAGGCCGTAGCGCTGGAGGACAGCGTGCTGGCCGCCGCCGGGACGCGGGTACGCGGCCACGAGTTCCACCGGACGGCGCTCGACCCGCCGCCCGCCGCCTCGGACGGGGGCGGCCCGGCCTGGGGGCTGGTACGCCCCGAGCGCCGTACCGAGGGCTTCGTACGGGGCGGCGTGCACGCCTCGTACCTGCATCTGCACTGGGCCGCCGCACCGGAGTTGGCCCGCCGGTTCACAGAGAGGTGCGCGGCATGAGCAGCCGTGAGCGGAAGGCCCGGCTGACCGGGGTGGGCGTGGGACCGGGCGATCCGGAGCTGGTGACCGTCAAGGGGGTGGCCGCGCTGCGGGCCGCCGCCGTGGTGGTGGTGCCGGTGATGGCGGGCGCCGGTACGGGCCGCGCCGAGGCGACGGTGCTGCACTACGTCGAGGCGGCGAAGGTCGAGCGGATCGTCTTCGCGCTCAACGAGCGCGAGGACCGTGCCCGCCGCGAGTCCGCCTGGGACGCCGCGGGCGGGCGCGTCGCCGAACTGCTGCGCACGCACGGCACGGTGGCCTTCGCCACGATCGGCGACCCGAACGTGTACTCCACCTTCGGGTATCTCGCGCAGACGGTGGGCGAACTGGTGGAGGGCCTGGCGGTGGAGACGGTTCCCGGCATCACGGCGATGCAGGATCTGGCGGCGCGCAGCGGCGCCGTACTGACGGAGGGCACGGAACCGCTGACATTGGTGCCGGTCACGGCCGGGGCGGCGGTGCTGCGGGAGGCGCTGGAGGGGCCCGGCACGGTGGTCGCCTACAAGTTCGGGCGGCTGGCCGGTGAGGTGGCCGAGGTGCTGCGGGACACGGGCCGGGCCGAGGGCGCGGTGTGGGGCTCGTCCCTGGGGCTGCCCGGCGAGTCGATCCGTCCCGCCGCCACGCTGGACGACGGCCCGCTGCCGTATCTGTCCACGCTGATCGCCCCCGCCCGCCGCGAATCCCGGGGAGGCAAGCTGTGACCGCGGCGGACGGCACCGCGAAGGTGACCATCGTGGGTGCCGGGCCCGGCGCCGCAGACCTGCTGACCTACCGCGCGGGACGGGCGATCGCCGAGGCGGACGTGGTGATCTGGGCGGCCAGCCTGGTCCAGGAGGAGGTGCTGGAGCACGCGCGGGCGGACGCGGAGATCCTCGACTCGGCGCCGATGTCGCTGGAGGACGTGATCGCCGTGTACGCGCGGGCCGCGCGGGAGGGCCTGCGGGTCGCCCGTGTGCACTCCGGTGACCCCTCGCTGTGGGGCGGCACGCAGGAGCAGCTGGACCGGTGCGCGCAGCTGGGCATCGAGGTCGAAATCGTGCCCGGGGTGTCGTCCTTCTCGGCGGTCGCGGCGCTGGCCGGGCGGGAGTTGACGGTGCCGGAGGTGGCGCAGTCGGTGATCCTCACCCGGCTGGGCGGCGGCAAGACGCCGATGCCGCCGGGCGAGGAGGTGCGGGAGTTCGCGCGGCACGGGACGACGATGGCGGTCTTCCTGTCGGCCGCGCGTTCGGGCCAGCTGGCCGTGGAGCTGCTGGAGGGCGGGTACCCGACGGAGACGCCCGTGGTGATCGCGTACCAGGCGACCTGGCCGGAGGAGCTGCTCGTGCGTTGCACGGTGGGCACGCTGGAGGAGGCGGTCAAGGAGCACAAGCTCTGGAAGCACACGCTCTTCCTGGTCGGCCCGGCGCTCTCCGCCTCGGGGACCCGCTCGCATCTGTACCACCCGGGCCACTTCCACGGTTTCCGCCGGGCGGACCCGGCCGCGCGGCGCGCGCTGCGGGCACGGGACGCGCAGGACACCGCACGGGAGGCGCGGCAGGCACGGCAGGCGCGCCGTGAGTGACCGCGCCGCCCCGATCACCGTGCTCGGCACCGGCACCGTCGGGGCCGCAGGGACGGCCGTGCCCGCCGCGTACGGGGCCACCCTGGTGCTGGGCGCGCGGCGGCACCTGGAGGCGGCGGACCTGCCGCCGGACGCCGAGCGGCTCGTACTGGGCCCGCTGGCCCCCGCCCTGGACGCCGTGGCCGCCCACCTCGGTCACCCCGCCGAAGGCAGCGCCCGCACCGACGGCGGCGCCAGCACCGAGGGCGGCGCTCCGGCGCCCGTCCCGCACCGACGCGTCGTGGTCCTCGCGTCCGGCGATCCGGGCTTCTTCGGGATCGTCCGGGCGCTGGCCGCGCGGTTCGGGCCGGAGTGCCTGGCCGTGGAACCGTCGGCGCCGTCCGTCGCCGTGGCGTTCGCCCGCGTCGGGCTGCCCTGGGACGACGCCGTCGTGGTGAGCGCGCACGGCCGCGACGCGCGTACCGCCGTCAACGTGTGCCGCGCGCACCCCAAGACTGCCGTCCTGACCGGGCCGGGCGCCGGTCCGGCCGAACTGGGCGCCGCACTCGCCGCCTCGGGGCTCGCCCGCACCCTCGTGGTGGCCACGGCGCTCGGTTCGCCGCGGGAGACGGTGCGGCGGGTCACGCCCGCGCAGGCGGCGGAGCGGGAGTGGCCGGAGCCGGTCAGCGTCGTGCTCTGCCTGGACGAGTCCGCTGCCCTGGCGCGCGCACCGCGCACCGTCGCGGGGCCCCCGTCGGCGCCTGCCCGGTGGGCGCTGCCGGACGAGGAGTTCACCCACCGGGACTCGATGCTGACCAAGTACGAGGTACGGGCCCTGGTGCTGGCCCGGCTGGGTCCTCGTACCGGCGACCTGGTGTGGGACGTGGGCGCCGGGTCCGGCTCCGTCGGCGTCGAGTGCGCCCGGCTGGGCGCGGCGGTCGTCGCGGTGGAGCAGGCGGCGGACGGCATCGCCCGGGTCCGCGCGAACGCCTCCGCGCACGGCGTCGCCGTACAGGCCGTGCACGGCACGGCCCCCGCCGCGCTGGCGGAACTGCCCGAGCCGGACGCGGTGTTCGTCGGCGGCGGCGGGCGGGAGCTGCCCGCCCTGGTCACCGTCTGCGCCCGGCGCGCGCGCCGCTGCGTGGTGGTCACGCTGGCGGCGCTGGACCGGGTGCCCGCCGTACGGGCCGCACTCGCCGCCGAGGGGCTCGCCACGGACGGCGTGCTCCTCCAGTCGGCGCGGCTGGCACCGCTGCCCGGTGACGTCACGCGGCTGGCGGCGACCAACCCCGTCTTCGTGCTGTGGGGGACCCGGCCCGGCACCCCGGCCGCCGACTCCTCCCCCGCCCCTCTCCCCCAAGGAGCCTCCTCTTGACCGGAACCACCGCGCCCCCCGAAGCAGCGGCCCCGCCGGGAACCGGCGCGTCCCGCGGGCTGGTCGGCCTCGTCTCCGCCACCGCCGCCGGCGCCCTCGCCCGCGACCGGCTCGCCGCGGCGTGGCCGCACGGGAGTCGGGTGTACGAGGGCCCGTCCGTGCGCGAGGCCGTCACCCGCGCGTTCGCCGAGTGCGACCAGCTGGTGTGCTTCCTCGCGACGGGCGCGACCGTACGCCTGCTGGCCCCGCTGCTCTGTGGCAAGGCGGCCGATCCGGGCGTCGTCTGCGTGGACGAGGCGCAGCGGCACGCGGTGGCGCTGCTGGGCGGCCACGGCGGCGGGGCGAACGCCCTCGCGGAGGCGGTGGCGGACGCGCTGCCCGGCTGCGCCCCGGTGATCACCACGGCGACGGACGCCGTCGGCATCCCCGGTCTGGACACCCTGGGCTGGCCCGTCGAGGGCGCCGTCGCGGCCGTCTCGCGGGCCCTGCTGGACGGCGAGCCGGTGCTGCTGCGGGCCGATGTGCGCTGGCCGCTGCCCGCCCTGCCACCCCACGTGGTCACGGCCGCTCCCGCCGAGGCCGCCCGTCCCGCCGACTCCCCCGCCACCCTGCTGGTCACCGACCGCGCCGTGCGGCCCGGCCCCGCCGAGGCGGTACTGCGTCCGCCGTCACTGACGGTCGGACTCGGCGCGAGCAGCGGCGTCTGTGCCGACGAGGTCCTCGGCCTCCTGGAGCAGGCCCTGGCGGACGCCGGGCTCAGCGCCGCGTCCGTCACCGAACTGGCCACGGTCGACGCCAAGGCCGCCGAGCCCGGACTGCTGGCCGTCGCGGACCGGCTCGGCCTGCCGCTGCGCACGTACCCGGCCGAGGTGCTGGCCGCCGTCGAGGTGCCGAACCCGTCCGAGGCGCCGCGGGCGGCCGTCGGCACGCCCTCGGTGGCCGAGGCCGCCGCGCTGACGGCCGCCGCCGCACCGGGCACCGCCGCACCGGGCGGCACGCGCGGCCCGGGCACAGGCACCCCGCGCGGCGCCGCCCTCGTCGTCCCCAAGCGCAAGTCCGCCCCCGAGGGCCGGGCGGCGATGGCGACCGTCGCGGTCGCCCGGCGCGCACCGCGCGGGCGGCTGGCCGTGGTCGGCCTGGGCCCCGGCGCCCGCGACCTGCTCACGCCCCGGGCGCGCGCCGAACTGCGCCGGGCGGCCGTACTGGTGGGGCTCGACCAGTACGTGGACCAGATCCGCGACCTGCTCCGCCCCGGCACCCGGGTGCTGGAGTCGGGGCTCGGCGCCGAGGAGGAGCGGGCGCGCACCGCCGTCGCCGAGGCGCGCGCCGGGCACGCGGTGGCGCTGATCGGCAGCGGCGACGCGGGCGTCTACGCGATGGCCTCCCCCGCGCTGGCCGAGGCGGGCGCGGACATCGACGTCGTCGGGGTGCCCGGCGTGACGGCCGCGCTGGCCGCCGCCGCGGTCCTGGGCGCGCCGCTCGGCCACGACCACGTCTCCGTCAGCCTCTCCGACCTGCACACCCCGTGGGAGGTCATCGAGCGGCGGGTGCGCGCGGCGGCCGAGTCCGATCTCGTGGTGACCTTCTACAACCCCCGCTCGCGCGGCCGGGACTGGCAGCTGCCCCGTGCCCTCGCCATACTCGCGGAGCACCGCGCCCCGGACACCCCGGTGGGCGTGGTGCGGAACGCGAGCAGGCCGGACGAGAGCGCCGCCGTCGGTACGCTCGCCACCCTCGACCCGGCCGTCGTCGACATGATGACGGTGGTCACGGTGGGCAACACGGCCACCCGCGCCGTCGCGGGCCGCATGGTCACGCCGCGCGGCTACCGCTGGCAGTCGGCCGCCGCCGGAGGTGCGCGGTGACCCGCCGTACGGTGCACCCCATCGAGCAGGAGTCGTACCGCATCCTGCGCGCGCGGCTCGACACCACCGCGCTGCCGCCGCTGACCCGTGCCGTGGTCGAACGCGTCATCCACTCCAGCGCCGACCTCGGCTACGCCACCGACCTGGTGACCGACGAGGACTCGCTGCGCGCCGCACACACCGCGCTGCACGAGGGGGACGCGAGCGTGGTCACCGACGTCGAGATGGTGGCCTCCGGCATCACCCGCCGCCGCACCGTGTGCCGGCTGGCCGACGCCACCGCCGCACCGGGCCGCACCCGCAGCGCGCACGCCGTCCGGCTCGCGTTCGAGGAGGTGGGCCCCGGCGCGGTGTGGGTGATCGGCTGCGCGCCGACCGCGCTGTACGAACTCATCGGCCTGCACGCCTCCCCCGCGCTGGTGATCGGCCTGCCGGTGGGCTTCGTCGGCGCCGCCGAGAGCAAGGCGGCGCTGCGCGCCAGCGGGCTGCCCGCGGTCAGCAACGTCTCCGAGAAGGGCGGCTCCGCCGTGGCCGCCGCCGCCCTCAACGCCCTGCTCTACACGGACCCCGCGCCCGGCGCGGGGCCCGCCCCCGCCCGACCCGGAACCACCAGGGAGAACCAGTGACCACCGCCCCGCCCGCACTCCTGCTCGTCGGCCACGGCACCCGCGACGACGCCGGAGCCGACGCCTTCCGCGCCTTCGTCGCCGAACTGGGCAGGCGCAACCCGCGGCTGACCGTCGGCGGCGGCTTCATCGAGCTGTCCCCGCCGCCGCTGGCCGACGCGGTCGCCGGGCTGGTCGCGGAGGGGGTCCGCCGCGTCGCGGCCGTACCGCTGATGCTGGTCTCCGCCGGGCACGCCAAGGGCGACATCCCGGCCGCCCTCGCCCGCGAGAAGCAGCGCCACCCCGCCCTCACCTACACCTACGGGCGCCCGCTGGGCCCGCATCCGGCGCTGCTGGACGTGCTCCAGCGGCGGCTGGACGAGGCGCTGGGCGAGGCGCTGGGCGGCGCGCGCCCCACGGCGGCCGACCGCGCCGCGACCACGGTGCTGCTGGTCGGACGCGGCTCGACCGACCCGGACGCGAACGCCGAGGTGCACAAGGCGGCGCGGCTGCTGTGGGAGGGCCGGGGCTACGCGGGGGTGGAGACGGCGTTCGTGTCGCTGGCCGCGCCAGACGTGCCCGCCGGGCTGGACCGCTGCCGCGCGCTGGGGGCGCGGCGGGTCGTGGTCCTGCCGTACTTCCTCTTCACCGGCATCCTCCCGGAGCGGGTGCGGGCGCAGACGCGACGGTGGGCGGCGGCGGAGCCGGAAGTCGCGGTGCACTCCGCCGACGTCATCGGGCCCGCCGACGAGCTGGCGGACCTGGTGCTGGAGCGCTACCAGGAGGCGGTCGGGGGCGACCTGCGGATGAACTGCGACTCCTGTGTCTACCGGATCGCGCTGCCCGGCTTCGAGGACAAGGTGGGCCTCCCCCAGCAGCCGCACTACCACCCGGACGACGACGGCCACGGGCACGGGCACGGGCACAGCCATGGGCACAGCCACGGACACGGGCATGTCCACGCCGGGTGAACGGGCCGCCCCGCCCGGGGAGCGGGAGGCGCCCGGTGAGCCGGACCTGCGGCACCACGGCGACGCCGAGGTACGCGACTCCGGCGCCGGGCTGACCGACCTGGCCGTCAACGTCCGCGCCGGTACGCCCCCGGCCTGGCTCAAGGCCCGCATCGCCGCCTCGCTGAACGGGCTCGCCGCCTACCCGGACGGACGTGCGGCCCGCCGGGCGGTGGCGGCCCGGCACGGACTGCCCGAGGAGTGCGTGCTGCTGACGGCGGGCGCCGCCGAGGCGTTCGTGCTGCTGGCCCGGGCGCTGCCGACGGCCGGACCCGTCGTCGTGCACCCGCAGTTCACCGAGCCGGAGGCCGCGCTGCGGGCCGCCGGTCACACCGTGCGGCGGGTCCTGCTGCCCGAGCGGGACGGCTTCCGGCTCGACCCCCGCCTCGTCCCCGGCGGCGCCGATCTGGTGGTGGTGGGCAACCCGACCAACCCCACCTCGGTGCTGCACCCGGCCGAGACGCTGGCGGCGCTGGCCCGGCCGGGCCGCACCCTGGTCGTCGACGAGGCGTTCATGGACGCGGTGCCGGGCGAACGGGAGTCACTGGCGGCGCGGGTGACCGGATGGCCGGGGCGGCTGGTCGTCCTGCGCAGCCTGACCAAGACGTGGGGGCTGGCGGGCCTGCGGGTGGGCTACGTGCTCTCCGACCCGGCGACGGTCGCCGTGCTGGCGCACCACCAGCCGCTGTGGCCGGTCTCCGGCCCCGCGCTGGCCGCCGCGCAGGCGTGCTGCGAGCCGGCCGCGCTGGACGAGGCGGAGCGGGCCGCCGGGGAGGTGGCCGGGGACCGCGCCTACCTGCTCGAGCGGCTGGCCGCCCGTACGTCGCTGCGCGCGGTGGCGCCGGCGGAGGCGCCGTTCGTTCTGGTACGCCACCCGCGGGCGCAGCCGGTGCGGCTGCGCATGCGGGCACTGGGGTTCGCGCTCCGGCGCGGGGACACCTTCCCCGGGCTGGGCGGGGAGTGGCTGCGGCTGGCGGTGCGCGACCGGGCGACGACCGACCGGCTCGTGCGCGCCCTGGCGTCCGCCGGGGCGGGCTGACCCGGCCGACACGCCGCCGGGGGCGCCGGCCCGCGCGCCCCGGCGCCGCCCGGCGCGTCAGCCCACCAGCCGCCCCCGCAGCACCACGTGGCGCGGGTGGGCCAGCACGCGGACGTCCGCGCGCGGGTCCGCGTCGTAGACCACCAGGTCCGCCGGCGCCCCCTCGGCCAGGCCCGGACGGCCCAGCCAGGCCCGGGCGCCCCAGGTGGCGGCCGAGAGCGCGTCCCGTGCCGGTATGCCCGCCCGTACCAGCTCGCCCACCTCCTGGGCGATCAATCCGTGCGCCAGCGAGCCGCCCGCGTCGGTGCCGGCGAAGACGGGGATGCCCGCGTCGTAGGCGGCGCGTACGGTCTCGTAGCGCCGCTCGTGCAGCCGCCGCATGTGGTCCGACCAGCGCGGGTAGCGCTCCTGGCCGCCCTTGGCCAGGGAGGGGAAGGTCGCGATGTTGACCAGGGTGGGCACGATGGCGACGCCGCGCTCGGCGAAGAGCGGGAGGGTCTCCTCGGTGAGCCCGGTGGCGTGCTCGACGCAGTCGATGCCCGCCTCGACCAGGTCGCGCAGGGAGTCCTCTGCGAAGCAGTGGGCGGTGATCCGCGCGCCCTCCGCGTGTGCGGCGGCAATGGCTTCTTCGAGGGCCCAGCGGGGCCAGCAGGGGGTCAGCTCCCCCTCGGCGCGGTCGATCCAGTCGCCCACGATCTTGACCCAGCCGTCGCCTCGCCGCGCCTCCTGGCGCACGTACGCGGCCAGGTCACCGGGCTCGATCTCGTGCGCGAAGTTGCGGATGTAACGGCGGGTACGGGCGATGTGCCGTCCCGCCCGGATGATCCGCGGCAGGTCCTCGCGGTCATCGATCCACCGGGTGTCCGAGGGGGAGCCCGCGTCCCGCAGCAGCAGCGCCCCGGCGTCCCGGTCGGCGAGCGCCTGCTTCTTCGTGGTGGCGTCGTCGACGGAGCCGTGCGCGTCCAGGCCGACGTGGCAGTGGGCGTCGACCAGGCCGGGCAGCACCCAGCCGGTCAGGACGGTGGTGTCCCGGTGCGCGGCCGCGCCCGGGGGGCGGTCGTAGGTGACGCGGCCGTCGACCACCCAGAGGCCGTCCCGCACGTCCTCGGGGCCCGCGAGCACCCGTCCCTTGATGTGGAGATTCCCGCCGTCGCTCATGACCCGCACTGTACGATCCGGCCTCGCGGACGGGCCCACCCGGCCCGGCGCACCGGCCGCACCGCATTACCGAGAATTCTTGCGACGCTTACCGGCAGACCATCCGATATTCATCCCAAGATATATTGCGGTGAGTCTGCACACCGCTTATCGAGAGTTATCCGGGGCAGCCGCCCGTATTCTTCTTCCCGGTTTCCCCCTCCTCAAACGCCACAATCTCGCTAAGCTCGCACCCCCCTCCACGGGGGACGCAACCGAGTCGTTACCTCAATGTGATGGACTCCACAAAGCGTCCGTATCGCCCCGACATACCAGGACATGGGGGCTGAAAACCTCGCCCTTGAGGACCCCTCACTCTCCTCGCGCGATAACACACACACCCCCCTCCGCGTAACCCCACCCGACGATGCGGTTTCAGAATCTCCTCGGTAAATTTGTTTCGCATGACCGCCGCACAAGCAGACCATGCACGTGCCCCTAGTGATTTCCTGGAAATGCCGGAGGGACTGAAGCTCGACACTCCTCGACTGGAGGACGGAGGCGCGATGTGGCGAATCGCCCGCGACTCCCGGACGCTCGATCTCAACTCCTTCTACAGCTACCTCCTGTGGTGCCGTGACTTCGCCGACACCTCCGTGGTGGCCCGCGACGCGGAAGGCGCGCCGGTCGGTTTCATCTCCGGCTACCTGCGCCCGCAGCGCCCCGGGACCCTGCTGGTGTGGCAGGTCGCGGTCGACCAGGCCCAGCGCGGACGCGGCCTCGCCGCCGCGATGCTCGACGGACTGACCCTCCGTGCCGCCCGCGACCTGGGCGTCGTGGGCATCGAGACCACGGTGACCCCGGACAACGTCCCCTCCAACCGTCTCTTCACCTCCTACGCCGAGCGGCACGGCGCGGCGGTCGAGCGTGAAGTGCTCTTCGCGGGCGAGATGTTCCCCGCCGCCGGCCACGAGCCCGAGGTGCTGTACCGGATAGGCCCGGTCGGAACGCACCTCGCCGGGCCCGACCGGACCTGAGCACGGACCGGCGGCCCGCCGCGGACGACGGCGCCGACCCGGACCCGCCTCGGGGCGACCACGTACGCCGCCCCCCGCACGCCGCCCCACCCCCAGGACTCTCCCCCACGTGACCCACTCCCAGGAGCAAGCTGTGACCATCACCCAGCCGGATCTGACAGTCTTCGAAACCGTCGAGTCGGAGGTGCGCAGCTACTGCCGTGGCTGGCCCACCATCTTCGACCGCGCCCAGGGCGCCCACATGTACGACGAGGACGGCCACACCTACCTCGACTTCTTCGCCGGAGCCGGGACCCTCAACTACGGCCACAACAACCCGGTACTCAAACGCGCCCTGCTCGACTACCTCGAGCGGGACGGCGTCACCCACGGCCTGGACATGTCCACCTCCGCGAAGCGGGCGTTCCTGGAGACCTTCCAGGAAGTGATCCTCAAGCCGCGCGAGATGAACCACAAGGTCATGTTCCCGGGCCCGACCGGCACCAACGCCGTGGAGGCCGCGCTCAAGCTGGCCCGCAAGGTCAAGGGCCGCGAGTCGATCGTCTCCTTCACCAACGCCTTCCACGGCATGTCGCTGGGCTCCCTCGCGGTGACCGGCAACGCCTTCAAGCGCGCCGGTGCGGGCATCCCGCTGGTGCACGGCACCCCGATGCCGTTCGACGACTACCTGGACGGCCGTACGCCGGACTTCATCTGGTTCGAGCGGCTGCTCGAGGACCAGGGGTCCGGGCTGAACAAGCCGGCCGCCGTCATCGTCGAGACGGTACAGGGCGAGGGCGGCATCAACGTGGCCCGCGCGGACTGGCTGCGTGCCCTGTCCGACCTGTGCCAGCGGCACGACATGCTGCTGATCGTCGACGACATCCAGATGGGCTGCGGCCGCACCGGCGCCTTCTTCTCCTTCGAAGAGGCGGGCATCAAGCCGGACATCATCACGCTGTCCAAGTCCATCGGCGGCTACGGCATGCCGCTGGCGCTCACGCTCTTCAAGCCGGAGCTGGACATCTGGGAGCCGGGCGAGCACAACGGCACCTTCCGCGGCAACAACCCGGCCTTCGTGACGGCGACCGCCGCGCTGGAGACGTACTGGACCGACGGCCAGATGGAGAAGCAGACCCTCGCCCGCGGCGAGCAGGTCGAGCAGGCGCTGCGCGGCATCGCCGGGGAGCACGCGGACGACATCGCCGCCTACCGTGGCCGCGGCCTCGTGTGGGGCATCGAGTTCCACGACAAGGACCGCGCCACCGCCATCGCCAAGCGCTCCTTCGAACTGGGCATGCTGATCGAGACGTCCGGCCCGCAGAGCGAGGTCGTCAAGCTGCTGCCCTCGCTCACCATCACCCCCGAGGAGCTGGACGAGGGACTGCGCATCCTCGCGCGCGCGGTCCGCGAGACCGCGTAGCGCGCAGTCGCGGTGCCAGGGGCCGCGCGCGGACCCGGTTCGTTCACCCGAACGGGCCCGCGCGGCGCCTCACCCGGCCCGTCCCGCTTTCCGGGACGGGCCGCCGCCTTTTACCCTCTTCCCGTCCCCTCCACCACTTTTCCTCCCGCAGGACAACGGGACACACCCGTGGTCTTCTGGGAATCAGCAGATCAAGAGAGGCATATCCAGTGATCGTTCGTTCTTTTGACGACATCGAGGGCACAGACCGCGACGTCAGGTCCGCTTCCGGCACCTGGCGCAGCAAGCGCATCGTGCTGGCGAAGGAGCGAGTGGGCTTCTCCCTGCACGAGACCACGCTCTACGCGGGTACGGAGACGTCGATGTGGTACGCCAACCACATCGAGGCCGTACTCTGCGTGGAGGGCGAGGCCGAGCTCACCAACGACGAGACCGGTGAAAAGCACTGGATCTCCCCGGGCACGATGTATCTGCTCGACGGGCACGAGAAGCACACGGTGCGTCCGAAGTCCGACTTCCGGGTCGTGTGCGTTTTCAACCCGCCGGTCACCGGCCGGGAAGACCATGACGAGAACGGTGTCTACCCGCTTCTCACCGAGCCCGCCGAAGGCTGAGCGCCCCAGCAGGCGCAGGCGCCCGCGCGGCGCCCTGTCGGCCGATCGCCCAACAGAAAGGGCCGTACGAGAGGAGAGGAAGGCAACACCATGACCACCGCACCCGAGCGCACCGCCGACCTGTACCCGACACGCGGAACCACTGAGGTGGCAACCCCGCGACTGGACCCCGTCGTGTGGTCCGAACCGGGCACACCGGGGCCGATTACGGCACCGGAGCTGGCGGGCTTCGAGCGGGACGGGTTCCTCACGATGGACGAGCTGATCACGCCCGACGAGGTGGCGGTCTATCAGCGGGAACTGGAACGGCTCACCTCCGGTCAGGAGATGCGGGACGACGAGCGCTCGATCGTGGAGCCGCAGTCGCAGGACATCCGGACCGTGTTCGAGGTGCACAAGATCAGCGAGGTCTTCGCCGCACTGGTGAAGGACCCGCGGGTGGTGGGCCGGGCACGGCAGATCCTGGGTTCGGACGTGTACGTCCACCAGACCCGGATCAACGTCAAGCCGGGCTTCGGTGCCACGGGCTTCTACTGGCACTCCGATTTCGAGACCTGGCACGCGGAGGACGGTCTGCCGCACATGCGGACCGTCTCGGTCTCGATCGCTCTGACCGAGAACCACGACACCAACGGTGGCCTGATGATCATGCCGGGGTCGCACAAGACCTTCCTCGGCTGCGCGGGAGCCACCCCGAAGAACAACTACAAAAAGTCGTTGCAGATGCAGGACGCGGGCACGCCGTCCAACGAGTCACTGACGAAGTTCGCCGAGGCGCACGGGATCAAGCTGTTCACGGGCCCGGCAGGTTCGGCGACCTGGTTCGACTGCAACTGCATGCACGGAAGCGGTGACAACATCACTCCGTACCCGCGGAGCAACGTCTTCATCGTCTTCAACAGCGTGGAGAACGCGGCGGTCGAACCCTTCGCCGCTCCCGTACGGCGCCCCTCCTTCATCGGGGCACGGGACTTCACCCCGGTGAAGTAGCCGGCCGCGCGGGGCGAGAGGCGCCCCGCCGGACTCCGCCCACGGGCGCCGTGCCGGGCCCGCAGGGGCGGGGCTGCAAAGAGAGTCCCGCCCCTCGCCCGCCGGGCCGCCCGCACCAGGCACCCCGTGCCGGGCGCCCCCCTGTCAGTGCCGCTCACTCCGCGACGAGCGGCCCGACCACCTCCAGCAGACGGTCCACCTCGGCCTCCGTGTTGTAGAGGTGGAAGGACACCCGCAGTCCGCCCGCCCGCGCGGACGCCTCCACCCCCGCCTCCTTGAGCGGTGCCACCGCGTGGCCCAGCCCCGGCACGGCGACGATCGGTGCCCGCGCGGGCACCGGCCGCAGCCCCAGCTCCTCAGCACCCGCGCGGAAGCGGTCCGCCAGCGCCATGTCGTAGGCGCCGATGCGCTCCGCGCCCAGCTTCTCGACGAGCGCGAAGGAGCGCTCGGCCGCGATGTACGAGACGAAGGCGGGCCGTTCGTCGAACCGCCGGGCGCTGTGGGCCAGCTCCTCGATCGGTCCGTAGCAGCTGTTCCAGGGCTCCTCGCCCGCGAGCCAGCCGGAGTTCAGCGGCAGCAGCTCGTCACCGACGTCCGCGGGCACCACCAGCAGGGAGACGCCGTGCGGGCACAGCAGCCACTTGTACGCCCCGCACAGCAGGTAGTCGTAGGTCTCGGGCAGCACGGGCAGCCAGCCCAGCGCCTGGGTGGCGTCGACCGCGATCCGCACGCGGCGCGGCTGCGCGTCGGCCGCCGCCCGCAGCGCCGCCAGGTCGGCGACCCGGCCGTCGGCGGACTGCGCGGCGCTGACCGCCACCAGCGCGGTCTGCGGCCCCACCGCCTCGGGCAGCCGCTCCAGGGGGACGCTGCGCAGCTTGAGGTCGGTACGCACCGCGAACGGATTGACCAGCGAGCTGAAGTCACCGTCGGCGACCAGCACTTCGGCACCCGCGGGCAGCGCGGCGGCGATCAGTCCCGCGTGCGTGGCCACCGAGTTGCCGACGGCGACCCGGTCGGCGGGCACCCCGGCGATCCGGGCGAACGCCGCCCGCGCCGCGGTCATCGCGGTGAGGTTGTACTCCGGCCCCACGCGGCCGTGCGCCGCGCCCTCGGCCGCGTCCTTGAGCGCCTGCGCGGTACGCAGCGGGAGCAGGCCGGTGGATGCGGTGTTGAGGTACGTCTTCGTCAGCGGCGCGAACTCGGCGCCTCCCAGGCTGGTCATGCCCGCAGCCTGGTCCCTCGGACGGCCGGTGTCCACTCGCGCTGGTGGCGCGGTGCGGCGGATGATCCGCCTCCGCCGCCCTCCCTCGCGCGGCGGAGGCGGATCGTCACGTGGGCCGACGTACGGGCCGGTGCCCGGCGGCAGAGTTGCGGCCATGAAGCAGCTCCCCGCTCCCCCGCCGTCCACCGCCCGTGCCGCGCCCTGGGTGCCGCCTCGGCCAGGCGGGCGCGCTATCCGCCTCCTGCGCCTGCTCACCATCGCCGCCTGCCTGCCGTACCTGGCGCTCAAGCTCGCCTGGATCGGCGGCAGCGACCTCGGCATCCCCGCCGGCAGCGAGCTGCTGGACCCGGAAAGCCAGACCCTGCTGCGCCTGGGCAACGGGCTGACCGTCCTGATGGACGGGGCCGTCGTCGGCCTCGCACTGCTGCTGACCCGCCCCTGGGGCGAACGCGTCCCCACGTGGCTGCTGGCACTCCCGATGTGGCTGGCGACGGGTCTGCTGGCGCCCATCATGGTCGCCTTCCCCGCACAAATGGTGGCCGGAGCCGGGTCGGCGGAGGCACCGGAGACCCGCGAGTTCCTCGATCCGTGGGTGTTCGGGGTCGTCTACGGCGGCTTCCTGGTGCAGGGGCTCGCCCTGGGCGGGCTCTTCGTCCCGTACGCGCGGCGGCGCTGGGGCGTCCTGTGGCGGGGGCGGCTCGGCGAACTGCCGGAGACCGCGCGGTCCCCGGCCCTCCGAGCCATGGCGCTCGCCGCCGCCCTGCTGGCGCTGGCGCCGCTGGCCGCACAGCTGCTGTGGGCGTCCGGCTCGGCCGCCGGGCTCAGCGCGGCCAGGGCCGAGGAGCGGAACACCGACATGTACCTCGCCGAGGGCACCGGGGCGCTCTTTACCCTGGTCGGCGTCGCCGGGCTGCTGCTGCTCGCCTTCCGGGCCGGGCGCGGGCTGCGCGTGGCGGTGCCGCTGGCGATGGCCTGGACCGGATCGGGCGTGCTGACCGGGTGGGGCGGCTGGATGACGTTCGCCACGCTGCTCCCCGGCACTCCCGGCTCCGGGGCGACCCTGGTGATGAGCCTGACCTACGCTGGGCAGATGATCACCGGGCTGCTCATCCTGACGGCGGGCGGAGGCTTCCTCGCCGAACGGGCCGCCCGGCTCGCGGCGGACGACGCGGGCCGGTGGCGTACGGGATGAGCTGGGGCAGGCGCCTGTTCGGACGCCGGGCCAGGCTGCGCTGGGTCCATCTGCTGCTCGGCGGCGCGCTGCTGATGCCGTACCACCTGCTGTGGACGGCACTGCTGCCCGTGGCGTCGCCCGACATCGACCCCTTCCGCTCGCCGGGCTGGCAGCTGCTGGCCTACGCGGCCAGCCTGCCGCTGGTGGCGGCGACCGGCTGGCTCTTCCCGCTGGTGCGCACGCTGGAGACGCACGCGGCCCAGGCGCTGTGCGGGGTGCGTACCGACCCCCCGGCGAGCGGCTCGGGTACCTCGGCCGCGGCCCGGCGGCGTACGGCGGCCTGGTTCACGCTGCACGTCGGGGTGGGCGCGCTGGTCAGCGCGGTGAGCCTGGCGATGCCGCCGCTGGCGGTGGTGCTGCTGGCCATCCCGTTCGTGCCGGGGGCGCGGGAGAGGGACTGGGGCACGCCGTGGGGCTGGGTGGACGGCCCGCTGTTTTGGACGACGCCCTTCTTCGGGCTGGCGGTGCTGGCCGCGTTGGCCGTCGTGGCGAGCGCGGCGGGCGCGCTGCTGGCGCGCTGCGCGCCGCCGCTGCTGGGGCCGACGCCCGCCGACCGGCTCGCGGCGGCAGAGGAGCGGGCCCGGGTGCTCGCCGTGCGCAACCGGCTGGCCCGCGAACTGCACGACTCGGTGGGCCACGCGCTGAGCGCGGTCACCCTCCAGGCGGGTGCGGCGCGACGGGTGCTGGACGCGGACCCGGAGTTCGCGCGCGAGGCGCTGAGCGCCATCGAGGACACGGCGCGGGACGCGGTGGCGGAGCTGGACACCGTGCTCGGCGTCCTGCGGGAGGCGGACTCCGGCGGGGGCGCCAGCGGGGGCGGCGGGGCCGGGCCGGGGCCTACCCTGGCGGCGGGGCTGGCCGGGCTGCTGTCCCGCACCCGGGCCTCCGGCACACCGGTCGAGTGCACGGTGGTCAGGGTCGCGCCGGGCGGTGGCGGGAGCGGGACCGGCGAGGCCCCAGCGGACGCGGATACGGACACGGACGCGGATACGGACGCCCAACTGCCGCTGGACGCGCTGCCCCCGGCCACCTCACGCGAGGCGTACCGCGTCGTCCAGGAGGGGCTGAGCAACGCGCTGCGGCACGCCCCGAGGATGCCGGTGACCGCGCGGCTCACCCTCATCGGCGGCGCAAGTGCGGACAAGGACAGGGACGGGGACGGGACGGGTGAGGTGGGCGGAACCTTGGAGATCGTGGTGGAGAATCCGCTGCCCGGCGGTGCGGCCGGGGACCGCCCCGGCCGGGCGGCGGGCGGGCGTGGGCTGGCCGGGATCGAGGAGCGGGCCCTCCTGCTCGGCGGCTCGGCGCGCGCCGGCGCGGCGACGTCCCGGGGGGCGGCGCTCTGGCGGCTGACCGCACGCCTGCCGCTCGCCGGCGGCGGGCGGCGGTACGAGGGCGGGCGGCCCCGGTGAGCGCCGCCCCGCTGCGCCTGGTGCTGGCCGACGACGAGCGCCTCGTACGCACCGCGCTGCGCGCGATCTTCGGCGCCGAGGAGGACATGACCGTCGTCGGCGAGGCCGCCACCGGCGCCGAGGCGGTCTCCATCGTCCGCGAGTCCCGCCCCGACGTGGTGCTGATGGACGTGCGCATGCCGGAGATCGACGGCATCCGGGCCACCGCGCTGCTGCTGGAGTCGATGGGCCCCGACGCGCCCAGGATCGTGGTCGTGACCACCTTCGAGAACGACTCCTACGTCTACGACGCCCTCCGGGCCGGAGCCAGCGGCTTCCTGCTCAAGCGCGCCGCCGCGGAGGAACTGGTGCAGGCCGTGCGGCTGGTGGCGCGCAGCGACTCGCTGCTCTTCCCCTCGGCCGTGCGCGGCCTCGCCGCCCGGTACGGGCCGGACCGGCGGGCGTCCGCCGGTGCGGCCCGCGCGCTGCGCGCCCGGCTGACCGACCGCGAGGCCGACGTGCTGCGGCTGATGGCCGAGGGGCTGACGAACGCGGAGATCGCGGCCCGGCTGGGGGTCGGCCCGGCGACGGTGAAGACCCATGTGGCGTCGGTGCTGGCCAAGCTGGGGGCCCGCGACCGCACCCAGGCGGTGATCGCCGCCTACGAGCGGGGCTTCGTCACGCCAGGATGAGCCGGATGATCCGGCGCAGCAGCCGCACGTACGGGCTCCAGCGCGCGGGCGCCGCGACCGTACCGGTGACCTCCCGTTCGGCGCGGTCCAGGCTGTCCTCCAGCAGCGCATCGTGGAGCGGGCGGAAGCACAGGGGCCAGCTGAGCCGGGCGGCGCCGCGGGTGCGCATGACGAGCGTGTGGCGCAGCACGGTCTCGTGCTCGCCCGCCGGGTGCACGGTGTACTCGTGGAAGCCGTGGAAGCCCCGCGGGCCGGTGAAGCCCAGCCGCACCCATCGCCCCGGCGCGTAGCCGATCACCGTGTAGCGGATGGGGCCGTGCCCTCCGCGGGCGCCGGCGGCGAGCGGGCCGTCCAGCTCCATGGCGGGCCAGTCGGTGTGCGGCCAGAGGAGGTCCCGGGGGCCGGAGAGTCCGTCGAGCAGGGCCCCCGCCGCGGCTTCGCCGACCGGCAGCAGCCGTTCGTGCACGTTGTACACCGCCATGGTCCCGCTCCTCTCCTCGTTTTAGAGACGATCCTCCAAAACAATTGGAGAGTGTACTCTAAAACCATGGCCCGCCCCGCCCGGTACGACACGACCGCCCTGCTCGACGCCGCCGTACGGCTCGCCGCCGACGGCGGTCCCCAGGCCGTGACGATGGCCGCCGTCGCCAAGTCCGTCGGCGCCCCGAGCGGTTCCGTCTACCACCGCTTCACCGACCGGCCCGCGCTGCTCGCGGCGCTGTGGCTGCGCACGCTCGACCACTTCCAGTCGGGCTTCCTCGGCGCGCTGGAGTCGGGCGCGAAGCCCCGTACGGCCGCGCTGGACGCCGCCCGGCACACGGTGCGCTGGACCCGCGACCATCCCGCCGAGGCTCTGGTGCTGCGCTACGGCGCCCGCGACTTCGCCCGGGACCGCTGGCCCCAGGAGGCGGCATCAGCGCTGGAGGCGGCCAACGCCCGCGTGTTCGGCGCCGTGCACGCGCTCGCCGACCGGCTCGGCGCCACCGGGACGGTGGACCGCGAGCGGGTCGTCGTCGCCGTCGTCGACGTGCCGTACGCGCTGGTCCAGCGCCACCTGCGGGAGGGCGCACCGGTGCCGCCGCACGTCGTGGAGACCGTCGAGCAGTGCACCTCCGCCCTCCTAGCGACGGACGACGCCCGCCCGGAGTGAGCCGGGCTTCACGGGCACCGATGATCATCGGTGCCCGCAGTCGCGCCCACACCCAACCCACCAGCGTGATCACGGTCCATTGCCGAGGCACGGAGGCGGGAACTGAGACCGCAAGGCGCGGACATTCCCCTGCCCCCACTGGGGCAATTAGCTACAGCAGAGGCATTTCACTCTTTGCTTAGCAAATATTGGGAAGCCCATAGGAATACTTGTGTACCCACTCTTCTTGTGATTGCTCTTGTGAATATTCTCGACCTGAGCTCCTCCCCGAACACACCGACGGGCGACGGGGCGCCCCCTAGGCAGGGAAGCGACCCGCCGCCCGGGCATCCGACGGATCAGACGTTGACCATCAGCCAGAACACCAGGCGGCCGTCGAGCTCTTGCGACTTGCACCAGTAGCCCGGCCCAGCAGCGTTGGCGGCGGCCTTGCAGGACTTCGCCGACGAGTAGAGCTTGACAGGGTAGCTGGCGGCAGCAGCCGGACCAGCGGCGAGACCGATACCCAACGCGGCGGCACCCAGGACGGTCGCCGCGCGGAGCTTTGTACGCTTAGCAATCTTCATCAGCAAATTCCTTTCATCGGGTGGACATGGCAGCGATCCTTACACAGCCTTGATACTTCGCAAAGAGGGTTGCATGAGAGATCAATGTGACGCACGTCACTGCCGAGAAGTGGGTAGCGAGGTCGCCATCGTGGCCGCTCCGGCGCCTCTCGCGACGCCTCAACGGCGAGGCATCACACGAGGGCCTGGGCTCCGCGCCCGCCCGCAGATGCGTGGCGCCTGCCGCATGAAGGAGCCGCGACGGCACGACACCCGCGTGCGGTGCCTCGCGGCGCTCCCCGCGCCGGCCCGCGCGGGTCACATCCCAGCGGCCGTCTCGCGGGCGAAGCGGCGGACCGCGTCCGTGAAGGCGGCCGGGTCGTCGAAGTTCGAGAGGTGCCGCGCGCCCGGGATCAGCTCCACCCGTGCGCGCGGATGCGCCCGTGCGAACTCCCGCTCGCCCGACCGGAAGAGGTGGTCCTTCTCCCCGTTGAGCAGGAGCACCGGCGCCTGCACCGCCCGCATGCTGGACGCGTCGAAGCGGCCGAGCACCTCGCGCCAGGCCGCGGGCAGCGCGTGGAAGGCATAGCCGTCGGCGAGGGTCTCGGCGATCACTTCGGGCGGGTACAGCCGACGCAGCAGCGCGTCGTTCCAGCGGCTCAGCCGGTCGGCGGGCAGCCGCCCGGCCAGCAGGGCGATCGCGCGGTACGGGGCCGTCCACGGCCCCCGGGTGGAGGCGCTCGCCCCGGCCAGCACGAGGCCGCGCAGCCGTTCGGGATGGCGGGCGGCGAACCGCAGCGCGACGTAGCCCCCGAGGCAGTGGCCCACGACCACGGCCGGTCCGGCGCCGAGGCCGTCGACCGCCTCCGCCACCACCTCCGCCGCCCGGTCCATGCCCCACAACTCCCGCGCCCGACGGCCGTGTCCGGGCAGGTCCACGGCGGCCACCGGAAACTCCGGGGCCAGTGCGGCGACCTGCGCACTCCACTGCCCCCGTGCGAACCGCGTCCCGTGGACGAAGACGAGCGGCGGCGCCCCTGCGGGCGGAGCGGAGTCCTTCATGCGTTGACCTCACGTGCGGTTTAAGTTGAAGACTGCGATCAGCCCCCCAGCGGGGGCACTCCGTACACGACCCCGTCTCCCGACCGAGGAGCATGCATGACCAGCGACGACCTCATTCTCGTCACAGGCGCCACCGGAAACCAGGGGGGTGCCGTCGCCCGCGAACTCCTGGCGCGCGGCCACGCGGTGCGCGCCTTCGTACGCGATCCGGACAAGCCCCGGGCGCGGGCCCTCCAGGAGCGGGGGGCCGAGCTGGTGCGCGGCGACCTGGAGGACCGCGCGTCGCTGCGCCGGGCGCTGACCGGCGTGCACGGGGTCTTCAGCGTGCAGGCGCTCGCGGTCGACCCGGAGGGGCTCGCCGCCGAGGTGCGCCAGGGCAAGGCGGTGGCCGACCTCGCACTGGAGGCCGGCGTAGCCCGTTTCGTCTACAGCTCGGTCGGCGGGGCCGAGCGCGGTACGGGCATCGACCACTTCGAGAGCAAGGCGGAGGTCGAACGGCACCTCCGCGCGCTCGGGCTGCCCGCGACCGTGCTGCGTCCGGTCTTCTTCATGGACAACCTGCTCCACTTCGCGAAGACCGGCGGCGGACCGGGAGACGAGCGGGTCATGTCCCTGCCGGTCCGCCGCGACCGGCCGATGCAGCTGATCGCGAGTGACGACATCGGCGCCGTCGCGGCCGAGGTCTTCGAGAACCCGCGGGAGTTCACCGGCACCCAGCTGGAGCTGGCGGGGGACGAGATCACCTTCCCCGGGATCGCCGAGGTGTACGAGCGGGTCACCGGGACCCCGACCCGGCTGGAGACGCTGCCGATCGAGGAGCGGATGTTCGAGTGGTTCGCGGAGGAGGGCTACCAGGCCGACCTCGCGGCGCTGCGCGAGCGGCACCCGGGGCTGCTGACCTTCGAGGAGTTCCTGACCCGGCGCCTGGCCGGACCGTCCGCCGGGAGTCCGGGCGCGTAGGGCGGTGCCGCGCGCCGTGCCGCTTCAGCTCGTCCCGGCACGGGCTGGCACGGTGCGCGGGACGGGAGGACCATGGAGGGGCAAGGACTGCGGGAGGCCGCCGCCGGGCCTCACCGAAGCCGGTGCACCGCCCCGACGGGACCCGCCTTCCGCCCGACAGGCGAGGGAGGTGCGGACCAGCATGGCGACGTTCATGGATGTCCACACCGGAATGACCGGAATCACCGCGGACCAGCTGAAGGAGGCGCACGCCGCCGACCAGGCGATCGAGAAGGAGGAGAACGTCCACTTCGAGAGGGCCTGGGCGGACCCGGCGTCCGGCACCGTGTACTGCCTCTCCGAGGCGCCGTCGGCCGAGGCCGTGCGGCGGATACACGAACGCGCCGGACACCCGGCCGCCGAGATCCACGAGGTGCCGCTGAAGGCCTGAGGCGCGCCGCAGGCCCGGGAGGGCGCTGCTCCGGGGGCCCCGAAGGCCCGAGGCCCCCGGCGTCGGCCCGGCGCCCGCGTCACCGCACGCAGCCGGCCCGGTCCATGGCCAGCACCGCCAGGGAGCGCGCGGTGCGGAAGGGCTGCTCGGTGACCGAGAGGCCGCCCAGCACCATCGCCCCCTCGTGCAGCAGCACGAGTTCGTCCGCGAGCCCGACCGGGTCGGGCGCGCCCGCGCTCGCGCTCAGCTCCCGCAGGTAGCCGCGCAGCCAGCGCTTCTGGTCGGTGATGGCCGCCCGGCCGGGGTGGGCGGGGTCGGGCAGCTCGGCGGCGGCGTTGACGAAGCCGCAGCCGCGCGGGTTCTCCCGGAGCATCCACTCCTCCAGCCCGTCGAACGTCGTCAGGATCTGCTCGTACGCGCTGCCGCCGCCCTCCTCGACGCGGGCGGTCAGCCACTCCCGCCAGCGCTGGTCCCGCTGCCGCAGGTAGAGGGCGACCAGCGCCTCCTTCGAGCCGAAGCGGTCGTAGAGCGTCTTCTTGGTGACCCCGGCCTGCCGGGCGATCAGGTCCACGCCCACCGCGTTGATGCCGCGCTCGTAGAACAGCCAGGTCGCCGCGTCCAGGATCTTCCGTGCGCCGGGCGTCAGCGTCGTCGTGCCTTCCACGGGAACACCTCCGCACCTCAGGTAGACCGATCTGTCTAGTTTCACTCTACTCCACCACTCAATTAAACCGAACGGTCTACCGACGGAGTGAGTGCTCCGGAGCAAAGGAACCGCAAAGCGGAGTCGTTCGTTAGCCCGTTCATGACTGCAATGACCCCTGGCTCGAATCTTCCACTGACCGGCGCACGGGTCGCGGTGGAGGTCACCGCTCCGGTGCGGCTCGACGTGTCGGGCCTGCTGATCGCCGCCAACGGCAAGGTCCGCTCCGACGACGACTTCGTCTTCTACAACCAGCCGAGCGGGCCGGGCGTGACGCACAGCAGTGGCGCCGCCGACACCATCACGGTGGAGACCGGCTCCGTCCCCGCCGACATCGAGAAGGTCGTGGTGACGGCGAGCCTGGACACCCCGGGCGCCACCTTCGCGGGCACCGAACCGACGGCCACCGTCCGCGACGCGGCGACCAACGCCGTCCTCGCCACCTTCACCCCGCCCCGGCTCGGCTCCGAGACGGCTCTCGTGGTCGTCGAGGTCTACCGGCGGAACGGCGCCTGGAAGGTGCGCGCCGTCGGGCAGGGATACGCCAACGGGCTGGGCGGCATCGCGACGGACTTCGGCGTGAGCGTCGAGGAGCCCGCCGCACCCGCCCCGCAGGCACCCCCGGCTCCGCCTGCACCGCAGGCACCGTCCGCGCCGCAGGCACCGGCACCCCCGGCACCCCCCGCACCGGCACCGCCCGCCCCGCAGGCACCGGCGCCGCCCGCCCCTCCCGCGCCCCCCGGCAAGATCAACCTCGACAAGGGCCGGGTGAGCCTCCAGAAGAACGAGACGGTCTCCCTGGTCAAGGGCGGCCGTCCCATGCTGGCCTCGGTGCGGATGGGCCTCGGCTGGGAGCCCGCCTACCGGGGCAAGAGCATCGACCTCGACGCCTCGGTCATCGCCTACGACGCCAACCGCAAGAAGATCGACGCCTGCTACTTCGGCAAGCTCGCCATCCTCAACGGCGTGATCCAGCACTCCGGCGACAACCTCACCGGCGACGGCGCGGGTGACGACGAGGCGATCACCGTCCATCTGGGCAATCTCCCGCCGCAGGTCACCGGTCTGGTCTTCACGGTCAACTCCTTCTCGGGGCAGAAGTTCACCGACGTGGCCAAGGCGTACTGCCGCCTGCTGGACGCGGGGAGCAACGAGGAGCTGGTCCGCTTCGACCTCACCAACGCCGAGTCGCGTACGGGCGTGCTGATGTGCAAGCTGATCCGCCAGTTCTCCGGCGAGTGGGAGATGACGGCCCTGGGCGAGTACGTCGACTCCCGTACGGTCCGCGGCATGGTGAAGCCGGGCGGCGCGGCCCTGTGACGGGCTGACCCCGGAGCGTCCCGCCATCCGCTCGCCGGGCGGTTCCTCCGGATCGGGCATATTTTGGTGGGAGTCGAGTACGCCCGACCCGGAGGAGGTCCCGTGAGCGAGAGCGCGCAGGACAAGATGAAGGGCAAGGCCAAGGAGATGATGGGGAAGGTCACCGGCGACGACCGCAAGGCCGCCGAGGGCCGGACCGATCAGCGCAAGGGCGAGGCGAAGGACGCCGCCGAGAGCGCCAAGGAGCGCGCCCGGGGCATGAAGGACTCCCTCAAGGACAAGGACGAGGGCGGCACTTGAGGCCCGCCCGCCCGCGCACCGCCCCGCTCGCCCACGCAGGCCGGCGGGGCGGTGCGCTGCGGGTCAGCGCCGCCAGGGGCCGGTGATCGCCAGCATGATCCCCGGTTCCTGGATGTTGGCGAAGAGCGTCCGCCCGTCGGGGTCGAAGCACACCCCGGTGAACTCGCTGTACTCCGGCTCGTCCGCAGTCCCCACGTTCCACTCGTTGCGGGCCAGCGGGTAGGTCTCACCGCGCTCGGTCGCCGCGAACAGATGCTGCTGCCCCTCGCCGTCCTCCGCGATGACCAGCCCGCCGTACGGGGAGACGGTGATGTTGTCCGGCCCGTCCAGGCCGCCCGGCGCGCCCGGGTCCTGGTTCACGCCGAGCAGCACCTTGAGCGTGACCGTGCGCCGCCCGGGGTCGTAGAACCACACCTGGCCGTCGTGCGGCTGCCCGCCGCCCGAAGACTCCTCGGGGCGGGCGTACGACGAGACGAAGTAGGCGCCCCCGTCGCCCCACCACATGCCCTCCAGCTTGCGGCCCCGAGTGACCTCGCCGTCCTCGAACTGGCGGCGCACCGGCTGCTGCCTCGCCTCGCGGTCGGGCACCTCCACCCAGTCCACGCCGAGGACCACGCCGGCCTCGGTGCTGTGCGAGAGGTCCTCGACGAAACGGCCGCCGGAGTCGGAGCAGCGCATCGCCTGGAGCGTGCCCGCGTCGTCCGCGAGGCCGCGCAGCCGACCGCGCCCGTGGCGGAATCCGTGCGGCGGGACCCAGCGGAAGAAGAGGCCGTTCGGCTCGTCGGCGTCCTCGGTCAGGTACAGGTGGCCGCGCCGGGGGTCGATGACGACGGCCTCGTGGTCGTAGCGGCCCAGCGCCTTCAGCGGCTTGGGGTCGCGGTTGGCGCGCTGGTCGTGCGGATCGACCTCGAAGACGTAGCCGTGGTCCTTGGTCATGCCGTTCTCGCCGGCCCGGTCGGTGTTCTCCTCGCAGGTCAGCCACGTCCCCCACGGGGTGCTGCCCCCGGCGCAGTTGTTGGAGGTACCGGCGATGCCGACCCACTCGGTGACGTGGTCACCGTGCTTGGAGACCTCCACCACGGTGCAGCCGCCGGAGGCCGCCGGGTCGTAGACCAGGCCGTCCAGCAGCGGTACCGGGTGGTCCCAGTCCTCTCGCGGGCCGTCCAGTTCATGGTTGTTGACCAGCAGGGTGGCCCCGCGTACGCCCGCGAAGGCGGCGGTGCCGTCGTGGTTCGAGGGGGTGAACCCGCCGCGCTCCAGCCGGGTCTTCCCGGAGTGGGTCAGGATGCGGTACGAGAAGCCGGCGGGCAGCGCGACGACACCCGCCGGATCGGGGACGAGCGGCCCGTATCCGGGCCCGTCCCCCTCCGGCGCGCCGTGCCCGCCCCGTGGACGCCCGTCCTCCGGGTGGGCGCTCGGCCCGTACCCCCGCGCGGGCCCCTCGGCGGCCAGCGCGCCAGGCGCGCTGGCCAGTACGCCCGCGCTGCCCGCGAGCGCCACCCCGGCGCCCCCGGCGGCGGACCGCCTGGCGAAGTCCCTGCGGCTGATCGGCATCGTCTGTCCGCCTCTCCCGTACACGTCGTCACTGGTGGTACCGCACACACTGCGCCCCGTCGGCGAATCGGGGCTGAACTGCGCGCGACGCCGGGGGGTTGATCGGCGGGCGGCCGGTGGGCACGCGAACGGGGCACCAGGACGCCTCGCCACCGGCGGACCTCGCGGCCTGGGGCGTGTTTCGAAAGTCCCGCCTGGCCCGCGGCGCTACCTTCGAAACACGCCTAGTCGCCGGTGTGCGAGCGGGCCTTGAACGCCGCCTTGCGCGCCTCTTTGGCCGCACCCTTGTCCGGGTGGATGCGGCCCATCGCCTCCAGCACCTCGGCCGTGGCGGGGTGGTCGACCTGCCACGCCTTGTCGAAGAACCCGGTGTGCTGGTCGACCAGCCCCTGTACCAGGCCCTGGAGTTCCTCCGGCTCCCCGGCGGTGGCCAGCTGCGCCGCGAGCGTGTCGACCGTCAGCCAGAAGACCATCGCCTCGTCGGGCTGCGGCACGTCCGAGGCGCCGTGCTCGACGAGCCAGACCCGGGCCAGGCCGCCCAGTTCGCGGTGGTCCAGGACCTCGCGCAGCGCCGGCTCGGCCTGCGCGCCCGCGAGGGAGAGGGCCAGTTGGCAGGCGAGTCTGCGGGCCGGGGCGTCCTGGTCGCGGCCCCGCGCGGCGGCCAGGAGTTCGCGGGCGGCGTCCATCCGCGCGCGGACGGCGAGCCACTGCTCGATCTCCAGCCGGGCGCTCTCCTCCGGGAAGGAGGGGACCGCGGCGAGCAGGGTCTCCGCGTCCTCCTCGGCGAGGTCGCCGATGACCGGGGCGTCGATGCCCGCGTCCCGCATGCGCTCGCGCACGCCGTACATGCCCAGGGGGGTCAGGCGGACCATGCCGTAGCGCGAGACGTCCTCGTCGTCCGGCTCCTCCGGCAGCTCTCCCTCGGACTCCTGGGTGAGCGCCTCGTCGACGGGCTGGTAGGCGATCAGCCCGGTCGGCTCGAGAATCCGGAACTGCTCGTCGAGGCGCATCATCGCGGCGGAGACCGCTTCGAGCACCTCGTCCGTCGGCTCGTCCATGTCTTCGGGGACGATCAGCGAGGCGGCCAGCACGGGGAGCGGCACCATGGCGCCCTCGGTGACGGAGGGATCGGTGACGGAGAGGAGGTAGAGGTTGCCCAGGACGCCGTCCAGGAACTCGCTCTCCTCCTCCGGGTTCCAGTCCAGCGCGTCGAGGTCGATGGAGTCCGGGTCGATCCTGCCGTCACCGTCGACGGCGGGCTCCAGGTCGTCCAGGAGGTCCTCGAGGCTGGGCGTGGCGGCGTCGGCGAGGACACTCTCCAGACCGCCCAGCCAAATGTCCAGGACGTCCTGGTGGCTGCCGCCGCCCGTGAGCCGGTCCAGCTCCTCGCCGACGGCGGCGGTGCCGACCGGCTCGTCGCTCTCCAGGCTGGGTTCGGCGTCCTCGTCCTCCTCGATCTCGACGAGGCCGATGTCGACGGCGAGGTTCCACGCCTCGGACGCCTCGCCGGGGCCCTCGCCCCCGTCGTCGAGGCCGAGGTGCACGGTGGCCTCCTTCAGCTGGCCGCCGAGCAGTTCTCCGCCCGCGCCCACCCGGATGCCGGGGCCGGCCCAGCGAGCGAGCCGCACCGCGCGCGCGAACAGCGGTGCGGCCAGCGCGTCCCTGGCCAGATCGGCTTCGGAGGGCAGCCTTACGGGCGGCAAGGCGGGGCGTTCGTCACCGGGCATGGGGTGGCTCCTCGTGCGGCTTGGTGCGCTACGGACAGTGCGTCGCGGGCGGTGCGGGTACCCGCGGGTGCGGTGGCCCAGCCTAGTGCCGTGTCAGGCAGGATTCGCCCCGCGAGGCGTCCTGGTGCGGTCGGCGGCAAGGCGCCCGAGCGGCCTCGTAGTGGGCTGCTCGGCCGTTCGGGTAACGCGGCCGGTGGCCGTGCCAGGGCGGCGCGCGGAGTGAACCCTGCCTGCCACTGCGCTGGAGGATGTGCGGGGCTCCAGCGCGTTCACCCGCGCTTGGCCGGGCGTATCCCGGCCATGTCTTGACAGAGCCCCTGCCCTCCGGGAGCTTTACGCGCGTAGAAGTCCGGGGGCGCCCCGTGCCTCCCGTACCCCGCCAGGACCGGCACACCATCACCCGCTCCGGAGGCCCCCCTTGACCACCCGCCACCACGCCGCGCTCTGCGCGCTCAGCGTCGCCGCGCTGACCTCCGCGCTGCTGACCGTGCCCGCCACCGCCGCCCCGAACGGCGTGCCGGGCGCCGGCACCGCGCAGCCGCGCGTCCACGACCTCCAGGGCACCACCCGCCTCTCCCCCTACGCGGGCCGCGCGGTGCGCGGGGTCCCGGGCATCGTGACCGGCGTGCGCGCCTACGGCTCCCAGGGCTTCTGGATGCAGGACCCGCACGGCGACGGCTCGGCCGCCACCAGCGAGGGCATCTTCGTCTTCACCGGTCCGGGCGGGCCGCCGCAGGTGCGGACCGGCGACTCGGTGCTCGTCTCCGGCACGGTCGAGGAGTACTACTACGGCGGCGCGGACCCCGGCAACCAGTCGGTCACCCAGATATCCCGCCCCGAGGTCCAGGTGCGCTCCTCCGGGCACCCGCTGCCGCGCGCCCGGACTCTGGGCCCGTCCGGCACCGTCCGCGTCCCCGAGGCCTACACCCCGCCGGGTGACCCCGCGCACGGTGGCGGCATCGAGGGGCTCACGCTGCGCCCCGCGCGCTACGCGCTGGACCTGTACGAATCCCTCGAGGGGATGAACGTGCGCGTACGCGACGCCCGGGTCGTCGGTCCGAGCACGCGGTACGGCGAACTGTGGGTGACGGTGAAGCCGCGGCAGTCGCCCACCGCGCGCGGCGGCGTCCGCTACGGCTCGTACGCGGCGCAGAACTCGGGGCGGCTGAAGATCGAGACGCTGACCCCGCTCGCCGAGGAACCCTTCCCCCAGGCCGACACCGGCGACCGGCTGACCGGCGCCCCGGCGGGCCCGCTGGACTACGACCAGCACGGCGGCTACCACCTGGCCGCCCGCGGGCCCCTCACCACCGAGCGCCACGGGCTGCCGCGCGAGCGGACCCGCGCGCAGCGGCCGGGCGAACTGGCCGTCGCCGCCTACAACGTGGAGAACCTCGCGCCCGGCGACGATCCGGCGAAGTTCCGGCGGCTGGCGGACGGCGTCGTGCAGAGCCTGGCCGCGCCGGACATCCTGGCGCTGGAGGAGATCCAGGACGACAGCGGCGGCGCCGACGACGGCACGGTGTCCGCGCACGAGACAGTCCGCAAGCTCGTCGAGGCGATCGCCGAAGCGGGCGGGCCGCGCTACCACTGGCGCGCGATCGACCCGGCGGACGGCCAGGACGGCGGCCAGCCCGGCGGCAACATCCGCAACGTCTTCCTCTTCGACCCGGCGCGGGTCTCCTTCACCGACCGGGGCGCGGGGGACGCCACGACCCCGACCGGTGTCACCGAGCGGCGCGGGCATGCCGCACTCACCCACTCCCCCGGCCGCGTCGACCCCGCCGACGGCGCCTGGCGCGACAGCCGCAAGCCGCTGGTGGGCGAGTTCCGCTTCCGGGGCCGGCCGGTGATCGTGGTCGCCAACCACTTCGCCTCCAAGGGCGGCGACCAGGCCCTGCACGCCCGCGTACAGCCGCCCCGCCGTTCCTCGGAGGAACAGCGGCTGCGGCAGGCGGACCGGGTCAACACCTTCGTGAAGGAGGTGCTGGCGGTCGAGCGGAAGGCGCGGGTGGTGGTGCTCGGGGATGTCAACGACTTCGAGTTCTCGCCGACGACGCGGGTCCTGGGCGAGGGGGGCGTGCTGCGCAGCGCGGTCCTGAGCCTGCCGCGCGCCCAGCGCTACACCTACGTCTTCCAGGGCAACGCGCAGGTGCTGGACCAGACGCTGGTCTCCCCCGGCATCCGGCGGTTCGACTACGACATCGTCCACACGAACGCCGAGTTCGCAGACCAGATCAGCGACCACGACCCGCAGGTGCTGCGGTTCCGGCCCTGAGCGCGGGAGTGGAGCACGGAAGTTGAGCACAGCTAAACAAACAGGCGAGCACAAATAAGTGGACCTTCGCGACGGCCGCGCCCCAGACTCCGCCCATGCCCTCCCGCTCCGGCCTCTTCGGCCGTCTCGCCGCCGCCATGATCACGCCCTTCGACGCCGAGGGCGCCCTCGACACCGAGGGCGCCCAACGTCTGGCCGTCCGCCTGGTGGACGAGGAGGGCTGCGACGGGCTGGTGCTCAGCGGCACCACCGGCGAGGCGCCGACCACCTCGGACGCCGAGAAGTCCGCCCTGGTACGCGCGGTGGTGGAGGCGGTCGGCGACCGTGCGGCGGTCGTCGCGGGAGTCGGCACGCACGACACCCGGCACACCGTCGCGCTGGCCCGCGCCGCCGAACGGGCGGGCGCGCACGGCCTGCTGGTCGTCACCCCCTACTACTCGAGGCCCGGCCAGGAGGCGGTCACCCAGCACCTGCTGAGCGTGGCCGACTCCACCGGCCTGCCCGTGCTGCTCTACGACATCCCCGGCCGCACCGGGACGGCACTCAGCGCCGAGACGCTGCTCCGGCTGGCCGAGCATCCCCGGGTGCAGGGGGTGAAGGACTGCTCCTACGACCTGATGAAGGCGGCCCGGGTGATGGCCGCGAGCGACCTGGCCTACTACGCCGGCTGCGACGAGCAGATCCTCCCCCTGCGCGCGATCGGCGCCGTGGGCTGCGTGAGCACCGCGGCCAACGTCGTCGGGCGGCAGGTGGCCGCGATGCTGGACGCGTACGAGGCCGGGGACCACCGGGAGGCGACCCGGCGCCACCTCTCCCTCGTCCCGCTGATCGACGCGCTGATGACCCAGGAGCCCGGCAGCGTGACCGTCAAGGCCCTGCTGCACGCCCAGGGGCTGCCCGGCGGACCGGTGCGCGGCCCTCTGTTGCCCGCCGAACCGCCGCTGACCGCCCGGCTGCTGGAGTGCTTCGCGCAGGCGACCGCGCCCGAGCCCGCGCTGCGGTGACGGGCACCGCCGGGTGACGGCCGTACGCGGCAGCCGCGGCACAGGCGACCGAACGTTTCCCACCCTTCCGCCGTCTTCACCACGGCAGGGGACGCGAGGGGGCTTCGGATGGCGCGGAAGCACGGAGGCAGACCGGCGGCGGTCGCCGGGGAGGGCCCGCCGCTGGTGGAGAGCGCTCAGGTGCGGCGGGTACGGGCGGTGCTGGCACTGGGCGGAGTGCCGTGGGGCGAACTGGAGGACGGCGTACAGCAGGTGCGCCTGAAACTGCTGGAGGAGCGGGCCGCGCCGGACCGGCCCCAGATCCGCGACGAGGCGGCCTGGCTCTCGGTCGTCGCCTCGCGGGTAGCGGTGGACTGGCACCGGGCCCGCAGCCGGGAGAGCGGCCTGCGAGAGCGCCTGGCGGCCCGCTGGCTGCGCCGCCCGCCGACCGAACACCCGCAGGAGCACCGGGTGCTGGCGCTGGCGGTGGCGGGCGAGCTGGAGCGGCTGACCCTGGTGCAGCGGCAGGTGCTCACCCTGCGCTTCTACGCGGACCTGCCCGTACGGGACATCGCCCGGCTGCTGGACGTGCCGGAGGGCACCGTCAAGAGCAGGCTGCACGCGGCGGTGGGCGCGCTGCGGGCACTGCTGCGGGAGAAGGAGGTGCCCGGGGATGAGTGAGCTGCGGGAAGCGGAGGAGAAGCGGCTGCGGCGCGCCCTGGCCATGATCGGCGCGGAGGCGGGCCGCGAGGACACCTGGAGCGCCGGAGCGGGCGCACCGGAGCACGGCCGGTCCGGGGCCCGGCGCCGTACGGTCAGCGGCCTGCTGTCGGGCGCCGCGGTGGTGGGCGTCGGCCTGCTGCTGATCCTCACGCTCGGCACGCCGGGCGGGGAGGACGGCCAGGACGTGAGTAAGGGGAAGGGCAGGGGTCAGACCCGGTACGAGGTGATCGCCTGCTCCCGGATGATCGCCACTGGCGACATCGTGGCGGTGCGCGAATCCCCGGAGCTGGACACCGTGGTGCTCACTTTCGCCGTACGGGAGTGGTTCAAGCCGTCACCGGGGCCCGGCGAGCCCGAAGACGGCGCTGGGCCGACCGAGGTCTCCGTCGAGGTACCGGACTCCGAGGTGTCGGCCATGCAGGAGCCGTGGAAGCCGCAACGGGACGTGCTGCTCCTCGTCCCGGTCCGCCCCGACCAGCCGGCCCAGCTCCTGGAAAGGCAGTCGACGGACGCGCAGCGCGAGCAGTTCGAGCGGGACCTGCCGCGCGGCGAGCGGACCTCGTGCCCGGCCTACTGGCGCACGGTGCCCGACAGGGAGCCGTCCCCGCCCGGCCCGGTCGCGCCCTGACGGCCGTCGCCCGAGCCGCCGCCCGGGTGCGGCGGCTGCGGCGGCCCGTCAGCCACCTCACGTACGAGCAGCGCCGCACCCGCGACCGCGCCCGGCATCAGCAGCACCGCGACGAACGGCACCAGGAAGCTGAGCACCAGCGGGACGCCGAACCCGAGCGCCAGCCCTCTGCGGGCGCGCAGGAGCCGCAGCCGCTCCCGCACCGGGATGTCGCGGCGCTGCATGGCGACCGAGGTCAGCTCCACCGTGAGGAAGAAGCCCGAGACGCAGATCCCCAGCACGGGGACGACGGTCTGGCCGAGAACCGGGACGAAGCCCAGCGCGAAGAGCGGTACGGCGAACAGCAGGGCGCGCGAGAGGACATGGAGGCTGTCCCGCAGCGAGATCCACAGCTCCCGCCACAGCGGGCGGTCGGGCGCCGCGGGACAGTCGCCCTCGGACTCCTCGACCTGCTCGGAGAGCTTCTCGTAGAAGGGGTCGCCGATCAGCAGCGTGACGGCGGTGAAGGTGAGCACCGCCAGCAGCAGCCCGCCCAGCCACAGCAGGACGGCGAAGAGCGTACGCAGCCCGGTGCGCCAGGTGTCGTCCCAGTCGTCGGCGAACGGGGTGGCCCACGCGGCGAGGTCGTCGGCCCAGAAGGCGAAACCGATCAGCACCCCCGCGTACAGCACGAAGGCCACCAGCGCGGGCAGCAGTCCGAAGCCGAACCAACGGCCGTGCCCGGCGACCCAGCGCTGCCCGCGCACCAGATACCGCAGTCCCACCCCGAATTCACGCATGGGCGCACGATATCCGGTGCGCGGGCGGCAGCCGACGCCCGGCGGCGGGAACCCCGTGGGGCTCCCGCCGCCGACCGCTCAGCGGCGGGTGAAGACGGGTTCCCAGCTTCCGGCCTTCCTGCTGTCCCGGAAACCGGTCAGCGGCTGCACCCGGGTGCCCTCGACGTCCACCAGCAGGAGCTGCTGGTAGAACTCTCCGGAGCCTTCGCACTTCGGATCGCAGCCCCAGGCCAGCAGCCGGTCGTCATCAGCCCAGGCGAGCAGCTGCTGCACGGGCTGCTTGGCCACCCGTTTCCCGGTCTTCGCGTCCAGCACCTCGGTGGCGACCTCGACTTCGCCCTCACCGGCGAACTCGCCCGCTGCGAGGCGGCCGTCGGGAGACCTGCCCGCGTGCGAGTACACGTCCAGACCCTCACCGGGCGGGGCGTCGGTCTCGCGCCCCTCCAGGTCGTAGAAGGCCTTCCCGTCGTCGGTGGCGCCGTAGACGAAGACATGGGTGCCGTCCGCGCTCCACCGGACGTCCTCGCGGCCGTTCAGGCTGCCCTTCTCGAAGGGGAGGCTGACCCACTCATCGGCCCCGGCTCCGGCTCCGGACTCGGCGTCGATGACGAAGTAGCCGGTACGGCTCGGCACCGGTCCCGGCTCGGTACGGCCGTACGTGTCGACCCCGTCTTCCTTGGAGAGGCGGTCCGGGTTCCCGCTGTAGGTGGTGGCGAGCAGGCGGCTGCCGTCCGGCGACCAGGACACTGCGGCGGCGCCCCGGTCCAGCTCGATCCAGCGCTCCACCTCGCCGGTCGCCAGATCGAGGATGCCGACCCGCTTGCTGGGCAGCGGCCCCTCCAGCACCGCGGCGGTGTGCAGCCTCGGGGCGACGTCCGCCCAGGCCCAGTCCGTCTTCTCGTAGCGCTCCTCGGAGGGGTTGTAGAGGTTCCAGCCCCTGGCGATCATCACGTCACCGTTCGGCAGCTTCGTGCGCGCAAGCGTGGTGTAGGCGGACATCGCGACGTCCCCCGCCGCGATCAGCTCCCGCGGCGGCGACTGGTCCGGGTGCGCGAGTACGTCCTGGACGGCCGTACGGTCGGCGACACCGTTCCGCTCGCCGCCCCCCGTCTCGGCGGCGGGGATCGCGAGTACGACGGCCAGCACGGCGGCCACGGCCACGGCCGTACCGGTCAGGGCGCGGGCACGGCGGCGGCGGCGCACACGCAGCACCCGGTCGGCGAGACCGGGCGGAGCCGCCGCGGGCTCCTGCTCGGAGATCTCCTGAAAGGTCTCGCGCACCAGTTGTTCGACGTTCACAGCCGTACCTCCACGGGATTGACCGCTCCGGACGGCTCGTGCGTGTCGCCGGAGCCGAGGGCGGACAGTTCGGGTGCCAGGCGGCGCAGCCTGGCCAGGGAGCGGTGCGTGGTGCTGCGCACGGTGCCGACCGAGCAGCCCAGCAGCCGGGCGACCTCCGCCTCGGGCAGGTCCTCGAAGTAGCGGAGCACCAGGACGGTGCGCTGGCGCGGCGCGAGGCGGGCGAGTGCCTGGCGCACGGTCAACCGCAGGTCCGCGGTGCTGTCAGGCCGTTCGGCCGCCGCACGCTCCGGCAGGTCGGCGACGCTCAGCTCACGCCGGCGCCAGCGCAGCCGCCAGCGGCCTATCTGCTGGCGGTAGAGCACCTGGCGTGCGTACGCCTCCGGCTCCTCGATGCGGTTCCACCGTGCAGCGACCTTGATCAACGTGTTCTGGAGCAAGTCCTCGGCCGCATGCTCGTCACCGCCGCTGAGCAGCGTGGCGGTTCTCAAAAGCGCGGGCGATCTGTTCGCCACGAATTCCCGAAAGTTCTCTTGCCCCTGAGCATCCATTGTCACCTTCCGAAGTGCTGACACTCCCAGGGACGCCTCCGGGCTCCCCCCGCTATGTCTGCAATCGCGGAAAAGTGCGAGATCACGCGGGAGCGTGCGGAGGACGGACGCGCGGCGGCCGACGCGGAGGCACCCGGGGGTGCGCCCGCCTGGCAGATCTCGCGCACCAGTTGTCCGGCGTTCGCGTCCGCACCTTCGCAGGCTTCACCGCACCCGACGGTCCGGGGTGTCACCGAGGCCGAGGGCGGACAGTGCGGGGGCCAGGACGCGCAGCCTGGCGTGCGAGCGGCGCGTCGTGCTGCGCACGGTGCCGACCGAGCAGCCCAGCAGCCGGGCCACCTCCGCCTCCGGCAGGCCCTCGAAGTAGCGCAGCACCAGCACGGTGCGCTGGCGCGGGGTGAGGCGGTCCAGCGCCTGCCGCACGGTCAACCGCTGCCCCCCTGCGCTGCCCGGCCCTTCCGGGGCCGCACGCCGGTCTCGGCGACTGGCCCGCCGGCGGCAGAGCAGCTGCCGCGCGTACGCCTCCGGCTCCTCGACGCGGTTCCACCGCGCGGCGAGCTTGATCAGTGTGTTCTGCAACAGATCCTCTGCGGCGCGCTGATCACCACCGCTGAGCAAGGTGGCGGTCCTCAACAGCGCGGGCGACCTGTGCGCCACAAACTCCCGAAAGCTGTCCTGCCCCTGAGCGTCCATCGTCACCTTCCGAAGTACTGACACTCCCAGGGACGCTTCCGGACCCCTCCGGCTATGCACCCGCGACCGCACATTCCCGCGCGATCGTGCGGGACCGGGAGGAGGGGGGTCGGACGCGGCAGGGGCCCGCACCGGCGTGTGGCCGGTGCGGGCCCCTGCCGGGGTGCGCGGGATCAGTTGTGGCTGTGCAGCACCTCGTTGAGGCCGCCCCAGGAGCCGGAGCGCTGGAGCGCCTCGACCGTGCCGGTGGTGGAGTTGCGGCGGTAGAGGAGGTTGTGCGCGCCCGAGAGTTCCAGCGCCTTGACGACCTTGCCATCGGGCAGCGTGATCCGGGTGCCGGCCGTGACGTAGAGGCCCGCCTCCACCACGCAGTCGTCGCCCAGCGAGATGCCGATCCCCGCCTCGGCGCCGAGCAGGCAGCGCTCGCCGATGGAGATGACCTGCTTGCCGCCGCCGGAGAGCGTGCCCATGATCGAGGAGCCGCCGCCGATGTCGGAGCCGTCGCCGACGACGACGCCCGCGGTGATCCGTCCCTCGACCATGGAGGTGCCCAGGGTGCCCGCGTTGAAGTTGCAGAACCCCTCGTGCATCACCGTGGTGCCCTCGGCCAGGTGAGCGCCGAGCCGCACCCGGTCGGCGTCCGCGATCCGCACCCCGGTCGGCACCACGTAGTCGGTCATCCGGGGGAACTTGTCGACACTGGTGACGTTCAGCACCACCCCGTCGGCGCGGGCGGCCAGCCGGGCCTGCTCGATCCGGTCGACCGGCACCGGGCCGAGCGTCGTCCACGCGACGTTGGCGAGCAGGCCGAACAAACCCTCCAGGCTCTGCCCGTGCGGACGCACCAGGCGGTGGCTGAGCAGGTGCAGGCGGAGGTAGGCGTCGTGCGCGTCGGCGGGCGGCTCGGCGAGCGAGGCGATGACCGTACGGACGGCGACGACCTCGACACCGCGGCGCGGGTCCGGGCCCAGCGCCTTGGGCGCGGCGGCGCCCAGCAGCTCGGCGGCGCGCTCGGCGGAGAGCCGCTCGGTCCCCGCCGGGCCCGGGTCGGCGGCCAGCTCGGGGGCGGGGTACCAGGTGTCGAGGACGACTCCGGCCTCGGTGACGGTGGCGAGGCCGGCGGCGACGGCGCCGGTCGTAGCGGTGGTGGGTGCGTCGGTCATGAGGCGAACCTAACCGGAGGCGGGCAGGGATGGCCAACCGGTACCAAGGAGCGGCCCGCCCCCTGCGGCGGGCCGCTCCTGCCGGGTCAGCGCCGGGGGGCGGGCGTCGCCTCGGTGATGCGGGACTCCCCTTCCGCGTCGCCGTCGGGGCTGCCGCCCCCGATGCGGTCCTCGTCGGGCCGCAGCACCTCATCGCCCTTCGGCTTCTTCACGCCCGGGGGACGCTGCCCCTCCTTGTCGACGAGACCGGCGTGCAGGGTGAGCCCGTTGACCAGGACGTCGCCCTCCTTCATGGGTGGCACGTCCGCTCCCTCCTCCGAGTCACGGGTGGCGACGGTCCGCTCTCCGACGTAGGCGAGGTTCTGCGGGTCGAGCAGGATCTGACTCTGCATGCCGAACGGCTCCTCGACGTCGTGGTAGAGCGCGACGGCGGGCCGCCCCAGCGCGTCCTTGACCAGGTGGTCGACCGCCTTCATGTCCTCCAGCTCCGCCAGCGCGCGGAAGACCCTGGCCATCCCCTCGGGCGGTGCGGGGTAGGTGCCCAGCAGTACTCTGGCTGCCCCGTAGTTCTGCTCGCCCTCGGGCTCCTCGCGGGTCGCCTTGGGGTCCGGCGGATAGAACTCGCGGGCCTTCTCGAAGAGGTCCTCGGACTCCTCGGGCAGGTTGCCGATGAAGGTGTAGCGCTCGCCGTGCGAGTGGTCGTCACCCTCCTTCCAGTCCTCGAACTCCGGGTCGTTGTAGAGCTGCCAGGACTCCTGCTTGGTCGGCTTGATGTCCGCACCGGACGACGGGCCGTGCACCTGCTGCGTGTACACCCACTGCCCGTCCTCCGGCCGCGGGTCCGGCTGCGCCGCCGCGGTGTCCGCGGCTTCCCGCAGCAGGGCGGGCACGTCGCTCAGGTTCGGCATCCGCTGCACCTTGGAGGCACCTGTCTGGGCCTGGGTACCTCCGGAGTCCCCGGTCAGCTGGGTACCGGCGAGCACTGCCGCGGCGACCGCGGCGGCGGCGGCCAGCGAGGTGATCCGCCAGTCGCCGTAGAGCCTGCGGCGTCCGGAGCGCCGGTCCATCGCGCCCGTCAGCCGCTGACGGCCCGGGGCCAGCCGGGCCCGGTCGGGCTCGGGAGCATCCTGGCGCAGCTCACGGACCTTGGTGATCTCGTCCATCTCAGGACACCTCCGCAACTTCTTTGACGACCATCGGATTGACACCCAGGGACGCGCGCACCTTGCGGCGTGCCCGGTTGAGGCGGGACCGGACCGTGCCGACCGGTATCCCGAGGGCTTCGGCGACCTCCTGGTAGCTGAGGTCGGCCCAGGCCACCAGCAGCAGCACGTGCCGGTCCCGGCCCGGGAGCGCGGCCAGCGCGGCGGCCAGCGGCCCGTGCGCGGCCTGCGCGGTGACCCGGTCGTCGGCCTGGTCGGACCAGGACTCGGCCACCGGGTCCACCCCGGTACGGGCCAGCGCGCGCAGCGCCCGCAGCTCGGCGCGGCGGTGCTTGCCGATGAGGTTGGCCGCGATCCCGTAGAGCCAGGGGCGTGCGCTGGAGCGGTCGGTGTCGAAGCGCGCGCGGGTGCGGAAGGCGATCAGGTAGGTCTCGGCCGTGATGTCGTCGGCGGCACTCTCGCCGAGCCTGCGGGCGGCGTACCGGTGGATGTCGGCGGCGTGGCGGTCGTAGAGCTGCGCGAAGATCTCGGGCCTTTCCCGTGACTCGTCGATGATCGCGGCGTCGTTCATAGGTGGATCGGTCACATGGTCCCCCGTGGCTGGTCGTCGGGTGGGCGTTCTACCCCCTGTTCCCCGGAGGCCCCGGAGAGGTTCACGAAGGTTCATCCTCCACCGCCTTGCCGGGCGGCTGCCGCTCGTCGAGGACGACGCCCAGCGTCGCCCGGAGCTGCGGCCGGTCGATCTCCCGGCCGGTCAGCAGGAGTTGCAGCAGCAGGCCGTCCAGCAGCGCCGCCAGGGCGCGCGCGGTCGCGTCGTCGGACGTACGGCGGCGCAGCAGCGCCACCAGCCCGTCGAGGCACTCGGCGGCCAGCGGCCGGAGGGCGGGGCCGCGCAGGGCGGCGAGGTAGAGGTCGTACTCCACCCGCACGCGCGCCCGTTCGCCGTCCAGCGACTCCTCGACCAGCCGCAGGACCTCGTCCGCGAGCGGCCGGGCAGGGTCGATGCCACGCTCCCAGCGTTCGATCCCGGCCAGCCATTCCGCGCCGGTCCGGCGCATCGCCGCGATGAGCAGATCCTCGCGGGACGCGAAGTGGTAGGTCGTGGAGCCGAGCGGCACGTCGCCTCGGCGGCGACCCGGCGGTGGCTCAGCGCGGCGATGCCCGAGTGCCGTACGACGCGGACCGCCGCGTCGATCAGCCGCTGTCGCCGCTGCGGGTCGTACCGGCGGGGTCTCAGTGGGCACCGCCCAGGTTGAGCACGACGACTCCCGCGATGACCAGCGCGATGCCCGCGATCCTGGCCACCGAGACCGTCTCGCCGATGAAGACCATCCCGATCGCGGCGACCACGGCCGTCCCGGCGCCGGACCAGATCGCGTACGCCGTGCCCACCGACATGGTCTTGAGGGTCTGCGCCAGCAGGAAGAAGGCGAGGACGTAGCCGAACCCCGCGCCCAGGGAGGGCCACAGCCTGGTGAAGCCGTCGCTGTACTTCATGGCGGTGGTGCCGCATATCTCGGCGACGATGGCGGCGGTGAGTGTGGCGTACATCATGTGGGCGAGCGTACGCATCGCAGCACCCTGCGGATGCGGGGGATGCCAGCCGGTTGCCGGGCCGTTCCGCAACCCCCTAAGCTGGTTCCATGCGTGCTGGGTTCCCTGACTTCCGCCTCGGCAGCGTGCTGGCGACCAGCTTCACCGGGACGCTGTCGGAGCGTCACGGCAACGCCGTGGAGCGCGTTCCCGTGCCGCACCGGCTCGTCGACTGGCTGACGGTGAACGGCCTCCCGGTCGAGACGTGCACCGCCGCCCAACTCGGCCACGCCCGGGAGCTGAGGGAGTCGATCCACGCCGCGGCGACCGCCTCCGCGACCCAGGACACGCTGCCCGTCTGCGCTGTCCGCGTCATCAACGACCGCAGCGCCGAGGGCCGGGCCGCGGCGATCCTGACGGACGAGGGCACGCGCCAGTGGCGGCTCAGCCCGGCGTCCCGCGTGGAGGACGCCCTCGGCGTGATCGCCGCCGACGCGATCAGCATCCTCGCGGGCGAACGGGACGGAAGGCTCGCCCTGTGCGCGTCACCGACCTGCCGGGCCGCCTTCTTCGACACGAGCCAGAGCCGCACCCGCAAGTGGTGCGACATGAACACCTGCGGGAACCGCCAGAAGAAGGTGCGCTTCCAAGCCGGCCGGCGCCGCGAAGCGTCGCCGGCCACCTCCTCCCCGTAAGCCCTCGCGGCCCGGCAAGGGCTACGGCACCTCGCGGAGGAAGAGCGCGCCGCAGGTGTGGCAGAAGGGCTGGCCGGCCGCCGTGCCCCACGCGTCGGAGGACTGGGTGGCGGCGGTCGGCGCGAGGTCGAGGCCGCACAGCGCCTCCGTGCCGCCGGGCAGCACCATGTGCCACAGCTTGGGCGGGGACCCGCTCCCGGGGTGGACGTCGTCCGCGTACTCGGCGCGCATCACGTACTGCATGAGCTTCCCCTTCCTGCCCATTCGAGTGTGCCCCGCGCAGCGCCGCACGGCATCTCCGGCACCCTGGCCGGGACGCGCGCAGGGCCCCACCCGGCGGGTGGGGCCCTGACTGGTCTCGGACGGGTACGGCCTCAGACGTTGAAGCCGAGCGCGCGAAGCTGCTCGCGGCCGTCGTCGGTGATCTTGTCCGGGCCCCACGGGGGCATCCAGACCCAGTTGATCTTCAGATCGTTGACGATGCCCTCGGTCGCCGAGCGTGCCTGGTCCTCGATGACGTCCGTCAGCGGACAGGCGGCGGAGGTCAGTGTCATGTCCAGAGTGGCCACATTGGACTCGTCGATGTGGACACCGTAGATCAGACCGAGGTTGACGACGTCGATGCCCAGCTCCGGGTCAACCACGTCGTACAGTGCCTCGCGGACCTCTTCCTCGCTCGCGGGCTTGGTGGTGGTCTCGCTCATGCCGCATTCCTTTCCCCGGGCTTGCCCTCGGCCGGTGCCGGTGCCGTCGCTTCCTCGCCCAGCGCCTGGACCGTGGCGTCCTTCCATGCCATCCAGCTCAGCAGAGCACACTTGACGCGCGCGGGGTACTTGGAGACTCCGGCGAACGCGACGGCGTCCTCCAGCACCTCCTCCATCGCGTCGTCGGGCTCCAGCTGCCCTCTGGACTGCATCAGCTCCAGAAAGGTGCCCTGGATGCGCTGCGCCTCGGCCAGCTCCTTGCCGACCAGCAGTTCGTTCAGCACCGAGGCGCTGGCCTGGCTGATGGAGCAGCCCTGCCCCTCGTAGCTGACGTCGGCGATCGTGTCGCCCTCGTACCTCACCCGCAGGGTGATCTCGTCACCGCACGTCGGGTTGACGTGGTGCACCTCGGCGTCGCCGTCGCGCAGCCCGCGCCCGTGCGGGTGCTTGTAGTGGTCCAGGATCACGTCCTGGTACATGGAGTCAAGCTTCACGAGTCCGTCCTGTCCCTGCCGTCGGCCGCCGCTCGCCCGCAGCCGCCCTGTCCGTCTGCCTGTCCGTTCTAAGCGAAGAAGTTCCGCACGTGCTCCAGGCCGTCCACCAGCGCGTCGACCTCCGCCGGTGAGGAGTACAGATAGAACGACGCTCGCGTGGTCGCGGGAATTCCGTACCGCAGGCAGACGGGGCGTGCGCAGTGGTGGCCGACCCGGACGGCGATGCCGACCTCGTCCAGCACCTGACCCACGTCGTGCGGGTGGATGTCACCGAGGGTGAACGAGATGGCCGCGCCCCGGTCCTCCGCCGTGGTGGGGCCGATGATCCGCAGATCCGGCACCTCCTGGAGCCTGCGGATCGCGTAGGCGGTTATCGCGTGCTCGTGCGCCTCGATGCGGTCCATGCCGATCGCCGAGAGGTAGTCCACGGCCGCGCCAAGGCCCACTGCCTGGGCGATCGGGGGTGTACCGGCCTCGAACTTGTGCGGCGCGGGCGCGTACGTGGAGGACGACATCGAGACGGTCTCGATCATCTCGCCACCGCCCAGGAACGGCGGCAGGTCGTCCAGCAGGCCCTTGCGGCCCCACAGCACGCCGATGCCCGTCGGACCGCACATCTTGTGCCCGGTGAAGGCCACGAAGTCGGCCTGGAGCGCCTGCACGTCCAGCGGCATGTGCGGGGCGGCCTGCGAGGCGTCGACGACCACCAGCGCGCCGACCTCCTGGGCACGGCGGATGATCGGCTCGACCGGGTTGACCGTGCCCAGGATGTTGGAGACCTGCACGAAGGAGACGACCTTGGTCTTCTCCGTGATGACCTCCTCGATGTTCGACAGGTCGAGGCGGCCGTCGTCCGTGAGCCCGAACCACTTCAGTTTCGCACCCGTGCGCTCCGCCAGCAGCTGCCACGGCACGATGTTGGAGTGGTGCTCCATCTCCGTGATGACGATCTCGGAGTCGCGCTCCACCCGGTAGGGCTCGTCCGCCCAGCCGAGCATGTTGGCGACGAGGTTGAGGGACTCGGAGGCGTTCTTGGTGAACACCACCTCGTCACGGCTCGGCGCGTTGATGAAGGCGGCCACCTTGTCGCGGGCGCCCTCGTACAGCGCGGTGGCCTCCTCGGCGAGGACGTGCACACCGCGGTGGACGTTCGCGTTGTACCGCTCGTAGTAGCCGCTGAGCGCGTCGAGGACCTGGCGCGGCTTCTGCGAAGTCGCCGCGTTGTCGAGGTACACGAGCTTCGTCCCGTCGTGGACCGTGCGGTCCAGGATCGGGAAGTCCTTGCGGAGCACCTCGGTGTCGAGGAGGCCGGACAGCTCACGGCCGGGGGAAGTCACGCGGTTGCGCCGCCCTTCACGTACGACTCGTAGCCCTCTGCCTCCAGCTTGTCCGCCAGCTCCGGGCCGCCGGACTCGGCGATCCGGCCCTGGGCGAACACGTGGACGTGGTCGGGCTTGATGTAGCGCAGGATGCGCGTGTAGTGGGTGATCAGCAGGGTGCCGACCTCGCCGCTCTCGCGGACCCGGTTGACCCCCTCGGAGACCACCCGCAGGGCGTCGACGTCCAGGCCGGAGTCCGTCTCGTCGAGCACCGCGATCTTCGGCTTGAGCAGCTCGAGCTGGAGGATCTCGTGCCGCTTCTTCTCGCCGCCGGAGAAGCCCTCGTTGACGTTGCGCTCGGCGAAGGCCGGGTCGATCTTGAGGCGCAGCATGGCCTCCTTGACCTCCTTGACCCAGGTACGCAGCTTGGGCGCCTCGCCGCGGACGGCCGTGGCGGCGGTACGCAGGAAGTTGGAGACGGAGACCCCGGGGATCTCGACCGGGTACTGCATCGCCAGGAAGAGGCCGGCGCGGGCCCGCTCGTCGACGGACATCTCCAGGACGTCCTCGCCGTCGAGGGTCACCGTGCCGCCGGTGATCGTGTACTTCGGGTGCCCGGCCAGCGAGTAGGCCAGCGTGGACTTGCCGGAGCCGTTCGGGCCCATGATCGCGTGCGTCTCGCCCTGCTTCACGGTCAGGTCGACGCCACGCAGGATCTCGTTCGGGCCGTTCTCGGTCTCGACGGACACGTGCAGGTCGTTGATCTCAAGCGTTGCCATGGGGAACTCAGGACTCCTGGGTGACGGAGACGAGCACATCGTCCCCTTCGATCTTTACGGGGTATACGGGGACAGGGAGGGTCGCGGGCGGCCCGGACGGCTTGCCGGTGCGCAGGTCGAAGCTGGAGCCGTGCAGCCAGCACTCGATCTGGCAGCCGTCCACCTCGCCCTCGGAGAGCGAGACATGCGCGTGCGAGCAGATGTCGTGGATCGCGAAGACGTCGCCGCCCTCGATCCGGACGACCGAGACCGGCGTGCTGTCGATGTCCACCCGCTTGGGGGTGTCCGTCTCCAGCTCGCTCAGCGCGGCCACGCGCACGAACCCCGCCTCGGCACTCATGCGGCCGACGCTTCCAGCTCAGCCTCGATCTTGGCGACCAGGCGCTCCTCCAGATCGGGCAGGCCGATCTTCTGGATCAGCTCGGTGAAGAAGCCCATCACCACCAGACGGCGTGCCTCCGGCTCCGGGATGCCGCGCGCCATCAGGTAGAACAGCTGCTCGTCGTCGAAGCGGCCGGTGGCCGAGGCGTGCCCCGCGCCGACGATCTCGCCCGTCTCGATCTCAAGGTTGGGCACGGAGTCGACGCGCGCGCCGTCACCGAGCACCAGGTTGCGGTTCAGCTCGTAGGTGTCGGTGCCCTCGGCGGCCTTGCGGATCAGCACGTCGCCGATCCATACCGCGTGCGCCCGCTCACCCTGGAGCGCACCCTTGTAGGCGACGTTGCTGCGGCAGTGCGGGCTGTCGTGGTCGACCAGGAGGCGGTGCTCCTGGTGCTGGCCGTTGTCGGTGAAGTACAGCCCGTACAGCTCGGCCTCACCGCCGGGACCGGCGTAGTTGACCCTGGGGTGCAGGCGCACCAGGTCGCCGCCGAAGGTGACCACGACGGACTTGAAGCTGGCGTCACGGCCGACCAGGGCGTTGTGCTGGGAGCAGTGGACGGCGGTGTCGTCCCAGTCCTGCACGGAGACCACGGTCAGCTTCGCGCCGTCCCCCAGCACGTACTCGACGTTGGCCGCGCGCACGTTGTCGCCCGTGTGGTCGATGACGATGACGGCCTCGGCGAAGGCGCCCAGCTCGAAGACGGTGTGCCCGTAGGAGACACCGCCCTCGCCGTGCAGGGTGACCCGGATCGGCTCGCTGAGCACGGTGTCCTTGGGCACCGAGACGACCGAGGCCTTCTCGAAGGAGCTGAACGCCTGCGCGGCGACCCGGTCGACGGGCTTGCCCGCACGGCCGATCCGCTCGTCGTCGCGGGCGACGGCCTCGACGGTGACGCCCTCGGGCGCGGAGACCTCGACCTTGAGGGACCCGGACGCCTGCGCCGTGCCGTCGTGCAGGCCGCGGAGGCGCTCGAGCGGCGTGAAACGCCACTCCTCCTCGCGGCCGTGCGGCACCGGGAAGTCGGCCACGTCGAAGGACGGCGCCGCGCTCATCCTGGTCGCGACGGTGGACTCGGCGGCCACCGCGATCGATCCGGTGGTGTTCGAACCGCCCGGAATGTTCTGAGCCTCAGCCATGGCTGTCGTCTTGCTCACTCTCTCTGTCTGCGTTCTCTGTCTCTTGGAAGGGGACGGGCGCGGGCCGGTGGCCCGCCGGGCGGCGGGTCAGCCGACCGCGCCTTCCATCTGCAGCTCGATCAGCCGGTTCAGCTCCAGCGCGTACTCCATGGGCAGCTCCTTGGCGATGGGCTCGACGAAGCCGCGCACGATCATCGCCATCGCCTCGTTCTCCGAGAGGCCGCGGCTCATCAGGTAGAACAGCTGGTCGTCGCTGACCTTGGAGACCGTCGCCTCGTGGCCCATCGTGACGTCGTCCTCGCGGACGTCGACGTACGGGTAGGTGTCCGAGCGGGAGATGGTGTCCACCAGCAGCGCGTCGCACAGGACGTTCGACTTGGAGCCCTCGGCGCCCTCGGCGATCTCGATCAGACCGCGGTAGGAGGTACGGCCGCCGCCGCGCGCCACCGACTTCGAGACGATGTTGGACGACGTACGCGGCGCCATGTGCACCATCTTCGCGCCCGCGTCCTGGTGCTGGCCCTCGCCCGCGAAGGCGACGGAGAGCGTCTCGCCCTTGGCGTGCTCGCCCATCAGGTAGACGGCCGGGTACTTCATGGTGACCTTGGAGCCGAGGTTGCCGTCGACCCACTCCATGGTCGCGCCCTCGTAGGCCACGGCGCGCTTGGTGACCAGGTTGTAGACGTTGTTCGACCAGTTCTGGATCGTGGTGTAGCGGCAGCGCCCGCCCTTCTTCACGATGATCTCGACGACCGCGGAGTGCAGCGAGTCCGAGTCGTAGATCGGGGCGGTGCAGCCCTCGACATAGTGCACGTAGGCGTTCTCGTCGACGATGATCAACGTCCGCTCGAACTGGCCCATGTTCTCGGTGTTGATCCGGAAGTACGCCTGGAGCGGGATGTCGACGTGCACGCCCGGCGGCACGTAGATGAACGACCCGCCGGACCAGACCGCGGTGTTCAGCGCGGCGAACTTGTTGTCACCGGTGGGGATGACGGTGCCGAAGTGCTCCTGGAAGATCTCCGGGTGCTCGCGCAGCGCGGTGTCGGTGTCCAGGAAGAGGACGCCCTGCTCCTCCAGGTCCTCGCGGATCTGGTGGTAGACGACCTCGGACTCGTACTGCGCGGCGACACCGGCGACCAGGCGCTGCTTCTCCGCCTCCGGGATGCCGAGCCGGTCGTAGGTGTTCTTGATGTCCTCCGGCAGGTCCTCCCAGGACTGGGCCTGCTTCTCGGTGGACCGCACGAAGTACTTGATGTTGTCGAAGTCGATGCCGCTGAGGTCGGAGCCCCAGTTGGGCATGGGCTTCTTGCCGAAGAGGCGCAGACCCTTCAGCCGCAGCTTCAGCATCCACTCCGGCTCGTTCTTCTTCCCGGAGATGTCGCGGACGACGTCCTCCGAGAGGCCGCGCTTCGCCGCGGCACCGGCCGCGTCGGAGTCGGCCCAGCCGTATTCGTAGTTGCCCAGACCGTCGAGCTCGGGGTGGGCAGTCTCCGTGGGGAGCGTCATGCGGGGTTCCTCCCGGCAGTTTGCGCAGATGCTGTGGTGGCATTGCTGGTCTTGCTGGTGCTGGTCCTGCTGGTCGTACGGACGGCGCCGGAGGTGCTGGCCGGGCCGTCGGGGGAAGCCTGGGTGCCTCTCGGTGCGTGCGGCGCGTGCGGCACGAAGGTGGTGCACACGCCGTCGCCGTGGGCGATGGTCGCGAGCCGCTGCACGTGGGTGCCCAGCAGGTGCGAGAAGACCTCGGTCTCCGCCTCGCACAGCTGCGGGAACTGCTCGGCGGCGTGCGCCACCGGGCAGTGGTGCTGGCAGAGCTGCTCGCCCGCGGAGGCGGGCGCGTCGCGCGCCGTGGCAGCGTACCCGTCCTCGGTCAGGGCCTCGGCGAGCACCTTCGTACGCTCCTCGGGCGGCACCTGGGCCAGGGCTTCCTGATAGCGCTCGGTCTGCGCCGCGACCCGGGCGCGCGCGAAGGCCGCCACGGCGGCCTCGCCCTCCTCGCCGCCGCCCGCCGAACGGGCGATCCAGCGCATGGCGTCCACCGCCAGCGCGTCGTACGCCTGGTCGAAGGCGTCCCGGCCGCACTCGGTGAGCGCGAACATCTTGGCGGGACGGCCCCTGCCGCGCGAGCCGTAGACCCGCTTCTCGCGGGGCTCCACGACGCCCTCGCCCACCAGCGTGTCCAGGTGGCGGCGGACCGCCGCCTGGGTCAGCTCGAGGCGGAGCGCCAGCTCGGCCGCCGTGGACGGCCCGTGGTCGAGGATGGAGCGGGCCACCCGCTGCCGGGTGCCGTGCTGCTCGTCGGAGACCGGCGGCAGCACGGGCGCCACGGCGCCACCGGCGGCCTGGGCGGCCGTCGGAGGCGTCTCGTGCGCGGCGCCGTCGTTTTTCACAACACCATTGTTGCGTAATTCCTCGGAGTCCAGCAACCCAGCGCTGTGACCTGGCCGGATGGAGTGCATCACGTAAGGCGTGCCTTACCTCCGCGCCCACCCGAACCCGCCGAATCCGCCCTGACCTGGTCTCTCTAGACTCTCCGTATGCACTCTGCCCCTGTTGTCGAGATCACGGGACTGGTGAAGCGGTACGGCGGCAAGTCCGCCGTCGAGGGCCTCGATCTCACCGTGGCCGCCGGGACCGTCACCGCCGTCCTGGGGCCCAACGGGGCGGGCAAGACCACCACCGTCGAGATCTGCGAGGGCTACCACCGCCCCGACGCGGGCACCGTACGCGTGCTCGGGCTCGACCCGGTCGCCGACGCGGCCCGGCTGCGGCCCCGGGTGGGCGTGATGCTCCAGAGCGGCGGCGTCTACTCCGGCGTCCGCGCGGTGGAGATGCTGCGCCACGTGGCCGGGCTGCACGCCCACCCGCTGGACGTCGCGGCCCTGGTCGAACGGCTGGGCCTGGAGGGCTGCGGCCGTACGCCCTACCGGCGGCTGTCCGGAGGCCAGCGGCAGCGGCTCGCACTGGCACTGGCCGTGGTCGGCCGCCCTGAGCTGGTCTTCCTGGACGAACCGACCGCCGGCCTCGACCCGCAGGCCCGCCGGGCCACCTGGGAACTGGTGCGCGAGCTGCGCGCGGACGGGGTGACCGTCGTGCTCACCACCCACCACATGGACGAGGCCGAGCAGCTGTCCGACGACGTCGCCATCGTGGACGGCGGCCGGGTGATCGCCCGCGGCACCCCCGAGGAACTGTGCCGCGGCGGCGCCGAGAACAGCCTGCGCTTCGGCGGCCGTCCGGGGCTCGACCTCGTCTCACTGCTCAAGGCCCTCCCGCCGGACACGGCCGCGGCCGAACTGACCCCCGGCGCGTACCGCCTCACCGGGGCGGTGGACCCGCAGCTGCTGGCGACCGTCACCTCCTGGTGCGCGCAGAACGGCGTGCTGCCGGACCGGATCTCGGTGGAGCGGCGCACGCTGGAGGACGTCTTCCTGGAGCTGACCGGCAAGGAGCTGCGCTGATGACCGAGCGGGACCGCCCCGTCCGGGGGTACGGGGGTCGCCCCCCGGAAGAACACAGCCTGGAGCTGACCGGCAAGGAGTTGCGCTGATGACCACGGACGCCACCGGTACGCCGACCGGCACACCCCCCGGGGCGCCGGCCGCGCGCGGCGGCACGTTCACGCCCGCACCCGGTGCCGCGCCGCTGCCGCGCATGATCGCCGCGCAGGCCGCGCTGGAGACCCGGATGCTGCTGCGCAACGGCGAGCAGCTGCTGCTGACCGTCGTCATCCCGACCCTGCTGCTCGTCCTCTTCAGCGCCGTCGACGTCATCGACCTGCCCGGCGCCGGCGACGCGCCCGCCGACGCGGACGGGCGGGTCGACTTCCTGGCACCGGGCGTCCTCGCCCTCGCGGTGCTCTCCACCGCGTTCACCGGCCAGGCCATCTCCACCGGCTTCGACCGGCGGTACGGCGCGCTCAAGCGCCTGGCCGCCTCGCCGCTGCCGCGCTGGGCGCTGATGACCGCCAAGACCTGCTCGGTGCTGGTGATCGAGGTGCTCCAGGTGGCGCTGCTGACGGCGGTGGCGCTGGGGCTGGGCTGGTCCCCGCACGGCAACCCGGCCGCCGTCGTGCTGCTGCTGCTCGCGGGGACCGCCGCCTTCTCCGGGCTCGGCCTGCTGATGGCGGGGACGCTGCGCGCGGAGGCGACACTGGCCGCCGCGAACCTGGTGTTCCTGCTGCTGCTGGTCGGCGGTGGGGTGATCGTGCCGCTGGAGAAGTTCCCCGGCGCGATGCGGGAGGCGCTCCAGCTGCTGCCCATCAGCGCCCTCTCCGACGGGCTGCGCGACGTACTCCAGCACGGCGCCGGAGTGCCCTGGGGCGCGCTCGCCGTGCTGGCGGGCTGGGCGGTGCTAGGGCTGGCCGCCGCGGCACGCTTCTTCCGCTGGGAGTGACCGGCCGGCGCCCCCCTTGTGAAGACACGCACAAGGGCGTCGTAGCATGACGTCCGTGCCGAATCTGCCGGAAGCCGTACGCAACCCCGTCTCGTACATCGCAGCCCGCTGGACACCCACCCAGCGCACCCTCGAACGGGCCACCCTCACCGCCGTGATGATGAGCGTGCTCATCATCGTGACGGGCGGCGCCGTGCGGCTCACCGGCTCCGGGCTGGGCTGCGAGACCTGGCCCAAGTGCAGCGACGACAGCCTCACCGCCACCTCCGAGATGGGCCTGCACGGGGCCATCGAGTTCGGCAACCGGATGCTCGCGTACGTCCTGAGCGCCGCCGTCGGCTGGGCGATCCTCGCGGCGCGCTCCGCGAAGCCCGCACGCCCGGAGCTGGGCAGGCTGGCCTGGGCCCAGTTCTGGCTGGTGATGGGGAACGCCGTGATCGGCGGCGTCACCGTGCTGACCGAGCTGAACCCGTACACGGTGGCCGGGCACTTCCTGCTGGCCATCGCGCTGCTCACCGTCTCCACGGTGACCTGGCTGCGGGCCCGCGAGGGCGACACACCGCCGCGCCCGCTGGTGGGCAAGCCGGTCAAGCAGCTGGTCTACGTACTGGCCGGGGTCTCCTGCGCGCTCGTCGCGGTGGGCACGGTGGTCACCGGCTCGGGTCCGCACGCGGGCGACAGCAGCGACGTACCCCGGATGCCGCTGGACCCGGAGACGGTCAGCCAGCTGCATGCGTTGCTGGCGTGGATCGTGGTGGCGCTCACCGGCGCGCTGTGGTTCGTCCTGCGCGCGGTCGACGCGCCCGTCGGGCCGCTGCGGCGCACCCGCGAGCTGTTCCTGGTGCTGATGGCCCAGGGGGTGATCGGCTACGTGCAGTACTTCACGGACCTGCCCGAGATCCTCGTCGGCATCCATCTGCTGGGGTCCACGCTGGTATGGATCGCGATCTGCCGCCTGGTGCTCTCCCTGCGCGAACGGGGCCTGCCGCCCACCGAGCAGGCCCCGGCAGCCGCACCGGCGGTGGCCCACGACCAGCCCCTGGCGAGCACCTCCAGCTAGGGTCTGCCCTGGCCTGCGGGCTTACCCGTCGGTAGCATCAGGTTCATGGCAGACACACAGCACTCCGGCGAGGACGCGGACACCGGCCAGGACGAGGCGGCGTCCGCGACTCCCGAGGCGTCTCCCGCCCCGTCCGGCAGCGGCCGGGACGCGCGGCGCACGGCACGGCTCACCAAGCGGATCACCGCCTTCACCACCGCGCACGGCGGCCAGGCAGAAGCCCAGGTCGCCTACCTGGGCCAGCGGGGCGCCCGCATCGTCCTGGTCGCCGAGGACGGCACCTGGGGCGACCTGGTGGCCCCCTCACGCGAGATCGCCCAGCAGGCGGTGGAACGGGCGGGGGTCACCGTACGGGAGACCTTCGACGGCCCGATGGCCGACCACGTCCGCACGGGCCCCTACGAGTGGTCCCGCATGGCGGGCAATCAGCTGCCTTGATGCGCTCGGTTCGCCTCCGCGGGCTTGTACCCGATGTCGACACTCCTCGACACGGCACTCGCTCGTTCCTCGCTCACTTGGTCTCGTCACTTTCGACACCGGCGCCCGCTTCGGCTCACTCGCTGAGCCTCACTCGCTCCGCTCGCTCGGGGCACCGCTGCCGTCCCTGGTCACGTGCGGCTTCCTCCAGTACGGGTGACCGGCCAGGGGTGCACGGGCGTGGGGTCAGCTGTGTGCGTGAACGTGCACGTGACATGCGGTGTGCACCGGAACGCGAGCGCAGCGAGCCTCAGCGAGTGAGCCAAAGGGCGCGCCGGTGTCGAAAGCGACGAGACCAAACGAGCGCAGCGAGTGCAGCGTCGAGGAGTGTCGACACCGGGTACAAGCGCCCGGCGGCGAACCGAGCGCACAAGGCAGTGTCGACACCGGGTACAAGCCCGCGGAGGCGAACCGAGCGCATTTAGAGAAACGGGTCGATCGCGACAGCGAGAAAAAGCAGGGAGATGTAGGTGATCGACCAGTGGAAGAGCCGCATCTCCTTGAGCTTGCCGCCGGTGATCCCGGCCTTCGCCCGTGACTGGAGGCCGTGCGCCTCGCGGAGCCACCACGCGCCGGCCAGCACCGCGACCACGGGGTAGAACCAGCCGACGTACCCCAGCGGCCAGAGCGACAGCGATACGGCGACCATGACCCAGCTGTAGAGCACGATCTGCCGGGCCACCACGGTGTTGCCCGCCACGACGGGCAGCATCGGCACGCCGACCCGCGCGTAGTCCTCCCTGACCTTCATGGAGAGCGGCCAGTAGTGCGGCGGCGTCCAGAAGAAGATGACCAGGAAGAGCACCAGTGCGGCCAGCCCGACCTCGTTCGTGACCGCGGACCAGCCGATGAAGACCGGCATGCAGCCCGCGATGCCGCCCCAGACGATGTTCTGCGAGGTGCGCCGCTTGAGCAGCATCGTGTAGACGACGACGTAGAAGAGGAGCGCGCCGAGTGCGAGCGCCGCCGAGAGCCAGTTGACCAGCAGGCCGAACCACAGGGTCGAGCCGACCGCCAGGATGAGCCCGAAGGCCAGGCCCTCGCGCGGGCTGACGATCCCGGTGACCAGCGGACGCTGCTCGGTGCGGTGCATCAGCGCGTCGATGTCACGGTCGAGGTACATGTTCAGCGCGTTGGCGCCGCCCGCGGAGAGGTAACCGCCGATGCAGGTGGCCAGCACCAGCCAGAGGTCGGGCACTCCTTGCGCGGCCAGGAACATCACCGGGATCGTGGTGATGAGGAGAAGTTCGATGATGCGCGGTTTGGTGAGTGCGACGAACGCCTTCACCCTGGCACCGAGCGGCCGGTGGACGGTGCTGTTGTCGAGCACCCCCGCGGGACGGGATTCGACGGCCGTCACGAACACCCCTGATCAGATCATCAACAGTCATAAACATGCGAGCCCCGGACGTGAGGGGCCGGTGAAAGCTCGCGCTTACCACGCCACTTTAGACGCTGGCCACAGTCGCCCTCCCTCGGGGGGCCTCGTGTTGGCCGACTCCCCCGGCCGCCCTCCCGCCACGTGCCGTGGCGGCGGCGTCCTCCCGCGGGGCGCCCGGGAATACCTGCGGGCGGCGGCCCCTTGTCCCAGCAGGTGACGCAACGTGGACGCTCGAAAGTACGGGCCTCCTGGCAGCGGTACCCTCGACACCGCCCGGTGCGCCGTCGGTCACCGGCTTCCGATCATGTGGAGAGGAGCCCTGAAGCAGGGTGAGCAACGAGCCGACCACCACAGACCTTGAGTGGACCGAACTGGACCAGCGGGCGGTGGACACCGTCCGAGTCCTGGCCATGGATTCCGTGCAGAAGGTCGGCAACGGCCACCCCGGCACGGCGATGAGCCTGGCGCCCGCGGCCTACCTGGTCTTCCAGAAGCTCATGCGGCACGACCCGACCGATCCCGACTGGACGGGCCGGGACCGCTTCGTCCTGTCGGTGGGCCACTCCAGCCTGACGCTGTACATCCAGCTCTACCTGGCGGGTTACGGCCTGGAACTGGACGACCTGAAGGCGTTCCGCACCTGGGGCAGCCGCACGCCGGGCCACCCGGAGCACGGGCACACCGCGGGCGTGGAGACGACCACCGGCCCGCTGGGGCAGGGCGTCGCGAACGCCGTGGGCATGGCGATGTCGGCCCGCTACGAGCGCGGCCTCTTCGACCCGGACGCGGCACCGGGCAGCTCCCCGTTCGACCACACCATCTGGACGTTCGCGGGCGACGGCGACCTCCAGGAGGGCATCTCCGCCGAGGCGTCCTCGCTGGCCGGGCACCAGAAGCTGGGCAACCTGGTGCTGCTGTGGGACGACAACCACATCTCCATCGAGGGCGACACCTCCGTCGCCATCTCCGAGGACACCGCCGCCCGCTACGAGGCGTACGGCTGGCACGTGCAGCGCGTCGAGCCGCTGCCCAGCGGCGACCTGGACCCCGCGGCGCTGTACGCGGCCATGCGTGCCGCGCAGGCCGAGACGGAGCGCCCCTCCTTCATCGCGGTGCGCTCCATCATCGCCTGGCCCGCCCCGAACGCCCAGAACACCGGTGCCTCGCACGGCGCCGCGCTGGGCGACGAGGAGGTGGCCGCCACCAAGAAGGTGCTGGGCTTCGACGCGAACAAGTCCTTCCAGGTGGAGGACGAGGTGCTGGCACACGTACGCGGCGCTATCACCCGCGGTCGGGAGGCGCACGCGGCGTGGGACAAGCGGTTCGCCGACTGGCGCGCCGCCGCCCCCGAGCGGGCCGCCGAGTTCGACCGCATCCGCAAGGGCGAGCTGCCGCAGGGCTGGGAGCAGCACCTGCCCTCGTTCGAGGCGGGCAAGGGCGTCGCCACCCGCAAGGCGTCCGGCGCCGTGCTCAAGGCGCTCGGCCCGATCGTGCCGGAGCTGTGGGGCGGCTCGGCCGACCTCGCGGGTTCGAACAACACCTCCTTCGCCGACACCTCCTTCCTGCCCGAGGGGAACCAGTCGCCGGGCGCCGACCCGTACGGCCGTACGGTGCACTTCGGCATCCGCGAGCACGCGATGGCCGCCGCCATGAACGGCATCGCGCTGCACGGCAACACCCGGATCTACGGCGGCACCTTCCTCACCTTCTCCGACTACATGCGCAACGCGGTGCGGCTGGCCGCGCTGATGAAGGCGCCCGTCACGCACGTGTGGACGCACGACTCGATCGGGTTGGGCGAGGACGGCCCCACCCACCAGCCGGTCGAACACCTGGCCGCGCTGCGGGCGATCCCCGGCCTCAACATCGTCCGGCCCGCCGACGCGAACGAGACGGCGCTGGCCTGGGGCGAGGTGCTGCGCCGGCACGCGGCCAAGCCCGCCCCGCACGGCCTGGCACTGACCCGGCAGAACGTGCCGACCTACCCGGCCAACGAGGACACCGTCCGCGGCGGCTACATCCTGGCCGAGGCCGAGGGCGGCGAGCCGCAGGTCCTGCTGATCGGCACCGGCTCCGAGGTGCAGCTGGCCGTCGAGGCCCGCGAGCAGCTCCAGGCGCAGGGGGTGCCCACCCGTGTGGTGTCCATGCCCTGTGTCGAGTGGTTCGAGGAGCAGGACCAGGCCTACCGTGACAGCGTGCTGCTGCCCCGCGTGAAGGCGCGGGTCGCGGTCGAGGCCGGGGTCGGGCTGACCTGGCACCGGTACGTGGGGGACGCGGGTCAGGTGGTCTCGCTGGAGCACTTCGGCGCCTCCGCCGACTACCAGACCCTCTACCGCGAGTACGGCATCACCTCGGAGGCCGTCACGCAGGCCGCCAAGGAGTCCCTGCAAGCCGCAGCGCGCTGACGGCCTTCACACCGCCTCCGCGCACGCACACGATCACACAGGAGATGCACATCCCATGACAGACGCACTCAAGCGCCTCTCCGACGAGGGCGTGGCGATCTGGCTGGACGACCTGTCGCGCAAGCGCATCACGTCCGGCGGTCTCGGCGAGCTGCTCAATGAGCAGCACGTCGTGGGCGTCACCACCAATCCGACGATCTTCCAGAAGGCGATCTCGGCCGGCGACGGCTACGAGGAGCAGCTGACCGACCTCGCCGCCCGCGGGGTCACCGTGGAAGAGGCCGTCCGCATGATCACGACGGCCGACGTCCGCGACGCGTGCGACATCCTCCGGCCCCTCTACGACGCGACCGGCGGCCAGGACGGCCGGGTCTCCATCGAGGTGGACCCCCGGCTGGCGCACCGTACGGCCGCCACCGTCGCCGAGGCCAAGCAGCTGGCGTGGCTGGTCGACCGGCCGAACGCCTTCATCAAGATCCCGGCCACCCGGGCGGGCCTGCCGGCCATCACCGAGGCCATCGCGACGGGCATCAGCGTCAACGTCACGCTGATCTTCTCCCTGGAGCGCTACCGCGAGGTGATGGACGCCTACCAGGCGGGCCTGGAGAAGGCGGACGCCAAGGGCCTGGACCTGTCCGCGATCCACTCGGTCGCCTCGTTCTTCGTCTCGCGGGTGGACACCGAGGTCGACAAGCGCCTCGAGGCGCTGGGCACCGAGGAGGCCAAGGCGCACAAGAGCAAGGCGGCCATCGCCAACGCGCGGCTCGCGTACGAGGCGTACGAGCAGGTCGTCGCCGCCGACCGGTGGAAGGCGCTGGCGAAGCGCGGCGCGAACGCGCAGCGCCCGCTGTGGGCGTCGACCGGCGTGAAGGACCCGGCGCTGCCGGACACCCTCTACGTGACCGAGCTGGTCGCCCCGAACACCGTCAACACCATGCCGGAGGCCACCTTGGAGGCCACCGACGACCACGGCGAGATCACCGGGGACACCGTCACCGGCGGCTACGAGGCGGCGCGCGCCGAGCTGGCCGCGCTGGCGGAGCTGGGCATCTCGTACGACGATGTGGTGCAGGTGCTCGAGGACGAGGGTGTCGAGAAGTTCGAGAAGTCCTGGAACGAGCTGCTCGGCTCGACCGGGGCCGAGCTGAAGCGCCTCGCGCCGAAGGAGGCGTAACCCACCGTGAGCAGCGCGGTCAACCCGCTGCGTGACGCCCAGGACCGACGGCTCCCGCGCATCGCGGGACCGTCGGGCCTGGTGATCTTCGGCGTCACGGGCGACCTGTCACGCAAGAAGCTGATGCCCGCCGTCTACGACCTGGCGAACCGCGGGCTGCTGCCGCCGGGCTTCTCGCTGGTCGGCTTCGCCCGCCGGGACTGGGAGGACGAGGACTTCGCGCAGGTCGTCCACGACGCGGTCAAGGAGCACTCGCGTACGCCCTTCCGCGAGGAGGTCTGGCAGCAGCTGGCGGAGGGCATGCGCTTCGTGCCGGGCGTCTTCGACGACGACGAGGCGTTCCGCCAGCTCAAGGCGACCATCGAGGAGCTGGACAAGTCCCGGGGCACCGGCGGCAACTTCGCCTTCTACCTCTCGGTGCCGCCGAAGTTCTTCCCCTCCGTGGTCTCCCAGCTCAAGAAGCACGGGCTGTCCGACGGGCCGGGCGAGTCCTGGCGGCGGGCGGTCATCGAGAAGCCCTTCGGCCACGACCTCGCGAGCGCGCAGAACCTCAACTCCGTGGTGCACGAGGTCTTCCGGCCCAGCGAGGTCTTCCGCATCGACCACTACCTGGGCAAGGAGACCGTCCAGAACATCCTGGCCCTGCGCTTCGCGAACACCATGTTCGAACCGCTGTGGAACCGCTCGTACGTCGATCACGTGCAGATCACCATGGCCGAGGACATCGGCATCGGCGGGCGCGCGGGCTACTACGACGGCATCGGTTCGGCCCGGGACGTCATCCAGAACCACCTGCTCCAGCTGATGGCGCTCACGGCGATGGAGGAGCCCGTCTCCTTCGAGGCCAAGGCGCTGGTCACGGAGAAGATGAAGGTGCTCGACTCGGTGCGGCTGCCGCAGGACCTGGCGGCGCACACGGTGCGCGGGCAGTACGCGGCGGGCTGGCAGGGCGGGCGCAAGGTCCCCGGCTACCTCGACGAGGACGGCATCGACCCGCAGTCGAAGACCGACACGTACGCCGCCATAAAGCTGGAGATCGACAACCGGCGCTGGGCCGGGGTGCCGTTCTACCTGCGCACCGGCAAGCGGCTGGGCCGCCGGGTGACCGAGATCGCGATCGTCTTCCAGCGCGCCCCGCACTCCCCCTTCGGCACCACCGACACCCAGGAGCTGGGGCAGAACGCGCTGGTCATCCGGGTGCAGCCGGACGAGGGCGTGACCATCCGGTTCGGTTCCAAGGTGCCGGGCACGCAGATGGAGATCCGTGACGTGACGATGGACTTCGCCTACGGCGAGTCCTTCACCGAGTCCAGCCCCGAGGCGTACGAGCGCCTCATCCTGGACGTCCTGCTGGGCGACGCGAACCTCTTCCCGCGCCACCAGGAGGTCGAACGCTCCTGGGAGATCCTCGACCCGATCGAGGAGCACTGGGGGCGGCACGGGAAGCCCGAGCAGTACCCGGCCGGGACCTGGGGTCCCGCCGCGGCGGACGAGATGCTCGCGCGAGACGGACGGAGCTGGCGGCGGCCATGAACATCGACCTCACGGACACCACCTCGGGGCAGATCAACACGGCACTGGTGCAGGCCCGGCGGGCGAGCGGCTCGCCCGCGGTCGGCATGGTGCTCACCCTCGTCATCGTCACCGACGAGGGCAACCACTACGACGCGCTCAAGGCCGCCGCGGAGGCGTCCAAGGAGCACCCGTCGCGGATTCTGGTGGTCGTACGGCGCCCCGGCCGCTCGCCCCGCGACCGGGCCAAGGCGCGGCTGGACGCGGAGGTGCGCACGGGCAACGGGGCGGGCGAGACCGTACTGCTGCGCCTGCACGGCGAGTTGGCCGCGCACTCGTACAGTGTGGTGCTGCCGCTGCTGCTGCCGGACGCGCCGGTGGTGGTGTGGTGGCCGGAGGACGCGCCGCAGCACCCTTCCGACGACCTGCTGGGCACCCTCGCGCAGCGCAGGATCACCGACGCCGCGCAGACCGAGGACCCGGTGGCCACGCTGCGGCTGCGCGCCCAGACCTATGCGCCGGGTGACACGGACCTGGCGTGGACGAGGGTGACGGGGTGGCGCAGCGTGCTGGCCGCCGCGCTGGACCAGAAGCAGATGACGATCACCGGCGCGCAGGTGGAGGGCGAGGCGTACAACCCCTCGACCGAACTGCTGGCGCTGTGGCTCGCCGAGCGGCTGCGGGTCCCGGTGGAGCGCGTGGTCTCCGAGGGGCCGGGCATCACGGCCGTGCGGATGGCGACGGCCGACGGGCAGATCTGCCTGGACCGGGCGAACGGCGCGCTGGCGGAGCTGGCCGTGCCGGGCCAGCCGGACCGGCACGTGGCGCTCCAGCGGCGTACGACGGCCGAGCTGATCGCCGAGGAGCTGCGGCGGCTGGACCCGGACGAGGCGTACGAGCAGGCGGTGCGCTTCGGGGTCAGCAGCCTGGCGGCGCCGCCGTCCGGCGGGGCGGCGGCGGGGGCCGATGCCGCAGCGCCGCTGGCGCAGAGGCAGCCTGCGGCGACCCGGAAGACGGCCGAGGACACCGCCGCCGGCGCCGACGGCGCTGCTCCCGAAGCCCCCTCCGGGGCGCGCAAGAAGGCGGCGCCGACGGGCCGCCGGAGCGCCAAGTGACCAGCGCCCCGCAGGTCGTGGTGCACCACGACAAGGAGGAGATGGCCGAGGCCGCCGCCGCGCGGCTGGCGGCCCGGATCGTCGAGGCGCAGACCGCACGCGGCTCCGCCTCCGTCGTGCTGACCGGCGGGCGCAACGGCAACGGCCTGCTCGCGGCGCTCGCCGCCTCCCCCGCCCGGGAGGCGGTCGACTGGTCCCGGCTGGACCTGTGGTGGGGCGACGAGCGCTTCCTGCCCGAGGGCGACCCGGAGCGGAACGTCACCCAGGCCCGCGCGGCGCTGCTCGACGCGGTGCCGCTGGACCCGGCCCGGGTGCACGCCATGCCGGCGGCGGGCGGCCCGCACTCGGGCCCCTCCGGCGACGACGTGGACACCGCCTCGGCGGCGTACGCGGCCGAACTGGCCGCCGCCGCGGGCCCGGAGGACCACGGGCCGGTGCCCGGCTTCGACGTGCTGCTGCTGGGTGTCGGCCCCGACACGCATGTGGCGTCGCTCTTCCCGGAGCACCCGGGGGTGCGGGAGACGGAGCGTACGGTCGTCGGCGTGCACGGCGCGCCCAAGCCGCCGCCGACCCGCATCTCCCTCACGCTGCCCGCGATCCGCGCGGCCCGCGAGGTGTGGCTGCTGGCCGCGGGCGCGGACAAGGCGGAGGCGGCGGCCCTCGCGCTGTCCGGCGCGGGCGAGATCCAGGCCCCGGCCGCCGGCGCGTACGGCCGCTTCCGCACCCTGTGGCTCCTGGACGCCGCGGCGGCCTCCCAACTCCCCCGCGACCTCTACCCGCCCGCCTCCTCCTGAGCGCGCGGCGCCCGGCGGCCGCCGCGTCCACCGCGTCCGCAGGGCGGGGAGTGCCTGCCTGACGTCGGCGAGCCGGAGTCGCCACGTACGGGGGCGGGTCGGGCCCGCTCCGTCTGACGGCCCCGTGCCCGCGGCGGGGCTCACGAGGCAGCCCGTCAGCTGTCCCGCAGTCGGACGTGCGTGCGTCCGGAGGCCGGGTCTCGCTCCAGCAGCACGTACCGGCCGAGGACGGCGAGGGCGAGGATGCAGGCGCTCATCTCCAGGCCCTCCTCCACGATCGTGCCCAGCATGAGCGTGGTGCTGTGGTCGTTCGAGTGGGCCCAGCCGTTGAACGCCTCGGTCACCAGCGCCCCGCCCAGATACACCGCGAGTGCGCCCATCAGCCCGAGCCGCAGGTCGCGCGGGAGCTTCCGCGCCCACAGCACGGCGCACACGGTGCCCGCCACCGCGAGGAGCGCTCCGGGCAGCACCCAGGCGTGCGTGGGCAGCGAGACACCGGCCCACTCCTTCCACGACTTGCCGACCTCACCGAGGCGTTCGTGCAACGAGGCCGTCTCGTCGATGCTGAGCAGGGTGATGGCGCCGGCGAGACCCAGCCAGGACAGCCGCCCGGGGCGCGCGTCGCGGCCGCTGAGCAGCGCGGCGGTCAGCGCCATGCCCGCCACGGCCAGCAGCAGCGTGCTGTTCCACCAGGTGGGCAGGTTGGCCTCGAGGTCGACGTTGACGAACTCGCGGACGGCCGGTATCGCGTCGTACCGGTTGTAGGCGCGTGTGGCGAGGTCGGCGACGAGTATCGCCGCGGTGGCGCCCGCGGCGAACCACAGGACGCGGTGGGACGACGGTCTCGCGGGCTCACCCCCGACAGAATGGTCGTGGGCCTGAGGATCAATCATACAAACGGAGGCTAGCGGCTCGATCAGAGGACGAAGTGCCCGGGGTGGCTCGTATGGTGCCCCTTCGCACAGACCTCCCGCGACCGCGCGTACGCGACGAACACCGCCTCGGGCTGGGGCGGAGAGCGGGTCCGGCGGCTTCCTCGTAGGCTGAATGGGTGATGATGCCCTGAATTGTGCACCCTTTCCCGCCTGTTGCGGGTCTTCCCCAGCGTTCGGCCGACTCCGGCCGGGCGCACGGGGCGCGTCGGCTCACCTGAGCGAGCCACAACGGCGCGTCGTCGTGCGGAAGACGACGGAGAGGGTACTGGCATGCGATTCACCAAGCGCACCTTCGCGGCACTGGCCTGCGCGTTCGCCTTGCTTCCGGCAGGGACCGCGCTGGCTGGGAGCGGTCCCGCCCCCAGCCCGTCGCAGTGGGAGGCGCCGAAGTCGGCGGCCCCCTCGGCGGCCGGGAACCCGCTGAGCAAGAAGGCGGAGGCAGCGGCGGTCTGTTCCGACGCGAAGCCGATCGGCGAGGTCCGGTACATCGACCGGGGAGGGGTGCACATCGCCTCCGTGAAGCAGTTCTACTCGGCCAACTGCAAGGAGAACTACGGCTACCTCTGGGTCTGGGACTCCTTCCACCAGAACAACAAGGACTACGACATCACGGTCGCCGTCTACAGCTACTCCCAGGACGAGGTGCTGGGCAAGCGCTCCTGGACCAACACCAGCGGCCAGGAGTACTGGTCGCAGGGCACGAAGACCTCCGGCGAGTGCACGGCGGGTGTCGGCACCCTGCGCCGCGCGGGCGACCCGCTGCCCAACCAGGCGGCCAGCACCAAGAAGTGCTGAGGCCCGGGTAAACCCCGCAGGGCCGCCCCCACCCCGTCCTGGCCGTCTGCGGCGGTGGGGGGGGCGGCCCGAAGGGGGTCCGGCCGGGGGTTACTTCTGGCGGAGCGTGACGCGGAAGGAGCGTGGTTCGGAGATGTTGCCCGCCGCGTCGATCGTGCGGTACTCGACCGTGTGTGTGCCGTAGTCGGGCGTCGCGTCGTCCCACGGGACCCCGCGGAACGAGCCGAGCTTGCCGTAGACGAGATCGTCGATCACGGTGCCGCCCGGGGTGAAGCGGAACGGCGCGTCGGCGTCGGTCGGCCAGCCGTAGTAGGTGTACCAGCCGTCGCCGTTGACCCGGAACTGCGAGACCACGTAGCCGTCCTGGTCGTCGGTCGCCGTCAGCTTCATGGTGAACGGCCCGTCGTACACGTACTCCACCGGGCGGCCCGGTCGGCGTTCGGTGCTCAGCGGGTCGGAGAGGGCGTACGCGGCCCTGGCCGTCGTGGCGTCCACGGTCCACTTCAGGGCCTGCCGCGTGCCCGCGATGCGCGCGGTCAGGGTGTGGGTGCCCGGGCGGAGCTTCAGCGCGCCGAGGTCCAGGTCGCGGTCGTTGCCCGGGTTGGGGACGGTGCGCCCGTCCAGCTTCCAGTGCACGCGGTGGGTGCCCTTGACGGGATGTGAGGCGTCGGCGTAGACGACGGAGTCCGCGCCGACCGCGGTGTCGGTCGCGGTGTGGCCGGTGAACTCCGGTGTGACCCGCTCGTGCCGGGTCGCCGGTGCGCCCTTGCCCGCGCGGACGGTCCACGTCACCTCGCGGGTGAGGGAGGACTTCCGGATCGCCGGATCGCGTACGAAGGGGGTCGGGTCGGTGACGGTGGCCGTCACGGTGTGTTCGCCCGAGAGGCCGAGGCGGCGCAGGTCGAGGGAGCGCGCCGACTTCCCGGACCGCCCGGAGTCGACCCGTTCGCCGTCGACGGTCCAGACCGTGGAGAGTTCACCGCCGACGGGGTGCAGGGTGTCCACCCACAGGCTGCGGTCGTCGCGGACGGGCGCGGAGTTCGGGGTGTGCGCGTCCACCAGGTCGACCTTGTCCGCGATGGCCTGCGTCATGACCTCGCGCTCGACCTGGTCGAAGTCGTAGCCCAGGGTCTTCATCATCGAGTGCTCGCTGGGCCGCCAGACTCCCTTGGTCTGGTAGAGCCCGCCCTCGTGCCGCCCGATCGTGCCGCCGGACAGGCTCTCCTCGTCCAGCCAGCGCCACCACTTCTTCCGCTCGGACCGCATCTGGTCCTCGGTGAGCAGGGTGTGGTGGCGGGAGGCGGGCTCGTCACCGGTGTAGGTGCCGCCGGGCTCGCCCCGCCCGTAGTAGTCGTACTCGTCCTGGAGCTTGCCCAGCGAGTGGCCGATCTCGTGCGGGGTGATCAGCGCGGAGAGGGCGTTCCCCCCGCTCGCGGTCGCGTACGCGCCGCCCGCGCCGCCGTAGGTGTCGCTGTTGCCGAGGGCCACGATCTGCCGGTTGGCGCTCTTGGTCCCCGGCACCATGTCGGCGAGGGCCGCCGCCTTCCGGGAGTCGACGGTGAGCAGCCGCTGCACGCTGGCCGCGTTGCAGCCGCCCCAGAAGCCCATGTCGAGCGGGGTGTCGCGGCGCGGTGACGTGAGGGAGGGGTCGCAGTCCACGCCTGAATCGGTGGAGGGTGTCTCGACCGCCCAGACGTTGATGTAGGAGCGGTAGGAGGCGAAGGGTTCCTGGCTCCACAGCACGTTGAGGTGCTTCTCCAGGTCGGCCCGGAACTCGGGGAGTTGCCCGGCGGTGTAGCCGTCGCCCAGGACGACGAGGTTGAAGCGCCGGTCGGCGGGTCCGCTCGTCTGGACCGGTACGACGGTCGCGGCCTCGGTCACCTCGGCGACGGTCGCCTCCGCGGCGTCCGCCCGCGTGGGCTCCGCGGTGGCGGCGGGGGCCACGGTGACACACACGGCCAGCAGCGCCGCCGCGGTGGCGGCGATCGCGAATCTGTTCGGGGGTCTCATGAACGCGGAGCGTACGGGGGTGCTCGGCGCCTTCGTAAGGGGTGGAACGGAATGATCGCGTCCGAATTCCGGCACTGCGCTCCCGGTCAGGCGCGTGCCGCCTGCCGCCGGCCGCGGGGGCCGACGGGCCTCTCCGCCCGAGCCGCGCGCCGCGCGCTCCCCGAGCCTTCTGAGCGGCCCGAAGAGCCCCCTGGGCGCGATTGGGCGACGACGGCGGACGCGGACGCGCGGACGGCCGCCGTCACCCGCGCCCGGGGCTGCCGCCTGGCGCGCGGCTCCCGCGACGGGTACGGCCCGGGCGTCCTTCCCCCTCGGCCGCCTTGCATGGACGGGTGCACCCGAAGCCCTGGACGTTCGGCCGGACAGCACTTGGACACAGCAGCGGTGGGACACCCGGGTCCTCGGGGCTCGTGAATTCCCGCAGCCTCAGCCGAGAGGTTCCCTCACAGGTGCCCCGGCGCCCCGGTCGGCGGGGGTGGCCGGAGCAGCCCTGGCAGCTGCGCCGACGCCGAGTCGCACCGCTTTTGAGCTGCGCTTTTGTCGGGCCCGGCGGGCCGGCGCCGCAACCCCGGCGCAAACCGTTCGATTTTCTGCTCGATAGGCCGGACGGAGGGGCCGACACGGGCGGCGTACACAGGCCAAGGTCATGTATTGACAACGTCCGATCCCCGACCTCACAGTGGGCAATACGCACCACGCAATCACCAGCGTCAGCGTATTCCTGAACAACCTCATTGCGTCCGTTTCCGCGGCTCACTCCAGTGGGCCTCGGCGGGCGTAATTCGTCCTGCCTCGCACCACCGAACCGACACCTCACCGGGAAAGCCGGGTATTCCCCGGAAAAGCCCCCCGCGCTGCCCTGAGTTCGCCAGGGCAGCAGAAAATCCTGCCTGCGCACACGTGACCGCGCGTGCCGAAATCAGTGTTTGAAAGGGTGAGTGCCAAGTGACGCAGACCGCCGTCGAAACACCATTGCAGGTCCCCGGGCATGAGCCTTTCCTGCGCATCACGTGGACCGACGACCAGTCCCCCGCCCGTGGCTTCGTCGTCATCGACCAGCTCGTCACCGGAATCGCCACCGGGGGCATGCGGATGCGGCCGGGATGCACCCTCGAGGAGGTGAGCGAACTCGCCCGCGAGATGACACTCAAAATGGGCGCATTCGGCATTCACGTCGGCGGCGCCAAGGGCGGCATCGATTTCGATCCGGCGGACCCGCGGGCCGAGGAGGTCCGGGAGCGGTTCGTGCAGTCCGTACGGCCACTGCTCGAGCGCTACTGGGTGACCGCGGGCGACCTCGGCACCCAGCAGGAGCAGCTCGATCAGGTGTTCGCCCGGGTGGGGCTGGGCGAGACCTCGTTCCACGCCGCGGTCGTCCGCGCGCCGGACGAGGCGGAGGTCCGCGCCCGTATCCAGCAGGCGTTCTCCACCCGCACCGAAGGGCTGAGGCTCTCGGAGCTGGTCGGCGGCTACGGGGTGGCCGAGTCGGTGCTGGCGGCCCTGGAGCAGCAGGGCGAGCCCGCCGCCACGGCCCGCGCGGTCGTCCAGGGGTTCGGGGCCATGGGCGGGTCCACCGCGCTCTACCTCGCCCGCGCGGGGGTGCGGATCGTCGGCATCACCGACTCCCGCGGCCTCGTCCTCAACACCGAGCGCGGACTCGACGTGGAAGCCCTGCTCGCCGCCCGCAGCCCCTCGGGCGTGATCGACCGCTCGGCGCTGCGCGAGGACGACACCGAGCGCCCGGGCGAGGAGTGGCTGAGCCAGGACGTCGACGTCCTGGTCCCGGCCGCCGTCTCGTACACGATCACCGCCGAGAACTGCGACCGCGTCCGCGGCCGGCTCATCGCGGAGGCGGCGAACGTACCCACCACCCCCGAGGCCGAGCGCCTCCTGCTGAAGCGCGGGGTCACGGTCATCCCGGACTTCGTCGCCAACACCGGTGCCGCCGCCGGAGCCTGGTGGGTCATCCTCGGCGAGGTCGTCTCCCCGGCCGGGGCGTGCAGCAGGCTGTCCGCACAGATCCGCCCGCTCGTCCGCGGGCTGATGGACCAGGCGGACGCGACCGGGATGTCGGTGCGGGAGTCCGCCGTGGTGTTCGCGCGGGAGAACGCGCAGCGCATGATCCGTGAGTACGGCGGGGTCGTGGCGTTCCAGGACCTGTTCCCCAGCTCGTACGAGGCTCCGCAGGACACCGGCGTCCCCGTGGAGGCGGTGGACCTCCCGGGGGCGGCCCTGTCCGCGGACCTGCCTGCGGCCCTGCCCGTGGAGGGTCAGGGTGTTCCGGCGCCCGCACCGGATCTCGGCGCGCCGTCGGAATCCGCCCGGCAGTCCGTCGACGCCTGCACCGCGTACTTCCCCGGCCCGGCGGATTCGGCCCACGACAACCGCTGAATCCCACCCGGCACGCCGCATTCCTGCGCCTTTCCTCGGCAGGGAACGCGGCGGCAGCCGACCTGGCGGCGGCGCACGGCCATGCCGAGGCGCCGCCGCCCGCTTTTCGCCGTGCCTGCCGAGGTGTTCACCCATTCCGGCAAGGAGCGGTAGCGCACACCGCCGCGCGCGGAAAAGGAGAATTCACGGAAGTTCCCGGCACGGCGCCCGGCAGGTGAGCGGGGTGTTCAACTCGCGCCCCTCTTCGCCCTGTCAGTCAGGGCTCGACAATTCCGGCAGGACGACGGCGGCAGCCGCGAGCACGGCGGCGGTCGACGCGAGCCCGAGCACGGCGAGGTTGACGTAGCCCGGGAAGGCATCTGCCGCATACGTCCCGCCGTCCGCCACGTGGCAGCCCAGACGCAGCGGGAGGTACCCGGGCTCGTAGCGGTCGACGTCCTCCGCGCGCGCCTCCCCCACCGCGTCCCGGCACGCCTGGACGGCAGCCATGTCGTCCAGCAGGGCGAAGCGCCCCGCACTCCAGACGTACAGGGCGACCGCCGCGGCGGCTGCCAGGGCGGCGAAACCGCGGAGTAACACGGCCACTTCCGAACGCCTGATCCCTCGCCGGGCCATGGTCGAGAAGCCGTAGACGGCGAGGCTGGGCGCGACGATCAGCCCGGCCAGGACGATCAGCGCCAGGGCGAGGAAGTTGTGCCCCTGGAAGGGGTCGGACGCCGCCATCTGCCCCTCGCTCCCGCACCGCACTTGGCCCCGGACGCCGCCGTGGCCCCCGCCGCGCCACGCATGCGGACCCGAGGTCGGCCCGAGGCCACCGTAGCGGGACCGGGGCATCATCGAAAGGCTGCTCCTGCCATGGACGTGCCGCCGCACCGAGTGCTCCCCGGCAGGGGATTACAGTGGGGTTCCCTGTGGAGACGGAGAAATGATGGTGACGTACACGGACTTGGCCGAAGTCTTCGAGGAGCGCTTCGCCTTCCGCATCTCCGAGGAGGCTTTGACGGGCATCCCGTTGCCGGAACACCTCGGCGGGAGCTTCTGGAGATCGGGCTTCCCTCCATGGTGCGCAGCGCCGTGTACTTGGACCGAGACATCTCCAGCGGCATCCCTGCGTACGGTGAATGGTGTGAAAGATACGGCTACCGCTGCTCGGCCGAGGCCAACAGGTTTCTGCGCCTGGGCTACCTTGACGCGGGAAGTGTGTGCCTGTCGCCGATAAGCGGGGAGATATTCTACGTCTCGCCTCACGCGGAGAAGGAAATCCAGCTCATGAACTCCTCTCCCGAACGTCTGAGTTCGTGCATGCTCATCGCTCATCAACTCGGCGAGGAAAGCGACCTGTGCCGCAGAGCGAAGTGACGGCGGCACGGGGCGACCTCGTACGGAAACTGCTGGAAGTCGACGAACCGGCGGTTTCTCCTGCGGACAGCATCTGGCGAGAACTCGGCGAAGTGGTGACCGGCCCGGAATACCGCTAAAGGTTCCTCCACGGGCGCGATCAACCTCAGCAACCAGGCGATGCCGCTGAGGAGCCCCGGACACCCGCAGGCGTACGTACGGCCTTCGTCACGCCGAGGTCGACTCAGCGTGAACCCGCCTGGTGATGCCCTCCCGAGGTTTCCACCAGGACGCGTACCGCACCTGAGACAAGGCCAGGGATGAGCACCCCGCTCGGGACGGGAAACAAGTCGTCGCCTGCGCCGAGTTCGCCGACGAGCACACCGCACCCCGTGCACAGCAGGTACAGCACCGTGGCGGTGAGCCCCGCCCACCGCCTGCCGGGGAAGAGCAACCACGGCAGCGCGGCCCACAGGGCGGTCACCACGACGAGGGCGGCATAGCCCCCCAGGAATGCCAGAGCCACGACCATCCGATCCGTCGGTGAACTTGGAGTCGGGCTTCAGGGAAGCGTCCACGCAGGAGTGGTGCCGCCCGCGTTCACCCCCGCGGAGCCGGGCGAGGGCCGAGGCGGGGCGTCAACGACCTCGCAGGGTGCGGTAGTCGGCGACGAGGGCGGCCGTGGAGGAGTCCAGGCCGGGGATCTCCTTCCCGTCCGTCAGCGCCGGCTCCAGGCGCTTGGCGAGGGCCTTGCCCAGCTCCACGCCCCACTGGTCGAAGCTGTCGATGTCCCAGACGGCGCCCTGGACGAAGACCTTGTGCTCGTACAGCGCGATCAACTGCCCCAGCACGGAAGGGGACAGCTCGGTGGCGAGCAGCGTCGACGTCGGACGGTTGCCCGCGAAGGTGCGGTGCGGTACCTGCTCCTCGGACACGCCCTCCGCCCGTACCTCCTCCGCCGTCCGGCCGAAGGCGAGCGCCTGCCCCTGGGCGAACAGGTTGGCCATCAGCAGGTCGTGCTGGCCGGCCAGCGGGCCCAGTTCGGCGACCGGCCGGGCGAAGCCGAGCAGGTCGGCGGGGATCATCTTCGTGCCCTGGTGCAGCAGCTGGTAGTACGCGTGCTGCCCGTTGGTGCCCGGTGTGCCCCAGACGACGGGCCCGGTCTGCCAGCTGACGGGCCGTCCCTCCCGGTCGACGGACTTGCCGTTGGACTCCATGTCGAGCTGCTGGAGGTAGGCGGTGAAGCGGGAGAGGTAGTGCGAGTACGGCAGTACGGCGTGCGACTGCGCGTCGTGGAACCCGCCGTACCAGACGCCCAGCAGGCCCATCAGCAGCGGCGCGTTCGCGGCGGCGGGGGCCGTGCGGAAGTGCTCGTCGACGAGGTGGAAGCCGTCGAGCAGTTCACGGAAGGCGTCCGGGCCGATGGCGGTCATCAGCGAGAGGCCGATCGCGGAGTCGAACGAGTAGCGCCCGCCGACCCAGTCCCAGAACTCGAACATGTTGGCCGTGTCGATGCCGAAGCCGGCGACGGCCTCGGCGTTGGTCGACAGGGCCGCGAAGTGCCGGGCGACCGCCGAGGGGTCGGCGCCCAGGCCGTCCAGCAGCCAGCGCTTCGCCGCCGCCGCGTTGGTGATCGTCTCGATCGTGGTGAAGGTCTTGGAGGCGACGATGAACAGTGTCTGTGCCGGGTCGAGGTCGCGCAGTGCCTCGTGCAGGTCGGCGCCGTCCACGTTGGAGACGAAGCGGAAGTCGAGGTCGCGCCGGGTGTACGGGCGCAGCGCCTCGTACGCCATCGCCGGACCGAGGTCGGAGCCACCGATGCCGATGTTGACGACGGTGCGGATGGGGCGTCCGGTGTGGCCGGTCCACTCCCCGGAACGGACCTTGTCCGCGAAGGCGCTCATCCGCTCCAGGACCGCGTGCACCTCGGGCACGACGTTCACGCCGTCGACCTCGATCACCGCGTCGCGCGGGGCGCGCAGCGCGGTGTGCAGGACGGCGCGCCCCTCGGTGAGGTTGATCTTCTCGCCGCGGAACATCGCGTCGCGCAGCCCGGCGACACCGGTCGCCTCGGCCAGCTCACGCAGCAGCCGGAGGGTCTCGTCGGTGACCAGATGCTTGGAGTAGTCCAGCCGCAGATCGCCCACCCGTACGGTGTAGCGCACCGCGCGGTCGGGATCGCGGTCGAACAGCTCGCGCAGCCCCACCCCCTCCAGCTCCGCGCGGTGCTTGGCCAGCGCGTGCCACTGGGGCAACTGGTCGAGCCTGGTGCGGCCTTCGGTGTTCGCCTGCCCTGTCTGCCCTGTCTGCACAGTCAGCCCATTCATCTCGTACGTGCCCCGCCGTACTCCAACCTAGAGGATGGGAGACGCGATTGCGGGCTGGGACCGCCGGGACGCGGGGACCGGAGAGTGGCTGGGGCAGCGTCAGATCTCGCCGCGGAGCTTGGCGAGCGCCTCGGCGAGGATCGCCTCGCCGTCCGCGTCGCTGCGCCGCTCGCGCACGTAGGCCAGATGCGTCTTGTACGGCTCCGTACGCGGTGGTGCCGGTGGGTTCTCCTGGTCCGTCCCCGCCGGGAATCCGCAGCGCGGGCAGTCCCAGGTCTCGGGGACCTGCGCGTCGCCGGCGAAGCTCGGCTGGGTCTCGTGCCCGTTGGAGCACCAGAAGGAGATGCGCAGACGCGGCGCGGACTCGCCGCGTTCGGCCTCACCCATCGGCCCCGCTCCGACCCGGCTTCCCCGGATCGCGTTGCCACTTGCCACGGTCGTAACTCCCTGCCTCACGGTGCCGCGGAGCAGTCGTGCAGCAGCTCCGCCGCGGGCGCCCTAGTCTACGTAGGACCCAACGCACGTCCAGTGACCGGAGTTACCGCGTCGGTCACGAACGCGAGCCCTCATGATAACGACCTCGCCCGCGATAGGCAGCGGGTCAAGGAGTCACAGGACGCCATGAACCCGCCGGCCTGTCGCGGGCGAGGTCGTCAGCAGTGCGTACGAGCCGGTGTCAGTCGAACTTCATCAGCAGGCCGAGCACCACGATGACGGCGAACCAGACCAGCCCGACCAGGACGGTGAGGCGGTCCAGGTTGCGCTCGGCCACCGAGGAGCCGCCGACGGACGACTGCATGCCGCCGCCGAACATGTCGGAGAGGCCGCCGCCCTTCCCCTTGTGCATCAGCACCAGCAGCATCAGCAGACCACTGAAGACGATGAGGGCGATAGAGAACCCCATGACCACGGCTGGACCAACTCTCTCGGACGGTGACGGGAACGAACCCTCGCGGAACGAACACGTGCGGATACGGACTGCTCATACGGGACGTACTGCCCGCCGGACTGCGGCTCGGGACGGCGACCGGGGCCGGGCGGAAAGCCCGGCCCCCGACAGGGTACGACGCGCACCACCCGGCCGTCACTCGCCGCCCGCGCGCGTTACTGGTCGCGGAACCGGACGATCTTCACAAACTCGTCCACGTCCAGCGCGGCGCCGCCGACCAGCGCGCCGTCCACGTCGGCCTGGGCCATGATCGCCGCGACGTTGCCGGACTTGACCGAGCCGCCGTACTGGATGCGTACGGCGTCCGCCACGCCCCGGTCGTACAGCTCGGTGAGCCGCCCGCGGATCGCGTGGCACACCTCCTGCGCGTCCTCCGGCGTGGCGACTTCGCCGGTGCCGATCGCCCAGACCGGCTCGTACGCGATCACGATCGACGCGGCCTGCTCGGCCGTGACGTCCGCCAGCCCGCCGTCGAGCTGGGCGAGGGTGTGCGCGACCTGGCCGCCCGCCTTGCGGACCTCCAGGCCTTCACCCACGCAGAGGATCGGCGTCAGGCCGTGCCGGAGGGCGGCCTTGACCTTGGCGTTGCACACGGCCTCGTCCTCGCCGTGGTACTGGCGCCGCTCCGAGTGGCCGACCGTGACGTAGGTACACTTCAGCTTGGCCAGCATCGGCCCGGAGATCTCACCGGTGTAGGCGCCGGAGTCGTGCGCGGAGACGTCCTGAGCGCCGTACTTGATCTTCAGCTTGTCACCGTCGATCAGCGTCTGCACGGAGCGCAGGTCGGTGTACGGAGCCAGGACGGCCACCTCGACGGCCTCGAAGTCCTTGTCCGCGAGCGCGAAGGCGAGCTTCTGCACGTGCGCGATGGCCTCGAGGTGGTTGAGGTTCATCTTCCAGTTGCCCGCCATCAGGGGCGTGCGGCTGCTCATGCTGGTCAGTCCTCCAGTGCGGCGAGGCCGGGGAGCGTCTTGCCCTCGAGGTATTCGAGGCTGGCGCCGCCACCGGTCGAGATATGGCCGAATGCGTTCTCGTCGAAGCCGAGCAGCCGTACGGCCGCGGCGCTGTCCCCGCCGCCGACCACCGTGAACGCGGCGTCGCCCGAGGGCGCCACGGCGTCCAGCAGGCCCTGCGCGACGGCACGGGTGCCGTCGGCGTAGTCGGGGTGCTCGAAGACCCCCATCGGGCCGTTCCAGAAGACGGTGGCCGCGTCGGCGAGCTTCGCGGCGTACAGCTCGCAGCTGCGCGGGCCGATGTCCAGGCCCATCAGCCCGGCCGGGATGGCGTCCGCGGCGACGGTGCTGGGGTCGGTCGGTGCCTTGGCCTTCAAGTCGGGAAAGGCCGGGGCCGCGATGACGTCGACGGGGAGCACGAACTCCACGCCCAGCTCCTCGGCCCGCTTGAGGTAGCCGTGCACCGCGCCGACCTGGTCCTCCTGGAGCAGCGAGGAGCCGACCTCGTGGCCCTGGGCCTTGAGGAAGGTGTACGCCATCCCGCCGCCGATGAGAATCCGGTCGGCCCTCTCCAGCAGGTGGTCGATGACGCCCAGCTTGTCGGAGACCTTGGCCCCGCCGAGCACGACGGCGTACGGCCGCCGGACGTCCTCGGTGAGCTTCCGCAGCACCCCGACCTCGGTGGCGATGAGGCCGCCGGCGGCGTGCGGGAGGCGGGCGGGAAGGTCGTAGACGGAGGCGTGCTTGCGGTGCACGGCACCGAAGCCGTCGCCGACGTAGAGGTCGGCCAGCAGCGCGAGCTGATCGGCGAACGCGCCGCGCTCGGCGTCGTCCTTGCTGGTCTCACCGGCGTTGAAGCGGAGGTTCTCCAGCAGCGTGACCCCGCCGTCGGCCAGTGAGCCGACGGTGGCCTTCGCGCTGTCCCCCACGGTGTCGGTGGCGAAGGCTACTTCGCCGCGCACGGAGGTGCCGAGCAGTTCACCGAGCCGCTTCGCCACCGGGGCGAGCGAGAACTGCGGGTCGGGGGCGCCCTTCGGGCGGCCCAGGTGTGAGGCGACGACGACGCGGGCGCCGGCCTCGGCGAGCCTGCGGATCGTCGGGACGGCGGCGCGGATACGGCCGTCGTCGGTGATGGTGGTGCCGTCGAGCGGAACGTTCAGATCGGCGCGGACGAAGACCCGCCGCCCGGCGACCTGAAGATCATCGATCGTCTTCATGCTTGCTGGAACTCCTTGCTTCCGGCCCTGCCGCTGCACGGTCACGGCTGCCTGCCCCTGCATGGCCCAGGGCCCGTCCGGTGGATCTTCGAGGACCAGCCCGCGGCGGCCGGAGCCGCCTCGCGCGCGAGGCGGCGGACCGCTCTCGTACGGGACGTACTCGGGCGGCTCCGGCAACGCGGGGGTACACCGGGCAGGCCCTGAGGCCCGCGGCGCGCGTCATCGCGCCCGCGGGCCCTGGCCCTGTCCCATGTCGGTGTGAGCGCGCGGAACGGTCAGAGACGGCCGCCGACGAACACCGTCAGGTCCACGAGGCGGTTGGAGTAGCCCCACTCGTTGTCGTACCAGCCGACGATCTTGACCTGGGTACCCTGCGCCATGGTCAGCGAGGAGTCGAAGGTGCAGGACGCGGGCCAGTTGACGATGTCCGAGGAGACGATCGGGTCCTCGGTGTACTCGAGGAAGCCCTTGAGCTGGCCCTCGGCGGCCTTCTGGAAGGCCGTGTTGACCTCGTCCCGGGTGACCTCGCGGTCCAGCTCCAGCACCAGGTCGGTCACCGAGCCGGTGGGCACGGGCACGCGCATGGCGATGCCGTCCAGCTTGCCCTTGAGCTGCGGGAGCACGAGGGCGGTGGCCTTCGCGGCGCCGGTCGAGGTCGGGATGATGTTCTCGGCGGCGGCGCGGGCGCGGCGCAGGTCCTTGTGCGGGAAGTCCAGGATGCGCTGGTCGTTGGTGTACGCGTGGACCGTCGTCATCATGCCCTTGACGATGCCGAAGCTCTCGTCCACGACCTTGGCCATCGGCGCCACGCAGTTGGTGGTGCAGGAGGCGTTGGAGATGACGTGGTGGTTCGCCGCGTCGTACTTGTCCTGGTTGACGCCCATCACGATGGTGATGTCCTCGTCCTTGGCCGGAGCCGAGATGAGGACCTTCTTCGCCCCGGCGGCGATGTGCTTCGCCGCGTCGTCACGCTTGGTGAAGATGCCGGTGGACTCGATCACGATGTCGGCGCCCAGCTCGCCCCAGGGGAGCTTCGCCGGGTCGCGCTCGGCCATCGTCTTGAAGGTCTGGCCGCCGACCGTGATGGTGTCGTCGGTGTGGCTGACCTCGTGCTTCAGGCGGCCGAGGATCGTGTCGTACTTCAGCAGGTGAACCAGGGTCGCGTTGTCGGTCAGGTCGTTGACACCGACGATCTCGACATCCGCCCCCTGCTCCAGGAGGGCGCGGAAGTAATTGCGACCGATGCGGCCAAAGCCATTGATGCCTACGCGGATCGTCACGAACCGATCTCCTCGTTGGTGCGCCGGTATGGACTCCGGCGATGCTGTATGGGATGTCCCCGACCGTCTCCGACCCTACCGCGCCGGGGGCCGCGCGGTGACATCGCCTACCCGGCGCGGTGGCCGAAGACGGGCGGTCGACGGGGCCCGCGGCGCGAAGGGCGCGCGGGCGCGGAGTGCGGGGCGCGGGTACGGGGGCGCGGCGGGGCCGTACGGGCGCCGGGCCGTGGCCGCGCGGCCCCGTCAGCCGACCATCTCCTCCGTGAGGGTCGCCTCCGTGCCGGGCAGGCCCAGGTCCTGCGCGCGCTTGTCGGCCATCGCCAGCAGCCGCCGGATACGGCCGGCGACCGCGTCCTTGGTCAGCGGCGGGTCGGCGAGGGCGCCCAACTCCTCCAGGGACGCCTGCTTGTGGTCCATCCGCAGCCGCCCGGCCGCCGCCAGGTGCTCGGGGACCTCCTCGCCCAGGATCTCCAGGGCCCGCTGCACGCGCGCTCCGGCCGCGACGGCGGCCCGCGCCGAGCGGCGCAGGTTGGCGTCGTCGAAGTTGGCGAGCCGGTTCGCCGTGGCCCGCACCTCGCGGCGCATGCGGCGCTCCTCCCAGGCGAGCACCGCCTCGTGCGCGCCGAGCCGGGTCAGCAGGGCACCGATCGCGTCTCCGTCGCGGACCACGACCCGGTCCACCCCGCGCACCTCGCGCGCCTTCGCGGGGATCTGGAGTCTGCGCGCGGCGCCGACCAGCGCGAGCGCCGCCTCGGGCCCGGGGCAGGTGACCTCCAGGGACGAGGAGCGGCCGGGCTCGGTCAGCGAGCCGTGCGCCAGGAACGCGCCGCGCCAGGCGGCCTCTGCGTCGCAGGTGGCCCCCGAGACCACCTGCGGCGGCAGCCCGCGGATGGGGCGGCCCCGGCTGTCGACGAGCCCCGTCTGGCGGGCCAGCTGGTCACCTCCGGCCACCACGCGCACGACGTAGCGCGAACCGCGCCGCAGTCCGCCGGGCGCCATCACCACCAGGTCGGACCCGTGTCCGAAGATCTCCAGGATGTCCTTGCGCAGCCGCCGGGCCGCGATCCCCGTGTCCAGCTCCGCTTCGATCACGATCCGGCCGCTCACCAGGTGGAGGCCGCCCGCGAACCGCAGGACGGAGGAGACCTCCGACTTCCGGCAGCAGGTCCGGGTGACGGGGAGCCGGGAGATTTCATCCTTCACCGCTGCCGTCATCGCCATGGGCCGATCCTTCCATGCATCCGAAAAATACGGTCGTACGCGGCTGCCAGCAGCTCCGGGTCGTGCCTGGCGGAACCCCCCGCCTGCCCTTCGGCCTGCGGGACGGTCCCTGGCGCCGCCACGGGTGCCAGCTCGACATTCGCCCCGAGCCGCTCGGCGGCCTCGCGGAGACTGTCCTGGTCCGGCACTGCGGCCTGGTCGGCCAACACCACGTCAAAGGCGAGTTTAGGGGCGTGTCGGGCCAAAACCTCCAAATGACGCTGCGGGGAGAAGCCTTCCGTTTCGCCCGGCTGCGGGGCGAGGTTGAGCGAGAGGACCCGGCGGGCCTTGGTGTCCTGGAGCGCGTCGAGCAGCTCGGGGACCAGCAGGTGCGGGATGACCGAGGAGAACCAGGACCCCGGACCGAGCACCACCCAGTCCGCGTCGAGCACCGCCCGGACGGCTTCCGGTACGGCGGGCGGGTCGTGCGGCACGAGGTGCACCTGCTGCACCTCGCCGGGGGTCAGGGCGACGGTGGCCTGCCCGCAGACCGTCGACATGCCGTGCGGCCGGGCCGGGTCGTGCCCCCGCACCCGCGCCTGGAGCTCCAGCGGGACCGCGGACATCGGCAGCACCCGGCCGTGCGCGCCGAGCAGCCTGCCGACCAGGTCCAGGGCCTGGACGTGGTCGCCCAGCTGCTCCCAGAGCGCGACGATCAGCAGGTTGCCCACGGCGTGCTCGTGCAGGTCGCCCTTGCTCTCGAAGCGGTGCTGGATGACCTCGGCCCAGGTACGCCCCCAGTCGTCGTCGCCGCAGAGCGCGGCGAGGGCCTTGCGCAGGTCCCCCGGCGGCAGGACGCCCAGCTCGTCGCGGAGGCGCCCGCTGGAGCCGCCGTCGTCCGCCACGGTGACCACGGCCGTCAGGTCGCCGGTGATGCGGCGCAGCGCGGTGAGCGAGGCGGAGAGGCCCATGCCGCCGCCGAGGGCGACCACCTTGGGCTGCGCGCCCCGCCGGGTGGCGGGGCCGCCGACGAGCCGCCGCAGCCGTATGGTCCTGCGCGGCATTACTCGCGACCCATGTCCCGGTGCACGACGACGGTCTCCACGCCTCCGTCGGACAGGCGGCGGGCCAGCCGTTCGGACATGGCGACCGAGCGGTGCTTGCCGCCGGTACAGCCGACGGCGACGGTGACGTAGCGCTTGCCCTCACGGCGGTATCCGGTGGCGATCAGCTGGAGCAGCTCGGCGTAGCGGTCGAGGAACTCCTTGGCACCGGGCTGGTGGAAGACGTACCCCGCGACCTCCTCGTGCAGGCCGGTGAAGGGGCGCAGCTCGGGCACCCAGTGCGGGTTGGGCAGAAAGCGGCAGTCCACGACGAGGTCCGCGTCAACCGGGAGGCCGTACTTGTACCCGAAGGACATCACCGTCGCGCGCAGCTCGGGCTCCTCGTCCCCGGCGAACTGGGCGTCCATCTTGGCGCGCAGCTCGTGGACGTTCAGGCTGGAGGTGTCGATGACCAGGTCGGCGTCGCCGCGCAGCTCGCGCAGCAGGTCGCGCTCGGCGGCGATGCCGTCGACGATGCGGCCGTCGCCCTGGAGCGGGTGCGGGCGGCGCACCGACTCGAAGCGGCGCACCAGCGCCTCGTCGGAGGCCTCCAGGAAGACCGTACGCCGGGTGACCTGCTTGGAGTCCAGGTCGGCGAGGGACTGCTTGAGGTTGTCGAAGAAGCGGCGGCCCCGTACGTCGACGACCGCGGCGATACGCGCCACGTTGCCCTGGGAGCGCGCGCCGAGGTCGACCATGGTGGGGATCAGGGAGGGCGGCAGGTTGTCCACGACGAACCAGCCGAGGTCCTCCAGGCACTTGGCCGCGGTGCTGCGGCCCGCCCCGGACATGCCCGAGATGATCACCAGTTCGGGGATCGTCGCTTCCTCGGCTTCCGCCGCCTTGCCCGTGCTCACCTGTACCGCTCCGTCTCTCTTCTGGTCCTCCGGCCTACCCTGCGCCGGGTCCTGGGGCCGGTCTTCGGGGCCTGGCCGGCCCGCGTCTTCGTGTGCCTTGCTCATCTCGTGTCTCCCCCGTCTTCACTGGTGTTCGTCTTCCACGATCTCACCGGTCGCGGTGTTGACCGCCGGGGCGGTGGGTGCCGCCCCGGCCAGGGTGGCCGCGACGGATTCGGCCGTCTTGCGCCCCACGCCCGGGACCTCGCAGATCTGCTCGACCGTGGCGGCGCGGAGCCGCTTGACCGAGCCGAAATGCTTGATGAGTGCCTGCTTGCGGGTCTCACCGAGGCCGACGACGGCGTCGAGAGGGCCCGCTTTCATTGATTTTGCCCGTTTGCTGCGCTGATAGGTAATCGCGAAGCGGTGCGCCTCGTCCCGGGCGCGCTGGAGCAGGTAGAGACCCTCGCTCGTGCGCGGCAGCACGACGGGATCGTCCTCGTGCGGCAGCCAGACCTCCTCCAGGCGCTTGGCCAGGCCGCAGACGGCCACGTCGTCGACGCCCAGCTCGTCCAGCGCCCGCTGGGCAGCGGCGACCTGCGGCTGACCGCCGTCGACCACCAGGAGCTGCGGCGGGTACGCGAACTTCTTCGGACGCCCGTCCTCGTCCCGGCCGGCCAGCCCGCCGGGGGCGCCGGACGCGTCCTCCCCGGCCGGGGAGGCGCCGGGGTCGGGCTGAGCGGCCTGCGCCGGGCCGTCGGTCCCCGGGGTCTCGCCCGCCTCGCCCGCGGGCCCCCACTCCCCCGTCCGCTGCTTCTCCTGGAGGTAGCGCCGGAAGCGCCGGCTGATCACCTCGTGCATCGCCCGCACGTCGTCCTGCCCGGCGAAGGACTTGATCTGGAAGCGGCGGTACTCGCTCTTGCGGGCGAGACCGTCCTCCAGGACCACCATCGAGGCGACCACGTCGTCCCCCTGGAGGTGCGAGATGTCGAAGCACTCGATCCGCAGCGGGGCGGAGTCCAGGCCGAGCGCCTCCGCGATCTCCTCCAGGGCGCGGGAGCGGGTGGTCAGGTCCGAGGCCCGCTTCGTCTTGTGCAGGGCCAGCGACTGCTGGGCGTTGCGCCGCACCGTGTCCATCAGGGCGCGCTTGTCGCCGCGCTGCGGGATGCGCAGGCTCACGGCCGAGCCCCGGCGGTCGGCCAGCCACTGCGCTATCGGCTCCACCGGCTCCGGCAGCGCGGGGACCAGCACCTCCTTGGGCACGGCGTCGCCGCTCTCCTCGCCGTAGAGCTGCTGAAGGGCGTGCTCGACGAGCCCGGCCGTGCCGACCTCCTCCACCTTGTCGGTGACCCAGCCGCGCTGCCCGCGCACCCGCCCGCCCCGTACGTGGAAGATCTGGACGGCGGCCTCCAGCTCGTCCTCCGCCACGGCGATCAGGTCGGCGTCGGTGGCGTCGGTGAGCACCACCGCGTTCTTCTCCATCGCGCGCCGCAGCGCCGCTATGTCGTCCCGCAGCCGGGCGGCCTTCTCGTACTCCATCTCCTCGGCCGCCTCCCGCATCGACTCCTCCAGGCGGCTGAGGTAGGTGCCGGTGCGGCCGGCCATGAAGTCGCAGAACTCGTCGGCCAGTTCGCGGTGGTCCTCGGCGCTGATCCGGCCCACGCAGGGGGCGGAGCACTTGCCGATGTACCCCAGGAGGCAGGGGCGGCCGATCTGGGCGGAGCGCTTGAAGACCCCGGCCGAGCAGGTGCGTACGGGAAAGACCCGGAGCATCAGGTCGACGGTCTCCCGGATCGCCCACGCGTGCCCGTACGGCCCGAAGTAGCGCACGCCCTTGCGCTTGGGACCGCGCAGCACCTGGACCCGGGGGTACTCCTCGTTCAGCGTCACCGCGAGGGACGGATAGCTCTTGTCGTCGCGGTACTTGACGTTGAACCGGGGGTCGTACTCCTTGATCCAGGAGTACTCCAGCTGGAGCGCCTCGACCTCGGTGCCGACGACGGTCCACTCGACCGAGGCGGCCGTGGTGACCATCGTGCGGGTGCGCGGGTGGAGACTCGCCAGGTCCTGGAAGTAGTTGGCGAGCCGCGCGCGCAGGCTCTTCGCCTTCCCGACGTAGATCACCCGGCGGTGTGCGTCACGAAAGCGATAGACCCCCGGAGAGTCGGGGATCTGTCCCGGCTTGGGCCGGTAGCTGGAGGGATCGGCCATGCGTCACACCCTACTTCCGCCCGGTGACAGAACGCGGCGGCGGGACCGGGCGCGGGGCAGGGCAGGGGCGCGGGGAGGAGGCCGGCGCGGGGACCGGCCCCCGCGGTCACCAGCCGCGCTCGCGCCACTCCCGAAGGTGCGGGCGCTCGTGCCCCAGCGTGGTGTCCGCGCCGTGTCCGGGGTAGACCCAGGTCTCGTCGGGGAGGACGCCGAAGAGCTTGGCCTCCACGTCGCGCAGCAGGCTGGCGAAGAGCGCCGGGTCGCCGCGGGTGTTGCCGAGGCCGCCGGGGAAGAGGCAGTCGCCGGTGAACAGGTGCGGGTGGCCGTGCGGGTCGTCGTAGATCAGGGCGATGGAGCCGGGGGTGTGGCCGGTCAGGTGCACGGCGGTCAGCTCGGCGGCGCCGAACCGTACGGTGTCGCCGTCCCCGAGGGGGACGTCGGTGGGCACCGGGATGCCCTCCGCGTCGTAGCGGCCCGCGTACGTGCGGGCGTCGGTGGCCTGGACGACGGTGTCCAGCGCCTGCCAGTGGTCGCCGTGCCGGTGGGTGGTGATCACGGCGCTGATGCCGTCCTCGCCGATGAGCCGCAGCAGGGTGTCCGGCTCGTTGGCCGCGTCGATCATCAGCTGTTCGCCGGTGGCCCGACAGCGCAGCAGGTAGGCGTTGTTGTCCATGGGGCCGACCGCGACCTTCGAGATCATCAGGTCGGCCAGCTCGTGCACATCGGCGGCGCCGCCGACCTTCACCGTTCCGCTGTATGCCATGGCGTCACGTTAGCGGTCCGCCGCGGCTCTCCGCAGCGCCCCACCCCGCGTCGCCGCCACCCCCCGTACAGACGTCCCGAATCGTAGGGGGGCCGCCGCGCGGCGCGCGCCTGGGAACTGTCGGACAGGCCCTACAGCGGCGGCAGCGCGGGCAGCGGCGAGGCGGCCGAGAGACCGCTGCCGGTCGTACGGCCGGTGAGCCAGCCGGTCAGGGCGGCCGGGGTGCCCACCACGATCACCGGGTCGCCGGTGGCCGCGCCGGTGCGCCAGCTGCGGCCGTCCTCCGCGCGCAGCTCGACGGCCTCGGGGACGTCGGGGTGCCCGGCGAAGCGCTTGGCCATGTTGGCGGTCTCGCGGTCGGTGAAGTCGGCGGGCAGGTCCTCGATCGTGTAGCCGATGCCGAGGTCCACGTGGTGCAGCTCGATCTCGACGAGGCGGCGGAAGGGAATCCCGGCGGCGAGGTCCTTCACGCCGTTGCGCAGCTCCACGGTACGCTGCCAGCCCGCCTCGTCCTGGGCCTCGAAGAGGGCGTCCAGCCGCCCGGAGGCGGCCCGCACGTCCGCGAGCTGCTCCCCCAGGGGGCGCGGGGCGTCCCGCTCGATGTCGGCGTCCCTGATCTCGGCGCCTGCGTACATCGGCTCGCCGGAGAGTACGTTGATGAGAGCGTCCGCGTTGCGCGCGAGATGGGCGAGCACGTGGCCGCGGGTCCAGCCGGGCAGCTGGGAGGGCTCCGCGACGGCGTTCTCCGACAGCCTGCCCGCCGCGGCCAGCAGGCGGTCGGTGGCGTCCCGTACGAGTGCGGCGTCCGCGACGGCGGGGGCGTGTGCTGACGAGTTCATGATCCAAACATACTCGGACCACACCTTCGGGTGAAGGTGGCCGGGAACGTCCATAATTCGAATGCGCGTGCTATAAGCTCGCAGGTGCGGCACGAGTGCGGCATTGGAAGTACACCGTCGGGGCGCTCCCCATACCCTGGGGCAGGGGGCTCCGCCCCTCACCACACAGGAAAGGTGCCTACCGGCGTGGCTGACCGTCTCTTCGTCCGTGGCGCTCGCGAGCACAATCTCAAGAACGTCTCCCTCGACCTCCCCCGTGACTCCCTCATCGTCTTCACGGGGCTCTCCGGGTCGGGGAAGTCCTCGCTCGCGTTCGACACGATCTTCGCGGAGGGGCAGCGGCGCTACGTCGAGTCGCTCTCCTCCTACGCACGCCAGTTCCTGGGCCAGATGGACAAGCCCGATGTGGACTTCATCGAGGGGCTCTCCCCCGCCGTCTCCATCGACCAGAAGTCGACCTCGCGCAACCCGCGCTCGACCGTCGGCACCATCACCGAGGTCTACGACTACCTGCGGCTGCTCTTCGCCCGCATCGGCCGCCCGCACTGCCCGGAGTGCGGGCGTCCCATCGCCCGGCAGTCGCCGCAGGCGATCGTGGACAAGGTGCTGGACCTGGAGCCCGGCAGCCGCTTCCAGGTGCTCTCCCCACTGGTGCGGGAGCGCAAGGGCGAGTTCGTCGACCTCTTCTCCGACCTCCAGACCAAGGGGTACAGCCGGGCCCGGGTGGACGGCGCCACCGTCCAGCTCTCCGAGCCGCCCACGCTCAAGAAGCAGGAGAAGCACACGATCGAGGTGGTCGTCGACCGCCTCACGGTCAAGGAGAGCGCCAAGCGGCGGCTGACCGACTCCGTGGAGACCGCCCTCGGCCTCTCCGGCGGCATGGTCATCCTCGACTTCGTCGACCTGCCCGAGGACGACCCGCAGCGCGAGCGGATGTACTCGGAGCACCTGTACTGCCCGCACGACGACCTGTCCTTCGAGGAGATGGAGCCGCGCTCCTTCTCCTTCAACTCCCCCTTCGGCGCCTGCCCCGACTGCACCGGCATCGGGACCAGGATGGAGGTGGACCCGGAGCTGATCGTCCCGGACGAGGACAAGTCGCTGGACGAGGGCGCGATCCACCCCTGGTCGCACGGCCACACCAAGGACTACTTCGCCCGGCTGATCAACGCCCTCGCCGACGCCCTGGGCTTCCGTACGGACATCCCCTGGGCCGGGCTGCCGCAGCGCGCCCGCAAGGCCCTGCTCAACGGCCACCGGACGCAGATCGAGGTGCGCTACCGCAACCGCTACGGGCGGGAGCGCGCGTACACCACCGCCTTCGAGGGCGCGGTCCCGTTCGTGCGGCGGCGGCACCAGGAGGCGGAGACCGACACCAGCCGGGAGCGCTTCGAGGGGTACATGCGCGAGGTGCCCTGCCCGACCTGCCGGGGCACCCGGCTCAAGCCGGTGGTGCTCGCGGTCACCGTGCAGGAGAAGTCGATCGCGGACGTCGCCGCGATGTCGATCAGCGAGTGCGCGGACTTCCTGGGCGCCATGGTGCTCAACGAACGCGAGAAGGCGATCGCGGAGCGGGTACTCAAGGAGGTCAACGAGCGGCTGCGGTTCCTGGTCGACGTCGGCCTCGACTACCTGTCGCTCAACCGCGCGGCGGGCACCCTCTCCGGCGGCGAGGCGCAGCGCATCCGGCTCGCGACGCAGATCGGCTCCGGCCTGGTGGGCGTGCTGTACGTGCTGGACGAGCCGTCCATCGGGCTGCACCAGCGGGACAACCACCGGCTGATGGAGACCCTGGTGCGGCTGCGCGACCTGGGCAACACGCTGATCGTCGTGGAGCACGACGAGGACACCATCAAGACCTCCGACTGGGTCGTGGACATCGGCCCGGGCGCCGGTGAGCACGGCGGCGAGGTGGTGCACAGCGGACCGCTCAAGGAGCTGCTGGAGAACGAGCGGTCGGTCACGGGCCAGTACCTCTCCGGCCGCCGGAAGATCCCCACCCCCGAGATCCGGCGCCCGGTGGACCGGGCCCGGCAGCTGACGGTGCACGGCGCACGGGAGAACAACCTCCAGGACCTCGACGTCAGCTTCCCGCTCGGGGTGCTGACCGCGGTCACCGGGGTCTCCGGCTCCGGCAAGTCGACGCTGGTCAACGACATCCTCTACACCCACCTGGCGCGCGAGCTGAACGGCGCCAAGTCGGTGCCCGGGCGGCACACCCGGGTGGACGGCGACGAGCTGGTGGACAAGGTCGTGCACGTCGACCAGTCGCCGATCGGCCGTACGCCGCGCTCCAACCCGGCCACGTACACCGGGGTGTTCGACCACGTGCGCAGGCTGTTCGCGGAGACGATGGAGGCGAAGGTGCGCGGCTACCTGCCGGGGCGCTTCTCCTTCAACGTCAAGGGCGGCCGGTGCGAGAACTGCTCGGGCGACGGCACGATCAAGATCGAGATGAACTTCCTGCCGGACGTGTACGTGCCGTGCGAGGTCTGCCACGGCGCGCGCTACAACCGGGAGACGCTGGAGGTCCACTACAAGGGCAAGTCCATCGCCGAGGTCCTCGACATGCCGATCGAGGAGGCCACGGAGTTCTTCGCGGCCGTCCCCGCCATCTCGCGCCACCTGCGCACGCTCAGCGACGTGGGGCTGGGTTACGTACGGCTGGGGCAGTCCGCACCGACCCTCTCCGGCGGTGAGGCGCAGCGCGTCAAGCTGGCGAGCGAGTTGCAGAAGCGCAGCACAGGCCGCACGGTCTACGTGCTGGACGAGCCGACCACCGGGCTGCACTTCGAGGACATCAGCAAGCTGATCACGGTGCTCTCGGGGCTGGTCGACAAGGGCAACACGGTGATCGTCATCGAGCACAACCTCGATGTGATCAAGACGGCCGACTGGCTCGTGGACATGGGCCCGGAAGGCGGCAGCGGCGGCGGGCTGGTGGTCGCGGAGGGCACTCCGGAGCAGGTCGCGGCCGTGCCGGCGAGCCACACGGGCAAGTTCCTGCGGGACCTCCTGGAGAGCGGGGAGAGCGACGCGGCGACCGTCCCGGCGCGCCGGGGTGGGGCGCGCGGGGCGAAGGCCGGAGCGAAGGCCGGGGCGGAGAAAGCTCCCGCGGCGCAGAAGGCCCCGGCCAGGAGCGCGGCCCAGAGCGCGAAGAGCACGGCGAAGAGCGCCGCCAAGAAGGCTCCGGCGAAGTCCGGCAAGGCGGCGGCGCGCAAGCGCTGAGCGGGACGTAGGGTCGGCGCCATGACGACCCGCACCACACACGGCACGCCGCGCCGCACCGTCCTGCACGGTGCGGCGGTCGCCGGGATCGGGCTCACGGCCGCAGCCTGCTCCGGCTCCGGCGAGCCGGAAGATCCCGCGACCCCCACCGCCCCGGTCGGCCTCGGCTCGGCCGGGGCCGTACCGGTGGGCGGGGCGAAGCTCTACCGCGAGCAGCGGCTCGTGGTCGCCCAGCCCGCCGAGGGCGACTTCCGCGCGTTCAGCGCGGTGTGCACGCACAAGGGCTGCGTGCTCAGCTCGGTCGAGCGCACGGAGGGCAGCTGCGCCTGCCACGGGAGCCGGTTCGACGTCACCTCGGGTGAGGTGCTCCAGGGCCCCGCGACCAAGCCGCTGCCCGAGGTCCCGGTGCGGGCGGAGGGCGGCAGGCTGACGGCGGGGCCGAAGAGCTGACCGGTCAGGACCAGTCCCAGCCGATTCCGAGGAGCCCCGGCCCCGCGCTCTGCTCCGCGAGGTGCACCATCCGGTGGCGCCCGGTCAGCGTCAGTTCGCGCTGCCCGGTGGGCCGGGCCCCGGGTGCCGTACGGGTGAAGCCGCGGCACCGCACCGGCAGCGCGGCGTCGTCGAACCGCACCTGGAGGACGTACTGCCCGCCGCCGAAGCTGAAGCCGCGCACGTACTCGTGGCAGGCGGGGCCGGTGCCATCCTCAAAGGTGTAGCCGAAGACATGGGTCTCGCCGGAGCGCAGCCGGGTGTCGAAGAGCAGTTCGGCCGCGACGATTCCGGCCTCCTCGTGCCTGCGGACCCGGCCCGCCCGGCAGTTCTCCGTCTCGCGCAGCCCGATCCGCTCCGGCACGCAGCCGGTATCGCCGTAGTGGATGGCGACGTACCGGTCCACGCCGTCCCGGTGTGCGCGGACGACCTGTTGTGAATCGCGGCCCCGCAGCTCCCGGCGGGCGCCGATCCGTACCCGTTCGAAGTGGCTGATGGTGTGCAGGCCGCCGTCGGCCGGGGTCTCCAGCGCGTCGAAGAGCTGGTGCAGCGGGCCCGCCGCGTCCAGCAGGGCGCGGTAGGGGCGGGTGGCCGGGCGGTCGGTGCCGGAGGGGCGGGCCAGCAGCCGAATGAGCGCGTCCGGTGGCAGTTCGAGCACCTCCTCCAGCGCGCGCACCGCGCGCAGCGACTCGGCCCGTACCGGCCGGCGGGTGCCCTGCTGCCAGTAGCTGAGGCTGGTGACGCCGACGTGGATGCCCTGCTGGGCCAGGCGGTGCTGGATGCGGTGGAGCGCGAGGCCGCGCGCCTCGATGGCGGCGCGCAGCGCGAGCGGGAACGGGCCGGTGCGCAGCCGCTGTTCCAGCTCGGAGTGAATGTTCACCGGCTGAACTCCCCTCTCCCGCAGGCCACCAGGACGGCGAGGGGCGGCGTTCACATCGGCGCCGACCCGTTCACACCGGCCTGTCACGGGGCATTGAAGCTCGTTGACCTGCGCACGGCAACTCCCCATGCTCATGGCAAACGAGGCAGACCCGCATCCGGATGCGCTTCTCCGCTCTCCCCACCCACCCCCCTCGGGAGGAACGCCATGCCCTTGTCCCCTGCCCGGCCGCGCCGCGTACGCCGCCGGCCCCGAACCGCGCGCAGACGGTTCACCTTCACCGCCCTCGCCGCGGCCACCCTGCTCGCCGTACCGGCCGCCGTCGCCACCGCGGCGGCACCGGCCGCACCCGGTGCGCGCGGCGGCGCGGAGGCGCTCGCCGCGAACCGGCTGAACATCACCATGCAGGCGCAGCAGCAGAGCAACTGGTGCTGGGCCGCCGCCGGCAACACCATCGCGAGCTACTACGGCCGCAACTACAGCCAGAACCAGTTCTGCAACGCCGCCTTCGGGCGGCAGCAGGGTTACAACTGCCCCAACTCGCAGGCCACGCTGGGCGACGTGCAGCAGGGACTGCGCTGGACGGGCGTCCGCCCCGGCTCATACGTCAACGGCTGGCTGAACTACGCCACGGTGCGGTCCGAGATCGACGCGAACCGTCCCGTGGAGACCCGGATCGGCTGGGACAGCGGCGGCGGCCACATGCACGTCCTGTACGGCTACGACACCAGCAGCAGCTGGGTGTACTGGGGCGACCCGTGGCCGTCGAGCGGGCGCTACAACTGGGCCTCGCACAGCTGGTACGTGAACAACACCTCGTTCAACTGGACCCACTCGCTCTACCGGATCGGGGCGTGAGGCGGCCATGGCACAGAAGACACGACAGGAACGGCAGGAACGGCAGGCGCGCCACTCCCTGCTGGTGCTGACCCGGCGCGCGGGCGTCGCCGGCGCCTTCGCCGCGCTGCTGCTCACGGCGGCGGGCCAGGCGCACGCGAAGGACTCCCCGGCACCGCCCCGTACCCCCGCGGCGTCCGAAGTCGCCGAGGCCCGCAAGGCGGTGACGGCCCCGGAGTCGGACAAGGTGCTCGCCCGCTTCTTCGCCCGTGACGGCGCGGTCAGCCGGGCCGCCGCCGACCCGAGGACGCAGGGGGCGACGGTGCCGGTCTACTTCCTCTCCGCGGACTTCGTACGGGGCGACGCGTCGGCACCGGTCGCGGAACTGGAGTTCCTGGCCACCCGTGCGGCCTCCTCGGACGGCCAGGTGGCGTCGGTGTGGACGGCCGAGACCGGTGGCGACTGGCAGGTCGTCAACATCGCCACGGGCGACGACGAGACGGCGTTCGCGGCGAAGGGCGCCCGTAAGGCCGCGGGCGGGACGGTCTTCCGCGAGCCGCAGATCGACGCCTGGTACGTGCTCGACGGCGACCGGGTGCTGCCGCTGGACGCGGACGCGCGCAAGGCGGTGGGCACGCGGGGCACCTCGGTGGACGCCTACCGGCAGCGGGTCCACGCGGAGTACGGGGACAAGCTGCCCGGATCGGCCTACGACCGGAAGGGGACGGCGGGCGGCTTCGGCCCGCAGGACACGCCGGGGGCACCCGCCGGGCCGGATGCCGGGCAGGGGCCCGGCAAGGCGGCGACCGCCTCCGCCGCCCCGTCCGCCGCCGGGGACTCCGCACCCGCCGTGGTGGCCGGTGCGGGCGCGCTCGGCGCGGCGGCAGCGGCAGGCGTCTGGTGCGTACGGCGCGCCAGGCGCGGTGCACCTGCCTGACGCACCGTCAGAGGTACTGTGTGCCCCGCCTTCCGTCAAGCGGAAGGCGGGGCACCGGTTGTTTCCTACGAGTTCTCTCCGCCCCACTGGTGTAGACCGGTCACTCTTGCCACGCTGTGCGGCTGGGCGTGCAGAAAGTGCGCCCAACTCACGTCTCAGTGGGAGATGTTGTGAACCGAATCCACACACGCGAAAGACTTTGCGCGCGTGCGCTGATACCAGCGGCAACCGCGCTCGCGCTCCTGGCCGGGCTCGCGCCCTCGGCGCACGGCACATCGGCCGCGCCCGCCGCACCGAGCGCCCCAGCCGCCCCCGGTGCACCGCCCGCCACAGCGGCCGACGGCGGCGGGATGGAGCTGGCCCGCAGCAGCCGCCCCGTCGCCCCCGGCACCACGCTGACCTCCTTCGACCGGCTCAACCCCGACAAGTGGCTGCGCGCGGACGCGCTGAGCGTCGACCTCGACGGCAGCGCCCGGCTCGACTACCTCTCCACCGGAAAGGTCGCAGAGCGCAGGACGGTCTCCGAGCTGGCCAAGGCGCACAAGCCTGGCAAGGGACGGCGGACCGTCGCCGCGCTCAACGCCGACTTCTTCGACATCAACCAGACCGGTGCCCCGCTGGGCCCGGGGGTACGCGACGGCGAGCCCACCCACTCGGCCGCGCCGGGCGTCTCCGAGGCCGTCGGCATCGGCCCGTCGAGCGCGGGCCGCATCCTCGACCTCTACTTCGAGGGCTCCCTCACCCTGCCGAGCGGTGAGGAGAAGCTCGCCGCGTACAACGCGGCGGACGTCCCGTCCGGCGGCATCGGCGTCTACAACGCGCAGTGGGGCGCCGCGGACCGGGCGATGACCACCGACGGCGCGACCGGCACCACCGAGGTGACCGTGCGGGACGGCAAGGTGACCTCGGTCTCCGAGGAGCCCGGCAAGGGTGACATCCCGGCGGGCAGCACCGTGCTGCTCGGCCGGGACGCCGGAGCGGAGAAGCTGGCCGGGCTGCGCCCCGGCGACACCGTTTCGGTGCGCTACGACGTCCGTACGGACGACGGCAGCGAGGTGCCGCGCACGGCGGTCGGCGGACGCGGTGTCCTGGTCGCCGACGGCGAGCCGCAGGACTGGGAGGGACGGCCGAACAACACGACGGCACCCCGTACGGCGGTCGGCTTCTCCCGGGACGGCTCGACCATGCACGTGCTGAGCGTGGACGGCCGCCAGGCCGCCTCGGGCGGTGTCACGCTCACCGAACTCGCCCGAATGATGGCCGAACTCGGTGCCCACAACGCCCTCAACCTCGACGGCGGCGGCTCCTCGACCCTCGTCGCCCGCGAGCCCGGCTCGGACGCCACCCAGGTGGAGAACGCGCCCTCCGACGGACAGGAGCGCGCCGTTCCCAACGGCCTGGCGCTGACCGCCCCGGACGGCAGCGGGCGGCTGAAGGGCTTCTGGGTGGAGACCGCGGCGGACCCGGCCAAGGCCCCCACCGCCGACAACGTGCCCGGCGGTCACCCCGAGCGCGTCTTCCCCGGCCTGACCCGGCAGCTCACGGCGGCCGGCTACGACGAGACCTACGGACCCGCCCAGGGCTCCGCGCACTGGCACTCCGACAGCCCCCGGACCGGCCGGGTGGACCGCGACGGCACCTTCCACGCCCGGCGCGGCGGCACCGCCGAGGTGACCGCACGCTCCCGCCAGGCCCACGGCTCCACCAAGCTGGAGGTCATCGGCGAACTCACCCGGGTGCGCCCTTCGCAGGACCGCCTCGGGCTGGCGAAGGACGGCGACCAGGGCTCGTTCGGCATCCTGGGCTACGACGCGCAGGGCACCAGCGCGCCCATCGACCCGGCGGACGTACGGCTGGGCTATGACCGCTCCCTCTTCAGCATCACCCCCGACCAGGCCGGCGGCGGCTTCACCGTCACCGCGCGCAAGGCCGACGCGGCCGGGCAGGTCACCGTCGATGTCGACGGGCACACCACCGTCCTCGGCGTGACGGCCGGGCTGCGCGACCAGCGTGTGGCCGACTTCGAGGACGCGGCGGACTGGAAGTTCAGCACCGCCCGCGCCTCCGGCTCCCTCTCGGCCGAGCCGGAGGGCCGGCAGGGCACCGGGCTCAAGGTGGACTACGACTTCAGCCAGTCCACCGCCACCCGCGCCGCCTACGTCAGCCCGCCCGCACGCACCACGGTCCCGGGCCAGCCGCAGAGCTTCACTCTCTCGCTCAAGGGCGACGGCAAGGGCGCCTGGCCCTCGCTGGAGGTGACCGACGCGAACGGCACGCACCAGGTGCTGCGCGCCCCGCACGTCGACTGGCAGGGCTGGCGGGAGGTCACCTTCAAGGTGCCGGAGGGCGTCAGCTATCCGCTGGATCTGCGCCGCTTCTACCTCGCCGAGACCCGGGCGGCCGAGCAGTACAAGAGCGCGGTCGTGATCGACGAGCTGACCGCGCAGACGCCGCCGGACGTGGAAGTGCCCGCGGCGGCGCCCGTACGCGACCCGCTGATCTCTACGGCCGCGGACGTACGGGGCCACGACTGGCGGTTCGCGGTGATGTCGGACGCGCAGTTCGTCGCCCGGAACCCCGACAGCGACATCGTGCGGCAGGCCCGGCGCACCCTGCGCGAGATCCGCGCGGCGAAGCCGGACTTCCTGGTCGTCAACGGCGACCTGGTGGACGAGGGCTCACCCGCCGACCTGTCGTTCGCGCGCAGCGTGCTGGAGGACGAGCTGGGCGACGCGGTGCCCTGGTACTACGTACCGGGCAACCACGAGATAATGGGCGGGAAGATCGACAACTTCGTGGCGGAGTTCGGCCCGGCGCAGCGCACCTTCGACCACAAGGGCACCCGCTTCCTGACCCTCGACACCTCCTCCCTCACCCTGCGCGGCGGCGGTTACGCACAGATCGAGAAGCTGCGCGCCCAGCTGGAGGCGGCCCGCAAGGACCCGCGGGTGCGCTCGGTCGCCGTCATCCAGCACGCACCGCCGCGTGACCCCACCCCGCAGCAGGCCAGCAGGCTGACCGACCGGCTGGAGGCCGACCTGCTGGAGGACTGGCTCGGCGACTTCCGGGCGCGTTCGGGCAAGAGCGTGATGTTCGTCGGCTCACACGTCGGGGTCTTCCACGCCGACCGGGTGGACGGCGTGCCGTACCTGATCAACGGCAACTCCGGCAAGGCACCTTCCGCACCGGCCGCCCAGGGCGGATTCACCGGCTGGTCGATGGTGGGGGTGGACCGGACCGGCCAGGAGAGGTTCGCCGTGCAGACCAGGGCGCACGTGGACGGGCTGGCGCTGGAGGCGCCGGCCGAGCTGCGGGTGGGCGCCTCCGCACGGGCGACGGCGACGGTGCACCAGGGCAGCGGCGCCGCGCCGCGCAAGGTGCCGGTCGGCTGGCCGCTCAGCGCGGACTGGGACGGCTCCGGGAACCTCTGCGTGGCTGGCGACGGCGACGGCAAGCGCGGTGGCGTCGGTGGCAAGGGCGGCCACGGGAAGCGCTGCGCCGCCTCGTACGACCCGGCGACCGGCACCCTCAAAGCGCTGCGCGCGGGCACCGTCACCCTCGAGGTCGAGGTGAACGGCGCCCGCGCGCAGCGGGAGGTGGAACTGCGGCGCTGACCGGCGGCTGACCGCAGCGCCTCGTTCAGCGGTCGGCGTCGGCGTCCGCGTCCGCGTCGGACTTCCGCTCCGCGGCGGCCGCCAGCTCCGCCTCCTTCTCCTTCTTGGAGGCGTACAGGCTGGTGGCCGTCGTGACGATCAGCACCGCGCAGATGACGCCGAGCGAGACCGGGATGCTGATCACCGGGACGTGCACCCCCGCCTCGTGCAGGGCGTGCAGCACCAGCTTCACACCGATGAAGCCCAGGATCACCGACAGCCCGTAGCTGAGGTGGACCAGCTTCTTGAGCAGGCCGCCGATCAGGAAGTACAGCTGCCGCAGGCCCATCAGGGCGAAGGCGTTGGCGGTGAAGACGATGTACGGGTCCTGGGTGAGCCCGAAGATCGCCGGGATGGAGTCCAGCGCGAACAGGATGTCGGTGGTGCCGATCGCGAGCATCACGATCAGCATCGGCGTCATCAGCCGCTTGCCGTTCTCCTGGATGAACAGCTTCGTGCCGTGGTACTTGTCCGTGGAGGGGAAGCGGCGCTCGACCAGCTTCAGGAGGCGGTTCTCCTCCCAGTCCTCGTCCTCCTCCTCGGCGCGCGCCTCCTGGATGAGCTTCCACGCCGTCCAGATGAGGAAGCCGCCGAAGATGAAGAAGACCCAGGAGAAGTTCGCGATGATGGCGGCACCGGCCGCGATGAACCCGGCGCGCAGCACGAGCGCGATCAGGACGCCGACCATCAGCACCCGCTGCTGGTAGATCGGCGGGACCGCGAACTTCGCCATGATCAGGATGAAGACGAAGAGGTTGTCGACGCTGAGCGACTTCTCGGTGACGAAGCCGGCGAAGAACTCGCCGGACGCCTGGCCCTCGCCCAGCACGGCCAGACCGGCTCCGAAGATCACGGCGAGGGTGATCCAGACTGCCGTCCAGATCCCGGCCTCCTTGATGGAGACCTCATGCGGTTTGCGGCCGCCGACGAAGAAGTCGACGGCGATCAGGGCACACAGGCCGACAATCGTCAGAACCCATGCGGTCAAGGACACATCCATGCTTCGCGCACCTCCGGCGATGCTGCCGGAGGTCTCTTCCGCCCGGCGCGCACAAGGAGCGTGCGCTACCGGACCGATACCCCGGGACCAGTCCGACCGGTCCGTACTGACGAGGACATCGCGAGGCTGGGAATACTCCCCTCCGCCCTAGAAGAGTAAAGCAAGACCAAGAAGAGGTAAAGGCAGCCTTTGCCGTCGGCCCGGTCCGCCCGCCCCGGCACTCGCGAAACCCCGGCCGCCGCTCAGCGCCGCCCGTACGCCTGGCGGGCCGTCGCGACCCGTTGCAGGACCTGCGGGACCACCTGGCTGCCGCCCGGCACCAGCGGCGGCTCGTACGTCCACGCGTGCCCGACCCAGGGGTCGGCGAGGTGGTCGTCCGGAACCGGGGTGATCCGCAGCAGGGCGCGCCACAGCGGGTCGAGGAGCGGACCGTAGGCCCGCGCCTCCTCCCGGTCCGCGACCATCAGCAGGTTGACTCCGACGGCGGGACCCTCGTCCGCGATGTAGCGGAGCTGGGTGACCGCGCGGTCGTCGAAGCCGTGCGGGAAGTCGTGCACGATCAGCAGCTGCTCGGCGGTGTCCAGGTCGGGCGGCAGCGACTCCGTGGCGCCGCTGCGCACGGCCATCTGCACCAGGTCCACCCGCTGGGTCAGCTTCGCCAGCACCTCCGTCACCCCGGCCGCGCCCACCGCCGGCGGCTGGCGCAGCGCGCCGGACTCCAGCAGCGGGACGAGGGAGGTCGCGGCCGAACCGGCCGGATCGATGACGTTCAGCGTGAAGTCGTCCACCGGGTAGACGGCCACCAGCCGGGCGGCGATGGCGACCGCCGTCTCCACCGCGAGCCTGCGCAGCTCGTCCGGGTCCACCAGGGAGGACTCCACCGAGCCGCCGCCGCGCCCGCTGTCGATCCACAGCCCGCGATCCAGCGGGAGCCGGACCAGCATCGGGATGCGCAGATCGGAGCGCTCCGGCAGCGTGAGGTCGCCGAGCCGCAGCGCCATCGGCACCTCCATCGGCACCTCGTACGCCTGCCAGACCGGATTGTCCCAGCGGGCGAAGGCCGCGGGCAGCGCCGGCTCGACGACCGCCGACTCGGCGGCCAGCTGGCGCAGGTCGCGGTCCAGCACGGCGCCCGCCTGCTCGACCAGCCGGGCGTGCTTGGCACGCGCCTCGTCCCGGGCGGCGTCGGCCACCGGGCCGATCCGCGTGCGCGGGTCGGAGAGCACCTTGTCCAGCTCCTGCTCGCGGCGCGAGTCGGCGAAGTCCACGGCTGAGCGGTAGGCCGCGACCGTCCGCGCCATGTCCTCGAACATGCCCCAGACCTGGTTGTACAGCCGCTCGTCCATGGACCAGCCGGAGGCGTCCCCGGCCACCGGGACCGGGGGCGCGCCCTGCGCGGGCGGCGGCTGGTGGGCGGGCTGCTGCGGCGCCGCCGGGCGCCGCCGAGGGTGCTGGTAGTCGACGGGGCCGGAGCCGGTGCCCGAGGCCACCGGGCCCTGCGGCTGCTGCAGCGCGGGGGCCGCAGCCGGCCGGGCGTCGCGGTCGGCCCGCGCCGCCGAAGGCGGTGCCGCCACCGCGCGGGCCAGGCCCGCGGCCACGGCGTCGTTGATCGTGGCGGCCAGCTGCCGGGCCTCGGGGAGGCCCTGGTCGTGGAGCATGGCCTCCAGGCCGCCCGCGTAGCCCTGGCCGACCGCGCGGACCTTCCACGAGCCCTGCCGCCGGTACAGCTCCAGGGCGACGACGGCGGACTCGGCGTCGAGCCCGGTCACCGTGTAGCTGGCGATCGGAGTGCCGTCGAGGCCCGTCACGGCGACGAAGGGAGAGGCGAACGCACCGAAGCTCGCCGGTCCGCCCACCCCCGCCGGGAGCGCGAGCAGCACATTGACCCGGTGCACCGCCTCCGGCAGCGCGTCGAGATCGACCGCGAGCCGGTGCTCGGCGGCGGCCTGCCGGGAGACCTCGAGCCCGGGCAGCTGCGGCTCTGCCGGGTGCGCTATCCACCCGGCGTCCCGCATCCGCCCCTGCTCGTCGTTGAGTGTCGCCCCGGCGAGGACGGGTTTCCCCGCCGACACCCGGATCTCCAAACGGGTCTCGGGCAGGGCATGGTTCTGCCCGCGGACCAGCTCGGCCGTCATTCTCGCGCCCCCTCCACCGCTTCTCTCACGCTCTCTCTTCCGTGCCCGCCGCGGCCGTGACTACAGGTACGGCACGATCGTCGGCATCAGGTCCTGGAAGGTACGGCCCGCGGCCGGCTCCCCGATGGCCGTCATCTGCCAGCCGTTCCCCTGCCGGTGCACCTTGGCCATGATCTGCGCCGTGTACTGGCCGCCACCGGTCAGGGTGTACCGCGCCATCTCCTGCCCGTTGGTCTCGTCGACCAGGCGGCAGAAGGCGTTCTCCACCTCGGCGAAGGTCTGCCCGGTGAAGGAGTTCACCGTGAAGACGATCTGGTCGATGTGGACAGGCACCCGCTGGAGGTCCACCAGGACCGCCTCGTCGTCACCGCCCTGTCCGGCGCCGCCGACCAGGTTGTCCCCGGTGTGCCGCACCGAGCCGTCGTCGCTCACCAGGTGGCGGAAGAAGACGACGTCCACCGGCTGCTTGTCGGCGAACAGCACGGCCGAGGCGTCCAGGTCGATCTCCTTCGAACGCTTGCCGAACAGCCCCCGGCGGGGGGCCGCCTGCCAGCCGAGCCCCATGCGCACCGCGGTCAGCGTGGCTCCATCGGACTTCTGCAGGCTGATGGCCTGCCCCTTGGACATGTTGACCGTCACCGCGCGATCCCCTCTCAACGTTTCCACGCCGTCATCTCCGACGGCGTCACCGCACCCTATGCAGTCGGACTGACACCCGGGGCGGCGCACCCCGTCTTTGTGTCGTTCTTGCAACACTCGGCCTGAGGCTGTCCCGCCAGGCAAGACGGGAGCGCCTCAGGCAAGCCCCGCCTCCCTCATCTGACGCAGCTCCTTCTTGAGGTCGCCCACCTCGTCACGCAGCCGGGCGGCCAGCTCGAACTGCAATTCCGCCGCCGCGCCGCGCATCCGCTCCGTCATCTGCTCGATCAGCTCCGCCAGGTCGGCCGCGGGCTGGTCGGTGAGAACCTCCCCGGCGGCCCCGCCCTTGGCCGCCCCGGCATCCGCGCCCTTCCCGGCCCGGGCCGCCTTGCCGCCGAGCGCGGGCACCGGCGCCTTGAGCGGCTTGCCGTCCGCTCCGGTCTTGCGGTACCCGGTGCCGAGCAGCTGCTCGGTGTCCACGTCCTCGCGCGCGATGTCGGCGACGATGTCCCCGATCTTCTTGCGCAGCGGCTGCGGGTCGATACCGCGCTCCTCGTTGTACGCGACCTGCTTCTCCCGGCGGCGGTTCGTCTCGTCGATCGCCTTCTCCATGGCCGGGGTGATCCTGTCCGCGTACATGTGGACCTGGCCGGAGACGTTGCGCGCGGCCCGCCCGATGGTCTGGATCAGCGAGCGGCCGGAGCGCAGGAAGCCCTCCTTGTCCGCGTCGAGGATGGCCACCAGGGAGACCTCGGGCAGATCCAGGCCCTCGCGCAGGAGGTTGATGCCCACCAGCACGTCGAACTCACCCGCCCGCAGCTCCCGCAGCAGCTCGACCCGGCGCAGCGTGTCGACGTCGCTGTGCAGGTAGCGGACCTGGATGCCCAGCTCCAGGAAGTAGTCCGTGAGGTCCTCGGCCATCTTCTTGGTCAGCGTGGTGACCAGCACGCGTTCGTTCTTCTCGGTGCGGAGGCGGATCTCGTGCACCAGGTCGTCGATCTGCCCGTCGGTCGGCTTGACCACGACCTCCGGGTCGACCAGGCCCGTCGGCCGGATGATCTGCTCCACCACGCCGTCGGCGCGCGAGACCTCGTAGGTGCCGGGGGTGGCGGAGAGGTAGACCGTCTGGTCGATCCGCTTCTGGAACTCCTCCCACTTCAGCGGGCGGTTGTCGATCGCCGAGGGCAGCCGGAAGCCGTGGTCGACCAGGGTCCGCTTGCGGGCGGCGTCCCCCTCGTACATCGCGCCGATCTGCGGGACCGTCTGGTGCGACTCGTCGATCACGAGCAGGAAGTCTTCGGGGAAGAAGTCGATGAGGGTGTGCGGGGCGGTGCCCGCGGCGCGGCCGTCGATGTGCCGGGAGTAGTTCTCGATGCCGGAGCAGGTGCCGATCTGGCGCATCATCTCGATGTCGTACGTCGTGCGCATCCGCAGGCGCTGGGCCTCCAGCAGCTTGCCCTGCTTCTCCATCAGCGCGAGCTGCTCCGCCAGCTCCGCCTCGATGCCGGTGATGGCCCGCTCCATCCGCTCCGGGCCCGCCACGTAGTGCGTGGCCGGGAAGATGTGCAGCACCTGGTCGTCGGAGATGACCTCGCCGGTGAGGGGGTGGAGGGTGGAGAGCGCCTCGATCTCGTCACCGAACATCTCGATGCGGACCGCCAGCTCCTCGTACACCGGGAAGATCTCGATGGTGTCGCCGCGCACCCGGAAGGTGCCGCGGGTGAACGCCATGTCGTTCCTCGTGTACTGGATGTCGACGAAGCGGCGCAGCAGCTTGTCCCGGTCCAGCTCGTCGCCGACCTTGAGGGAGACCATCCGGTCCACGTACTCCTGCGGGGTGCCCAGGCCGTAGATGCAGGACACCGAGGCGACGACGATCACGTCGCGCCGGGTGATCAGGGAGTTCGTCGAGCTGTGCCGCAGGCGCTCGACCTCTTCGTTGATCGAGGAGTCCTTCTCGATGTACGTGTCCGTCTGCGGGACGTACGCCTCCGGCTGGTAGTAGTCGTAGTACGACACGAAGTACTCGACGGCGTTGTTCGGGAACAGCTCGCGGAACTCGTTGGCCAGCTGGGCCGCGAGCGTCTTGTTCGGCGCCATCACGAGGGTGGGGCGCTGGAGCTTCTCGATCATCCACGCGGTCGTCGCGGACTTGCCCGTACCGGTCGCGCCCAGCAGCACGACGTCCTTCTCGTCGGCGCTGACGCGCCGGGTCAGGTCGGCGATGGCTGCCGGCTGGTCGCCGCTGGGCTGGTAGGGACTGACGACCTCGAAGGGCGCCACCTTGCGTTCGATCTCCGTAACGGGCCGCATGAAGTCCACGGTACGACCCGCCACTGACAATCACTCCGCCGCCGGCTGCGGCCGACCGCCTCCGTTCAGCCCATGGACACCTGAAATCCGATTGCGTGTACACCCCATTGGGAATGTTTGTTCGCAGTCCGTACACACACCGACGCGAGGAGTTCGCATGCCGATCCGTCCCATCGCCCTGACCGCCGGTGCCCTCCTCGGTGTGTCCGTGCTCTTCCCGGCCACCGTCCACGCCGCCCCGGCCCCGCAGGGGCACGACCCGGTGCCCATCGCTCATCGGGGCGCCTCCGGTTACGCGCCCGAGAACACGCTCGCCGCCGTCGACAAGGCCGCTGAGCTGGACATCGAGTGGGTCGAGAACGATGTGCACCGCACGCGCGACGGTGAGCTGGTCGTCCTGCACGACACCACCTTGAACCGCACCACCGACGCCGAGGAGGTCTTCCCCGACCGGGCGCCGTGGAAGGTCTCGGACTTCACCGCCGCGGAGATCGCGCAGCTCGACGCGGGCAGCTGGTTCGCCGACGCCTACGCCGGGGAGCGGGTCCCCACGCTCCGGCAGTACCTGCGGCGGGTCGAGCGCCACGACCAGAAGCTGCTGCTGGAGCTGAAGAAGCCGGAGCAGTACCCCGGCATCGAGGCCGAGACCCTCAAGGAGCTGGACAACGAGGGCTGGCTCGATCGCTGGCACCGCAAGAAGCTGATCATCCAGAGCTTCGACGCGGAGTCGGTCGCCACGGTCCACTCGCTGGCACCGGCGGTGAAGACCGGCTTCCTGGGCACGCCGCCGGTCGAGGAGCTGGCCGAGTACGGGCGCTTCACCGACCAGATCAACCCGAACTATCCGACGGTCACCAAGGAGTACGTGGACGCCGTCCACCGGGTCGGAGGCGCGCACGGCAAGCGGCTGGAGGTCTTCACCTGGACGGTGAACGACGGGCCGACCGCGCGCGCGATGGAGGAGGCCGGGGTCGACGGCCTCATCTCCAACTACCCGGACGTGGTGCGCGACGCGGTCGGCTGAGGCTGCTCCGCGGCACCGCACGGCATCCGTACGGCGGCCGGGCAGGCTGCCGTGCGGTGTGCCGCCGGAGGCGGCTGTCGGCGACGGCTGTCAGTGGCGGCCCGTAGGCTTCCCCGCGTGACCCAGAACGCCCCCTCCGGCAGCGCCGGTGCCTCCCGGACCTCCTGGGCCTGGAGTGCCCAGGCCTCGCCGATCGGTCCGCTGCTGCTCACGGCGACCGAGGTGGGCCTCCTCCAGGTCGTCTTCCACGCCGACGAGCGCACGCGCGAGGCGGCGCTGGCCCGGCTGCGCGGCAGATTCGGCGGCGATGCCGCCAGCGGCGCGGCGGAACCGGCCGCGGGCGTCCTGGCGACGGCCGCCCGCGAACTGGACGCCTACTTCGCGGGCGCGCTGCGCACCTTCAGCGTGCCGCTGGACTGGTCGCTGACCGGCGGTTTCCACGAGCGGGTGCTGCGGGAGCTGGCCGCCGGGGTGCGCTTCGGGTCGACGGTCGGCTACCAGGACCTGGCCGACCGGGTGGGTGAACCCGGTGCGGCGCGTGCCGTGGGAGTCGCCATGGGGGCGAATCCGCTGCCGATCGTCGTGGCCTGCCACCGGGTGGTGGAGAGCGGCGGCGGGATCGGCGGGTTCGGGGGCGGCCTGGAGACCAAGCGCGCCCTGCTCGCCCTGGAGGGACTCCTCCCGGAGCCGCTCTTCTGACGGCTTCCGGCGGCCTCTGTGTCCGTCGTGTCTGGATTCGTCCGTCAGAAGCTGACGCCGGACTTGTGCATGAAGGGCACCGGGTCGATGCCGGAGCCGTAGACCGGGGTGGTGCGGATCTCGAAGTGCAGGTGCGGGCCGGAGGAGTTGCCGGTGTTGCCCGACAGCGCGATCCGGCTGCCCGTGTTCACCTGCTGGCCGACCTGCACGTCGATCTTCGACAGGTGGGCGTACTGGCTGAACTTGCCGTTGGCGTGCTTGATCACGACGTTGTTGCCGTACGCGCCGCCGTTGCCGGCGGTGACCACGGTGCCCCGGTGCACGGACTTGACCGGCGTGCCGGTCGGGACGGCGAAGTCCTGGCCGGAGTGCTTCTGCGACCAGCGGCCACCGCTGTTCCCGAAGTCCGCCGTCAGCGTGTAGGGCTTGGCGACGGGCGCCTGCCAGGAGGCTGCCTTCTTCTTCGCGGCGTCGGCGGCCTTCTGGGCCGCCGCCTTCTGGGCGGCGATCGCCTGGTACTGCGCCTTGGACTGCTGCTGGGCCGCGCTGGCCAGTTCGGCGGCCGTACCGGCGGCGAAGATGTCCTGCTGGGCGCCCGGCTGAGGAGCGGTCTGGGCCGCGGAGGCCACGCCCGCACCCATCGCCATCGAGGCGCAGAGCCCGGTCGCCAGCACGGCTGCCTGGGCACGGGGACGGTTCCTGGACACGGCAAGAGTGCGGGTATTCGACATGAAGGTGTTACCTCCGGAATTAATGGAATTACCTGGCTATGCACCAGGACTCCACCATTGATAGCCCGTTCGTCCGTTCTCGTCCAAAATCTCCGGATACTAGGCGGGCCCGTAGCGACGGCGCGGGCCGCAAGTCCCCTTGCAAAGGCCGGCGCCGTCACACTTATCCCCGCCGGGGCCGGGACCTTTCTCGATTTCACCCACCCCGACCTGCACTTTCACCGGAATGCGGGCCCCGCCCGCCCGGGCCGAAGGGTCCCCGCCGGGCCGGGCCCAAGGTCCCGGGCTTTCGTCCCGGCAGCTTGCTATTCCGTTTCGTAGCAGCGGAATGGCCTGTGCCTCACCTCACCGGTGAACCCGGTCGGCGGAGTTATACGGGGCCTTTTCTGTGACCTGGCGCACGCCATTCGTGTGACCTGGCGCACGGAATGCGGCGGCCATTTCGGTGCGGGCCGCCACGGGGGCTGGCAGACTGCCCGCCGTGACCGACATCCGCGATCCCGCCGACGCTCCTGACGCCGGAGCCGTCCCGAGAACACCGCCGGGCCCTCGTGACGCGCCCGGCCACGGCCCCGGCGCCGACCCCGGCGGGATGGCCGCGCTGCGCAGGCGCACGCACTCCGTGCTGGTCGTGAGCCAGATACTGGGCGGCCTCGGGGTGGCGATCGGCATCGCGCTGGCGGCGGTGCTGGCGGAGGACGTCAGCGGCTCGGAGGGGCTGGCCGGGCTGGCGTCCACGGCCTCCGTCCTCGGCACCGCCGTGCTCTCGCTGCCGCTCGCCGCCCTGATGGCCGCCAGGGGCCGCCGTCCAGGGCTCACCCTGGCCTATCTGATCGCCGCCGTCGGCGGTGCGGTCGTGGTCGCGGGTGCCGCGCTCGGCAGCTTCGCCCTGCTGCTGGCCGGTATGGCCGCCTTCGGTGCCGGGTCGTCCGCCAACCTCCAGGCGCGCTTCGCCGCCGCCGACCTCGCCGAACCGGAGCGCCGGGCGCGGGCGATCTCCACGGTGGTGTGGGCCACCACCATCGGCGCCGTACTCGGCCCCAACATCGCGGCCCCGGCGGGCCGCAGCGTCGCCGCCCTGGGCCTCGGCATACCGCCCACGGCGGGCCCCTATCTGTGGGGCTCGCTCATCTTCCTGGCCGCGGGCGCACTGGTGCACCTGCTGCTGCGGCCCGACCCGCTGCTGACCGCCCGCGCCCTGGCCGCCGCCGACTCGGCCGCCGCCGGGGAGCGGCCCGCGGCGGAGGCGCGCTCACTGCGCGCGGGCGTCGCCGCCGTACGGGCCTCCCCGCGGGCCCGGCTCGCCCTGGTCACCATCGCCGGTACGCACACCGTGATGGTCTCGATCATGGTCATGACCCCGGTGGCACTGAGCCACCACGGCGCGGGCATCGAACTGATCGGACTGGTGATCAGCGGCCACATCGCGGGCATGTACGCGCTGTCCCCCGTCATGGGCTGGCTCGCCGACCGGGTCGGCAGGCTCAGCGTCATCGGCCTCTCCGTCGCCCTGCTCGCCTGCGCCGCCGCACTCGCGGGCACCGCCGGCGCGGACCATGGCCGGACGGCCGCCGGGCTCGTGGTGCTGGGCCTCGGCTGGTCGGCGGGGCTGGTCGCCGGTTCCGCGCTGCTCACCGACTCGGTGCCCACGCCCGCCCGCGCCGCCGTCCAAGGACTGTCCGACCTGACGATGAACGCGGCGGCGGGCGCGGGCGGGGCACTGTCCGGCGTGGTCGTGGCGCAGGCGGGTTACGGCTGGCTCACCGCGCTGGCGGCGCTGCTGCTCCTGCCCGTGACGGCGCTGGCCCTGGTGACCAGCCTGCGCCGGGCCGCAGCGGTCAGCACGGATAGAGCTGGAAGGGCACCCCGCGCCGGCCGCCGAACCGGTCGGCGACCCGGTCCCAGCCGCCGGTGAGCAGCTCCGTCGCGTACGCCTCGGGCTCCTGGTCGCTGAGGGCGGTGATGTAGGCCCGGTGCTCGGCCAGGGAGGCGATGGCACGCTCCGCCGCCCGCTCCCCGATCGCCTTCGCGTGGGTCGGCTCCGGGGACTCCACCACGGCCACCCAGCGCACCCCGCCCCAGGGCTCCACGCGGTCGGCCGCCAGCTGCTCCCGGAAGATCCACTCGTTCCCCGCGTCCCCCGCCGCGTCGAGGGTGGCGCGCCCGACAGCCCGGTGGTCCGGGGTGTTCCAGAACACCCCGCCGAAGGTGTCATGGTGGTTCAGGGTGAGCAGCAGTTCGGGCCGCCACCTGCGGATGGCCGCCGCGATGTCGCGCCGCAGGGGCAGGCCGCCCTCGATGACGCCGTCCGCGCGGTCGAGGAAGGTGACCTCCGAGACGCCGACGGCGCCCGCGCTGGCGCGCTGCTCCGCCTCGCGCACCCGGGCCGCCTTCTCCGGTTCCATGCCCGCGATGCCCGCCTCGCCCCTGGTCACCAGCAGGTAGGCCACCTCACGCCCGGCCGCGGTCCACTCCGCGACGGCGCCCGACGCGCCGTACTCAAGGTCGTCGGGGTGCGCGACGACCGCCAGCGCGCGCTGCCAGTCCTCCGGCATGGGCTCAAGCTCTCCGGTCCGTCCCGCGGACACGGCGTCCTGCTGGCTCATCGTCCTCCTCCTGCTGCTGGCTCGGGGGCCGGCGGGCTGCCGCGCGTCCCCTTGGAGTGTGCCCGCAGGCGGTGCGGGCGCCGCCGGTGTCACCCGGATGAAGGGCTCAGTTCCACCCGTAGGTCTCGCGGAGCCGGAGCACCACCCGGTCGAAGCGCGCGCGGTCCAGCGCGCACGCCTCCCGCCGCATCCCCGACGGGTGGATGCGCAGCACCCGGCCGAGTCCGACCCAGGAGTCCCTGCCGCTGCGGTCCCAGGGGCCCGCGCCCAGCGCCAGCCACGCGCGGTCGTCGTACCGCCGCCTGCTGGTCAGCTGTACGGCCAGCAGAGTGCCCCGCTCCTCCCGCGCCACGACGAGGACCGGTCGGTCCTTGCCTCTGCCGTCCCGTTCGCGGTACGGAACCCAGGTCCACACGATCTCGCCGGGATCGGGATCGCCGTCCGGGTCCGGCGCGTACTCCGTGCGCACCGGGCCGGCCTCGTGCGGCACGGCCTCCTCGGTCGCGCCAGGGCCGAACCGCCCCGGCGACACCGTCCTGCCCGTCTCGTCCGCCCCGTAGGCCGAGTCAGCTGTTGGCTCAGTCATGCCGTGCAAACTACCGTCCCCGCCACCGCGGGTGACCCTATCCCTCCACTCCGGCCCGCGCTCCCGGCCCCGGACCCCGACCAGCGACCACCGACCACCGCACGTGAGGAGACCAGATGTTCCGCCCCGTTCTCGCCGTGTACGCGGCCATGCACACAGTGATCCGCTCGTCCAACCGCGCCTCCCTCGCCCACCGGCTGCGCTACGCCGCCCGCAACCCGCGGCGGATCGTCCCGTACCTGCGGCGCACCGCGCGCGACTGGGCGCTGCGGCGGCGCACCGGCGGTGACCACGTCGCGTACTACCGGGCCGTGATGAAGTCCGACACCGCCCGCAACCCGCGCGGTGCGGTGGGCACGCCGACCGAGGAGCGCTGGCAGGCGCTGGGGAAGATGCAGTTCGACTACCTGGTCTCGCACGGGCTCACCCCCTCGGACCACGTCCTCGACATCGGCTGCGGCAACCTGCGCGCGGGCCACCACCTCATCCGGTACCTCGATCCCGGCCACTACCACGGCCTCGACATCTCGCCGGACATCCTGCTGGCGGCGCGACGGACGCTGACCGAGCAGGGGCTCCAGTCCCGGCTGCCGTACCTCACGCTCGTGGACGACCTGCGGCTGGCCCACCTGCCGGACGGCCACTTCCAGGTCGTGCACGCGCACAGCGTCTTCTCGCACTCCCCGCTGGAGGTCATCGACGAGTGCTTCACCCATGTCGCCCGGGTACTGGCGCCCGGCGGCCACTTCGACTTCACCTACAACCGCACCGACGGCACCGAGCACCAGGTGCTGCGGGAGGACTTCTACTACCGGCCGGGCACGCTGCTCTCCCTGGCCACGGCGCACGGTCTGACGGCCCAGGTCATGGACGACTGGGAGGAACTGCCCCACCGCCAGTCCAAGATCCGTGTCAGGGCCGCCGCCCCGGCCCGGACGGCCTGACCCGGGCCGGGCCGAGGGGAGCGGGCCGGGCAGGAGCCGCAGCGTGCCCTCAGCCGCCGTCCGGGGTCCAGCCGGCCAGTACGTCCTCCCAGTCCGCGATGTCCTGCGGGTCGCCGTGCCAGTGGCCGAGCCGCCGGGAGGCGGTCGTCACGTCGCGCAGCCAGAGCGTCGCGTCGGGCACCCAGCCCGCGAGCATCGTGTAGCCGTCCTCGACGGGCTGGGCCAGTCCGCAGGAGGCGAGGTAGCCGCCGACGGTCACGTGCACGCCGTCGAAGTGGTCGGCGACGGCCGCCCAGTCGGGCAGGTACCACGGGCCGTCCACGTCTCCCCAGGTCCGCCACTCGCCGTCGTGCGTACGGGTCACGTCACGCGGGAAGCGGGCGGTGAGGCGCTGCCAGTCGCGCGGCCCGCGGATCTCCGCCACCCGCGCCCGCTCGTCCACCGCCAGGCTCCGGACGGTGGCCGTCGCGTCCTCGAAGGGGGCGAAGGTGTCGATGAATCCCCTCAGTTCGATGGCGGGCAGACCGGCGCGTGCCCCGGTCGTCCAGGTGCCCTCGGCGAAGTCCGGTGCCGACCACCACGTCGCGCCGAGGTCCCGCGCCCCCTTCGGCGGACGCCTGCCGCGCCCCTTGCGGTAGCGCGCCCGCTCCCGCGCCATGGCGCGCCGCACGACGTCCTCGATGCCGGCGAGCCCGCCGTCGGCGCCAGTGCCCGTGCCCGTGCCTGTCCAGACGAGCTGGCGCTGATCGGCGCGCCGGACCGGCTCCCACCAGCTCGTGGCGGCCCGCGACCCGCCCAACAGTTCCGCGACGGGCCGCAGTTCCTCGGCCGCGACCGCGGTCAGGCGCCACAGCGCCGTGTCCCCGCCGTTGAAGCCGAACGACTCCGAGACCTGGGCCAGTTCGTCCAGGGCCGCCTGCTCCGTCAGCTCGCCCAGCCGGCGCCACTCGCCCCGCGCCACCGCGGCGCCCACCACCGCGCGCGCCTCGCCGGGCGGCACCTGGTGCCACTCCCGCCGCTTGCGGCGCCGGACCCGGGTGACGCACGCGTGGCCGTCCTCGGTGCAGGTGGTGAACGTCGCCCTCCCCGGCACCTCGCCCAGGCCGAGCGCCCCGAACAGACGGCCCTCCAGGTCCGCTTCGACGAACCCGGCCACGAACTGGCGCCCCAGCGGCGCTCCCAGCAGCTGGTCAGCCCGCCCGGCCGCCGCAGACCCGGCCGCGTCCCGTTCCCGTTCTTCCCGTTCCCCCATGCTGCCTCCCTCGCCGCAAACTAGAAGCCACCCGGGCGGCCGGGCGAGGGAATTACGCCGTCCCGCTCCAGGCCGTCCCGCTCCAGGCAGGCCGGCGGGGGTCGTCCGCGCGGACGAGGACGTGTGCGGCCTCCCCCGGCCGCACCTCCTCCTCGTAGCGCGCGAACGCCGGCAGCGTCCAGCGCGCGTCCTGGTCCGTACGCCGCGCCAGCGCCGCAGGGGTCAGGCTCAGGTGCACGCTCAGGTCGAACGGGAACCAGTGGCCCAGCAGCAGCGGCCCGTGCAGCAGCAGGACCCCGCCGGGGGCCAGCGGCACCGGTGCGCTGCGGGTGGCGCGGTCGGCCGCCGGGTCCCACAGATCGGGCAGCACCCGCCCGCTGCCGCCGGGTTCGAGTGGCTGGAAGACCTCGCGCCACAGCGCGCCGGTGTCGTACCAGCTGTCGTAGTAAGCGTCCGGGTCGTGCCTGCCGTACTCGAAGCGCAGGGAGGCGGGCCGCAGGAAGCCGTCCAGCGCGACCGGAAGCGCGGCCCGTCCGTCGGCGCGCAGTTCCTCCGCCAGCGCCTCGGCCAGCCGCTCGGGCCGGGCGGCGGGGGCTCCGTCGAGGCCGACGCGCAGCCGGCTGCCGCCGTCGGCGGGCCGCAGACCCGTGATCTGCCGGGCCAGTCGTACGGTGAGCCGCTCCCAAGTGATCGCTTCCATGCGCACCTCACCATCATGCCCGGCGCCCGCGAGGGGTCCGGCAGGCGAGCCGGGGAAGCTGCTGCGGAATCGTCTCTCCCCGCGATACGGTGCCTCCCCGTCCGCCGGATGTCCGTTTCGGACACGCGGAGGGGTAACAGGGGGAATTGCGGGCCGCTGCGACGCGCGCCCGGCAGGAACACGGGGGAACGTGTGCACCACGACATCCATGTAGTGACCACCAATTTTGAGGTCGTACGGCGCCGCGCCGGCCATGTCGTCAAGTACTTCTACGCCCACCTCTTCGCGGCCGACCCCGCGCTCCGGCGGCTCTTCCCGGCTGACATGGACGAGCAGTTCGAGCGGCTCTTCGGCGCCCTGGGCCAGCTCGTCACCCACCTCCAGGACCCCGCGCTCCCGCAGCGGCTGGAGCAGCTCGGCCGCGACCACCGGAGGTTCGAGGTCACCGAGGAGCACTACGCGACGGTCGGCCGCAGCCTGGTCGCCGCCATGCGCTTCGGCAGCGGCCGGGCCTGGACGGCGCAGACCGAGGCCGCCTGGAACGCCGTCTACACCGGCGCCGCCACGGCCATGATCTGCGGCGCCCGGGCCGCCCAGGCCCGCGAGGAGCCCCGCTGGTGGGAGGCGACCGTGCTCCAGCACCGCCTGCACCAGGGGCACACCGCCGTCATCCGCGCGGCGCCGGACCACCCCTACCCCTACCGGGCCGGGCAGTACGCGACGCTCCAGGCTCCCGGGCTGCCCGCCGTGTGGCGGCCGTACTCGCTGGCGCGCGCGCCGCACCGGGACGGCGTGCTCGAGTTCCACGTCGCACGGGTGCCGGGCGGGCGGCTGAGCAACGCGCTGTGCGACCGGCTCGCAGCCGGCGCCCGGCTCCGCCTCGGTCCCGCCTCCGGCACGGCGACCACCCCGCCCGGGCGGGGCCCGGTCACGCTCCTCGCCGCGGGCAGCGGCTGGTCCTCGGCGAAGGCCGTGCTGGAGGACCTGGCCGAGCGGGCGGAGCGACGCCCGCCGCGGCCCGTACGCCTGGAGCTGGTCGCGCGCGGCGGGGAGCACTTCTACGATCACCGCACCGTGGCCGCCTACGCCCGGCGGTACCCGTGGCTCCAGGTCTCCTGGTGGTCGCCGCGGCCGGGCGAGAACCGCGTACGGGCGGCGCGGCGGCTGCACGCGGCACTGCTCGCCCGCGACGACTGGCAGGCGCAGCGGGTCTGCCTCAGCGGACCCCGCTCCTTCGTCTCCGAGATCGCCGAACTGCTGGCCGGGCGGGGGGTGGGCGCGGACCGGCTCACCCACGACCAGCCGCCGCCGGGCCCTCGGACCGGCCGGGGGACGGACCACGCCGGGCACTTCCTGGCGCAGCCGGCCGTGCCGTGGATCGACCCGTCGGCCCGTACGGACCCGGCGAGGGCGGCGACCGGGGCCGGTCCCGCGTCCGGCGCCCGCCCGCACCTCCGGCCGGAGCCCCCGGGCGAGGCGCGCGAGCCCGCCCCGGCGCCGGGCGGCCGTACGCCCGCGGCTGCCGCACCCCCGGCCGTCAGGGGGTCCTACGTTGTTGGTGGGTTGGACGGGCCGTCGTAAGGTCCAGAGGCCCAGAGACGCCGGGTATGGCTTTCAGCGGGTTGCACTCGATGGTTCCCCTCACCTGGCCGCCCGGCGTCTCACGACGACTCGGCCGCTGATTAGGAGCTGCGAGCCCCTGCGGGTGCATCGCTGAGTAGGACCACGCTGGCGAGGTCGTTCGGGAGAACAGTGCATACCGACGAACCGGAGGAACCCGTGTCCCAGACATGGGCGGGCGTGGACATCGGCAAGACCCATCACCACTGCGTGGTCCTGGACGCCGAGGGCAAGCGCCTGCTGTCGCGCCGCGTGCTGAACGACGAGCCCGGAACTGCTGGCCCTGCTCGCCGACGTACTGGCCATCAACGAGGACGCCGTATGGGCGGTCGATGTCACCGAGGGCATGGCCACGCTGTTGATCAGCGTATTGCTCAACCACAGCCAGCAGCTGCTCCACATCCCCGGCCTCGCGGTCAACCGGGCATCGGCCGGCTACCGGGGCACCGGCAAGACTGACGCCAAGGATGCCAACGTCATCGCCGACCAGGCCCGGATGCGGCGCGACCTGACCATTCTGCGGCCGGACGACGAACACGCCGTCGAACTGCGTATCCTCACCAACCGCCGGGCCGACCTGGGCGCCGACCGCACCCGCCGAATCAACCGTCTGCGCGGTCAACTCACCAGCATTTTCCCCGCGTTGGAACGGAGCCTCGACCTGGGCAACGTCGGCCCG
>NZ_AUKQ01000017.1:0-178406 GCF_000424825.1 Streptomyces sp. CNH287 | reverse complement strand
CCGGCAGATTTACAGTCTGCTCCCTTTGGCCGCTCGGGCACACCGCCTGGGATTGTCGCTAGGGGAACCGCTCTGGGGCCGTGCCCCTTCGCAACGAGATAAACCATACCTGATGGCGGGGGGTGGTCCGCCACTCGGATTTACGGCCCCGGCGCCTGTCGTCGTGCGCACGCCAGGAGCACCGGCGGGGTGGTTAGGCTGGCGTGCGCGGCCCGTTACCCGCGGGGCGCCCACCTGACCGGATCTATGTGTGAGGAGCCAATCCAGCATGGCCGACTCCAGTTTCGACATCGTCTCGAAGGTCGAGCGGCAGGAGGTCGACAACGCCCTCAACCAGGCCGCCAAGGAGATCTCGCAGCGCTACGACTTCAAAGGGGTGGGCGCCTCGATCGCCTGGTCCGGGGAGAAGATCGAGCTGCGCGCGAACGGCGAGGAGCGGGTGAAGGCGGTCCTCGACATCTTCCAGACCAAGCTGGTCAAGCGGGGCATCTCGCTCAAGGCCCTGGACGCCGGGGAACCGCAGGCCTCCGGCAAGGAGTACAAGATCTTCGCGTCGGTCCAGGAGGGCATCTCCCAGGACGACGCGAAGAAGGTCGCGAAGATCATCCGCGACGAGGGGCCGAAGGGCGTCAAGGCGCAGGTGCAGGGGGACGAGCTGCGCGTCTCCTCCAAGAGCCGGGACGCCCTCCAGGAGATCATCACGCTGCTCAAGGGCAAGGACTTCGACTTCGCGCTCCAGTTCGTGAACTACCGCTGAGCGTGCGCAGGCGGTCGGCGCCGCGCGCCCCCGCTACCAGCGGTAGCCCGGGTACGCGGCGGCCGAGCCGCTCGGGACGATCTCCCGGCCGAGCGGCATCAGCGAGATCGGCATCATCTTGAAGTGCGCCAGCCCGAACGGGATGCCGATGATCGTCACGCAGAAGGCGATCCCCGCCAGGAGGTGGCCGAGGGTCAGCCAGATGCCGGCGATGACCAGCCACAGGATGTTGCCGATCCCGGACGCGATCCCGGCGTCGCCGCGCTGCCGCACCGTCTGCCCGAAGGGCCACAGCGCGTACGCGGCGATCCGGAAGCACGCGATGCCGAACGGGATGGTGACCACGAGGATGCAGCAGATGACGCCTGCGATCACGTAGCCGAGCGCCATCCACAGCCCGGAGAAGATCAGCCAGATCAGATTCAGGAGTGTCTTCACGAGCGCTCGCCTGCCATCCGTTCGAGCCGCGCGATGCGCTCGGGCATCGGCGGGTGGGTGGAAAAGAGCCTGGACATCCCCACGCCGGGACGGAAGGGATTGGCGATCATCATATGGCTGGCCGTCTCCAGCCGCGGCTCGGACGGCAGCGGCAGGTGCTTCGTACCCGCGTCGAGCTTGCGCAGCGCGGCGGCCAGCGCCGCCGGATCGCCCGTGAGCCGCGCCCCGGCGGCGTCCGCCGCGTACTCGCGGGAGCGGCTGACGGCGAGCTGGATGAGCGAGGCCGCCAGCGGCCCCAGGATCATGATGAGCAGCATGCCCACCAGGCCCGGCCCCTCGTCGTCGTCCGACCGGCCGAACGGGATCAGCCAGGCGAAGTTGGCCAGGAACATCACCACGGTGGCGAGGGCTCCGGCCACGGAGGAGATGAGGATGTCGCGGTTGTAGACATGGCTCAGCTCGTGGCCCAGGACGCCGCGCAGCTCGCGCTCGTCGAGCAGGCGGAGGATGCCGTCCGTGCAGCACACCGCGGCGTTGCGCGGGTTGCGCCCGGTGGCGAAGGCGTTGGGGGCCTGGGTCGGGGAGAGGTAGAGGCGGGGCATCGGCTGCCGGGCGGCGGTGGACAGCTCCCGGACCATCCGGTAGAGCGCGGGCGCCTCGAACTCGCTGACGGGCCGGGCGCGCATCGCCCGCAGGGCCAGCTTGTCGCTGTGCCAGTAGGCGTAGGCGTTGACACCGAGCGCGACGACGACAGCGACCACCAGGCCCATGCGGCCGAAGAAGCTGCCGAGGACGACGATGACGGCGGACAGGCCCCCGAGGAGCAGGGCCGTCCTCAGCCCGTTGTGCCGGCGGTGCACGGTACGCCCTCCAGATGATGCAGCAGGGGAACCCTGAGCCAGGTGGCAGTTCCACCTTCCAGTGGACCCTCACGTACTGGTGAACGCCAGATAAGCGCCGCCAGTTCCCGGTGGCGCCGTCGCGGGTACCGGTGAGACGTGCGCTACAGCAGCGTGCCGGAGGCGAAGCGCAGGACGAGCTGAGGGGCACCGGAGAGGGCGACGCCGAGGACTGCGGTCAGCGCGATGACGGCGGCGACGGGGGCGGCGACCGGGGCGGCGAGCGCGCCGCTGCGCGGGGGCCGTACGGCGGTGGCCCGCGCGGCGGTGGCGCCGGGGGCGGCAGCGGCGGGCTCGGGTGCGGGCTCAGCAGCCGCGGGCGCGGCGGGCTCGGGCGGCGGGCGGAAGAGCAGCGCCGTCCACCGGAGGTAGTAGTAGAGCGCGATGACCACGTTCACCGCCATCACCACCGCGAGCCAGCCCAGGTCCGCGTCCACGGCGGCCCGGAAGACGGTGACCTTGGCGAACAGTCCGATCACGCCCGGTGGCAGCCCGGCCAGGCAGAGCAGGAAGAAGCCGAGGGCGAGGGCGGCGAGCGGGTTCGCGGCGTACAGCCCCCGGTAGTCGCTGACGCGGTGGGCCGCGCTGAGGCCGCGTACGTGGGCCGCGACGGCGAACGCCCCCAGGTTCACCACGGCGTACATCAGCGCGTACGCGACCGTCGCGCCGATGGCCTCCGACGGCGACGAGGACCAGGCCGCCGCCGCGACGGGCACCAGCAGGTAGCCCGCCTGGCCGACGGAGGACCAGGCCAGCAGGCGTACGGCGCTGTGGCGGCGGTCCGGGCGCTGACGCAGTGCGGCGACGTTGCCGACCGTCATCGTCAGCGCGGCGAGGACGGCGAGCGCGGGACCCCAGAGGTGGTCGTAGGAGGGGAAGGCGACGACGGTGACCAGGATCAGCCCGGTGAAGCCGACCGCCTTGCCCACCACCGAGAGGTACGCGGCGACGGGCAGCGGGGCGCCGACGTAGGTGTCGGGGACCCAGAAGTGGAAGGGGGCGGCGGCGGTCTTGAAGGCGAAGCCGACGAGCGTGAGGACGACGCCGGTGGCGGCCAGCGTCTCCAGCCGCGCGTCCGTGCCGGGCAGCTGCTCGGCGATCACGGTCAGGTGCAGCGAGCCGGTGGCCGCGTAGACGAAGCTGACCCCCAGGAGCATCACGGCGGTGGCGGTGACCGAGGAGAGGAAGAACTTCAGCGCCGCCTCGGAGGAGAGCCGGTCGCCGCGCCGCAGCCCGACCAGGGCGAACGCGGGCAGCGAGGCGACCTCCAGGGCGATCACCAGGGTGACCAGGTCGCGGGAGGCGGGCAGCAGCGCGGCGCCCGCCGCTGAGGACAGCAGCAGGAACCAGAACTCCCCGGCGGGCAGGTGCTCCTCGCGGACGGCCGGCAGGGCCAGCAGTGCGGCCAGGAGCGCGCCGCCGAGCACCAGCAGCTGGATGACGAGCGTGAAGTCGTCGGCGGCGTAGCTGCACGAGGCGGCACCGGCCGCACCCTGCGGGCCGGTGTTCGTGAGGCAGAAGGTCTCGCGGTCCCCGTCCAGCAGCGGCAGCAGCGTGAGCGCGGCCAGCGCCAGCCCGGCGACGGCGCCCCAGCCGAGCAGCCGCTTGCGCGCCTCGGGCACGAAGAGGTCCGCGACCAGGACGGCGAGACCGGCGAGCGCCGCGACGGTGGGCGGGGCGATGGCGAGCCAGTCGACGGACTGGACGAGCCCTCCGGCGATGACGGTCATCGGCTCACTCCCGGGAGGAGGTTCTGTACGGCGGGGTCGGTGAGCCCGAGGAGGGCCGCGGGCCACAGCCCGGCGAGCACGGTGAGCACGGCCAGCGGCGTCCAGGCGGCGAACTCGTAGCCGCGGACGTCCGGCAGCGTGACGGGGACGGCCTCCGGCCGCTCCGCCGGGTCCCCCATGCACACCCGCCGTACGACCACGAGCAGGTACGCGGCCGTGAGCAGGGTGCCGAAGGCGCCGAGGGCCATGAAGACGAGGAAGGCGGGGCGGCTGAGCCCGTCGGCGGGGTCGAGGGCGCCGAGGAGGGCGAGCATCTCGCCCCAGAACCCGGCCAGTCCGGGCAGCCCGAGGGAGGCGACGGCGGCGAAGGCCAGCAGCCCGCCGAAGCGCGGCGTCCGGGCGTACAGGGCCGCTCCGGTGCTGCCCGCGAGCTGGTCGAGGTCGGTGGTGCCGGTGCGGTCCTTGAGGGCGCCGACCAGGAAGAACAGCAGGCCGGTGATGAGGCCGTGCGCGACGTTGGCGAACAGCGCGCCGTTGACCCCGGTAGCCGTCATGGTCGCGACGCCCAGCAGCACGAAGCCCATGTGGCCGACGGAGGAGTACGCGATGAGCCGCTTCAGGTCGCCGCGGGCGCCCCGGCGGGCGAGCGCGAGGCAGGCGAGCGAGCCGTAGATGATGCCGACGGCGGCCAGCGCCGCGAGGTAGGGCGCGAAGGTCTGCATCCCGTCCGGCGCGACCGGCAGGGCGATGCGTACGAATCCGTAGGTGCCCATCTTCAGCAGGACGCCCGCCAGCAGCACGGAGCCGACCGTGGGGGCGGCGGTGTGCGCGTCCGGCAGCCAGCTGTGCAGCGGCCACATCGGGGTCTTCACGGCGAGCCCGGCACCGATGGCGAGGACCGCGAGGAGCTGGGTGGTATGGCTGAGCCCGGCGCCGTTGTCGGTGGCGAGTGCCACCATGTCGAAGGTGCCGCCCTCGATCCCGATCAGGAGGAGGCCGAGCAGCATGACGACGGAGCCGAGCAGCGTGTAGAGGATGAACTTCCAGGCGGCGGCGGCCCGTTCGGCACCGCCCCAGCGGGCGATGAGGAAGTACATCGGGATGAGCACCATCTCGAAGGCCAGGAAGAACAGCATCAGGTCGAGGACGGCGAAGGTGGCGAGGGTGCCGGATTCGAGGACGAGCAGCAGGGCGACGAAGCCCTTGGCCGAGGGGCCGTCGGGCATCTTGAAGCAGCTGTAGAGCGCGCAGAGGAAGGTCAGCAGCGCGGAGAGCACCAGCAGGGGGAGGGAGATGCCGTCGATGCCGAGGTGGATGCGGATGTCGAGTGCGGGAATCCAGCTGATATCGGTCTCGGCCTGCACGGCCGCGGGCTGATCGTGGTCGAAGCCGACGGCCAGCAGGATCGTCAGCAGCAGCACGGCGCCGGTGACGGTCGCGCCGTGCCGCAGCACGGCCTGCTCCGGGCCGGTGCCCTTGAGGCCGGGCGGGGCCGGGAGCAGGGCGGCGGCCGAGCCGAGCAGCGGGAGGAGGACGACGGCCGCGAGCAGGAGGCCCATGGTGGTGTCGTTGAGGGGCAGCACGGTCAGGCGCCTCCGGTTCCGGCGGCCACGAGGACGGCGGCCACGGCCAGCACGAGCGATCCGGCGAGCAGCGCGCCGAGGTAGGTCTGGGCGTTGCCGGTCTGGCTGCGGCGTACGGCGGTGCCCAGCAGGCGGGGGCCGAGGCCCGCGCCGCGTACGTAGGTGTCGACGACCGCGCGGTCCAGGAAGCGGACGAGCCGGGCGGCGGCCTGGACGGGGCGTACGAACAGGGCGGTGTAGCAGGCGTCGAGGTGGAAGCCCTGGGCGGCGTGCCGGTGGAGGGGGCCGAGCAGCAGCCGCCCGGGGTCGGCGGGGTCGGGCGCGTCGGCGCGGTCGCCGTAGGCGGCCTCGTGGCTGGCGATGGCCGCGACCTCGGAGCTGGCGGCGTCCCGCTCCGGGTGGGCGGCCACGGCACCGAGGGGGACGCGCGCGGCGAAGGCGGTGGTGTGCCGCCAGGTGGCGTACGTCATGACGGCGCCGACGCCGGCCAGGCCGGTGGCGAGTACGGAGGTGGTGAGGGTGGGTGCCAGGGAGCCGCCGTCGAACCAGTCGGGCAGCACGCCATAGAGGATGCCGAAGGCGAGGGAGGGGAGGGCGAGGACCCAGAGCACGGTGGTCATCACGGCGGGCTCGCGGCCGTGGTCCGGCGCGTCCTGCGGGCCGCCGCCGTGGAACGCCCGCAGCCAGAGGCGGGCGGCGTAGGCGGCGGTGAGCAGGGCCGTGGCCAGGCCCGCGACGAGCACGGTCCAGCCCGCGCCGGAGGGCACGCCGTGCGCGTGGCCGAGCGCCGCGTGTTCGGCGGCGCCGAGCACGGCCTCCTTGGAGAAGAAACCCGCGAAGGGCGGGATCGCGGCGAGCGCGAGGAGGGCGATGGTCATGGTCCAGTAGGCGTCCGGCGCGCGGCGCGCCAGCCCGCGCATGCGGGCCATGGCGGCCAGGGAGTTCGTCCCGGCGGCGTGGATGAGGACGCCCGCGCCCAGGAAGAGGAGGGCTTTGAAGGCGCCGTGCGCGACGAGGTGGAAGACGGCCGCGCCCCGGTCGGCGACGGCCAGCGCCCCCGCCATGTAGGCGAGCTGGCCGATCGTGGAGTAGGCGAGCACGCGTTTGACGTCATCCTGCGCCAGCGCGGCCAGCGCCGAGCCGACCATGGTGACGGCCGCCATCAGCGCGAGCACCGTCAGGGCGGCGGCGGAGGCGGCGAAGACCGGCAGCAGGCGGGCGACGAAGTACACGCCCGCCGCGACCATCGTGGCGGCGTGGATCAGCGCGGAGACGGGCGTCGGGCCGGCCATCGCGTCGGGCAGCCAGGTGTGCAGCGGGAAGAGCGCGGACTTGCCCGCGACCCCGGCCAGCAGCAGCAGCGCGATCAGGGTGGGGTGGTCCAGCTGGAAACCGGAGAGCGAGGAGCCGAGCCGGACGGTGATCGTGCTGATCCGGAAGCTGCCCATCTCGCTCGCCAGGGCCAGAATCCCGATCAGGAAGGGCACGTCGCCCAGCTTCGTGACCAGGAACGCCTTGAGCGAGGCGTCCCGGGCGGCCCGCGTCTCCCAGTAGTGGCCGACCAGGAAGTACGAGCAGATGCCCATGATCTCCCAGCCGACGAGCAGCACGATCAGGTCGTCGCTGTAGACGACCAGGAACATGGCGGCGGTGAAGAGGGAGACCAGCGCGGCGTACGAGGAGTAGCGCGGGTCGTCGCGCAGGTAGCCGGTGGAGTACAGCTGCACGCAGCAGGCGACGACGCCGACGAGGATCGAGACCAGGGCGGCGAAGCCGTCGATGTGCAGCGCGAGTTCGACGGGCAGCACGGCGTTGCCGGTCGGCGTCAGCTCGGTGGCGGCCCGCAGCGGGTCGCTCCCGCCGTGCCGGAAGGCGACGATCCCGGCGAGGCAGGTCGCCAGCAGGGTGGGCAGTACGGCCAGCGGCCGCACGAAGCCGGGGGCGCGGCGGCCGAGCAGCAGTCCGGCGAGGGCGCCGAGGAGGGGCAGCAGGGGGACGAGGACAGCGAGGGTCGTGGTGGTCACGCGGTCTGCCTCCCGGCGGAATGCCCCTGTTCATCCTGCTGGTCCGGCTGGTGGTCCGCGTCGCCCGGTTCGGCGCGCTCCCGGAGGTCGCGCAGCCGGTCGATGTCGGACGTGCCCCGGTTGCGGTGGACGAGCAGCACGATGGCCAGGCCGATGCCGATCTCGGCTGCGGCGACGGCGATGACGAACAGCGTCAGCGCCTGGCCGGTGTGCAGCGTGTCGCGCAGCCAGACGTCGAACGCGACGAGGTTGAGGTTGACCGCGTTGAGCATCAGCTCGACCGAGATCAGGATCAGGATCGCGTTGCGCCGGGCCAGCACCCCGTAGACGCCGACGCAGAAGAGGAGGACGGAGAGGACGGCTGGATAGACGAGATGCATCAGCCGCGCTCCTCTGGGCCGGGCGCGGCCGGGTCGCCGCTCGGGCGGGAGTCGCCGCCCTTGCGGGAGAGGATGATCGCGCCGACGAGCGCCGCCAGCAGCAGTACGGACAGCGCCTCGAACGGCAGCACCCAGTGCCGGAAGAGGATCTCGCCCGTGACCCCGGCCGAGCCCTGCACGGAGCGGTCCACGTCGATCCAGGTGGACCGGAAGGCGTCCACGACCACCGTCACCAGCGTGGCCGCCGCCGCGAGGGCCACCGCCAGCGCGGGCCAGCGGTTGCCGGAGTCGGCGGCCTGCCTCGCCTCGGCGCGCAGCGCCGCGTAGGAGGGGTGGCTGCGGGCGACGGTGGGGACGATGGGCGCCTTGGTCAGCATCAGCCCGAACAGCAGCAGGACGACGACCGAGCCGACGTAGATGAGGACCTGCACCCACGCGATGAACTCGGCGGTCAGCAGCAGGTACTCGACGGCGATCCCGCCCAGCGCGACGACCAGCCACAGCGCCGCGTGCACCAGCTTGCTGGTGGTGACGGTCACGATGGCGGCGGCGAGGGTGGCGATACCGACCAGGACGAAGACGATCTCGACACCCGTCGGGGAGAGGAAGCCGGGGTGCCCGGCGGCGAAGCTCACTCGTCCGCCCCCTCGTCCGTCCGGGTCTGCCGCGCCGCCGCCAGCTTGTCCGCCGTCCGGCGGGCGGCGGTGACCTCCTTGGGCTCCTCGGCCGCCGGGTCGAGCGCGGGCGGCTCCGGCACGGTCCACATCCACTCGCGGAGCTTGTCCCGCTCGTGCGTCAGTTCCAGGATGTCGGTCTCCGCGTACTCGAACTCCGGCGACCAGAACAGCGCGTCGAACGGGCACACCTCGATGCAGATGCCGCAGTACATGCACAGGGAGAAGTCGATGGCGAAGCGGTCCAGCACGTTGCGGCTGCGCTCGCGCCCGCCGGGTGCGGCGGCGGGCAGCGTCTCCTTGTGCGAGTCGATGTAGATGCACCAGTCGGGGCACTCGCGGGCGCACAGCATGCACACCGTGCAGTTCTCCTCGAACAGCGCGATGACGCCACGGCTGCGCGGCGGCAGCTCAGGCTGCGCGTCCGGGTAGTGCGCGGTGACCGAACGGCGGGTCATCGTGCGGAGCGTGACCGCCAGGCCCTTGGCCAGGCCCGCGCCGGGCAGGGGGCTCACTGGATCACCACCTTGACCACGCCCGTGAGGGCGATCTGGAAGAGGGCGAGCGGCACCAGGACCGTCCAGGCCACCCGCATGATCTGGTCCTCGCGCAGCCGGGGATAGCTCACGCGCAGCCAGATGACCACGAAGGCGAGCACCGCCGCCTTGAGCAAGGTCCACGCCCAGCCGAGCCCGTCCTCGGCGAACGGGCCGTGCCAGCCGCCCAGGAACAGCACCGTGGTGAGCCCGCACAGCACCACGATGCCCGCGTACTCGGCGAGCAGGAAGAGGGCGAAGCGCAGGCCGGTGTACTCGGTGTACGCGCCGAAGATGATCTCCGAGTCCGCGACCGGCGCGTCGAACGGCGGCCGTTGCAGCTCGGCGAGCCCGGCGATGAAGAAGACCAGCGCGCCGATGATCTGCCACGGCACCCACCACCACTCGAAGGCGTCGAGGATGCCGGGCAGCGAGAGCGTACCGGCGGCCATCGCCACGGACGCGGCGGCCAGCAGCATCGGCAGCTCGTAGGCGATCAGCTGCGCGGTCGTACGGAGGCCGCCGAGCAGCGAGAACTTGTTGGCCGAGGCCCAGCCGCCCATCAGCGAACCGAGCACGCCCGCGCCCATCACGGCCAGCACGAAGAAGATCCCGGCGTCGATCGACTGGCCGACGCCGCCGTCCGGGCCGAACGGGATCACGATCAGGACCAGCAGGTACGGCAGCAGCGCGACGGCGGGCGCGAGCTGGAAGACCCGCCGGTCGGCCCCGGCGGGGACGACGTCCTCCTTCTGCGCGAACTTGACGCCGTCGGCGACGAGTTGCGCCCAGCCGTGGAAGCCGCCGGCGTACATGGGGCCCACGCGGCCCTGCATGTGGGCCATCACCTTGTGCTCGGTCTGGCCCACCAGGAGCGGGAAGGTGAGGAAGACCACGAGCACGGCGGCGAGGCGCAGCGCGACATCGAGCACGTCCATCAGGCGCCGCCCTCCGTCCCGGGCCGGGCTTCGCCCTCGGGGTCTGCCGCAGGTTCTGACTCGTCGGCAGGTTCGGGGGCGTCCGGCTCGGGGGCGTCCGGCTCGGGGGCGTCCGGCTCGGGGGCGTCCGGGCTCTCCGCGTGGTGCCAGGGCGCGTCGGTCGAGCGGGTGCCGGGCGTGGGCGCGGCCGGTGCCGGGCGCGCGGACGCGGCGTCGGGCAGCGCCTGCTCGGCCTGCGCCTGCTCGGCTTTCGGCGGCTCTTTCTGCTCCGGCGCCGACGGCGCGGCGGCCTCGGCGGCGCGCTGGCTGGCAGAGCCGTCCCCCGCGCGGCGCGCGCGGCGCGGCGGCGCGGGTGTGTCCGCCGCGCGCTCCTCCCCCGCGCCCGGCGCGGGCCGCTGGCTGGCCGAGCCGGCGCCCGACGTACGTGCCCGGCGTGCGGGACGGTCACCGGCGGCTGCCGCACCACCGGCCGCCCGGCCGCGTGCGGGCCGCGCGGGGGCGGGCGGCAGCTGGCCCTTCAGCGGACCCCATTCGTTCGGGTCCGGCACGCCCGGCGGCTGCATCTGGCGCCGCTTGGGCCCGCCGTGCCCCGACTCGCCGGGCTCCTTCGCCCCCGGCCACGCCTTGGCGACGCGCGCCGCGAGCACGAAGTCCTTGCGCAGCGGATGCCCCTCGAACTCCTCGGGCAGCAGGAGCGGCAGCAGGTGGGGATGGCCGGTGAAGTCCAGGCCGAACATCTCGTGCGTCTCGCGCTCGTGCCACCCCGCACCGGCGAAGACGCCCGTCGCGGTGGGCAGCACGGGCGCCTCGTGCCCGACAGTCGTACGGACGACGAGCCGCCGCAGCTGCCGTCCCGCGGCGGGCGCGGGCAGGGCCACCAGATGCGCGCAGACGCGGAAGCCCGTACCGGGCTCGTCCACCGCGCTGATCCAGTCGAGGTAGTCGCAGCCCAGCTCGTCACGGGCGGCGGTGAGCGCCGGAATCCACCGCTGGGGCGGCACGTCGACGGTGAGCAGCGCGTACGCCTCCTCGGCGGACGCACCCGCCCCGAACAGCGCGTCCGCGCCGCGCGGCAGCCACCCCACGGGGGCCTGCGGCACGGCGGCACCGCCCGCGTCCTCAAAGGTCTCCTCCGGCCCGGTCAACGGTCGCCCCGCTCTGCGGGAGAGGCGCCCGGCAGGCCTGCGCCCTGCCCGGGCGGGAGCACCGGCGGGCTGGTCAGCGCGGCCGCGGACGGACGGCCGCGCGCGCCCGCACCGGGCACGTACCGGTCGGCGAGCGACTCGCGGGAGATCTTCTCCTGGAGCTTCAGAATCCCCTGGAGCAGCGCCTCGGGCCGGGGCGGGCAGCCGGGCACGTAGACGTCGACGGGGATGATCTGGTCGACGCCCTTGGTCACCGAGTACGAGTCCCAGTACGGGCCGCCGCAGTTGGAGCAGGCGCCGAAGGAGATGACGTACTTGGGCTCGGGCATCTGCTCGTAGAGCCGCTTGACGGCCGGGGCCATCTTGTCCGTCACCGTGCCCGAGACGACCATCAGGTCGGCCTGGCGCGGGCCGGGCGCGAACGGGATCACGCCGAGCCGGATGAAGTCGTGCCGGGCCATCGACGCCGCGATGAACTCGATCGCGCAGCAGGCGAGCCCGAAGTTGAAGACCCACAGGCTGTACCGGCGGCCCCAGTTGAGCACCACCTTCATCGGCTCCGGGGCCAGCCGGGAGAGCACGCCGAGCCGGGGTGCGGGCTGCGGCAGGTCAACCGGGCCGGTGGAACCGGCGGGACCGGTGGTACCGGCGGAACCGGCCTTCTCTACGTCCATTCCAGGACGCCCTTCTTCCATGCGTACAGCAGACCGACGGACAGGAAGCCGAGGAAGATGAACATCTCCACCAGCGTGGCGCCGCCGAAACCCGGCGCGGCGAAGACCGTCGCCCACGGGAACAGGAAGATGGAGTCGACGGCGAAGATGACGTAGAGGAACGCGTACACGTAGTAGCGCACCTGGGTGTGGGCCCAGCCCTCACCGACGGGGTCGACGCCGCACTCGTAGGTGAGCATCTTCTCCCGCGTCGGCACCACCGGCCGCAGCAGCCGCCCGGCCGAGAAGGACACGGCCACGAAGAGCACGCCGACGACGGCGACCAGCCCGACGACCGAGTAGCCGTGGAAGTACTCCGGCACGTCCGCCCGTCCTCACCTGTGTGTGTCGTACTCGCCGACTCCGCCCATCCGTCCGCCCCACACCCTAGGCCCTGCTCACCGCGCCCTGCTCGGCCGTTCACCAGGTGGGCACGCTTGCCCCGGTTCGCCCGGTGCGGGTGGCGGGCAGCGGCCGGCGGCACCGTACGGCGCGGACGGGCCGCGCCGTACGGATCACTGTGCGCCGGGAGGCGTCCGGAAGCTACCCCGCCCGGCGGACGGTGACGCGGAACGCCGCCCCCGAAACTCTCACGCCGGGTCGGCGCCGCCCGCGCGCGCCGTGCGCGCCGGGTCCGCCGCGCCCTTTGGGGCGGCGCCCTCCGGGGCGGCCATGCCCCGCAGGTGGGCCGTCAGGTCCTTCAGGGCCTGCCAGGCCAGGCCGGGGCCCGTCGCGGTGATCGGGTAGTAGAACCCGGGGGCGTGCGCCGGGCCGAGCGGGCGGGGCCGGTCGGGCAGCGGGGGGCGGCGGGCCACGTCGAGGCCGGCGGCCCGTACGTCCGCGCTCCCGAGCGCGAAGGCCACCGGCTCCGGCGCGCCCTCCAGCCAGGGCGGCACCGTCAGGTCCGCCCGCGCCGCGCGGCGCTGGACCAGCAGGGACACCAGGGCGTGGTCGGCGACCAGTTCCCCGGCCAGCTCGGCGAGCGCGGCGTGCGGCGGCACGGGGTCCCCGGCGGCAGCCGCCCCGCCTGCCGCAACCGCCCCCTCCGCCGATGCGCCGAACGCCGCCGTCACCTCCTCATCGACCCCGGAGGCCGTACGGGAGACCCGCAGCGTGGCGAGCGCCGGGCGCGTCGCCGGATCGCCCACGGCCACCAGCCACGTCGGGGCGGGCGCGCGCTTGCGGGCGAACTCCGTCAACTCGCCACGCGACCAGGGCGTGCCGGCCGGCTCCGCGCTGCCCCAGCCCGCGGGCGGCCCGCCGGTGAGCCGCCGCCAGGCGGCCTCCAGCGGCCCGCCCAGCCGGAGCGCGGCGGTGGCCGGGCCGCGGGTGCGGAAGGTGAGGAGCAACTGGTGCCCGCCGGGACGGCCGCCGGCCGCGAACTGGGCGGCGGGCCGACCCGTCGGCTCGAACGCGCCGTCCCGCCAGCGCAGTTCGACGCCCGCGAGGCCGTCGTAGCAGGCGCCCGCGGCGTCCCGTACGACCCAGCGGTGCGGCAGCCCGGCCAGTGCCGTCCGGGTGGGCAGGGTGAGGCGGGTGCCGGGCGGGGTGACGAGTTGGAGGGCGCGCCCGCCGGCGAGCGCGGCGCGCAGCGCGTCCGCGAACCAGGAGGTCATGGCGACCAGGGGGCGGTCCTGGATGACGACCGCCGCCCGGTCGGTCAGCACGTCGACGGCGGGCTGTTCGGCCGCCGGGGCGTGCATGCCCAGCGCGTCGCGCACGACCTCGGCGCCGCCCCCGGGCGCGGTGGCCGCGCGCGGCCAGACCGTGCCGCCGAGCTGTCCCGTCAGGCGGGTGGCGATGGTGCCCGCGAGCGCCTCCGCGTGCCGGGTCGCCGTCGCGGCGCGGATCTCCGTCCACCACACCGGTCCGCCCACCTCGACGCCCAGCAGCCGCGCCGCCTCGCCGGGGACGCGCAGCAGCGCCGGCGCCTCCACGGTGGCCAGCGCCCGTCCGTCCGCGTCGCTCAGCTGGAGCACGGCGCCCTCGGCGCGGGTGCTCAGCACGGTGTCCGGCCCGGCGGACAGCAGCGCGGCCAGCAGGCTCCACCGGTCGGGCATGCGCTCGGTGAGGGCGATCACGTCGGTGGTCATGCGCGGCCTCCCGCTGTGCCGGCGGGCCCTGCGGCCCCGGCATCTCCTGAGTCCGCGTCGTCCCCCGCCAGCGCCGTCTGGATGAGGCGGTGCGGTGCGCCGCGGCGTACGAACGTGCCCCGGCCCGGGACGCGGGGGGCCGCGTACAGGCCGGGGAAGAGCTGGCCCTCGGAGCGGTCGCCGGTCATCACCAGCGCCGCCGTGCCGCTCTCCCGCAGGGTCATCAGGAACGGCGCGTACAGCGCGCGGGAGGCTCCGGCGACCCGGCGCGTGACGACGAAGTGCAGGCCGATGTCGGGCGCGGACGGCAGGTAGGGCAGGAACGGCTCCAGCGGCTGCTGCCCGGCGGTGGCGAGCACGTCGTAGTCGTCGACGAGGACGACGATGCGCGGCCCGGCGGGCGCGGAGGTGCCGGCGGCCAGCAGTTCCGGGGCGGTGCTGTCGTCCGGCATCCGCTTCTCCAGTTCGGTGGCGATGGCGCCGGAGAGCGCGTACGCCAGCCGGGCGTTGTGCGCGTAGCCGCCCCGGTACGCCTCGGGCACCAGGCTGTAGAGCCCGCGCCGCGGGTCCATCACGGCGAAGACCAGCTCGTCGTCCCCGTACCGGGCCAGCAGGCCGCGGGTGACCAGGCGCAGGAGGTTCGTCTTGCCGCACTCGCCGTCGCCGAGGACCATCAGGTGCTGGTCGTGCCGGAAGAGGTCGAGCAGTACGGGCTCCAGGCCGCCCTGGTCGAGGCCGACCGGCACCCGCCGCGGCTCCTCGGCCGGGGTGGGCAGTTGGTGCGGGCCGAGCCGGGCGGGCAGCACCCGTACGGGCGGGGCGGGGGCGCCGGGCCAGGCGTCCCGTACGGTGCGGACGGCCTCCTCCAGCGCGGTGCCCAGGTCGTCCACGGAGGTACCGGAGTCGACGCGGGGCAGGGCGGCGTGCGCGAAGAGTTTGGCGTCTGTCAGCACCCGGCCCGGCTCGTCGGGGGTGAGCGTCTCGGCCAGGCGGCGGCTGACGCTGCTGTCGGTGGGGTCGTTGAGGCGCAGTTCCACGCGGGTGCCGAACGCGGACTGGGCGGCGATGCGCACGTCGTTCCAGCGCAGCACTCCGGCGACGATGTGGATGCCGTAGCCGCTGCCGCGCTTGAGCAGGTCGCCCACGCCCTCGTCCAGCTCCTCGAACTCGCCGCGCAGCTCGCCGAATCCGTCGATCACCAGCACGACGTCGGTGCAGCCCAGCTCCGGCAGCCCGCCGTCGGCCCGCAGGGCGCGCAGCTGTTCGACGGAGTCGATGCCGTGGTCGCGGAAGAGCTCCTCGCGGGCGGCGAGCATGCTCCGGACCTCCTCGACCGTACGGGCGGCCCGCTCGTGGTCGGCGCGGCCCGCGACCCCGCCGACGTGCGGCAGGCCGGAGAGGGCCTGGAGGCCGCCGCCGACCAGGTCGAGCCCGTAGACGCCGACCTCCTGCGGGGTGTGGGTGAGCGCGAGGGAGAGGACAAGGGTGCGCAGCAGCGTCGTCTTGCCGGACTGCGGGCCGCCGATGACCGCCGCGTGGCCGCCCGCGACGGTCAGGTCCAGGAGCCACTGGCCCTGCCACTGCTTGTCCGGGTCGTCCAGCAGGCCGAGCGGGACGCGCAGCGGGCCCTCGGGCCGCCCCGCCAGGCGCATGCCCTGCGCGCCCGCCTGGAGCGGGCCCGCGACGCCGTCCAGCGGCAGCGCCTCGGGCAGCGGCGGCAGCCAGATCTGCGGGACGGCGGGGGCGGCGTCCGCGAGCTGCCCGACGACGGTGGACAGCAGCGTCGGGCCGACGGTACGGCGGGGCGGCGCCTGGCCGGGGCCCTGACCGGCGACCTCGCCGCTGTCGGCGGCGGGGACGGCGAGCGTGTTGTACGCGGGGTAGGGGAGGGCGCTCGGGCCCTCGTCCGCGCCGTCGCCGCCGCCGTCCTGCCGTACGGGCCCGCGGTAGGGGCCGGAGACGAAGCCCGCCTTGAACCGCTCGTAGGCGCTGGTGTCCACCTTGAGGTAGCCGAAGCCGGGGATCGGGGGCAGCTGGAAGGCGTCCGGGGTGTCCAGGACCGTGCGGGACTCCTCGGGCGAGAAGGTGCGCAGGCCGAGGCGGTAGGAAAGGTAGGTATCCAGCCCCTTGAGTTTGCCGCCCTCGATGCGCTGGCTGGAGAGCAGCAGATGGACGCCGATGGAGCGGCCGATGCGGCCGATGGAGAGGAAGAGGTCGATGAAGTCGGGTTTGGCGGTGAGCAGTTCGCCGAACTCGTCGATGACGACGAACAGGTGCGGCAGCGGCTCCAGACCGGGCCGCTGTGCGCGGGCGGCGGCGTAGGTGGAGATGTCGGCGAGGTCGCCCGCGTCCTTGAGCACCTGCTGGCGCCGCTTGACCTCACCGGCAAGGCTGGCGTGCACCCGCTCCACCAGCCCGGCGCGGTTCTCCAGGTTGGTGATCAGGCCCGCGACGTGCGGCAGCGGGGCGAACGGCGCGAAGGTGGCGCCGCCCTTGTAGTCGACCAGCACCATCGCCAGGTCCTCCGGCGGATGCGTGGCCACCAGGGCGAGCACCAGGGTGCGCAGCAGCTCGCTCTTGCCGGAGCCGGTCGCGCCCACACACAGGCCGTGCGGGCCCATGCCCAGCTCGGCGGACTCCTTGAGGTCGAGCAGCACCGGCTCGTGCGCGTCGCCCAGCCCGATCGGCACCCGCAGGAAGTCCTGGTCGCCGCGGGGCGCCCACAGGCGGCCGGTGTCCAGGGCCGCCGGGTCCGCCAGGCCCATCAGCTCCGTGAAGTCCACCGGCCCGGACAGCGGCGCACCCGCGGCGGCCGACTCGGGCGACAGCCGCAGCGGCGCCAGCATCCGGGCCAGGCCCAGGGCGGCGGCGGGCGTCAGGTCGTCCAGGGTGCCCTGCACGGTGACCGGCACCTCGCCGCGCAGGTCCTCCACGGCCACCGTACGGCCGTCGTCCCCGACGGTGATCCGCACCGAGACCTGCCCCGGCTCGTCGATGCGCCGCGCCAGCAGATGCAGCACGGTCACGCCCATGTCGGGCAGCGGCACGGCCTCGTCGGGGCGGGTCGGCTCGGCCGCCACCTGTCCGTGCCGGTCGCTGACGACGAGCAGCCTGCTGGTCAGCCGCAGCGCGTCCCGCCCGGCCAGGCCGCGCCGCACCTCGGCGGCGTACGCGGCCCGCCGCCGCAGCTCGCCGCCGAGCCCGGCGCACAGCCGGGGCATGTCCGGGGCGATACGGCGCGCGGGGACGGGGCCGTCCCACTCCTGCGCGTCGAGGCTGTGCGGCAGCCACTTCGCCCAGGCCCAGTCGGCCATCCGCCCCTCGGGCGCGGCCAGGGCCAGCGCCAGGTCGTCGGGGGCGTGGCCGACCGCCGCCTGGAGGACCAGGGTGCGTACGGCCCGCAGCACGTCCTCGCGCGCGCCGATCACGCTCACGTTGCCCGCCCGGTCCAGCGGTACCGACAGCGGCGTCTCCGGGACGGTGGCGAAGCGCTCCTGGAGGCCGGCCGCCTCGTTGAGCATGAACGGGTCGGGCGGGGTGAGCACGGAACTGCCCTGCTGCTCCATGCGCAGCGTGCGTACGGGCGACTCGCCGGTGCCCGCCCGTACGTCGAGGAAGTCCCGGTCCAGCCGGCGCCGCTCCCACAGCCGCGCCGGGTCGCGCACCAGGTCGTACAGCGCCTCCGGCGGCGGCGACAGCACCCGGGCGGCGGCCCGGCGCTCGCGGTCCTCGGCGCTCAACTCCTCGCGCAGGCCCTCCAGATACTCCAGATAGCTCTCCCGCTGGGTGCGCCGGGTGCGCTGCGCCTTGCCCCGCTGCGAGAAGAGCAGCAGCACCCCGCCGATCACCGCGACCACCAGGACGACCGCGCCGATGGCGGCGAACTGGCTGCTGCGGATGACGGTCATCATCACGACCGAGCCCATCACGCCCATCATCGGCAGCAGCGAGGTGGCGGCCGAACCGCCCTTGCCGTCGGGGAGGTTGGGCGGCGGCTCCATGAGGCGCTCGGCGGGCGGGGGCAGCGGGCGCGTGGTGCGGGCGGGGCGGTGGACGACCCGGACGCTCATATCTTCCGCTCCCCCGCCGGTGGCTGCCGCACCGGTGGCTGCCGCGTCGGTGCCGGGTGCGCCGGCGCCGGGGCGCCGTCCGCCGGGCGCCCCGCCGGCAGGCGCTCGCGGGAGACGGCGCGGTCCAGCACGGCGGCGGCCAGCGAGGCCGCCGCCTCCCGGGTCTCCCGGCCCAGCAGCCCGGGGCGTACGGCGCCGCCCGCCGCGAGGTGACGGTCGTAGGGCAGCGTACGCACGGCGGCGCCGCCCGCCTCCAGGTACGCGACGGCGCGGGCCGTATCGAGCGCGGTGTCCGGGGCGGTGCGGACGAGGGCGACGACCGTCGTCGGGAGCATGCTGCGGTGCACCTTCCCCAGCCAGTCCAGCACGGTGCGGGTGGCGGCGACGCCCTCCACGGTGGCGGGCGCGGTCAGCACCCGCGCCTGACCGGTCACCAGCGCCGTACGCGCCACCTCGGCGGGCAGCGTCTCGCAGTCGACCACGGTGGCGCCGAAGTAGCGGCGCACGGCGGCCATCACGGTGCGGTAGGTATCGACGTCGATCTGCGCCCCGACCGAGCCCTGACTGCCCGGCAGCAGCCAGCCGCCGCCCTCGAACGGCAGGAGGTAGCCGGTCAGGTCGGTGATCCGCATCGACGGGTCCACGATGCGGGCCAGGTCGGCGCAGGACCAGCGGACCTCGGCGGCACCCAGCCGCCGGGGCAGCGTGCCCAGCGCCGGATCGGCCTCCACCGCGAGCACCGGATCGGCGCGGTAGTGGGCGTACGTCAGCCCGAGCAGCGCGGCGACCGTGGACTTGCCGGAGCCGCCCCGGATGCTGGTGACGGCGATCTGGCGGCCGGTGGTGACGGGCTGCTGGATGGCGCGGGCGGCCTCCGTGACGGCGGCGGTCTCGCGCGCGGCGGAGGCGACCAGCGAACGCAGGGCGCGCGTTGTACGGCGGGCGAGGGTGTCACCGTGCCGCGAGCGGCGCTCGGCGGCGGCGAGTTCGGGCGCGATCAGCGGCACGGAGAGGGGGGAGGGCAGCGGCGGGGGCGGGGGCGCGGCCGGCGGGGCGGGGCGCGGGGGCGCGGACGCGGGCGCGGCAGGCCGGGGCACCGGCGGGCCGGGCACGGCGTCGGCGGCGCCGGTGGCCGCCGGGGGGCGTGCGGCTGCGGCAGGCACGGCCGCTGCCGCCGCGGACGCCGGGCCTCCCGTCGCGCTTCCCGCCGGGCCTCCCGTCGCACCCAGCTCCCGCAGCACGTCGTGCTGCCAGTTCTCCGGCCCGCCGCCGCGCGCGGGCGGCGGGCCGCTCGCTGCCCCCATCAGATCGCTGCCCCCATCAGATCCGCGCCTCCCTCAAAACGTCTCCAGCAGGCGGCCGTACACGCCGAACGCACCGATGGCCACCGGTATCAGCACCACCACGCCCACCGACTCCACGAAGTTCGTGATCCGCCGCAGCCGCACCCGCACGTGATCGGGCGGCCGGGCCACCAGCACCGCCAGCGGCAGCAACGGCAGGGCGCACAGCGCCGCCAGCGGCGCGGCCTCACCGCCCGTGCCGCCGCCCTCCGCCTCGGCCCACAGCACCAGCAGCCGCACGACGAGCACCACCCCGGCCGCCTGGAGCGCGACCACCTCGACCGCCAGCGGATACGCCCGCGCCCGCGAGAAGAGGACGACGGCCAGCAGCGCCGCCGCCGTCACCGACCAGGTGTTCGTACGGTCGGCGGCCAGCCAGCCGCCGCCCGCGGCCGAGGCCGCCACGGCCACCGTCGCCAGCGCGAGCCCGCGGTGCGTGGCGGCCAGCGCCACGTCCACCCCGTGCCGGCTGACCGAGGTCTCGGCCACCCGCCGGTCGTCCAGCCGGGTCAGCCCCGCGCTCATCAGCGCGAGCCTCGGCAAGTAGCCCAGGGCCAGCACCGAGGCCGCGCCGAGCGCCGCACCCAGGCGGTAGCCGCCGGAGAGCAGCCAGCCCAGCTCCCAGCCGCCCACCACCACCACGACCGCCGCCGCACCCACGTACCCGCCCCGGCCCACCGGTGTCGCCGTCCCCAGCAAGGCGAGCGTCACCGTCGCGGCCAGGCCCAGCGCCGCCAGCCGCGCATCGGCCGCCTCCGTCGCCGTCCATCCCGCGAACAGGCCCAGCGCCCCGCCCAGCGCGATCAGCGCGGTGCCCAGCTCCCGGCCGCCCAGCCGCGCCACCAGAGCGCCCGTACCGGCCGCGGCGGCGGCGGCCACGGCGAGCGGCAGCCGTACGTCCTGCTGCCCCAGCCAGGCGCGCGCGGCGAACGCCGCCGTCAGCGCGAGCAGCACGGCGGCCGTACCGGCGGCCCAGGCGCGCGTACGGTCGCCCCAGCGCCAGGCCCGTACGTCCAGGTCCTCCGCCGTCTCGTCGGACACGTCGTGCACGACGGGCGCGGCGGGCGTCTCCTGCTCCCGCACCAGACGCAGCACGGCGCCGTCGGCGACCCGCGCGGAGGCGAGCGTGTCGTCCTGCGCCAGCACCTCGCCGCGCGCGGTCACCAGGCGCCGCAGCAGGGGGCGTTCGGACGCCCGGTCGTCCAGCAGGTCGAGGATGTCGGGGAGCAGCTCCCCCACCGGCTCGTCGGCGGGCAGCAGCATGTCGATCCGGCGCCGCTCACCGACCAGCGTCACCCTGCTCAGCGCGGTCCGCCGCCCCGCGGTCGCCGCCGTCACCCGGCCGCCCCCACCACCGCGTACGGCGCGGAACGCCCGGCGCCGTCCCTGCCCTTGTCCTCGTCCTTGTGCAGAATCCGCTCCGAGACGAACGACCAGCCCACGCACCCGGCACACATGACGGCGGCCAGCGCGATGCCGCCGAAGATCTTCCCGGTGTTCTCGTCCAGCGTGCGCCGCATCCGCTGCGAACCGAACAGCAGCGCGTCCCGCAGCCTGCGCCGCCGCACGGCGACGGACTCCAGCAACTGCCCGTCGTAGTCCCGAGCCATGCCGCCCCCTCCCCAGGTCCGTCCACCACTGTACGAGATCACCGAATACCAGTGCGTAGCGGTCCTGCCCTCACCGACGGGATCGGCCTCGTGCGGCGCTCCCGGGCGGCGGGGGCTCTTCTCCCGCCCGCGGCGCCGCTCTGTGCGCGCAGGCCCGCGTACCGCTCCGGGCGAGCCGGGAGGAACCTGCCGAGGTGGGGCGGGCGGCTACCAGGTGCCCCGGACTTCTTCGGGGCTGGAGCCGAAGACGAGGTCGAGGACGCGGCTCATGCGTGGGTCGTAGATGTGGGCGTCCGGCTGGGCGACGCCTTCGGAGCGGTCGTAGCGCCAGCCGCTGTTCACACCCGCGAAGTGCCGGTGGTGGACCTTGTCGGTCTTCACGGTTCCCGAGCCTGCCACGCTGTGCACGCGCCACTGCGTGGTCATCTCGTCCACGACGCCCGGCAGGGCCGCCCACTTCACCGTCGTCGTGCCCTTGGACCGGTGGTGGTAGTCCGTGAAGCGGCGCTGGCGGTCGGAGGCCATCGGGGTGCGCGTCGCCTTGGCCATCCAGTAGCCGGAGAACATCACGACGCCGGTCTCCGACTCGGCGGCGTGGTCGAAGACGGACCGGGCGTCATCGGCGAGCATCAGCTCGTCGATGTCCGCGCTGATCACACCGGCCGCCTGGGACAGATAGCGGAAGCGGCCGTGCTCCAGGAGCCCGTACTGGCAGTAGTCCGAGTCCCAGATCTTGTTGGGGCCGCCCTGCGGGCCGAAGGGGAAGGGCCAGTCCACGACGACGGCCGTGGTGATCCCGTCCACCTCCGCGATGGCGTCGGCGACGTCCTGCGGGGTGTAGCGCGTGGAATTGTTGTCGTAGAAGACGATTCCGGTCACCCCGTGCACGAGGTGGTAATAGCGCAGGAAGTCCTGAATCCAGACGAGGTCGTTGTCCTTGGACTTCGTGATGATCGTGCGCTGCCCGGCGAAGAGGTCCGACTCGTTCGGCGCGATGTCCGCGCCGAACCTGTCGTTCCCCAGGCTGAAGGACAGTTCGCGGCCCGCACCGGCAGCCCCCGCAATCACCGAGCGCTGTGTGCGACCCCAGTCGCGGAGAGCGAGATCACCCGTGACGTCGACGCCGTCGACGCGCCAGGCCCCGTTGCTGAGCGGCGCCTTGAGGTTGCTCACCGGCGGGCCGCACAGCCACACGTCGTCGCCGTGCTGGAAGGCGTCGTAGAAGAGGGTGCGGGCGTCGAACTGCTCAAGGTATTCGGGCTGCTGGTCCTCCGGTTTGCGCGGCGGCTCCCGGCGGAAGAGGGAGGAGACGGGCAGCGTCACCGCGGACGGCCGGACTACCTTGATCACTTTGTGCTGCGACTCCCCGCTCGCCCGCCGCAGGTCCCAGGCCCGGCGCGAGAGACGGATCGGTTCGATGAATTCATCGAGGGTGAGGGACCCGGAGCCGTGCGCGTACCTGCGGCGCTCCGCCTCCAGCTCGGCCACGCGGCGGTCGAGGCGCGCTATCTCCGCCCGCAGGGCCTCCGCCGACGCGAGGGTGTCCTCGACGGCTCCAGATGTCATTCTCGCTCCCGTTTCCGAGCGCCCTCCGGTGGGCCGGTCGCCGGGTCACGGCCGACAGCGGTGCGCACCGATGAGGACAAACGGTTCGCAGTCAATGAAGTGACAAGCATATGGCAATCCATCACGCTATCGCGCCATCGCAGTGCCGCTTCGCGCGAGCCCGAAGGGGTGCCTGGCAGTGGCCGGGGACCTGACCAGGGGGCTACCGGGTCCCGTCGTCGCGGGTCGCGCTCCCCCCGGCGAGGTTGGCGACCTTGGCCCGCTCGTACCGGGTCGCCGAGCGGGACGGTCCGCCGTCGGTTCCGGCGATGGGCCAGGAAGCGGGCCAGGGGAAGTCGGCTGTGCAGGTGCTCCCTCTCAGACCCTCATCGGGCAACCGGGCTTCACGCCGCCCTGACACACCCTCACTTCAGCGTGTACTTGCAGGCGTTCGCATTTCCCCCGCCTTCGTACTCCGCCACCTTCTTTCCGTCCACAGTGATGGAGCATGGCGGGAAATCAAGCCGCCCACTCGGGGTTTCCACGGCCTGCGAAATGACCGAGATCGGCCTGCCTGAGTCCACCTCGGGCCCTTCAAGGGTGAGCGTGAAGGTCTCCTTCCAGGGAAGTGTCGCCTTCACGCTGTGCAGCGTGTCTGCGATGTATGTAATCAGCGGTTCACCCTGTCCACCCAGTTCAAGCGTGACCTTCCGGGTCACCTCCTGCTTAAGCGGAGCCTCCGACTTCTTCCCCGCTTCACCGACGACGTCACCCTTCTTGTCACTTCCACCGCCATCACTGCCACACCCGGCCAACACCGCGATACACGCAAGCAGAGCCACGCCGATAAAAGTTTTACGCATACTCCAGAAATCCTTTCCGCATTCACATTACCGACCTTGCACCATTGCAAATATATCGCCGAATTTATAAATTGCACAGACCAGCAACCCGGCACGCGTGTGGAAACCACGCTTCACGCATTGAGCTTCAGAATCCAGCGGGAAAAAGGACTCACGATGAGGTCAGACAGCCCCTCGGGTAAACGTTCACACGGGTGCACATCACGGCGGTCAGCGCGATCAACCGCCTGTCGTAGTCCCGAGCCAGGCCACCCCCTGTGCGTAAGCGGCAGTCACTCACCCATCTGTCCGCCAGGTCACGCCGGCCTCGGTGACGAAGTCGGGCTCGTACGGCGCTTCCTCCCACCGCGCCCCGACGACCTTCACCCCAGGCTTGGCCAAAGCAGTCGAACAAGTCTCAAACGTCACACCCGGCTTCAGGTCCGCCTGTTCCCCGGCGGCGGGGCACTTCTCGAAGACGCCGATGTTGAATCTCAGCGGCGAGGACTCCTCGTCATCCGCCAGACCGACGAAATCACTGAAGTACGCGCCCGACAGATCCGTCTTGCCCGCGTTCTTGATCTCGGCATGCATGTAGTACGGCGTCTCCGCCGGAGCGCCCGCGTCCTTCTCGTATCCGAAATCATCGGAAGGACTGCCCTTCTCGATACGCGTGACGGTGACGTCCAGCAAGCCCTTCTTCCCCTGCGCCTCCACCTTCAGCCGCACGGTCGTGCCGACCGCCACCTCCGTACCGCTCTCGGCGACCTCCCCGGCCTCGTACTCACCGGGCGTGGTCTCCTCGAACGGCGTGGGAAACTCCACCTCCGGCACCGAAGGCGCGGAATAGGTCACCTCCCCCGCCCCCTCCGGCCCCTCCCCCGCCGAGCCATCCCCGCACCCGGCCAACAGAACAGCAGTAACCATGGCCACGCTGCCTAAGCCGATCCTCCGACGTCTGCTCACACGCCTCACCCGTCTCATTCTGCAACCTCAATCGAAATTACGCATCGAAATCCGGAACGAACGCTCGCCGACGCTCCGATCGCACGGGCAGAACGCGTTCTGCACACCGGACACGAGCGAGATCCGACGCTCACAAGTTGATGATGATCACGCCGGTGACAAAGTACACCGCCCATACCGCAGGGAGAATCGCGACGTAGGCGAGCGGGCGATGCTGAACGGGCTTCCCCACGGGGAGAGGCGCGGCACCGGGAGCCGTCGGCCCGGGCGGCGGCAGCGCGTTGAGTTCGCGGCTGACGCGGAAGTTCCGCGCCAGAGTACGCGGGCTGAGGAAGACCAAGGAAATAGGGGACCACCAACCCTGCCACAGAGTCTTGGTCGTGAACTGGCGCACGAGCGCAGTACCGCAGGTCCGGCAGAACGGCCCCTTGATCTTATGGGTGCGCATGTGCGTCAGCAGCCCTTGGTGCGCCCGGATGGCGACGGCAACAGCCGGCTGCGCGCCACAGATCCGGCAGGCCGGGGCGGCGATCTGACGATCAGGTGGGGGGACTTGTGTCGTGTCATGTGTGGCATGTATGCCAGATAATGAGTTGGGTTGCGCGTCTGGAGTTGTCATTGATGCACTTTCCTTTCTGAGGCTGTGGAGAATTCTGGCCACCAAGAAACGGAACCTGCTGTGACTCCCGGGAGTCCTCACGCACCCCGAAATTCTGCGGTCGCAGTCGCGTATACTGTGCGAATTAGCCCTAAGATCCACCGGCATGGAAACACTTGATAGAGGTCCGGCACCGCAGCCCTGAGCAGGTTTGACATATCAGCCGAAACACAGGGCAGTGCAACTTGGATTAGCCGCCATTTCTCGCCGCACCGCACCACAGATGACGAACAGAGGGGCTCACGCTTCAAACCACCCAACCATTAGCGATCCGATTCGGATGCTACCGACACCGGAGAACACGGATCTCAGGGATTCCCTCGGTTTCGAGGTTCGCTGATTCATTCGTCATGCTGTCGATCAGGACCAAGCCGTTTTCACCTCGCTGCGCGACAATCAGCAAACCCACGGACCCACGTCCGCTTCGATCTATTCTCTTCACCCAAATCAGGGCTCGCGAACCAGTGGGGTAGGAAGTGATCTCTGCCAGAACTTCCGGCCAGTTCGCGTGCGTGGAGTCGGAGACAAGCGAGCCGATCTTCTCCAAAGTGGGAGTCAGCCAGCAAGCAGGTCCTGGAAGGGGGCATTGGCTGGCATCCGCCGATCCTTCTTCCCAGCTTACAAGCCACTCCCAGGGCGTGAGTTCGGCAGCCCGAAGGGCGGCTCTCCCGAGCGATGCACGCAAGAATAGCTATACCGACAACACCTGTCGCTGGAATTCACAGACCAGATTCCCACGGCACTGACCCAGGGCGTCGCTGCCAATACCATGGCCGATTGGCTACATCATCGATGCGCAGGTCCAGAGCGGATGCCAGCGCACGTCCACCGTCATCCACAGTAGCTTCTCGAAATACGCCGTCCAGCCTCGACAAGACGTCCTGGATTTTCGCATTCTGAGGTCCGGCGAACTGCGTAGCAATACTTGATGCCCGATCCCTGAGGTGAAGGTCGTCGACATACATCGCTGCCGAATACCAGCCTGAAGGTGGCCAACCATTGATCATCCGGAGCCCTAGACGCTCCCAATTGACGAGAACTCCACGCAAATCACTTAGGACCGATCCGTCGACATCCACAAGGATGCATGAGTCGGTGATTGGAGTGGCAATCGGAAATTCCTTGGCGATGTCTGGGAAATTCACAACGATTGCGTCGCCGAATTCGCGCACCGCTCGCTCAGACTCGACAACGGAGATCAATTCATCGTTTTCCGCTGACTCTTCGACCCGAGCGTGCGAGAATTCACCGTCCGGTTGCACTACTCGCCACACACTTGGAGGGGTCCATTCACCTGGAAAGAGAACCGGAAGGTCAAGAAATTCCGACAGATCGCGAGCCAATTCCTCTTCACTGGGGCGATCCTTCACACCATCAGCGGCGTAGACTGAGATCGACCAGTCCAAGCTTCCTCGCTTTACTGAATACTCACAAGATACACTTGCGTCCCAGTTGCGCGAATCGTAATCATCCGATGCCGACACGTCAATATCAGAATCCAATAGATTGAATTCCCTGGCGAGAAATGACGGCAACCTACCGATCGAATTCGCCCCGAGAATAAGCAAGTTATACATCATCCGTACTTCCGATACAATTCGATCGCCCTCTGAACTGCCGCCGGGTTGTTTTTGAACTTGGGGGCATTCGCAAACATCTTACCGAGTCGACCGACATCGCCGTTGGCTTTTGATATATGCTTCAAAGCGTCATACTCAATCCTGTCGAGCTTCACGATACCGGGACCTGAGTCCGGGTATACCCTCCCTGACGGCTCAATTCCGTACGCTCGGCCATTCACTTCATAGCGCTGGGTTTCCGGATTATAACGTGCCTCCCCGGAAGCAATTTTCGTGATGTCATCACGAACGGATTTCCGAAACTCGGGCAGGATGAGACTGTTCTCAGCTCTCACCTCGCCATTCTTCACACCGGCGAATGTGTGACGTGCGTGGGGTGCGCTGAGCAGTTTGTCCCTCGCAGGCCCATCGATAGTGCCCGACGCCTGCCAAGGATCTCGACCACTCCCCGCGGCTTCTTCGGGAGACACTCTTCCTTCACCCGCAGGTCCCGGACCGTCCGGAGGAGTTCCCTCGGGATCGTGGGGCAGCGCATCATCGCCACCCGGAGGGCCGTTGCCATCAGGCGTTGGGTCTCCGTGGCCCTGGTCGACTCCACCTCTCGCCCCGCCTTCCATGGCTCCCGTCGAACCAGGATGGACACCGTCCGCATGGTGAGGAACCCCACTGGTGCCGCCCGGCTCAGTCGGCGTAGCGCGGGCCCGGCCTGGGTCGTGTGGAGTGGAATCCCCCGCGTCCGCGCGGGCGGTGAGGTCGCCGGGGTCCTGGCGGGCGCCGACGCCGGCGAGTTCGTGTTCGGGGACAGCGGAAGGGTTGGCGGCCCGTTCGGCTGCCGAGAGTTCGCGAGGGGCCGCGTGGGCGGGTTGGGTGACTTCGCCTGCGGCGTTGCGGACGGAGCCGTCGGGGTGGAGGAAGGTGTTGTCGCCGACCTTCACACTGCCGTCGTCGTAGCGCACCGCGCGGTGGCCCTCCGGGAGGGGCCCGGTACGTGGGGCTGGGGTGCCGTCGGGGAGGGCGTAGGAGCCGTTGGGTAACTCGACGGCCTTGACCGCACCCAGTTCCTTGAGTTGGGCGAGCAGGCCACTCATGTTGGGCAGTTTGGCAAGGCCAGCGCCTCCCACTTTGGCCAACGCGCGGACTGGGTCAATGAGTTGCACCGCGCGGGCCGCCTTCGCGGCCTTGCTGGCGCCCGCGGGCGCGGTGAGCAGCGTGATGACGTTGAACGCGGTGGTGCCTGCGGCCTTGGCCGGATCGTTGTCCCACTCGTCATAAGCCACCAGGGACTTGGCGAAGTCGCGCGCGGCGCTCTTCAGCCCACGTTCGGTGGCGCTGTCCTGTTCACCTGTGAGCTTGCCGCCCCAGTCGAACGGCTCCATGGCGTACAGGCCGATGCCGCCCATGACTTTGCCCAGGCCCGCCCACGCCGCACCGAAGTCGTCGCCGAATGGATTGACCAAGGTCGTGAGCCCTTTGACTGTGGCGACAAGACCGTCAATCAAGGCACCGTCCCAGACGAAATGTTTCGTCCACACTGCCACGTCCTCGTACCAGGGGCGGTCTCTTTCGACCATCGAACCCCACGGTGCTTTGCCGACCTTCTTCATGTCCGCCACGGACAGGCCGTACATGTTCTTGCCGTGCGATCCATCGTCCGCGATCAGTGGCGGTAGCCCCACCACGGCCCGGATCGTGCTGGAGCAGGCCCGTTCAGCAGCCCAGAATTTGGCCTGGACCATGGAGACATCGCTGAAGATCTCGTTGTTCCGGTCCACGTTGCCCTGGTCTTCGTCCCAGTCGTCGTCGCCCGAAATCTTGCTGCCGAAGGCGATCGCCTCGGCCTCCAGCTCCTTCAGCCGCTTGACCAGCGGTCGGATCTCCCCCGCATACGTGTCCAACGCGGTGGCGACTTTCTCCAGATCGGTCGCAAAGTCATCCGCGCGATCCCGTACCGGCTTCGTCGTCGCGAACAACTGGGTGGCTTCCGGGGCCTTGTAGTACGCCGCCAGGAGCTGGAACTTGGTGTGGGTGTCCGCCCCCGTACCCCGGATCTTCCCGGCGTCCGCGCGCAGGCTGGTGATGTCCCGTTCCAGTTGCTCCAGATCCCCCGTGTAGACAGGTATGTCCTCAAACGCGATCGCCGCCGCGCCCATCAGCCCTTCTTCCCCTTGGCCGCCTGCTTCGCCTCTGCCACGGCCTTGTCCATGTCAGGCTCAGCGATGGCGTTGTGCATCGTGTCGGCTGCCATCGCGTGATCGCCCTCCAGATACTGCCGCGCTGCCTCACTCGCGCCCGAGATGGACTTGCCCGCACGAGTCCGGACGTACAACAGGTCCTCCTGTGTCCGCCTGCCGAACTCACCGAGCGCCGCGGCCACCGCCCCACCCACCTGGCCAGTGCCCAAGTCGGCGTCCGTCAACGGTACGTTCGCCGACTTGAGGCAGCCTGCGGCCCGGGCCGCTGAGGTGAGGTTCTCGCTGTACGTCTCGACCTCCCCCTGAAGGCCGTCTATCGCGGAACCGGTGCTCTCCAGCGTCGTGCCGATATCCACGGGCTCCAGGTACCACCCCGGCATCCCGCACCTCCCCTACCCCCGCAGGAATTCCGTCCTGCCGTCGCCTCAGCCGATACCGTCCACTGCTGACTTGGCGCGCTGCAGCGTCTGCTGCGCCGTGCCGTCGTTCTTCTCCAGGGTCGTGCGCAGCAGCCGGATGATTTCCCGCACCTCACTCGCCGAACGGTTCCAACGCTGCTCGACGCCCTGGTACTGATCCGAGACGCCGTCCGCCTGGAAGTCCGTCATCGCGGCCTTCACCTGGCGGTCGCGCTCACCGATCACCTGCTCCAGCCGGCCGATGATCTGCGCCAGACTGCCCTGCACCTCGCTTGATGCACCGGTGTCATAGCTCCTGCGGTCCAGCCCCATGGCTCATCGCCCCCTCAGCGGCCGGAGAACCGGGCCGCATCGAAATTCGCGGACGACATCGACGCCCGCGCGTTGTCCGCCGATTCCTGGTCACCCGAGCCGAACGCGGTGTCCATACCGGACTGGCCGCCCAGAATCGCGGACAGCGCGCCGTTCAATGCCGCGGTGATCTCATCCGAGTTGTTCTTGAACTGGTCGAAGGCGGCCTTGCCCTCACCGTTGAACTTTCCCTCCAACGGCTGTGCCGCCGCGACCAGTTGCCTGATCAGCGAACCCAGATCCTGTGACGACCCGTCCGACTGCTGGACCAGCGTCGACAGCGTCGTGTTTCCCATGTCGAACTTCATGCCCACCGCGAAAGCCCCCCTTGGCTCCACAACGGTCAGACGCACTCGTCCCCTGTTCACTCATGGGTACCAGTTCGAACACGCTCCGTGCAACGCACTTCCGAACAGCAGGACGAGACCCACGTCACAATCGGCTCTCGCTCAGCAGTTCGAACCAGACGGCCTTGCCGCCCGTCGTACGTGCGAAGTCGTAGTGACCCCAGCGGTGCGCCAGCCGCTGCACGAGGAGCAGTCCGCGCCCCCGCGTGCGGCACGCCTCCGCAGGCGCGGCGGCGACCGAGGGCGGACGCGGGTCGGTGTCCCGGACGGTGGTGCGCAGCGCGCCCTCGGCCCAGCACACCCGTACGCAGACGGCGCCCTCGGAGTAACGGAAGGCGTTCGTCACCAGTTCACTGAGCAACAGCTCGGCGGTGTCGACGAGATCGCACAGCCCGTGCTCGCGGAGCACGGCGGTCACCGTGCTCCGCGCGATACGGGGCGCGCGCGGGTCGTGGGGGAGTTGGAGGCCGTACTGCCACGGCGGGTCGGCTGGGACGGCAGCGGGGAGGGGAGGGCTCACGACATGGAGGGACACCAGGGCTCCTTCGGCGTGCGGTCGTGTACGTGTGCGGTGCGGTGCCGGGCAGCCGCCCGGTGGCCTGCCGCGCGGGTGCACGCCTTGGGCGCGCGCAGCACGGTGCGCTTCCGGGTTCCCGGCCGCCACGTTGAGTGCGTGACATGAGACACACCGTAGCGCACAGGGTTAATGTATGACACCTATCAGAGGTGAATCCATGTTCCTCTGTACATTGAGCCTGTCCGAACGAGAGGGGAGTTGGGATGCCGCCACGCAGCACACCAACAGCTCGACAGCAGCGACTTGGGATCGAACTGCGCAAGCTGCGTGAACGATCGGGCATGACCGCGCACGAGGCTGGTGCGCTGCTGGGGATCGACCAAGCACGCATGAGCAACATCGAGTCCGGCCGAGTGGGCATCAGTGCGGCCCGCGTTCACACACTCACGTGCAACTACGACTGTCCCGACGAGAAGCTCATCGATGCCCTTGCCGCTATGGCCAGCAACGGACGCGCACGAACCTGGTGGCAGGAGTACCGCGGCGTGCTACCTGCTGGGCTGCTCGACCTCGCCGAACTGGAGCATCACTCGGTGCGCATGCGCACCGCTCAGACAGCCAGCTTGCCAGGGCTCTTGCAGACCAACGCACACGCACGAGTCGTCTTCGGCCAAGGCATCCCGGCGCTGCCGCCGCATGAGGTCGAACACCGCACTTCATGGCGCATCAAGCGGCAGGCGGTCCTGCACCGGCCAAGACCGGCCCCGTACACCGCGATCATCCACGAGGCGGCCCTGCGCATGCAGTTCGGCGGCCGAGCCGTGACCGTGGAGCAGCTCAACCACATCATCAACGCGAGTGAGCGAGAGGACATCACCGTCCTGGTGATTCCGTTCTCCGCTGGCGAGTTCCCGGGTGCGGGACAGACGATCTTCTACTCCGAAGGCCCGGTCTCTCAGCTCGACACGGTTCAGCTGGACCAATCCCACGGCCTCGTGTTCCTGAACGCCGAGGCGCAGCTGGACAAGTACCGGGTCCTGCTGGACCGCATGCAAGAGATCGCCCTGGACGAATCTGAGTCCCGGGACTTTATCCACAGGATCGTCACCAACCTCTGAAAGGCTGACATCATGGCCCAGAACCCCGACTGGCAGAAGTCGTCCTACTGCGCCGAAGGCAACAACTGCGTCGAGATCCGCGACGGCGCCGACGGCACCCTCCGGCTCCGGGAATCCACCGAACCGGAGCGGATACTCACCCTCACTCCCAATCGCCTGCGCTCCCTCCTCCGATCCATCCGCCCCGGACAGCAGTAGCCGCCCCAGACTCGACCACAAGCGAAGGGACTCATCGTGCCCGCACAGACCTGGCAGAAGTCGTCCTACTGCGCCGAGGGCAGCAACTGCGTCGAGATCCGCGACGGCGCCGACGGCACCCTCCGGCTCCGGGAATCCACCGTGCCCGAGCGGATACTCACCGTCGCCCCCGACCGCCTGCGCGCGCTGCTCCGGTTCGCGGAGCGGACCGGCGGGAGGCCGTACGGGGGATAACCCCACCCGGTACACCCCACCCACCCCATGGTGCCTGGTGACACCACCCGGCAGGCTAGGCATATGACCGCGAGAGCCCCCGAGACCGACGACGACCGTCTCCCCCTCCCCCGTCCCCCGCTCGAGGCGCAGACGTGGCGGGAGATCGCGTACCTGCTGAGCAACATGCCGGTCGACATCTTCGGCTTCGTCTTCGTGTCGGTCTGCCTGCTCACCAGCGCTCCCCTCTCGGTCACTGTCGTCGGGCTGCCGATGCTCGCGCTCGGGCTGGGCGGCTGCCGCCTGTTCGGCAAGTTCGAGCGGGGCCGCGCGCGGATGCTGCTGCGGGTGCGGATCGACGAGCCCAGCCCCGTACGCCCCAGTGCCCCCGGGTTCTTCCCCTGGCTGTGGGCCCACCTCAAGGACTCGGTGGCGTGGCGGCATGCGCTGTACTCGGCCATCCGGCTGCCCTGGGGGGTGCTGACCTTCACCATCACTTTCGTCTCCCTGTTCGTGGGCTGGCCGCTGCTGCCCTGGGTGGCGCGGGGCCTGTCGAACGTGGACCGCGCGATGGTGCGCGGGCTGCTCTCCCCGTCCGACGAGCTGGAGCGGCGGATCGCCGAGCTGGAGTCGGACCGGGGCGTGGTGGTGGACACGGCCGCCGCCGACCTGCGCCGCATCGAACGCGACCTGCACGACGGCGCCCAGGCCCGCCTGGTCACCCTCGCCATGGGCCTCGGCCTGGCGAAGGAGAAGCTGCTGGAGGACCCCGAGGAAGCCGCCAAGATGGTCGACGAGGCACACGGCGAGGTCAAGCTCGCCCTCCAGGAGCTGCGCGACCTCGCCCGCGGCATCCACCCCGCCATCCTCACCGACCGCGGCCTCAGCGCCGCACTGTCCTCGCTGTCCGCCCGCTGCACGGTCCCCGTGCGGGTGTCGTCCGACCTGACCGAGCGCCCGGCGGCGGCGATCGAGGGGATCGCCTACTTCACCGCCTCCGAGCTGCTCCAGAACATCAGCAAGCACAGCGGGGCCCGTACGGCCCAGGTGGACCTGTGGCGTGCGGACGACAGGCTGCTGCTCCAGGTCACGGACGACGGCAAGGGCGGCGCGACCACGGCGCTCCCCGGTACGGGGGAGGGCGGCAGCGGCGGCACCGGGCTGGCGGGCCTCGCGGACCGGCTCGGCTCCGTCGACGGGCTGCTCGTGCTGGACTCGCCCCCCGGCGGCCCGACCACGATCACCGCCGAGCTGCCCTGGCGGGACCGCGACCGCGAGCCCGCCGCGTAGCGCGACGCGGCACCCGGAGCCGGAGCCAGGCCGGGGCCCGGGGCGTGACGCACCCCACCCCGGGCGCCCTGAGCCCCCGCCCGGGGTGGGGAAAACCCCCTCTTCAAGACACCGACCGACTCCATGGCCGGGCCGCTCCCGCCGACGGATGCTGGAAACAGCTCACAGGAAGCGCCTCCGCCCTCTCGTACGGCGGGTGCGCGACGGACCTAAGGACAGGAATCATGGGACCCACGGCCACGGCTCCGGCGTACGGCCCTCCGCAGGCTCCGCAGCCCGCGCCGACGCGCACGTACCAGCGCCACTGGCTGGTGGAGATGCTGCGCGCGCCCGTCTCGGGGCGCACCTGGGGGGCCTTCCTCTACATCCTGATCGGGCTGCCGATCGCGATCTTCGGCTTCGTCTTCACCGTGACGATGGTCTCGCTCGGCGCCGGTCTGCTGATCACCTTCCTCGGGGTCCCGGTGCTGGCGGCGGGGCTGGCCGGGTGCCGCGGGATCGGGCGGTTCGAGCGGGCACGGGCCCGCGGCCTGCTGCGGTTCGACGTGGCGGAGCCCGAGCCCGTACGGGCGCTCCAGCGCGGCAGGGGCATGATGGCCTGGGTGGGGGCGCTGTTCCGGAGCGGCGTGTCCTGGCGGAGCCTGCTCTACACGCTGCTGCACTTCCCCTGGGCGGTCTTCTCGTTCTGCGTCTCGCTGGTCTTCTGGGTGTACGGCTGGGGGATGCTGCTCTACCCCGCGTGGCACTGGGTCTTCCCGACCTACACGAACCAGCCGGGCCTGGAGCTGTGGGAGAACAACGGCGAGAGCCACTACCTGGACTCCGGCAGCGACCTCGCCCTCGCGTCCGGGGGCGGGCTGGTGCTGGTGCTGCTCACCCCGTGGATCTTCGTGGGCCTGACGCAGGTCGACAAGCTGCTGCTGGCCGGACTGCTGGGGCCGTCCCGGCTGGCCACCCGGGTGTGGGAGCTGGAGTCGGACCGGGGCGCTGTGGTGGACACGGCCGCCGCCGACCTGCGCCGCATCGAACGTGACCTGCACGACGGCGCCCAGGCCCGCCTGGTCGCCCTCGCCATGGATCTGGGCCTGGCGAAGGAGAAGCTGCTGGAGGACCCCGAAGCGGCGGCGAAGATGGTCGACGAGGCGCACGGCGAGGTCAAGATCGCGCTCCAGGAGCTGCGCGACCTCGCCCGCGGCATCCACCCCGCCATCCTCACCGACCGCGGCCTGGGCGCCGCCCTGTCGGCGGTCGCGGCGCGCTGCACGGTCCCGGTGCGGGTCCAGGTGGAGCTGGACCGGCGGCCCGCGCAGGCGATCGAGGGGATCACCTACTTCACGGTCTCCGAGCTGCTCCAGAACATCAGCAAGCACGCCCAGGCCGGCCGGGCGACGGTGGACGTGTGGCGTACCGGGGAGCGGCTGATGCTCCAGGTCACGGACGACGGCAAGGGCGGTGCCCGGGCGGACGCGGGCTCCGGGCTGGCGGGGCTGGCGGAGCGGCTGGACTCGGTCGACGGGCTGCTGTTGCTGGACTCGCCGGCGGGCGGCCCGACCACGCTGACCGCCGAGCTGCCCTGGCGCGACGCGTAACGGCTCTCCCGAGGCGTCTTCGCCCCCGGACTCCCGTGGGATGCTGAGGCATCTCATCGCGAGCCGGGGGGCGGAAAACGTGGAGGACAGAGTGCGTGTGGTCATCGCCGAGGATTCCGTGCTGCTCCGGGAGGGGCTGACGCGGCTGCTCACCGATCGCGGGCACGAGGTCGTCGCCGGGGTGGGTGACGGGGAGGCGCTGGTCAAGACGGTGGCCGAGCTGGCGGAGGCCGGCGCGCTGCCCGACGTGGTGGTCGCCGACGTGCGGATGCCGCCGACGCACACCGACGAGGGCGTACGGGCCTCGGTGCGGCTGCGGGCGGCGCATCCGGGCCTGGGCGTGCTGGTGCTGTCCCAGTACGTGGAGGAGCAGTACGCGACGGAGCTGCTGGCCGGTTCCAGTCACGGGGTCGGCTACCTCCTGAAGGACCGGGTGGCCGAGGTACGGGAGTTCGTCGACGCGGTCGTACGGGTGGCGAAGGGCGGCACCGCCCTCGACCCGGAGGTGGTCGCGCAACTGCTGGGCCGCAGCCGCAAGCAGGACGTGCTGGCCGGGCTGACCCCGCGTGAGCGGGAGGTGCTGGGGCTGATGGCGGAGGGTCGTACGAACTCCGCGATCGCCGGGCAGCTCGTGGTGAGCCACGGCGCGGTGGAGAAGCACGTGAGCAACATCTTCCTGAAGCTCGGCCTCTCCCCCAGCGACGGGGACCACCGGCGGGTGCTCGCCGTGCTGCGGTATCTCAACTCTTGATGAAGCCGGTTTCCACGATCCGCCGTACGTCAACTGCGACACGGCAGTGACCTGGGGCACATCGGTGTGACGTGGGACTCAGGGCGCGGCCACAGGGGTGACAAAAGGGTGCATAGCGGCCTGTAGTGCCTGTTCAAGTGCGGCGTTGAGTCTGTGAAGTAGCACAGTATGGCGACCCTTACCACGTACGATGGGGATCGAGCCATCGCCTCGAGGGAGGTCTGAATCACTGTGACCAGCCAGGTCAGTAGCCCAGCCGGGGAGCAGCCGCCAGGCGAGAAAGAGGTCCGGCGTCTGGACCGGGTGATCATCCGGTTCGCGGGGGACTCCGGCGACGGCATGCAGCTGACGGGGGACCGCTTCACCTCGGAGACGGCCTCCTTCGGCAACGACTTGTCGACCCTTCCCAACTTCCCCGCCGAGATCCGTGCCCCCGCAGGCACGCTTCCCGGCGTCTCCAGCTTCCAGTTGCACTTCGCCGACCACGACATCCTCACGCCGGGCGACGCACCCAGCGTCCTGGTGGCGATGAACCCGGCGGCCCTCAAGGCGAACATCGCCGACCTGCCGCGCGGCGCCGAGCTGATCGTCAACACCGACGAGTTCACCAAGCGGGCCATGGCGAAGGTCGGATACGACACCGACCCGCTCTCGGACGGCTCGCTGGACGGATACAGCGTCCACCCCGTGCCGCTGACGACGCTCACCGTCGAGGCGCTCAAGGGCTACGACCTGTCCCGCAAGGACGCGGGCCGCTCGAAGAACATGTTCGCGCTCGGCCTGCTGTCCTGGATGTACCACCGCCCCACCGAGTCGACCGAGTCGTTCCTGCGACGGAAGTTCGCCAAGAAGCCGGAGCTGGCGGAGGCCAACGTCACGGCCTTCCGCGCCGGGTGGAACTTCGGCGAGACCACGGAGGACTTCGCCGTCAGCTACGAGGTGGCCCCGGCCACTGCGGCCTTCCCGCCGGGCACCTACCGCAACATCTCGGGCAACCTGGCGCTGTCCTACGGACTGATCGCCGCCGCCCAGCAGGCGGATCTGCCGCTCTTCCTCGGCTCGTACCCGATCACGCCCGCCTCGGACGTGCTGCACGAGCTGTCCAAGCACAAGAACTTCGGCATACGGACCTTCCAGGCCGAGGACGAGATCGCCGGAATCGGCGCCGCCCTCGGTGCCGCCTTCGGCGGCGCGCTCGGCGTGACCACCACCTCCGGTCCCGGCGTGGCCCTCAAGTCCGAGGCGATCGGGCTGGCGGTCTCGCTGGAGCTGCCGCTGCTGGTGATCGACGTCCAGCGCGGCGGCCCCTCGACCGGCCTGCCCACCAAGACCGAGCAGGCGGACCTCCTCCAGGCGATGTACGGGCGCAACGGCGAGGCGCCGGTGCCCATCGTGGCGCCCGCCACCCCGGCGGACTGCTTCATGGCCACGCTGGACGCCGTCCGTATCGCCCTCACCTACCGCACCCCTGTCTTCCTGCTCTCCGACGGCTACCTGGCCAACGGCTCGGAGCCCTGGCGCATCCCGGAACTGGACGAGCTGCCCGACCTGCGCGTCCAGTTCGCCCAGGGGCCGAACCACACGCTGGACGACGGCACCGAGGTCTTCTGGCCGTACAAGCGCGACCCGCAGACCCTGGCCAGGCCCTGGGCGGTGCCCGGCACCCCCGGTCTGGAGCACCGGATCGGCGGCATCGAGAAGCAGGACGGCACGGGCAACATCTCCTACGACCCGGCCAACCACGAGTTCATGGTGCGCACCCGGCAGGCGAAGGTCGACGGGGTCGCCGTACCGGACCTGGAGGTCGACGACCCGGGCAGCGGGGACGACGGTCCGGCCAAGGTGCTGGTGCTCGGCTGGGGCTCGACCTACGGGCCGATCACCGCCGCCGTGCGCCGCGTCCGGCGCGGCGGGGACCGCATCGCGCAGGCCCATCTGCGGCACGTCAACCCGTTCCCGAGAAACCTCGGCGAGGTGCTCGCGCGCTACGACAAGGTCGTGGTGCCCGAGATGAATCTGGGGCAGCTGGCGTCCCTGGTGCGCGCCAAGTACCTCGTCGACGCGCAGTCGTACACCCAGGTCCGCGGCCTGCCGTTCAAGGCGGAACAACTCGCGAACGCGCTCAAGGAGACCATCACCCATGGCTGAGCAGGTTATGAGGCCGGAGGCCGACGGGGGCCGTAGCCCGCTCGCGCTCGTCCCGAAGGCCGAGAGCAAGCAGTCGATGAAGGACTTCAAGTCCGATCAGGAAGTCCGCTGGTGCCCCGGCTGCGGCGACTACGCGGTGCTCTCCGCCGTGCAGGGCTTCATGCCGGAGCTGGGGCTGGCGAAGGAGAACATCGTCTTCGTCTCCGGCATCGGCTGCTCCTCCCGCTTCCCGTACTACCTCAACACCTACGGGATGCACTCCATCCACGGCCGCGCGCCGACGATCGCGACGGGCCTGGCCGCCGCCCGCCGCGACCTCTCCGTCTGGGTGGTCACCGGCGACGGCGACGCCCTCTCCATCGGTGGGAACCACCTGATCCACACCCTCCGGCGGAACGTCAACCTCAAGATCCTGCTCTTCAACAACCGGATCTACGGGCTGACCAAGGGGCAGTACTCGCCGACCTCCGAGGCGGGGAAGATCACCAAGTCCACACCGATGGGCTCGCTCGAGGCCCCCTTCAACCCGGTCTCCCTCGCGCTCGGCGCGGAGGCCAGCTTCGTGGCCCGTACGGTCGACTCGGACCGCAAGCACCTCACCTCGGTGCTCCGAGCCGCCGCCGACCACCCGGGCACCGCGCTGGTGGAGATCTACCAGAACTGCAACATCTTCAACGACGGCGCCTTCGAGGTCCTCAAGGACAAGGAGCAGGCGCAGGAAGCCGTCATCCGGCTGGAGCACGGCGAGCCGATCCGCTTCGGGCAGCCCCTCCTCGCGGAGGACGGCGGGGACGGCCTCGGCGGCAAGGGCGTCATCCGTGACCAGGCCACCGGCGAGCTGCGCATCGTCGAGGTCGCGGAGCACGGCACCGACGGCATCCTGGTGCACGACGCCCACGCGCCGTCGCCCCTCACCGCCTTCGCCCTCTCCCGGCTGGCCGACGCGGACACGCTGCACCACACGCCCATCGGCGTGCTGCGCAGCGTGCGGCGGCCGGTGTACGAGCAGGGCATGGCCGACCAGCTGGAGCAGGCCGTCGAGCAGCAGGGCAAGGGCGACCTGGCGGCGCTGTTGGCCGGGCGCGACACCTGGACGGTCGTCGGCTGACCGCACCGCGCAGCGCCGCACACGCACCACGCTGGGGCGCCCGCACCGCACGCGCCGCACACGCACCACGGCCACCCCGGATGTCATGACCGTCCACGCAATACGGAAATGACAGCCGGGGTGGTCGCGCGTTACCTTCGTCGGGTCAGCACCGACAGAAGGGCTCCCGATGCAGCAGACGAGCGAGTCCCGTACAGGGCTGATCTACGGGTTCGTGGCGTACGGGCTGTGGGGGCTGCTGCCGCTCTACTGGCACCTGCTCGAATCCACCGGCGCGACCGAGATGCTCGCCCACCGCATGCTCTGGTCGCTGCCCACCGCGCTGCTGATCCTGGCCCTGGCCCGCCGCTGGTCCTGGATACGCCCGCTGCTGCGGCAGCCGCGCAAGCTGGCCCTGATCGCCCTGGCCACGGCCGTCATCTCGGCGAACTGGGCGATGTTCATCTACGCCGTCACCGACGACCGCGTCCTGGAGGCGTCGCTCGGCTACTTCATCAACCCCCTGGTCTCGATCGCCTTCGGCGTGCTGCTGCTGCGCGAGCGGCTGCGGCCCGTGCAGTGGTCCGCCGTCGGGATCGGGGTGGCGGCGGTGGTGGTCCTGGCCGTCGGGTACGGCCAGGTGCCCTGGCTGTCCATCGGCCTCGCCATCACCTTCGCGACGTACGGCCTGCTCAAAAAGCACGTGAAGCTGGACGGGCTGGAGGGCTTCAGTGCCGAGACCTCGATCCAGTTCCTGCCCGCTCTCGGCTTCCTGATCTGGCTCAGCGCCCGGGGCGACGCCACCTTCACCACGGACGGCGCGGGGCACGCCCTGCTGCTGGCCGGTACCGGGCTGGCCACGGCGGCACCGCTGATCTTCTTCGGCGCGGCGGCCGTCCGGCTGCCGCTGTCCACCATCGGGCTGCTCCAGTACATGGCGCCCGCCTTCATGTTCGTCCTCGGGCTGCTGGTCTTCCACGAGCCGATGCCCCCGGAGCGGCTCGCGGGCTTCCTGCTGGTGTGGGCCGCGCTGTGCCTGCTCACCTGGGACGCGCTGCGGAACGCGCACCGGGGGCGCGCCGCACTGCGGGCGACGGCGGCTGCGGCCGGGGCCGAGGCGGCGGCTGCCGAGGCAGCCCGGGCCGAGGCGGGCGCGGCCGAGGCGGGCGCGCGCGAGGCGCGCGAAGCACCGCCGATGGCCGGCGCCCCGTAGGGGAACGGCGGACCTCGCGGGCGCTCCGCTAGAGTGCGCCGATGGCCGCGTCGTACGAGGAGTGGGAAGCCCGCCTGACGGTCCTGCGGGCAGCCGTGCGCGAGGCCGTGCGCACCCGGGACAAGGAGCGGCTGGCCCGCGCCCGCGGCGAACTGCGGGCGGCGGAAGCCGCCTGGCACGCCGCGCTGGAGGCGGCCGAGACCGCGGCGGCGCCCGCGGACGCGCGTCCGGCCGACGCGCTCCCCGTCCGCGAGCAGGCCGGGCAGGCGCTGACCCTGCTCGGCGCCCCGGCGTCGCCGAAGCTGATCTCCTCGGTGCACGAGGCGTTCTTCCACGACCCGCTCCCCGCCCCCAGACTCGCCTCCCTGCGCCGCGACGAGGAGCGCGCCCACCTCGCCCAGAACGGCGCGCGGCCGTACTACGTCTGCGCGGCGCTCACCCACGACCGGCTGGTGCCCGCCCGGGGGCTGCTCGCCCTCTCCTCCTGGCCGCTGGAGCGCCGGGTCGTCGGCCCGCTGAGCCCGCGTACGGACTTCCTCGTCCACGCCGGGCGCCTCGCGGAAGCGGTCGCGCGCCTGCGCGCCACCGGGCACGCGCCCTCGGAGACGGCCCGGCGGCTCCTGCGCCGCTTCGCCCTCAACGTGCCGGGGGCGTACGGCGAACAGGCGGAGGCGGAGACGGAGACGGACGAGCCCGACCCGGCGGCGGTCGCCGCCGCGGCCCTGGCCGAGGCGCGGGTGCACCGCTCGGCGGACGAGAAGCAGCGTGCGGAGACGGCGGCCCGCGCCCGCGACCGGCTCACCGCCGCACAGCGGCTGTTCGGGGTCTCTACGCTGGGCATCGTCCACCCCGGAACGGACACCGGTTCCGGCTCCGGTTCCGGGGACGGGTCGCCCGCCGGGCGACCCGCGCCACGCCGCACCAGCCCCTCGTGAGAAGAGACGATGCTTCCGCAAGAGCCCCAGGACCCGCTCGCACGCCTGCGCGGCCCGGCCGGTCCCGAACCGTACACGGCGCGCAAGCTCACCGCGCTGACGGCCAACCCGGCCTGCTCCCGCCGGGCCGTCCTGGACGCCGCCGGGGTGGACAAGGCGCTGCTCGCGACCCGTATCGGCTTCGAACCGCGGTTCGGCCAGTCGCCGTTCACCCTCGCCCGCGAAGCGGCCTTCGCCTCGCTCCTGCGATGGGGCAGCCACGCCGAGCTGATCTCGCTGCTGCGCGCCGAACTCGCCGCCCCCGTGACCGAGGCGGCCGTCGCGGATCTGAGTGAGGTGGCCGGAAACGCCGCACCGGCCGTACGCGCCCGGGAGACGCAGCGGCTGCTGGAGCGCATCGCGTCCGGCGCGGAGGACCGGCTGATCCTCGACCACCCGCTGCTCACCCTCGACGTCGCGGGCCGCACCGCCTACCTGGAGCCGGACGTCCTCACGCACCGCATCGGCGGCAGCTTCTACCTCGTGGAGATCCGCTCCTTCCCGGCCATCGACGGGCAGGCCGACCCGGCCAGGACCGCCGAGACGGTCAAGCAGGCCGCCGTGCACGTCCTCGCGCTGCGCCAGGCGTTCCTGCGGGCCGGGCTGCCCGCCGAGGCGGTCGCCGACCAGTTCCTGCTGGTCTGCCCGAAGGACTTCTCCAACCGGCCCTACGGCCGGCTGCTGGACCTGCGCCAGGAGTTGGACGCCGTGGAGTTCCAGCTCGGCAGGCTCCGCCGGGCCCAGGACCTGGCCGACGTGCTGCCCGCCGACGCCTCCTTCGACCTCGCCGACGACAGCGCGGGCGCGCCCCGGCGCACCGCCGAGGAGCTGACCGCTTCGGTCGGCGCACTCGACGCCGCCTACGCCCCCACCTGCCTCAGTTTCTGCGAGATGTCCCGCTACTGCCGGTCGGAGGCGGAGACCACGGGCGACCCTGCCCACCTGGGCACCGGCGTACGCAACGACCTTCCCGGCGTCACCACCACCCATGCCGCGCTCGGGCTGATCAACGGCACCCGGGAGCCGGACCCGCACCAGGCCCGGCTCGCGGCCCTGCTGCGCCGCGCGGCCCAGCTGCGGGACCTGCGAGGAGGCGGCGCCGCGTGAGCCTGCTGAAGACCGTCGCCACCCTGCGCGCCGCCGCGTCGGGCCAGGCCGAACGGCTGACCACCGTCCGCCACCAGCATCTGGCGAAGGCGCCGTTCGTGCTGATCCCGCTGGCCCTCGCCGGGGAGGCGTGCGCGCCGCTGGCCGCCATGGCGGGCACCGGGCCCGAGGACCCCGTACTGCTGACCGTGCCGCAGCCGCGCGACCGCGACCAGCGCTTCCGCTTCGCCGCCCAACTCGCCGACCTGCTGCTGCCGTACATCGACGGATGCCGTGCGGAGACGGAGACCTACGAGGCGGGCCGTCCCAGGGAGGTCCGCGAACGCTTCACCCGCGCCCCGCAGATCCTGGTCCCCAACCAGGCGGGCATCGCCTTCGCCCGGCTGCTGGGACGGTCCACCCGGCTGCGCCGCACCGACGGGCCGTACGCGGTGCCCGCCTCCGTGCCGGCCCTGGGCAAGTGGCTCACCTGGGCCGCGGACCGAGCCGAGTTCCCCGGCTCCAGCACGCTGCTGAGCATGACCGGGCTGCTCGGCGCACACTGGGCGACCGGCCAGAGCCCCACCGAGGACGCCCAGCTGGCGGCGCTGCTGGGCTGGATCGACCCGCCCGCCGGGCTCACCGGCGCACAGGCCGCCCGGGCGGCCGAGGACCCCGCGCGCCACCCGCCCGCCGGGCCCGCCACCGACCCGGTGTTCGACCGCACGCTCAGCGAACTGGTCACCGCCTACGGCGCGGAGACCGGCGAACGGGCGCGCGAGGCGATCGGCCGCGTCATCGAGGCCGAGCTGCGCTCCCAGCTCGCGCCCACCTGGCGCCTCATGTGGCGCGGGATCGAACTGCTGCGCGCCCTGCCGCCCGGCGGACACGTGGCGGAGCGCCGGGCGCTGGACCGCACCTTCTTCAGCGGCTACGCGGCCTACCTGGACGAATCGGGATGGCCTCAGCCGCGCCGGGACCACGCGGCGAGTGCCGCCCGGCGGCTGGCCCGGCTGGAGGACGCCGTGGCGCGCTACGAGAGCGAACGCGCCTTCGACGACCCGCTGGTCATGGCCGAGTACGAGCTCAGCGGCGCGGCGTTCACCGGCACGGTGACCGCACGGGAACCGGACCGCATGGTCGGCAACGGGGGCCGCTCGGCGCTCTTCCGGCCCACCGTCACCCTGCGCACGGCGGAGCAGCCGCCGCTCGCCGAGGGCGAGACCGTACGCAGTCCGGACCGGCTCGGGCAGCGGGCCGAGATCCTCGCGATCCGGGAGGACCCCGCAGGCGGCGGCTTCGAGACGGACATCCAGCTGTGCGGCGGCTTCGGCGGCAAGCGCAAGCCCCCGGCCCCGCCCGGCACGATCCCGGAGCTGGGCGAGCGGCTCTGCTACACGACCCTGGGCCAGTACGTCGTCCCCGCGCAGATCCCCGACGACGAGAACACGCCCTGGACGCACGGCGGCCCGCCCCAGCCGTACGAACCGACCCACGACGACGCAGAGGAGACCTGGGAGTGACGGCGGAGACGGCCGCGCCAGTGACACCGGGCGAGCGGGCCGACGCCGCCGTCGCCCAGGTGCTGCACGACCTGGACCACACCGACCAGCGTGGCATCGTCGTCAACTCACCGCCGGGCGCGGGAAAATCGACGCTGGTCGTCCGGGCGGCCGGCCATCTGGCGGCGCAGGACCGGCCGGTGATGATCATCGCGCAGACCAACGAACAGGTCGACGACCTGACCGACCGGATGGCCGGGGCACACCCCGGCCTGCGGATCGGGCGCCTGCACAAGGAGGGCTTCGACCTCCCGGAGCGCGTCACCCGGCACGGGAACGTGGTGGGCGGGGACCGGATCGGGCCGCTGCGCGCGCTGCCCGTCGTCATCGCGACGGCGGCCAAGTGGGCGCACGTGAAGACCGATCCCTGGGACTGGGCCATCGTCGACGAGGCGTACCAGATGCGGTCCGACGCCGTCCTCCGCACGGCGCCGCTGTTCACACACGCCCTCTTCGTGGGCGATCCGGGCCAGCTGGACCCCTTCGCCACCGTCGAGACGGACCGCTGGGCCGGACTCACCTGGAACCCGCTGCTGAACGCCGTCGACGTCAGCCTCGCGCACAACCCCGGCATGCCCACCCGGCAACTCCCCGTCTCCTGGCGCCTGCCCGCCAGCGCCGCGCCCCTCGTGCAGCGGGCGTTCTACCCCTTCTATCCGTTCACCTCCGGCACCCGGCACGGAGACCGCGTGCTGACCCTGGAGACGGCGGCACTGGAGGGGACCCCGGCCGACGACGTCCTCTCCCGCGCCGCCGCCACCGGCTGGGGATACCTCCAACTCCCCTCCCGGCACACCCTGCGCACCGATCCCGAGGTGGCCGACGCCCTCGCCACCACGGCCGACCGGCTGCTCCAGCGCGGCGCGCTGGCCAACGGGGACAAGGTGGTCCCGGAGCGGATCGCCGTCGGCACGGCGCACAACGACCAGGCCGCCGCCGTACGCGCCGCGCTGCGGGACCTCGGCCCGCAGCTGGACGGCGTCACCGTCGACACCGCCAACAAGCTCCAGGGCCGGGAGTTCGACGTGACCCTCGTGTGGCACCCGCTCTCCGGGCGGGCCGACGCCAGCGCCTTCCACCTGGAGACCGGCCGCCTGTGCGTGCTGCTCTCGCGGCACCGCCACGCCTGCGTCGTGGTGGCCCGCGCGGGCATCCGCGAACTCCTCGACCGGCACCCCTCGAACCGGCCCGTCTACCTCGACGTGCCGCCGAAGTTCCCGGACGGCTGGCGGGCGCACCAGATCGTCCTGGACCACCTCGACCGCCCGGGGCACCGGACGGCGGGCTGAGAGGGGCTGGGGGCTGAGGGCCGGGGGGCCGGCCGCAGGGTGCCGCGTCCGGGTCAGGCCGGAGCGAGCGCGGCTGCGACGTTGCTCATCACCTGCTTCCAGTGCGCACGCTGCCGCTCGCGCTCGTCGGCGCTCGCCAGCCGCTCCTGATGGAACCGGAGCACTGTCTTCCGCACGTCGCCCCGGGCCGCCGTCACCGCGACCTGCACGGTGGTGTCGTGGTCCCAGCCGGGGGGCCTCCAGGTGAGCCTGATTCTGTCCTCCGGGTGGTACGCACGCACCTCCCCCGCCGTCCCATCGGCGGTCTCGTACGCGCCGCCCTTCTCCCGGGGCAAGGTCACACCGGGACCCAGCCACAGGGCCAGCCCCTCGGGCCCGCTGAGGAAGGACCACACCTGACCGGGTGGCAGCGGCAGCGTCTTCGACACCCCGATCTCCCAGCCGGCGTCCTGAGTCAGCCCGACGCTGCGCACGGAATCCACCTCTTCCCTCTCCCTTTTCTCGCGCTTCTCCGGCTCGCGCTTCTCCGGCTCGTGCTTCTCCCGCTCGTGCTTCTCCGGCCCACTGCGCTCAGCCTGCTCGTCCCGCTCGCCCCGCGCCTCCTGCCGGGCGCGCAGGGCGCGGATCTTGTGCCGGTTGCCGCAGCGCTCCATGGAGCACCAGCGGCGGCGGCCCGGCCGCGAGGTGTCCACGAAGAGCAGCTGGCAGTCGCCCGCCTCGCACTCCCGGATGCGGTGCGCGTACGGCCCGGTGAACAGCTCGATCGCATCGCGCGCGACCGTCGAGAGCAGCTGCTCGCCCGTGGTCGGCCGGGCCCAGGTCCGCACGCCCGGCTCCGCGGGCTCGAACTGGGGGGTGAGCGGGAGCGCTCGCGCGGCGGCGTTCACCCGCTCCAGGTCCTCCGGGCGTGGCTCGGCGCCGTGTGCCCGGCGCTGGGCCGCCGCGAGCACGGCGTCGCGCAGCGTCCGCGCGGCGGCCAACTCCAGCTGCGTCACCTCCACCTCGGGCAGCGGCCGAAGCCGCGACCGCGCCGCCCAGACGGCCAGGGCGTACGGCTTGACCAGCACTTCGAACCGGGCCAGGGCGCCTGGGCCACCGGTGATCAGCAACTCCAGGCACAGCGCGCCCGGGTCGAATCGGTAGGGCACTCCTTCGGGTGACTGAAGGATCAGTCCAGTTGCAGGCTCACTCACGTAACCACTATAACTGGTTACGCCCCACTGGGAAGCCCGCGACGGAAGGACCCCTCATGGCACTGGGCTGGAAGCTTGTGATCGACTCGGCCGATCCGTACCGCCAGGCCGCCTTCTGGGCCGCCGCGCTGGAATACGAACTGGAGGACAACAGCGCCCTGATCGAGCGCCTGCTCGGCCTCGGCGTGGTCGACGAGTCGCTGGTCAGAGAGGTCGACGGCCGGAAGTACTGGGTGACGGGTGCCGCCGCCCGCCATCCGGACGATCCGTTCGAGGAGGAGAGCGGGGTCGGTCTCGGCCGGAGACTGCTGTTCCAGCTGGTGCCCGAGCCCAAGTCGGGCAAGAACCGCCTGCATGTCGACGTCCACGCGGGGCCGGGGGAGCGGGAGGCGGTGGTGGCCCGGCTGGAGAAGCTGGGCGCCACCTTCGTCCGGACCGTGGAGGAGCACGGAGGCACCTGGGCTCTCATGCTCGACCCGGAGGGGAACGAGTTCTGTGTGGCGTAGCGAAGTCCCCGGCCGCCTGCCGGGTGGCGGCGGCCGGGGACTTCGGACAGGCATCGGGGTCCTGCGGCGGTGCGCCGTGCGGTCAGCCCACCGGCTGCGCCGCCTGGTCCAGCTTCGCCGACGCGTCCGCAGCGGACACGCCGAAGACGGAGACGGCCTGGTAGTAGGTCCACGCGAGGCCGTTGCAGGACGTCTTGGTCGCGCCCGAGTAGCCGTTGCACACGCGCTTCAGGTCCGCGTAGAAGGCGCTGTCGATGCGCGACTTGTTCGCGTCGAAACGGCCCATGGCCTTGTAGTTCCGGTAGCCGAAGTCGTGCCGGATGCAGGACCTCTCGAAGGGGAAGCCGAAGGGGTTGTCAGGAGAGCTGCTGCACTTGTCCGTGCTCCAGTTGAAGCCGTAGGCGGCCCACTTCCCCTGGTTGGCGCGCGCGCTCAGAAAGGCGTTCTGGCTGCTGGCGCTGGTCTGGGTCCAGTGGGACATGACCTGGAGCTTATCCGCAGGAGCCGCCTGTGCGGGAGTGGCGAGAGCGGCCGTGACGGCCAGGGCGAAGCCCGCGGCAGACAGGCCGGTGATCAGCTGACGGCGCATCCGGTACCTCCGGTTGGGGGGAGCAGCCCGGCGAGCGGCTGCGAGGACGAAGGGTGTCGCTCCCCGGCAGGAGCCGGGAGAGCCCACTCAGTGTCCAGCCCGAAGGCGCCAAAGCTCTGTCAGATCGCCGTCACCTCCATGACATCGCGCCGAACGGCACCTCCGGGTGCGGAGGCGCTCTCGGTCCGGCGCGGCTCAGGCGGTGATGTCCTTGTTGGTCAGGCGGGCCCAGGCCGCGGAGCCGAAGACGGCGACGTAGAGAGCCTGGAGGCCGAGGTTCTTGAGCACCGGGTCCCAGTAGACCGGGTCGCGCAGGACGTCTCCGAAGGACAGCCAGTAGTGCGGGAAGAGATAGGGGTGCACCACGTCCAACTGCGGGATGGTGTCCACGATCTGCACGGTGATCAGCAGCCCGACGGTGGCGGCCATGGCGGTGACACCGCTGTTGGTCATCGTCGAGATGAAGAGTCCGATCGCGGCCAGTCCCAGCAGCGAAGCGGCCACCAGGAGGGCGATCAGCATCGCCCGCAGCAGCCCCTCACCGAACGACACGGAGGTGCCCGAGAGCAGTGTGACCTCGCCGACGGGGAAGAGCAGCGCTCCGACGGCCAGCGCCGAGAGGGCTACGGCCAGCGTGGCGGCCAGGCAGAAGACGACGGTGGTGGCGTACTTCGCCAGCAGCAGCCTGGTCCGTCCGGCGGGGGCGACCAGCAGATAGCGCAGGGTGCCTCCGGCGGCCTCACCGGCGATGGAGTCTCCGGCGATCATCCCGACCGTCATGGGCAGGAAGAAGGGCAGGGTGACGGCGAGCGAGGTAAAGACGAGGAAGAGCCCGTTGTTGGTGACCTGGGCGATGAAGGCAGGCCCGTCGCCCCCTCCGTCACCGACGGAACCGCCGTCGCTCGTCTCGATCTTGACCGCGATGCCGACCAGGATCGGCACGACCATCAGGACCAGGAGCAAGGAGAGTGTCCGCCAGCGCCGGAAGGTGGTGACCAGCTCGCTGCGGAAGAGGCCCAGCGGCCTGAGCCGTTGGCGTACGGCGCCCGCCGCGCCCTGGCCGCCCTCCGCCGGGCCGGGGGCCGTGCCCGCGGGACCCTTGGCGGGCCCGGCGGGGGGCCGCGAGCCCTGCTCGCCGGTGCCCGTGCCGCTCAGTGCGGTCTCAGCCCGCGACATCGAAACCCTCCCCGGTCAGCGCGACGAATATGTCCTCGAGTGAGGCCCTCTCCACGCCGAAGGCCCGCACGCGGACGTCGGCTCGTACGAGCGCCGCGTTCAGGTCGGCCAGTTCGGGCGGCTCCGTGACGGGAAGCTCTCCGGTGACGCGCTCACCGTCGACGGTCACGTCGGTCACCCCGTGCTCCTTGAGGACGGGCACCGCCTCGGCCCCGTCCGGTGTGGTGACGGCGAGACGTCCGCGGGCGCCTGCGGACATCTCGGCGACGGTCCCCTGGGTGATCAGCCGTCCCCGGCTCATCACCGCCGTGTGCGTGCAGACCTGCTCTATCTCGTCCAGGAGGTGGGAGGAAAGGAAGACCGTGATGCCGTCGTCGGCCAGTTCCCGCACCAGGGTCCTGATCTCGCGCATGCCCTGGGGGTCCAGCCCGTTCGTCGGCTCGTCCAGGACGAGCAGCTGACGCGGCTGGAGCAGCGCGGAGGCAAGCCCCAGCCGCTGCTTCATACCCAGCGAGTACGCCTTCGCCTTCTTGCCGCCCGCCGCCGCGAGGCCGACCCGGTCCAGCGCCTCGGCCACCCGGGCCCGGCGGGTACGGGGGTCGGCCGTGGGGTCGGCCGCGTCGTAGCGGAGGAGGTTGTCCCGGCCGGAGAGGAAGCCGTACAGCGCGGGCCCCTCGATCAGTGCGCCCACCTGGGGCAGGACCCGACCGGCCGCGTGCGGCATCGGCTGGCCCAGCAACCGGGCGGTGCCCTCGGAGGGCTCTATCAGGCCGAGCAGCATCCGGATCGTCGTCGTCTTGCCGGAGCCGTTGGGCCCGAGAAAGCCGAAGACGCTGCCCCGGGGCACGGTCAGCTCCAGGCTGTCCACGGCCAACTGGCCGCCCCGGAAGCGCTTGCTGAGCCCACTCGTCTCGACAACGGCTTCGGCCGCGTCCGTCATGGTGATCCCATGCTCCCGTGGTAGGACCTTCGCCGCCACCCGGCACGAGGCCGGGCAGCGGCGAAGGGTGGGTGAGTCCCGGTTACTTCGCGGACTGGTTGGCAGCCTTGACGAGACCGTCCTTGGTGACGGCACCGGCGTAGACCTTGCCGTCCTCGGTGAGCAGGACGTTCACCAGCTTGGTCTCGAAGACCCGGCCGGTGCCGAAGTCGCCCGTGACCTCGTCCGTGAGCCCGTCGAGCAGGCTCTTGGCCATCGAAGAGTCCATGCCCTCCTTGGCGTCCTGGCCACCGGGGCCGCCCGCGCCGGTCAGGGCGCCCTCGGGCAGCTCGATCTCGGCCACGGTGTTCCAGCCTTCACCGAGCACCTCGAGACCGGAGAGGCCCTCAAGGCCGTCAGCTCCGCCCCTTCCCTCCTTCGACCAGTCCTGGCCGCGCTTCTCCGCTTCGCCGCCGAGCTTCTGCTCGGTGACCTCGGCACCCTTCGGCGCCTTGAAGTCGAAGGTGCTCGCGTCCGGCTTGCCGAAGTCGACCTTGGTGTAGCCGATGTCGATGACGGACTTGCCGCCACCCTTCGGGTTGAGCGTGAGCTTCAGCGGTGTGCCGTTGTCGCCGTCGACCGCGATCCGGATCGACTCGACGGTGGAGTCGGCGGCGGCCTTCGGCTTGATCACCAGCTGGTACGCGTCCCGCCCGGCGACCTTGGCGGTGCCGTCCACGGAGACCGAGGTCGTCTTGTCCACCGCCTTCAGCGCCTGCTTCGCCGCCTCCTGCGGGGTCAGGTCCGCCAGGTCGCCCGAAGCCTTCCCCTGCTTGCCGGTACCCTTGCCCGCCCCGGCGGGTGCCTTGGCGTGCATGACCGAGTTCGACGCGCTGTCGTACGTCCACACGTCCTTGCCGTTGTGGATGACGCTGTACTCCGCCGCGTCCTCGACGATCGAGACGCGCTGCTTGTCGGGCCCGTCGGCCGCGACCCGCAGAGTGTGCTCGCCGGAGGCCAGCTCCATGAGCTTCTTCTGTGGCGCGGCCTCGGACCCCTCGCCCTTGCCGCCGCCCTTGTCGCCCTCGTCCTGGCCGCGGTCGCCGCCGAACGGCCCACCGCGGTCGCCGCCGCCGGAGGAGCCGGGCAGCGCGGGCAGCCCGAGGTCGGTCTTGACCTTGACGGTGCCGGACACCTGGTCGACGTCCGACTCGGCGATCTTCGCGACGAGCTCTTCCGCAGTGATCTTCGGCAGGTCCGGGTCACCGCTGCTGGCCAGCGCCGGGACAAGCCCGATGGTGGCGGCAGCGACCCCCGCGACAGCGACCGGTACGCCGTACCGCATCGCCTTCCTGCCCGACCTGTTCGGACTGCTCGGTTGGATCTGTGCCATGTGTGTGCCCTACCTCCATGTCGGCGGCGGTCCTGTACCTCGCACTCGTCCATCCCCTTGCCGCCATTGTCACCCGAACCGGTGGAGGATGGTGACTCCATGGGACCAAATCGGGCGCGGCATGGCGTCAGACGAGGGGGGCAAGTCCATGTACTCCCGAGGGATGACACGGACCGGCCCGATATCCGCCGGTCGGCAGTCCGGCGCTCCGCCATCCGTGGCCGCCGTCTGGCGCCCGCCGACCGACCGCCCACCGACCGCCCGCCGCCGGGCCGGCCAGGCGCCGCCGGGCGGAAGCGGTCAGCCCGCCCGGTGCACCACCGCGTCACACAGTGCCGACAGCGCCGCCCGCGCGGGCCCGTCCGGCAGCGGCGCCAGCATCGCCCGCGCCTCGTCCGCGTAGCGGACGGTGTCCTTGCGTGCCTGCGCAAGCGCCGGGTGCGCCCGTACGCCCGCGAGGGCCTCCGCGTGCCGGGCGTCGTCCGTCAGGTCGCCGTCCAGCAGCTCGCACAGGGCCCGGTCCTCCGGCGAGCCACCCGCCGCCGCCTGGGCGCGCAGGTGCAGCACGGGCAGGGTCGGGATGCCCTCGCGCAGGTCGGTGCCGGGGGTCTTGCCGGATTCGCGTGAGTCGCTGGCGATGTCCAGCACGTCGTCGGCCAGCTGGAAGGCGACGCCGATCCGCTCGCCGTACTGCGTCATGATCGACAGCGTCCGCTCGTCGGCCCCCGCCATCATCGCGCCGAAGCGCCCCGCGACGGCGATCAGCGAGCCGGTCTTGCCGCCGATCACCTCGAGGTAGTGGTCGACCGGATCCTGCCCGTCCTGCGGCCCGGCCGTCTCCATGATCTGGCCGGTGACCAGCCGCTCGAAGGCGCCCGCCTGGATACGCACGGCCTCCGGGCCGAGGTCGGCCAGGATGTGCGAGGCGCGCGCGAAGAGGAAGTCGCCGGTGAGCACGGCCACCGAGTTGTTCCAGTGGGCGTTGGCGCTGGGCACGCCCCGGCGGACGTCGGCCTCGTCCATCACGTCGTCGTGGTAGAGCGTCGCCAGGTGGGTCAGCTCGACCACGACCGCCGACGGCACCACCCCTGGCGCGTGCGGATCACCGAACTGCGCCCCCAGCATCACCAGCAGCGGCCGGAAGCGCTTCCCCCCGGCCCGCACGAGGTGCTGAGCAGCTCCCGTTATGAACGGCACATCGCTCTTGGTGGCCTCGAAAAGCCCCTCTTCGACGGCCGCCAACCCCGCCTGGACATCGGCTTCGAGAGCCTGGTCCCGCATGCTCAGCCCGAAAGTCCCGCCGACGGTCACGAGGGGTACTCCTGTCTACGCCGCTTGCCGATGCATCGATGCCACCATCCCTGGCAGGGTAGCCGGTCGGTTGTCGATCATTACCCCCGCGTACCTCCGGGCGCACCGCTCCCGACACCCGCACAGCCCTCTCGGCCCGCACCGCCCGCCGCACCCGCCGCGCCCCCGGCTCCGGCGGCCTCGCCCCGGGTTCCCAGCGGCGCGAGGCCGTAACCTGTTCCCGGCCCTGACCGGCGACGACCTCGAAGGCGAGGCACCACAGATGACCGACGCGACCGCGCTCGATCTCCCCGGAGACGACCTCTTCGGACCGGACAATCTCCCCTACGGCCTCTACACCACGGCGGACGCCCCCGACCACCCCCGCATCGGGGTCCGCTACGGCGCGCACGTGCTGGACGCGGGCGCCGCCGCGGCGGCCTTCGGCTCCCCGCACGCCGCGCTGCTCCAGCGGCCCCTGCTGAACCCCCTGATGGCCGCCGGCCGCCCCGTCTGGCGTGCCGTGCGCGCCGAGCTGCGCGAGTGGCTGACGGCCCCCGCGCACCGCGCGACCACGGCGGGGCTGCTGCGCCCGCTCGCCGAGGTGACCCTGCGGCTGCCCTTCGAGGTGGCCGACTACGTCGACTTCTACGCCAGCGAGCACCACGCCACCAACGTCGGCCGGATCTTCCGCCCGGACGGCGAGCCCCTGACGCCCAACTGGAAGCACCTGCCCATCGGCTACCACGGCCGCGCGGGCACCGTGGTCGTCTCCGGCACCCCGGTCGTACGCCCCACCGGCCAGCGCAAGCCGCCCGCCGAGCCGTCACCGCTGTTCGGGCCCTCCACCCGGCTGGACATCGAGGCCGAGGTCGGCTTCGTGGTCGGCACCCCGTCCGCGCTGGGCGCGCCGGTGGGCCAAGGCGCCTTCCGGGACCACGTCTTCGGCGTCTGCCTGCTCAACGACTGGTCCGCACGGGACATCCAGGCATGGGAGTACGTGCCCCTGGGCCCCTTCCTCGGGAAGTCCTTCGCGACGTCCGTCTCCCCCTGGGTGACCCCGCTGGACGCCCTGGACGCGGCCCGTACGGCGCCGCCCGCCCGGGACCTGCCGCTGCTGCCCTATCTCGACGACGGCGACTCCTCCGGCCACGAGCCGGGCGGCCTGGACATCCGGATCACGGTCCGGCTCAACGGCGCCACGGTCGCCGAGCCGCCGTTCTCCTCGATGTACTGGACGGCGGCCCAGCAGCTGGCCCACCTGACGGTGAACGGCGCCTCCCTGCGCACCGGCGACCTGTACGCGTCCGGCACGGTCAGCGGCCCGGACCCGGACCAGTACGGCAGCTTCCTGGAGCTGACGGCGGGCAAGGGCCCCTTCCTCGCGGACGGGGACGAGGTGGTGCTCAGCGCCTGGGCGCCCGGCCCCGGCGGCACCCGGATCGGCCTGGGCGAGGTGACCGGGCGGATCGAGCCCGCCGGTGCGAGCTGAGCGGCCCGGGGGCGGACGAAGCGGACGGCCGGGTTCCCGTCCCGGGGTCCGGCGGACGGGGCCTGTTAGTTTGACGTGTCCGCGGCCGGTCCAGGTCGCCGGGTCTACGGAGGAGTGGCACGTGCGCACGTCAACGCGAAGGACGACGGCCGGAGCGGCCTCACTGGTGGCCGCCCTGCTGGTCGGCGGCTGCGGTGGCAGCGACGGGGACGGCGGGGACGGCGGGGACGAGGCGGCACCGGAGAAGTCCGCCTCCGCGCCGTCCGACCCGGGTGGGGACGACAAGAGCGGCGACGACAAGAGCGCGGAGGAGGACGGCACCGGCGAGGTGTCGGCCTCGGCCCTGGAGGGCAGCTGGTCGACGGACGCGCTGCACGCCGACAAGGGCCTGCTGATCCTGGCCGTCGCCAAGGGGGACGTCATGCTCGCGGGCTCGACCACCTGCACGGGCAAGCTGGACGAGGGCACCCAGCCGCTCGGGCTGGACCTGACGTGCGCGGACGGCAGTTCGGACTACGCCAAGGGCACCGTGGAGAGCCTCCAGGGCAAGACGCTCAAGGTCACCTGGGCGTCCGGGAAGAAGAGCACCTTCAGCAAGGACGACATGGCGAACCTGCCGGACCTGCCCCCCGGCTGACCCACCGCTCACCAACCCCCGCACACAGCGGTACGGCCCGGTGCCCCCGAGGGGGTGCCGGGCCGTACCGCTGCCGCGTGCGGGAAGGGCGGCGCGGTGCACGCCCCTCCCACCTGAGCCGGAGCCGCTCGCGCTACCGGACGAACACGCCCGCCTGCCCCGCGAGGTCCAGGAAGTACTGCGGGGCGACCCCGAGCACCACCGTGACCGCCACACCGACCGTGATGGCCGTGACGGTCATCGGGCTGGGCACCGCGACGCTGGGCCCGTCCGCCTTGGGCTCGTGGAAGAACATCAGCACGATCACCCGGATGTAGAAGAACGCGGCGACGGCCGACGAGATCACGCCGATCACCACCAGCGTCCCGGCGCCGCTCTCCGCCGCGGCCTTGAAGACGGCGAACTTGCCGGTGAAGCCGGAGGTGAGCGGGATGCCCGCGAACGCCAGCAGGAACACCGCGAACACGGCGGCCACCAGCGGCGAACGGCGGCCCAGACCGGCCCACTTGGAGAGGTGGGTCGCCTCGCCGCCCGCGTCCCGCACCAGGGTGACCACGGCGAAGGCGCCAAGGGTCACGAAGGAGTACGCGGCCAGGTAGAACAGCACCGAGGACACGCCGTCCTCCGAGGTCGCGATGACACCGGCGAGCATGAACCCGGCGTGCGCGATGGAGGAGTAGGCCAGCATCCGCTTGATGTCGGTCTGGGTGATGGCGACAATCGCACCGCCCAGCATGGTGACGATGGCGACGCCCCACATCACCGGCTCCCAGTCCCAGCGCAGCCCCGGCAGCACCACGTACAGCAGCCGCAGCAGCGCGCCGAAGCCCGCCACCTTGGTGGCGGAGGCCATGAGGCCGGTGACCGGGGTGGGGGCGCCCTGGTAGACGTCCGGCGTCCACATGTGGAACGGGACGGCGCCCACCTTGAAGAGCATGCCGACCAGGATCATCGCGCCGCCGATGAGCAGCAGCGCGTCGTTCCCCATCGTCCCGGCGAGCGCCGGGTCGGTGGTCGGCTCGGCGCCGCTGACGACGCGGGCGATGCCGGAGTAGTCGACCGCGCCCGCGTAGCCGTACAGCAGGGCGATGCCGAACAGCAGGAAGGCCGAGGAGAAGGCGCCCAGCAGGAAGTACTTGACCGCCGCCTCCTGGGACATCAGGCGGTTGCGGCGGGCCAGCGCGCACAGGATGTACAGCGGCAGGGAGAAGACCTCGAGCGCGATGAAGAGCGTCAGCAGGTCGTTGGCGGCCGGGAAGATCAGCATGCCCGCCAGGGCGAACATCGCCAGCGGGAAGACCTCGGTGGTGGTGAAGCCGGCCCGGACCGCGTCCCGTTCGGCCTGGCCGCCGGGGGTGGCGGCGGCCTGCGGGGCGAACGAGTCGACGTGCCTGCCGTGTGCCTTCGGGTCCAGCCGCCGTTCGGCGAAGGTGAAGACGGCGATCACGCCGACCAGCAGGATGGTGCCCTGGAGGAAGAGCGCCGGGCCGTCCACCGCGATGGCGCCCATGGCGGCGATCTGCGCCTTGCTGGTGCCGTAGCCGTCCAGGGCCAGCGCGAGGACGGCCGCGAAGGCCGAGGCCAGACCGGCGACCGCGACGACCACCTGCGCGCCGTAGCGCAGCCTGCGCGGCAGGAACGCCTCGATCAGGATGCCGGCGAGGGCGGCACCGAGGACGATCAGCGTCGGCGACAGCTGCGCGTACTCGATGTGCGGGCTGGGGATCTTGTCCGGCTCCTCCGCCGCGCTCATCCACAGGCTGTGGAGAGATTGCGTGGTGCTCACTTGGCAGCCTCCACATCAGGAGCGGGGTCGTGCTGTCGCACGTCGGAGAGTGTGTGCTCGACCGCTGGGTTGACGATGTCCGTCAGCGGCTTGGGGAAGACGCCGAGGAAGATGAGCAGCGCGATCAGCGGGGCCGCCACGGCCAGTTCGCGGACGCGCAGGTCGGGCATGCCCTCCACCCCGGCCTTGACCGGGCCGGTCATGGTGCGCTGGTAGAGGACGAGCACGTAGAGCGCGGCCAGCACGATGGTCGCGGCGGCGATGATGCCGATGACCGGGTAGCGGCTGAACGTGCCGACCAGGACGAGGAACTCGCTGATGAACGGCGCCAGTCCGGGCAGGGACAGGGTGGCCAGCCCGCCGATCAGGAAGGTGCCCGCGAGCACCGGGGCGACCTTCTGCACTCCTCCGTAGTCGGCGATGAGCCGGGAGCCGCGCCGCGAGATCAGGAATCCGGCGACCAGCATCAGCACGGCCGTGGAGAGGCCGTGGTTGACCATGTAGAGCGTGGCGCCGCCCTGACCCTGGGAGGTCATCGCGAAGATGCCCAGGATGATGAAGCCGAAGTGCGAGATCGAGGCGTAGGCGATGAGCCGCTTGATGTCCCGCTGGCCCACCGCGAGCAGCGCGCCGTAGATGATGCTGATCAGCGCCAGCACCAGCACGACCGGCGTCGCCCATTCGCTCGCCTCCGGGAAGAGCCCGAGGCAGAAGCGGAGCATGGCGAAGGTGCCCACCTTGTCGACCACCGCGGTGATCAGTACGGCGACCGGTGCGGTGGACTCGCCCATCGCGTTCGGCAGCCAGGTGTGCAGCGGGAAGAGCGGGGCCTTGATCGCGAAGGCGAAGAAGAAGCCCAGGAAGAGCCAGCGTTCGGTGCCGGTGGCCATGTCCAGCTCGCCGTTGGCGCGGGCCTCGGTGATGGCCTGGAGCGAGAAGGTGCCCTCGCCCATCTGGTCGGCGGTGACCACGTACAGGCCGACGACCGCGGCCAGCATGATCAGGCCGCCCGCGAGGTTGTAGAGCAGGAACTTCACTGCCGCGTAGCTGCGCTGGCGGGACGCCTCCTCCTCACCGTGCTCGTGCGCCCGGTCGCCGAAGCCGCCGATCAGGAAGTAGAGCGGGATGAGCATCGCTTCGAAGAGGATGTAGAAGAGGAAGACGTCCGTGGCCAGGAAGGACAGCAGCACCATCGCCTCGACGGCCAGGATCAGCGCGAAGAAGCCCTGGGTGGGGCGCCAGCGGCGGCCCGGCTTGTCGCCGCCCGCCCCCTCCGCGCGCTCCGGCTCGTCCGCGTCGTGCCAGCCCGCCAGGATGACGAACGGGACGAGCACGGCGGTGAGCGCGACCAGGACGGCGCCGATGCCGTCCACGCCCAGCTCGTAGCGGACTCCGAACTCCGCGATCCACGCGTGCGACTCGGTCAGCTGGTAGCGGTCGCCGTCCGGGTCGAAGCGGATCAGCACGATCGCCGCGAGCACGACCGTCGCCAGCGAGACGCACAGCGCCAGCCACTTGGCCAGGGCACGCTGTGCGGCGGGCACGGCCGCGGTGGCGACCGCTCCGGCCGCCGGGAGCACGGCCACGGCCGTCAGCAGGGGAAATGACATCTCAGACCGCCCTCATCAGCAGGGTCGCGGCGACGAGTACCGCCGCACCCCCGAACATCGAGACCGCGTACGAGCGGACGAAACCGTTCTGGAGCCGCCGCAGCCTGCCGGACAGGCCGCCGACCGAGGCGGCGGTGCCGTTGACGACCCCGTCGACCAGCTTGTGGTCGACGTAGACCAGGCCGCGGGTCAGGTACTCGCCGGGCTTGACCAGGGCGACGTGGTTGAAGTCGTCCTGGAGCAGGTCGCGGCGCGCGGCGCGGGTGAGCAGGCTGCCGCGCGGGGCGACGACGGGCACCGGGCGGCGGCCGTACTGGAGGTAGGCGGCGCCGACGCCGATGAGCAGCGCGACGACGGTCATCATCGTGACGGTCGTCGCCGACATCGGCGGATGGCCGTGCTCGAAGTCGGTGACCGGCTCCAGCCAGTGCACGAAGGACTCGTTCCACTTGAACAGGCCGCCCGCGAAGACCGAGCCGAAGGCCAGCACGATCATCGGGATCGTCATCGACTTGGGCGACTCGTGCGGGTGTACCGCGTTCTCGCCCGTCTCCGACCAGCGCTTCTCACCGAAGAAGGTGAGCGCCATGACCCGCGTCATGTAGTACGCGGTGATGGCCGCGCCCAGCAGGGTGACCGAGCCCAGAATCCAGCCCTGGGTGCCGCCCTTGGCGAAGGCGGCCTCGATGATCTGGTCCTTGGAGAAGAAGCCGGAGAGTCCGGGGAAGCCGATGATCGCGAGATAGCCGAGGCCGAAGGTGACGAAGGTGACCGGCATGTACTTGCGGAGGCCGCCGTAGCGGCGCATGTCCACCTCGTCGTTCATGCCGTGCATGACCGAGCCCGCGCCGAGGAACAGCCCGGCCTTGAAGAAGCCGTGCGTCACCAGGTGCATGATGGCGAACGCGTAGCCGATCGGGCCGAGCCCGGCGGCCAGCATCATGTAGCCGATCTGCGACATCGTGGAGCCCGCGAGGGCCTTCTTGATGTCGTCCTTGGCGCAACCGACGAACGCGCCGAAGAGCAGCGTGACCGCGCCGACGACCACGACGACGGTCTGCGCGTCGGGCGCGGCGTTGAAGATCGCGCCGGAGCGGGTGATGAGGTACACGCCCGCCGTCACCATCGTCGCCGCGTGGATCAGGGCCGAGACCGGGGTCGGGCCCTCCATCGCGTCGCCCAGCCAGGACTGGAGCGGCACCTGCGCCGACTTGCCGCAGGCGGCCAGCAGCAGCATCAGGCCGATGGCCGTCAGCTTGCCCTCACTGGTCTCACCGGTGGACTCCAGGACCGGCCCGAAGGCGAAGGTGCCGAAGGTGGTGAACATCAGCATGATCGCGATCGACAGGCCGACGTCGCCGACCCGGTTGACCAGGAACGCCTTCTTCGCGGCGGTCGCGGCGCTCGGCTTGTGCTGCCAGAAGCCGATGAGCAGGTACGAGGCGAGGCCCACGCCCTCCCAGCCGACGTACAGCAGCAGGAAGTTGTCGGCCAGCACCAGCAGCAGCATGGCCGCCAGGAAGAGGTTGAGGTAGCCGAAGAAGCGGCGGCGCCGCTCGTCGTGCTCCATGTAGCCGACGGAGTAGAGATGGATCAGCGTGCCCACGCCGGTGATCAGCAGCACGAAGGTCATCGACAGCTGGTCGAGCTGGAAGGCGACGTCCGCCTGGAAGCCGCCGACCGGAATCCAGCTGAACAGATGCTGGTGCATGCCGCGTTGCTCGGCGTCCTGCCCGAGCATGTCGGCGAAGAGCACCAGCGCGAGCACGAACGAGAGCCCGGCCAGGGCGGTGCCCAGCCAGTGTCCCGTCCGGTCGAGCCGGCGACCGCCGCACAGCAGTACGGCCGCGCCGAGGAGCGGGGCTCCGACGAGCAGCCCGATGAGTGATTCCACTGGTCCGTACTCCTTACAGCTTCATCAGGCTGGCGTCGTCGACCGAGGCCGAGTGGCGGGAGCGGAACAGCGTCACGATGATCGCCAGGCCGACGACGACTTCGGCGGCGGCGACGACCATGGTGAAGAACGCCATGATCTGGCCGTCGAGGTTGCCGTGCAGCCGGGAGAAGCTGACCAGCGCGAGGTTGCTGGCGTTCAGCATCAGCTCGATACACATGAAGATGACGATGGCGTTCCGCCTGATCAGCACCCCGGCGGCACCGATGGTGAAGAGCAGCGCCGCGAGATAGAGGTAGTTGACCGGATTCACTGGGTCTTCTCCTTCGCCCTGTCCGGCCCCGTTTTGCCGGAACCGGGGTTGCCGGAACCGGGGTCACCCGGGGGCGGGCCGGCTTCGGGCCGGTCCTCCGGTTCGTCGCGGCCGAGGGCCTCCTCCGTCCGCTGCTCCAGCGCGGCCAGATCGGCGAGCGCCTTGCCGGAGACGTCCCGTACCTGGCCGCGGGCGCGCAGCGTCGGGTTGACGGTCAGCTCGGACGGGCTGCCGTCCGGCAGCAGGCCGGGGATGTCCACGGCGTTGTGCCGGGCGTAGACGCCCGGTGCGGGCAGCGGCGGCACCTGCCGGTTCTCGCGCACCCGGCGCTCGGCCAGCTCACGCTGGGTGGAGCGGCGTTCGGTGCGCTCTCGGTGGGTGAGGACCATGGCGGCGACGGCCGCGGTGACCAGCAGGGCCCCGGTGATCTCGAACGCGAAGACGTACTTCGTGAAGATCAGCCGGGCCAGGCCGAACACGTTGCCGTCGGCGTTGGCCTCCTCCAGCCCCTCGAAGGTGCTGACCGAGGCGTTGCCCAGGCCGCCGATGAGCAGCACGCCGAAGCCGAGGCCGCACAGCGCGGCCATCCAGCGTTGGCCCTTGATCGTCTCCTTGAGGGAGTCCTCGGCGGTGACACCCACCAGCATCAGCACGAAGAGGAAGAGCATCATCACGGCGCCGGTGTAGACGACGATCTGGACGATGCCCAGGAAGTACGCGCCGTTGGCGAGGTAGAAGACCGCCAGGATGATCATGGTCCCGGCCAGCGAGAGCGCGGAGTGCACGGACCGCTTGAGGAAGACGGTGCCGAGCGCGCCCAGCACCGCCACCGTGCCCAGGACCCAGAACTGCACGGCCTCGCCGCTGGAGGTGTGCGAGGCCGAGGCGAGCGAGGCGGCCAGCTCGGCGGTCGTCGCCGCGGTGGTCTCCGCGGTGATCGCTGCGCTCACTTCTCCCCCACCGCCTCCGCGGCGGCCGGCTCAGCGGGCCCGAAGGTGTCGGCGGCGGCCTGCGGCGGCTCGTTGCCCGGGTTCTTGGAGTGGGGCTCCTGCCGGACGGTGCCGGGTGCGGCCTCCGAGACCAGGCCGCTGTAGTAGTCCCGCTCCGTCATGCCCGGGAAAATCGCGTGCGGTGCCTCGACCATGCCCTCGGACAGCCCCGCGAGCAGCTCCTCCTTGGTGTAGATGAGCGATTCGCGGGATGAGTCGGCCAGTTCGTACTCGTTCGTCATGGTCAGCGCCCGGGTGGGGCACGCCTCGACGCACAGGCCGCACAGGATGCAGCGCAGGTAGTTGATCTGGTAGACGCGGCCGTAGCGCTCACCCGGCGAGTAGCGCTCCTCCTCGGTGTTGTCCGCGCCCTCGACGTAGATCGCGTCGGCCGGACACGCCCAGGCGCACAGCTCGCAGCCGATGCACTTCTCCAGCCCGTCCGGATGCCGGTTGAGCTGGTGACGGCCGTGGAAGCGGGGCGCCGTCGGTTTCTTGTACTCCGGGTACTGCTCGGTCAGCCGCTTCTTGAACATGGCCTTGAAGGTCACGCCGAAGCCGGCCAGAGGATTGTCAGGCACCGTCGGCACCCCTTCCTTGGGAGGTTCCTGGGGACGTCCCCGTGCTGCTCTCGCCAGCTTCACCGGAGGCGGTGGCACCGGAGGCCGCGGAGCCGGACTCGGCCGCCGTGCTGACCAGTTCGCGCTCCCCGCGCGGACGCCGCCGCGGTACGGGCGGCAGGGTCTGGCCGGGCAGCGGCGGCACCGGGTAGCCGCCCGCCATCGGGTCGAACGCGGCCGGCTCGGCCGCCTTCTCCTGCTCCTCGGCGGCCTTGTCCCCGCGTTCGCGGACGAGGTCGACGAGGAAGGAGATCACCAGCAGCGCGAGCCCCAGGCCGCCGACCCAGTAGAGGATGTCGGCGAAGGAGTAGTCCTCGTTCCGCATCGCCCGTACGGCGGCGACCAGCATCAGCCAGGCCATCGCGACGGGGATGAGGACCTTCCAGCCCAGCTTCATGAACTGGTCGTAGCGGACGCGGGGCAGCGAGGCGCGCAGCCAGATGAAGCCGAAGAGCAGTGCGCACAGCTTCAGCACGAACCACAGCATCGGCCACCAGCCGTGGTTCGCGCCCTCCCAGTAGGTGGAGATGGGCGCCGGTGCGCGCCAGCCGCCCAGGAAGAGGGTGACCGCGAGCGCCGAGACGGTGACCATGTGGACGTACTCGGTGAGCATGAAGAGGGCGAACTTGATCGACGAGTACTCCGTGTTGAAGCCGCCGACCAGGTCGCCCTCGGACTCCGGCATGTCGAACGGAGCCCGGTGTGCCTCGCCGACCATCGAGACCAGATAGATCAGGAACGACACCGGCAGCAGGATCGCGAACCATCTGTTGTCCTGCGCGTCGACGATCGCCGAGGTGGACATCGACCCGGAGTAGAGGAAGACCGCGGCGAAGCTGAGGCCCATCGCGACCTCGTAGCTGATGATCTGCGCCGTAGCCCGCACACCGCCGAGCAGCGGGTAGGTCGAGTTGGAGGACCAGCCGGCCAGCACCACGCCGTAGGCGGCGATGGAGGAGGTGGCCAGGATGTAGAGGACGGCCACCGGCAGGTCGGTCAGCTGCATCGCGGTGCGCGTGCCGAAGATCGACACCTCGTTGCCGGGCGGCCCGAAGGGGATGACCGCGATCGCCATGAAGGCGGGGATCGTCCCGATGATGGGCGCCAGGATGTAGACGACCTTGTCGGCCCCCTTCACCACGATGTCTTCCTTGAGCATCAGCTTCACGCCGTCGGCGAGCGACTGGAGCATGCCCCAGGGCCCGTGCCGGTTGGGGCCGATGCGCAGCTGCATCCAGGCGACGACCTTGCGCTCGAAGACGATCGAGATCAGCACCGTCCCCATCAGGAAGGCGAAGCAGAAGACCGCCTTGAGGGCGATCAGCCACCAGGGGTCGGTGCCGAAGTTGGACATGTCCTCGGCCGCGAGGAAATGACCCTGCATCAGACCTCCACCTCCTTGGTCTCCGTAGCCGGGGCGGGGGCCGGTGCAGGCGCCGGAGCGGGTGCCGGGGAGAGCTTGACCAGCTCCCCGGGCAGCGCGCCCAGGTCGCGCTGCGCCCCGCCGCCGGTGGAGTTCAGCGGCAGCCACACCACGTGGTCCGGCATCTCGGTGACCCGCAGCGGCAGCCGTACGGACCCGGCCGGGCCGTCGACCGAGGCCGGCTCGCCGTCGGCGACCCCGGCCGCCTCGGCTGTGGCGCGCGAGGCCCGGATCACGGCGGGGTGCCGGGTCCCGGCCAGCGCCTCGTCGCCGTCCTGGAGGCGGCCCTGGTCGAGCAGCAGCCGGTGCCCGGCCAGCACCGCCTCGCCCGCGCGGGGCTGCGGCAGCGACCGGGTTGCGGTCTGCGGCGCGGCGGGCACCGGGCCGTCCCAGCCGCCGAGCCGCTCCAGTTCGGCCCGCGCGGCCCGTACGTCCGGCAGCGCCAGCGGCCGGTCCAGCGCGTCCGCGAGCATGTGCAGCACCCGGCCGTCCGGCTGTACGTGGCGCCGGGTCATCTGGTCCGGCTTGAGCGCGGCCTCGAACAGCCGTGCGCGGCCCTCCCAGTTGAGGAAGGTGCCGGACTTCTCGGCGGCTGCGGCGACCGGCAGCACCACGTCGGCGCGGTCGGTCACCTCGGACGGCCGCAGCTCCAGGCTGACCAGGAAGTCCACCGCGTCCAGCGCCTCCAGGGCGCGGGCCGGGTCGGGCAGGTCGGCGATCTCGACGCCGCCGACGAGGAGTCCGCGCAGCGCCCCGCCTGCGGCGGCCTCCACGATGGCGGCGGTGTCGCGCCCCTCGCCCTCGGGCAGCCCTGGCAGGCCCCACACGCGGGCGACCTGGTCGCGGGCGCGCGGGTCGGCGGCGGGGCGTCCGCCGGGCAGCAGCGCCGGCAGCGCGCCCGCCTCGAGGGCGCCGCGCTCACCGGCCCGGCGCGGAATCCACACCAGCCGGGCGCCGGTGGCGGTGGCGGTCCGTACGGCGGCGGTCAGTCCGCCGGGCACGGCGGCCAGCCGCTCGCCGACGATGATCACCGAGCCGTCCGCGCGCAGCGCCTCGGCGGCGCGCTGGCCCTCGCTGTCGAGGCCGACGCCGCCGGCGAGCCCGTCCAGCCACTCGGTCTCGGTACCGGGCGCGGCGGGCAGCAGGGTGCCGCCCGCCTTGGCCAGGCCGCGGGTGGCGTGGCTGGCGAGGGAGTAGGTGCGCTGGCCGTGCTTGCGGTGGGCCTTGCGCAGCCGCAGGAAGACGCCGGGCGCCTCCTCCTCGGACTCGAACCCGACGAGCAGGACGGCCGGTGCCGCCTCCAGCGCGGTGTACGTGAGGCCGGTGCCGTCCAGGTCCCGGCCCCGCCCGGCGACCCGGGCCGCGAGGAACCCGGCCTCCTCGGCGGAGTGGGCACGGGCACGGAAGTCGACGTCGTGGGTGCCCAGGGCGACGCGGGCGAACTTGGCGTAGGCGTAGGCGTCCTCGAAGGTCAGCCGGCCGCCGGTGAGCACGCCGACCCCGGCCGCACGGGCTTCGCCGGTGCCGCCGTCGCGTGCGGCGGCCAGTCCGCGGGCGGCGGCGGCCAGCGCCTCCGGCCAGCTGGACTCGGCCAGTTCACCACTCTCCGCGTCGCGCACCAGCGGGACCGTGAGCCGGTCCGGGCGCTGCGCGTAGCGGAAGCCGAAGCGGCCCTTGTCGCACAGCCACTCCTCGTTGACCTCCGGGTCCTCAGCCGCCATGCGGCGCATGACCTTGCCGCGGCGGTGGTCCGTACGCGTGGCGCAGCCGCCCGCGCAGTGCTCGCAGACGCTCGGCGAGGAGACCAGGTCGAAGGGGCGGGAGCGGAAGCGGTAGGCGGCGGAGGTGAGCGCGCCGACCGGGCAGATCTGGATGGTGTTGCCGGAGAAGTACGACTCGAACGGGTCGCCCTCGCCGGTGCCCACCTGCTGGAGCGCGCCCCGCTCCAGCAGTTCGATCATCGGGTCCCCGGCCACCTGGTTGGAGAAGCGGGTGCAGCGCGCGCACAGGACGCAGCGCTCGCGGTCCAGCAGCACCTGCGGGGAGATGGGGACGGGCTTCTCGAAGGTCCGCTTGCGGCCCTCGAACCGGGACTCGGCAGAGCCGGTGGACATCGCCTGGTTCTGGAGCGGGCACTCGCCGCCCTTGTCGCAGACCGGGCAGTCCAGCGGGTGGTTGATGAGCAGCAGCTCCATCACGCCGCGCTGCGCCTTCTCGGCGACGGGAGAGCTGAGCTGGGTGCGCACCACCATCCCGTCGGTACAGGTGATGGTGCAGGAGGCCATCGGCTTGCGCTGGCCCTCGACCTCCACGATGCACTGGCGGCAGGCGCCGACCGGGTCGAGGAGCGGATGGTCGCAGAAGCGCGGGATCTCGATGCCGAGCTGCTCGGCGGCGCGGATGACCAGGGTGCCCTTGGGGACACTGATCATGGCGCCGTCGATGGTCAGGGATACGAGGTCCTCCGGCGGGGGGCCCTCGCCGCCACCGGAGGTCGTCGCGTCGGTGGTCACGGTCACGCATTCACCTCCAGGTGAGCGGTCTTGTCGTCGGCCCAGACGGTGGAGGCCGCCGGGTCGAAGGGGCAGCCACGGCCGTTCACGTGCTGCTCGTACTCCTCGCGGAAGTACTTGAGCGAGGAGAAGATGGGGGCGGCGGCACCGTCGCCCAGGGCGCAGAAGGACTTGCCGTTGATGGTGTCGGCGATGTCGTCGATCTTGTCGATGTCGGCGAGGGTGGCCTTCCCCGCCTCGATGTCGCGCAGGAGCTGGACGAGCCAGTAGGTGCCCTCGCGGCAGGGGGTGCACTTGCCGCAGGACTCGTGCGCGTAGAACTCCGTCCAGCGGGTCACGGCGCGCACCACGCAGGTGGTCTCGTCGAAGCACTGGAGCGCCTTGGTGCCCAGCATGGAGCCGGCCGCGCCGACGCCCTCGTAGTCGAGGGGGACGTCGAGGTGCTCCTCGGTGAACATCGGGGTCGAGGAACCGCCAGGCGTCCAGAACTTGAGCCGGTGGCCGGGCCGCATGCCGCCGCTCATGTCGAGCAGTTGGCGCAGCGTGACGCCGAGCGGGGCCTCGTACTGGCCGGGCCCGGCGACGTGGCCGCTGAGGGAGTAGAGCGTGAAGCCGGGAGACTTCTCGCTGCCCATGGAACGGAACCAGTCCTTGCCCTTGTGCATCAGGACGGGAACCGAGGCGATGGATTCGACGTTGTTCACCACAGTGGGGCAGGCGTAGAGGCCCGCGACGGCGGGGAAGGGGGGTCGCAGCCGGGGCTGGCCGCGGCGCCCCTCCAGGGAGTCCAGCAGCGCGGTCTCCTCGCCGCAGATGTACGCGCCCGCGCCCGCGTGCACGGTGATCTCCAGGTCCTTGCCCGGGCCGAGCGCGTCCTTGCCGAGGTAGCCCGCCTCGTGCGCCTCGCGTACGGCCTCGTGCAGCCTGCGCAGTACGGGGACGACCTCGCCGCGCAGGTAGATGAAGGCGTGGCTGGAGCGGATCGCATGGCAGGCGATCGCCATGCCCTCGATCAGGGAGTGCGGATTGGCGAAGAGCAGCGGGATGTCCTTGCAGGTGCCCGGCTCGGACTCGTCGGCGTTGACGACGAGGTAGTGCGGCTTGCCGTCGCCCTGCGGGATGAACTGCCACTTCATGCCGGTGGGGAAGCCCGCGCCGCCCCTGCCGCGCAGCCCGGCTTCCTTGACGTACGCGATGACGTCGTCCGGGTCCATGGCGAGTGCCGTGCGCAGGCCCTCGTAGCCGTCGTGGCGCCGGTAGGTCTCCAGCGTCCAGGCGTCCGGCTGGTCCCAGAACGCCGACAGCACCGGCGTGAGCAGCTTCTCGGGAGAATCGGCGGGGCTCACTGGTCCTCCTCGTTGACCGGGCCGGTCGGGTGCGCGGGATCGGAGGCGGCCGTCTTCTGCGGCGCGTCGTGGGAGCTGGGGTGGGTAGCGGGCTCCCGGTCCTGCGGCGCCTGCGCGCTGCGCGGCGGGACGACGCGGCCGGGGGTGTGCTCGCCCTTGGCCAGGCGCAGGCCGGCCAGCGAGGCGGGTCCGGCGCCGCCGGTCTCGGCCACGGCGCCGGGCCGCTCGTCGGGGAACCCGGCCAGGATGCGCGCGGTCTCCTTGAAGGTGCACAGCTTCGCGCCGCGCGTCGGCTCGACCTCGCGGCCCGCGCGCAGGTCGTCGACGAGCGCCTTGGCGCTGCCGGGGGTCTGGTTGTCGAAGAACTCCCAGTTGACCATCACCACCGGCGCGTAGTCGCAGGCCGCGTTGCACTCGATGTGCTCGAGGGTGACCTTGCCGTCGCCAGTGGTCTCGTTGTTGCCGATGCCGAGGTGCTGCTGGAGCTCCTCGAAGATCGCGTCGCCGCCCATCACCGCGCACAGCGTGTTGGTGCAGACTCCGACCTGGTAGTCGCCGGAGGGCTTGCGCCGGTACATGGAGTAGAAGGTCGCCACGGCGTTGACCTCGGCGGTGGACAGTTCGAGGATCTCGGCGCAGAAGCGCTGGCCGGTGCGGGTCACGTGACCCTCCTCGGACTGGACGAGGTGCAGCAGCGGGAGCAGCGCGGACCGGCTGTCCGGGTAGCGGGCGATGATCTCCCGCGCGTCGCCCGTCAGCCGCTCCCGTACGTCCGCCGGGTAGTCGGGGGCCGGAAGCTGCGGCATGCCGATCGATACGTCCGTCATCGGTCGACACCTCCCATCACGGGGTCGAGGGACGCGACAGCGACGATGACGTCGGCCACCTGGCCGCCCTCGCACATCGCCGCCATCGACTGGAGGTTGGTGAAGGAGGGGTCGCGGAAGTGCACGCGGTACGGGCGGGTGCCGCCGTCGCTCACGGCGTGCACGCCCAGCTCGCCCTTGGGGGACTCGACGGCGGCGTACGCCTGGCCGGGCGGCACCCGGAAGCCCTCGGTCACCAGCTTGAAGTGGTGGATCAGGGCCTCCATGGAGGTGCCCATGATCTGCTTGATGTGGTCGAGCGAGTTGCCCAGGCCGTCCGTCCCGAGGGCGAGCTGCGCGGGCCAGGCGATCTTCTTGTCGCCGACCATCACCGGGCCCGGCTCCAGCCGCGCGATGCACTGCTCGATGATGCGCAGCGACTGCCGCATCTCCTCCAGGCGCAGCAGGAAGCGGCCGTAGGAGTCGCAGGTGTCGACCGTGGGGACCTCGAAGTCGTAGGTCTCGTAGCCCGCGTAGGGCTGCACCTTGCGCAGGTCGTACGGGTGCCCGGCGGAGCGCAGGATCGGGCCGGTCGCGCCCAGGGCGAGGCAGCCGGCCAGGTCGAGGTAGCCGATGTCCTTGAGCCGGGCCTTGAAGACGGGGTTGCCGGTGGCGAGCTTGTCGTACTCCGGCAGGTTCTTCCGCATCTTCTTCACGAAGTCGCGCAGCGCCTCCATGCTGCCCGGCGGCAGGTCCTGGGCGAGGCCGCCGGGGCGGATGTAGGCGTGGTTCATCCGGAGGCCGGTGATCAGCTCGAAGAGGTCGAGGACCAGTTCGCGGTCGCGGAAGCCGAAGATCATGACCGTGGTGGCGCCGAGTTCCATGCCGCCGGTGGCGACGCACACCAGGTGCGAGGAGAGGCGGTTCAGCTCCATCATCAGGACCCGGATGATGTTGGCGCGGTCCGGGATGTCGTCCTCGATGCCGAGGAGCTTCTCGACCGCCATGCAGTACGCCGCCTCGTTGAAGAACGGCGTCAGGTAGTCCATGCGCGTCACGAACGTGGTGCCCTGCGTCCACGTCCGGTACTCGAGGTTCTTCTCGATCCCGGTGTGCAGGTACCCGATGCCGCAGCGCGCCTCGGTGACGGTCTCGCCGTCGATCTCCAGGATGAGCCGCAGCACGCCGTGGGTGGAGGGGTGCTGCGGGCCCATGTTGACGATGATGCGCTCGTCGTCGCTCTTGGCCGCGGCGGCGGCGATCTCGTCCCAGTCGCCACCGGTGACGTCGTAGACGGTGCCCTCGGTGGTCTCGCGGATGCCCGCGGTCGCGTGGGTCACGTGTGGTGTTGCCATCAGGTGTACGACCTCCGCTGGTCGGGAGCCGGGATCTGGGCACCCTTGTACTCGACGGGGATGCCGCCGAGCGGGTAGTCCTTGCGCTGCGGGAAGCCCTGCCAGTCGTCGGGCATCATGATCCGCGTCAGCGCCGGGTGGCCGTCGAAGATGAGCCCGAAGAAGTCGTAGACCTCGCGCTCGTGCCAGTCGTTGGTCGGGTAGACCTCGACGACCGACGGGATGTGCGGGTCCGCGTCGGGGGCGGTGACCTCCAGCCGCAGCAGGCGGTTGTGGGTGAGCGAGCGCAGGTGGTAGACGGCGTGCAGCTCGCGGCCCTTGTCCCCGGGGAAGTGGACGCCGCTGACCCCGGTGCACAGCTCGAACCGCAGCGCCGGGTCGTCGCGCAGCGTACGGGCCACCGCGCGCAGGTGCTCGCGGGCGATGTGGAAGGTCAGCTCGCCGCGGTCGACGACCGTCTTCTCGATGGCCTCGGCCGGGTCGAGTCCCTGCTCCTCCAGCGCGCCCTCGAGTTCGTCGGCGATCTCGTCGAACAGGCCGGGCGCCGCCGCCGGGCCCGCCGCGTCCGGGCCGGGGCCGTACGGGCGCTGGGAGCCGCCGGGCAGCCGCACCGTACGGACCAGGCCGCCGTAGCCGGAGGTGTCGCCGCCGGCGCTGGCCCCGAACATGCCGCGGCGGACGCCGATGACCTCGCCGTGGTCACCGCGGTGGCCGGGGAGGTTGTGCGCCTGGACGTCCTGGTCGGGGTTGGGGCTGTCGGCCCCCTTGCTCTCGCTCACCGCAGCAGGCCCTTCATCTCGATCGTGGGGAGCGCCTTCCTCGCCGCTTCCTCCGCTTCGCGGGCCGCCTCCTGCTGGTTCACGCCGAGCTTGCCGTCCTGGATCTTCTCGTGGAGCTTGAGAATGGCGTCCAGCAGCATTTCGGGGCGCGGCGGGCAGCCGGGCAGGTAGATGTCGACGGGGACGATGTGGTCGACGCCCTGCACGATCGCGTAGTTGTTGAACATGCCGCCGGACGAGGCGCAGACGCCCATGGAGATGACCCACTTGGGGTTGGGCATCTGGTCGTAGACCTGGCGCAGCACGGGGGCCATCTTCTGGCTGACCCGGCCGGCGACGATCATCAGGTCCGCCTGGCGGGGCGAGCCGCGGAAGACCTCCATGCCGAAGCGGGCGAGGTCGTAGCGGCCCGCGCCCGTGGTCATCATCTCGATGGCGCAGCAGGCGAGTCCGAAGGTCGCCGGGAACACCGACGACTTGCGCACCCATCCGGCGGCCTGCTCGACGGTGGAGAGCATGAAGCCGCTGGGCAGTTTCTCTTCGAGTCCCATTACTTAGCCCCTAGTCCCATTCCAGGCCGCCGCGGCGCCAGACGTAGGCGTAGGCGACGAAGACGGTGAGCACGAAGAGCAGCATCTCCACGAGCCCGAAGATCCCCAGGGCGTCGAACGAGACCGCCCAGGGATAGAGGAAGACGATTTCGATGTCGAAGACGATGAAGAGCATCGCCGTCAGGTAGTACTTGATGGGGAAGCGTCCACCGCCCTCCGCCTGCGGCGTGGGCTCGATGCCGCACTCGTATGCCTCGAGTTTGGCCCGGTTGTAGCGCTTCGGGCCGACGACTGCGGCCGTGACCACGGAGAAGATCGCAAAAGCCGCTCCGAGGCCCCCCAGTACAAGGATGGGCGTGTACGCGTTCACCGCTCCCCGCTCCTTCCAGTCGACCCCTGCCAGGGGCATCTCCCGGGCCGTCAGGCCGAGGGGGATCGACGCTGACTGCCGGCTGAGCACCGGGCTCGTAGGCGAATCCCCACTGAAGATCGCTTCTATGTGAGGCAGTTCACAAGCCCTGGTGGAGGCATCCTATGCCCGGGGCTCTGTGATCTGCGACACGGGGTGCGACAACAGCTTTGTGATCTCCACCACCTGACGGATGATCATGGTGTCGGACAGGCTGAGATCTTCACACGCGAAGCTCTCGACCGTTTACCGTCGGTGACTTTCCACCCCTGTTGACCTGCCAATAAGCCGCACTCCCTAACAAGCACCGCGATGCGAGGGCAAATTCGCCCTGGACAGGTTCAGCTGCTAACCGGGCACCCGCCCCCCGGATCACGGGCCGACGGAGTCCGGACGGGGGCGGGGGGCAGGGCGGGCTCCACGGGAGGGAGAACGCGTTCCGTGCGGGTAGGTCGTGAACGTCCGCACAAGGCCCGATGCACCGAATGATCCGAATGGCCGATTTCCCACGGTAGTTCGGGAATGCTCGCCAACTGGCGATGTGACCTGCACCACAGGAACCCGTGGCAGTCGCTGCCTTCTTTGCGCCCGTTATACGTACGTGATATGCCGAGAGAGCAATCCGGGCTTAGTGGACAACTGCCAGGACACGGACGCGTAGTTGGGCATTGACGCCCCGTCCGACGGCTTCGGGCGAAGATCAGCAAGGGCCCGACCCGCCCCGCACGCCCGCACTGTGGCGCATCCCACCTTTATTGAAGCCGACCCGGCAGCACTGATAGCCAAGTACCCATGCCCCAAACCGCGCACATACCCAGCCACCGGAAGCCCCGTGAGCGGTCCAGGAAGAACCTGGCCCTGCGCGCCGGAGTTGCCGGTGGCGTCCTCGGCACCATCGCGGTCACCGCCGGTGCCGCACCGGCCTCCTCGACCGGCAAGGACCACAAGCCGACCGAGACGACCGCACAGCTCCCCACGTTCACGGCAGACCTGCCCGTCGCCGCCGAGCGCGCCGCCGACTCGCTGGCCATGTCCGCCCTCCAGTACGAGCTGGAGGACGCCCGCGACTCGGCCGTCACGAAGGCGGCGAAGACCGCCAAGGAGCAGAAGGCCGAGGCAGAGGCCGAGCGCGAGGCCGCGGCGGAGAAGGCCCGCGAGGCCGAGGACGCCCGTAAGGCCGAGGAGCGCGCCTCCCGCACCACCGAGCGCACCACGCTCGCCACCACGGACGCCCCCAGCACCAGCGCGGACACGAGCACCGCCAGCACCCCGGCCCCGCAGGCGGGCAGCGGCAACTCCGCCGCCCTGATCAGCTTCCTGCGCGCGCAGGTCGGCAAGGCGTACGTCTCCGGCGCCACCGGGCCGAGCGCGTACGACTGCTCCGGGCTGACCCAGGCCGCGTTCAAGACGATCGGCATCGACCTGCCGCGCGTCTCGCAGGACCAGTCGACCACCGGCACCCAGATCTCGGTCAGCGAGGTCCGCCCCGGCGACCTGCTCTTCTGGGGCGGCGTCGGCAGCGCGTACCACGTGGCCGTGTACGTCGGGAACGGCCAGTACATCGACGCGGCCAACCCGTCCAAGGGCGTCGCGCTCCAGAACCTCTCCGACTACCCCCCGACCTCCGCGACCCGCGTCTTGTGACGACCGGTCCGGGGTCGCACCGATCCCACGCAGAGGGGCCCCGCCGCGAACACTCGCGGCGGGGCCCCTCTGCGTCGCGGCCGGGCGCCAGGCGGCCGGGCGTCAGGCTCAGTCCAGGGACTCCGCCGCGCGGGTCATCGGGCCGCCCGCGCTGCCGGTGTTGAGCACCCCGACGGGCTCCAGCAGCAGGATGGCCGTCTCCTCCTCCGCCACCGGGCAGTGCTCGACCCCCCGGGGGACCACGAGCAGTTCACCCGGCTCCAGCACCGCGTCCCCGTCGCGGAACTGGACGGTGAGTCGTCCGCTCACCACCATCAGCAGCTCGTCGGTGTCGTCGTGCCGGTGCCAGACGAACTCCCCCTTCAGCTTGGCGAGCTTGACCTCGTAGCCGTCGGGGCCGTTGAGCCCGGCCACCCGCTGCTGCGCCCACAGCTCGCTGAACCTCCCGAGTCGCTCGGCGAGGCTGACCACGGGCGGGACGGCCGGAACGGGTGAGGCGGCGGGAACGGGTGAGGCGGGCGGGCTGTGCGGTGCTGAACCGGGCATACGGCATCCCTCTGGAGCGGCTTGCGCGGCGCCAGGAGAGCGATTCCGCGCGTGCCGCCCACGCTGCCGCCCGCCACCGCCCCCGGTCTTGTACGTTTCCCACATGCCCGCGCACCGCCCCCGCAACGAGATCCGCGCCTGGCGCCCGGCGGTGGACGGCATCGCGGAGGTCTTCCACGCGCATTTCACCGAGCACGCGTACCCCGTGCACACGCACGACACCTGGGACCTGATGATCCTGGACGACGGCTCGCTCGACTTCGCGCTCGACCGCCGCCGCCATGACGCCGTCGCCGCCGGAACCGGGACGATCACCCTGCTGCCCCCCGGCGTGGCGCACGACGGCCGGACCCTCACCCCCGCGGGATTCCGCAAGCGGGTGCTCTATCTGGACACGACCGTGCTCCCGGCGCGGCTGACCGGCGCCGCGGTCGACCGGCCCGTACTCGGCGACCCGCTGCTGCGGCACCGCATCCACCTGCTGCACTCCGCGCTGAGCGCGCCCGGTGAGGAGTTCGAGGCCGAGTCCCGGCTCGCCCTCGTCCGCGAACGTCTGCGGGACCACCTCCGCCTGGGCAGCCCACCCGCGCCGGCCGCCGCACCGGCAGCGGGCCGCGCGGCGCACCGGCTGGCAGCGCAGCTGCGGGAGCTGCTGGACGCGCGGACCGCCGCCGGGCTCACGCTCAAGGAGGCGGCGACGCTGCTGCACGCCCACCCGACCCCGGGGCAGAGGCAGGGGCAGGGGCCGCAGCCCCGGCAGGAGCCCGTCAGGAGCGGGGGGCCACCTTGGCGAGGCCGTTGATGATCCGGTCCATCGCGTCGCCGTGCGTCGGGTCGGTGAGGTTCGCCAGCATCTTCAGCGTGAAGCGCATCAGCAGCGGGTGGCTCATTCCGCGCTCCGCCGCCAGCTTCATCACCTTGCCGTTGCCGATGAGCTTCACGAAGGCGCGGCCCAGCGTGTAGTAGCCGCCGTAGGTGTCCTTGAGAATCTTGGGATAGCTCATCAGGACCCGCTCCCGCTGCGCGGGCGTCTGCCGGGCGCTCGCCTGGACGATCACCTCGGCGGCCAGCTCACCGGACTCCATGGCGTACGCGATGCCCTCGCCGTTGAACGGGTTCACCAGCCCGCCCGCGTCCCCCACCAGCAGGAGCCCGCGCGTGTAGTGCGGCTGCCGGTTGAACGCCATCGGCAGGGCGGCACCGCGGATGGGGCTCGTCATGTTCTCCGGGGTGTAGCCCCAGTCCTCGGGCATCGAGGCGCACCACGCCTTGAGGATCTCCCGCCAGTCCAGCTCCTTGAAGGAGGAGGAGGTGTTCAGGACGCCCAGCCCGACGTTCGACGTGCCGTCGCCCATCCCGAACACCCAGCCGTAGCCGGGCAGCAGGCGGTCCTTCTCGCCCCGCCGGTCCCACAGCTCCAGCCAGGACTCCAGGTAGTCGTCCTCGTGCCGGGGCGAGGTGAAGTACGTACGGACCGCGACGCCCATCGGACGGTCGTCGCGCCGGTGCAGGCCCATCTTCAGCGACAGGCGGGTGGAGTTGCCGTCCGCGGCGACGACGAGCGGCGCCGAGAAGGTGACGGGGACCTTCTCCTCACCGAGCTTCGCCTCGACGCCGGTGATGCGGCCGGTGCGCTCGTCCAGGACCGGGGCGCCCACGTTGCAGCGCTCGTAGAGCCGCGCGCCCGCCTTCTGGGCCTGGCGGGCGAGCTGTTCGTCGAAGTCGTCGCGCTTGCGGACCAGTCCGTAGTCCGGGTAGCTGGCCAGCTCCGGCCAGTCGAGCTGGAGCCGGTGGCCGCCGCCGATGATGCGCAGGCCCTTGTTGCGCAGCCAGCCCGCCTCCTCGGAGATGTCGATGCCCATCCCGACCAACTGCTTGGTGGCGCGGGGGGTGAGCCCGTCGCCGCACACCTTCTCGCGCGGGAAGGCGGTCTTCTCCAGCAGCAGCACGTCGAGGCCCGAGCGGGCCAGGTGGTACGCGGCGGCGGAGCCCGCCGGGCCCGCGCCGACGACGATCACGTCGGCGGACTGCTCGGACAGGCTGTGCGCCGGGGGCGTGGTGCTCGACTCGGTCGAGGATTTCGAGAGGGGCTCGGTCACGTCGGTCTCCCGCAGGACTCGCTGGCGCGTGCCGGTCGGCCCCGGCGCTGACGGGGACCAGTCTAAGGGCTGCCCGGCGGGCGCTCCCTGAGGGCTGCCCACCGGTCAGCGCGCCGCGCAGCGGGTGCCGCACGGGCACGCCGTACGCGGTGCCCGGCCGGGGCGGGTGCGCCGCCCCGGCCGGATCCCCACCGGGGCGGGTGCGCCACCCCGGCCGGGTCCCCACCGGGGCGGGTGCGCCACCCCGGCCGGGAGATCTGCGGTCAGCCGCGCTCCGGCGGCGGAAAGGACATCATGCGGCTGCCGTTCCGGGTGACCAGCACGTCCTCGTAGAGCAGGATCTGGGGCCGGACCTCGGGGCCCGGCCTGCTGGTGTCGCCGCCGACACTCCAGTTCCGCTCACCCGTGCGCAGATCGAGGGCGGACACGTCGCCGCCCGTGCTGAAGAAGTAGATCTCCCCCCGCTCCACCGACAGTACGGGAGACGCGAGGCCGCCCACCGTGTCCTTGTCGGGCATCTCGACGTGCACCGGACGGGTCCACAGGGTCTTTCCCGTGGTGAGCGAGTGGGCCGAGGCCTTGCCCTCCCAGGACACGGAGATCAGACGATCCCCGACGACTTCCGACAGAGCCTGCTCCTCCTTGATCGGAGAGGGGTGTGTGGTCTGCTCCCCGGCGCTGCTGACCGTGCTCAGCAGCAGTTCCTTGAACGACGCGTCCTTCGCTCCGAACAGGACCATCCGGTCCTCCGAGGTCCCGATCAGCTGCTGCGCTCCGGGGAGGGTGGTGACCTTCTCGGCCCTCCCGGTCGCGGGGTCGAGACGGAGTACCTCGGTCTCCTCCGGATTCGCCGCGTCCCGCGCACACAGGAGATGGGGCACGCCGCCGAGCACCGCCCGCTGGCACGCCTCGCCCTTGTCCCAGGTGTGGCGCCACTTCTCCTTACCCGTCCGCGGATCGAGGGCCGACACCGTACGCAGCGACGGGGTGTTGGCCAGCACGGCGCCGTCGATGAGCATGGCGGCCTGGTCGGTGCGGTCGTCCTGCGGCATCTCGACCGTCCACAGCACGTCGCCGGTGTCGGCGTCGACCGCCATCAGGTCGGTGCCGCCCGCGTAGTCCCCGTTCGGCTCGTTCTCCGCAGTGTGGTTGCGGTAGGTGTAGACCACGCCGTCGCGCACGGCGAACGGGTGGTCGATCCCGTCGCCTTCGCGATTGACCTTGACCGTCCACAGCCGCTCGCCGGTGTTCGCGTCGAACTTCACGGCGTCGTACTTGGTCCCGGCGCAGTACAGCGCGGAACCCGCCACCAGGCAGCCCCGCTCGCTGTTGCCCGCGGCGTCGCTCTGCCACGGCTTCCAGCCCTCCGGCGCCGCCGCCGGCGCCGCCGGCCGGTCCGGCTCGGCCTCGCCGCCGTCCCCGAAGCCGAGCACCGCCCCCACGGTGATCGCGGCAACGGCCACCGCCGCCCCCGCGGCCTGCGAGAAACGGCGCCGGCTGCGCCGCCGCACCACCTTCTCGACCAGGTCCTCGGGCGCCCGCACCTGGTCCAGGGCGACCGCATGCAGCGTCTCCCGGACCTTCTCCTCCACGCGCTCCGTCGTCATCGCTGAATCCCCTCCGCTGTGTAGCTGAGCGACCGCATCTGTTCCGCCGGGCCGTCGGGCCCCAACTCCGGCACGAGGCCCCGGAGTTTGGCCAGCGACCGGTGTGCCGTACTGCGCACCGTGCCGACCGGGCACTTCAACAGTGCCGCGACCTCGCCCTCCGGCAGGTCCTCGTAGTAGCGCAGTACGACCACGGCCCGCTGCCGCTTCGACAGGCGGCCGAGCGCCGCCCACAGGGCGATCCGCAGCTCGGACTCCTCCGCTTCGGCGGTGTCCCCGCCGGAGTCGGGCAGTACCGGCACCGTCGTCTCGGCGCGGTACCCGCGCAGCCGCCAGCGGTTGACCTGCTGGCGGTACATGACCTGGCGGACGTACGCCTCGGGCTGCTCGACGTGCGCCCAGCGCCCGGCGGTCTTCATCAGCGCGATCTGGAGCAGATCCTCCGCGGCGTGCCGGTCTCCGCCGGTGAGCAGCACCGCGAGCCGCAGCAGCGCGGTGGAGCGCGTCGCTACGAACTCCCGGAACTCATCGTGACTCGTGCCCTCCATCGGCCCTCCTCTCCTTGACAACCCTCATGACGTGCCGAACCGCCCGCGGCTATCCCTACCGCGGGCGGTTCATGTGTCACCAGGGCAGGAGCGGCCCTACGGCTGCGCGGCGCCGCCGGGGTCGGCCTGGGGGTCGCGGGGCGGCGGGTCCGCCTGGGTGGCGGGGTGCGGCGCTGCGGCGGCGGGCGGAGCGGCGGCAGGCGGAGCCGCCTCGGGCGGTGCAGCGGCGGGCGGTGCAGCCTGGGGCGGGACGCCGTACGCCACCGCACCGGGCGGCGGGGTGCCGTACGGGACCGGGCCGGGGGCGGGCTGCCCGTACGGCGGCTGCCCGTAGCCGGGCACGGCGCCCTGCGGGTAGCCGTAACCGGGCGGCGGGTACGCGGCGTAGGCAGGGGACGCGCCCAGCGTCCGCATCAGGTACGGCACCAGCAGCACCGAGGCGCTCACCCACAGCACGGTCAGCGGCAGCACCTCGATGCCCATGCCTACGCCGAACTCGGCCTGCTCCAGGGAGCTTGAGCCGTCGTCGCTCCCGTCGATCCCGCCGGTGCCGGTGCCGCTGCGCTCGACCACGTCGTAGCCCATCCCGGCGAGCCCGACGGCCGTCAGGATACCGGTGAGGAAGAGGACCCCGGTCAGCAGCTGGCCCGGCACACTGCCGCGGACCAGCCGCCCGGCGAACCAGCCGACCAGCAGCGCGGCGACCACGCCGCCGGCCACCGTGCCCATGACCGCCCAGCCGCCGGCCGCGTCGGCCAGGTCCGACAGCCCCATCGAATCGTTCTCCAGAAAGGCGCCCGCGTTGCTCGTGCCCTCGACCTCCAGCGGCCCTCCCCAGGAGAAGCCCAGCGCTCCCACACCGACGTTGACCGCGATGAGGGCCAGCAGGCAGTAGCCGGCGGCGGGCATGTCCGACCAGTCCTCCGTGAAGCCGAGCACGATCCACACCGTGACCGTCGCCAGCACGAGGACGGCCAGCACGGCGCGCAGCGCGGCGCGCACCGCGAGCAGCGCGACCGCCCCGCCGGAGCCGGGCCGTGCAGAGACGCGGGCCGTCAGCCAGGGCTTGCCCAGCACCGCGCCGGTGACCAGCGCGGACAGCACCAGCGCGCCGAGCCCGGCGAGCACGGGAGTGGTGGAGACCTCCGCCTCGCCGGTCTCCGGCTGGGAGAAGAGGGCGAGCAGCAGGGTGAGCACGCCGGTGAGCAGCGCGGTCCGTACCGTCGCCTCCACCGCGCCGATGCCGCTCGCGATCGAACGGCGCACCATCCGGGCCCCCGCCCACAGCGCGAGCACGAACAGGGCGGTGACCGTCAGCGGGATGACGGAGAGCGTCATGGTGACGGACGCCGCGGCGGATTCGTAGGAGTCAGGCACGTCCTCGCGGGCGGTGATCTCGAACCGGCCGCCGACCCCCCGCAGCAGCGCGGCCAGGGACCACTGGAACCTCTCGCCCCAGCTCATCGCCTCTTCGCCGCTGCCGGTGAGACCGAGGTCGACATCGTCGAAACCCTCGTCGAGGGGGACGGTGAGCAGCGAGGCCGACACCAGCAGGAGCACCGGCGCCCAGACGGCGGCCAGCAGGGAGCGGCCCCAGTCCCCGGTCAGGGTGCGGCCGAGGAAGGAGTCGCCGGGGGCGCGGGGCGGCCCCGGGGGGAACGGGCCCGGCTGCGCGAACTGCCCGGGCTGCGCCGGGTGCGGGAGCGGCGGGGGCGGGGGCGGGTAGGCGTACGCCGGGCTGGTCATCGTGGGCATGGCCGCGACCGTCGAGTGGTGCGGCGGGGGCGGCGCGGCGACGGGCGGCGCCGGAATCCAGCCCGGCGGCGCCGACTGCGCCGGGGAGGGCGGCGCCAGTTGCCCGCCGCAGGACATGCAGAAACGGGCGCCCTCGGGCGACTGGGCACCACAGGACAGACAAGAGGCGGCCACGACGGCTCCACGGGGAAGGTGAGCGGATGCGCTGTGCCCCGCAGCGGGGCGGAACCAGGGCCGTGAGTCTACCGACTTGGGTGAACACCTGTACTCAAACAGTGAGTTCTCTGCTGTGGACGCCACGGTGCAGGGCGACGATACCGCCCGAGAGGTTGCGCCAGGCCACGTCCGCCCAGCCCGCCTGCTGGAGCCTGCGCGCGAGCGCGGGCTGATCGGGCCACTCGCGGATGGTCTCGGCGAGGTAGACGTACGCGTCGGGACTGCTGGAGACCCGCTTGGCGACGGGCGGCAGCGCGCGCATCAGGTACTCGGTGTAGACGGTGCGGAAAGGTGTCCAGGTCGGCTGGCTGAACTCGCAGATGACGACCCGTCCGCCCGGCGCGGTCACCCGCAGCATCTCGCGCAGGGCCGCGTCCGTGTCCTGGACGTTGCGCAGCCCGAAGGAGATGGTGACGGCGTCGAAGGCGCCGTCGCGGAAGGGCAGCCGCGTGGCGTCGCCCGCGGTGAACGGCATCCACGGCTGGCGCCGCTTGCCCTCGGCGAGCATGCCGAACGAGAAGTCGCACGGCACGGTGTAGGCGCCCGCGGCGGCGAACGGCAGGGAGGAGGTGGCCGTACCGGCGGCGAGGTCGAGCACCCGCTCGCCGGGACGGGCGTCGACGGCTCGGGCGACGGCCTTGCGCCAGAGGCGCGCCTGGCCGAGGGAGAGCACGTCGTTGGTGAGGTCGTAGCGCGCGGCGACGTCATCGAACATCGCGGCGACTTCGTGCGGCTGCTTTTCCAGGGATGCGCGGGTCACGAGGCCATTGTTCACCCCGCGCCCACCCGGCGTGCGGGCGGGCGGAGATCCGGGCGGGGCTCAGAGCGCGATCAGTTCCCGCAGATCGATGTCGACAGGGAAAGGGACATCGGTCTTCAGCCGCTCCCGGTGGGTCGGATGGTCCGGCGGCGCGAACGTGCCGGCCTCGTGGTGCCGCCAGAACTCGTGCACGACCGGCACCCCGTCCGCACCCCGCTCGACCCGCCAGAAGTGCGGTACACCGGCGTCCGCCAGCAGTCCCGGCTTAAGGAACCGGTCCTCACTGCGCGAGCCGGGCGAGACGACCTCCACCACGAGCGCGACGTTCTCGACGGGCAGGCACTCCAGCGTGAAGACGTCGAGACCCCGCTTGTCGTAGACGACGAGGTCAGGCTTGAGGACGGTGCGCTCGTCCACCATCAGGCATCGCGCGACATTCACCGCGTACGGAGGGCGCACAGCTCTGCTCAGCGCGAGGTACAGCTTGTCGCGCACCTGGTCATGCCAGAACCGGGGCATGCCTCGAACCACGATCACTCCGTCCACCAGCTCCCAGTCGCTGGGCAGCTCCAGATCCTTGACCTGGTCGTACGTCCAGCCGTCCTCCGGCGGGAACATCCAGGTGTCCGGAGTCGCTCGCACCTGAGCCTGCCGTTCGGCGGTCATTGCTACTCCCATGGCACAAGAGTGGACTGAGATACGGAGGGTGGTCCTGCATTCGACCGTACCGTCACCCGAAGTGACGCACCTCCGGCGCGCCGTTGACGCGGTGGCGGCTTCCGACGGCTGCGGCCCGTCAGCGCGTGCGGTGCACCAGGCGCCCGCCGAGCACCGTGGCCGCGCAGGTCGCCGCGCCCGCCTCCCGGAGGGCGGCCAGCGGGCCGGGCCCGTCGGCGGCATCGGCGGCATCGGCGGCTGCCGGGACGGCGAAGACCGCCAGGTCGGCGCGGGCGCCGGGGGCCAGGGTGCCCGCGAACAGCGACTCCGGGGGCAGCAGCGCCAGCGGGTCCAGCACCGGCGGGCCGGACAGCGGCGCCGTGCCGGGCGGCACCGTACGCCGTACCTCCACGAGCCCCGAGCGGCGCACCGCCGTACGGACCGGCGCGCGCCGGAAGGGGCCCGCCACCCCCGTGACCCCGTGCGCCAGCAGCCGCTGGAGCCCGCGCCGGGCGCTGCCGCCCCAGCGGCCCTCGTCCATGGCGAGGGCGCTCAGCGCCGCGCCCGCCAGCGGGGCGGTACCCAGCGATTCCGCCTCGCGCGGGTCGGGGTGGTAGGCGTCCTCCAGCAGCGCGGCGGCGGCCGGGTGCACGAGACCCGGGGTGAGCAGTCCGGGCCAGTGCCGGGTGCGGGCGCGCGGAAGGGCGGCGGCCAGCTCCTCGTACGGGCCGACGGCCTCGATCAGCCCGCCCTCCAGCGCGACCGCGCCGCCCCGCACCGCGGGGAGACCGGCGCCGGGGAGCAGCAGCTCCGCGGTGTGGATCGTCAGCATCGGCCGTGCACCGAACCGGTCAGGACGCGTCGACGAGCTTCAGTTCGGGGTGCGCCGTGCCGCCCTCGATCGCGGTGGAGGAGAGGTGCGAGACCGCGCGGTCGTCGACCGGGTCCTGCGCCGGGTCCTCGTGCACGACCAGGTGCTCGTAGGTGGTCGCGCGCTGCGCGGGTACGCGGCCCGCCGCGCGGATGAGGTGGATCAGCTCCATGCGGTTGGAGCGGTGCCGGGCACCCGCCGAGGAGACGACGTTCTCCTCCAGCATCACGGAGCCGAGGTCGTCCGCACCGTAGTGCAGCGAGAGCTGGCCCACGTCCTTGCCGGTGGTCAGCCAGGAGCCCTGGATGTGCGCGACGTTGTCCAGGAAGACCCGGGAGATGGCGATCATGCGCAGGTACTCGAACAGGGTGGCCTGGGTCTGGCCCTTCAGCGTGTTGTTCTCGGGCTGGTAGGTGTAGGGGATGAAGGCGCGGAAGCCGCCGGTGCGGTCCTGCACGTCGCGGATCATCCGCAGGTGCTCGATCCGCTCGGCGTTGGTCTCGCCGGTGCCCATGAGCATGGTGGAGGTCGACTCGACGCCGAGCCCGTGCGCCGTCTCCATGATCTCCAGCCAGCGCTCGCCCGACTCCTTCAGCGGCGCGATGGCCTGCCGGGGCCGGGCCGGGAGCAGTTCGGCGCCCGCGCCCGCGAAGGAGTCCAGCCCGGCCGCGTGGATGCGGCGGATCGCCTCCTCGGGGGTCATCTTGGAGATGCGGGCCATGTGCTCCACCTCGGAGGCGCCCAGCGAGTGGATCACCAGCTGCGGGTACGCCTGCTTGATGGCGGCGAAGTGCTCCTCGTAGTACTCGACGCCGTAGTCCGGGTGGTGCCCGCCCTGGAACATGATCTGGGTGCCGCCCAGCTCCACCGTCTCCGCGCAGCGGCGCAGGATGTCGGTGAGGTCGCGGGTCCACACCTTGTCGCTCTTGGGCGCGGCGTAGAAGGCGCAGAACTTGCAGGCGGTGACGCAGGCGTTGGTGTAGTTGATGTTGCGCTCGATGATGTACGTCGCGATGTGCTCCGTGCCCGCGTAGCGCCTGCGCCGCACGGCGTCGGCCGCCTGGCCCAGCGCGTGCAGCGGCGCGGAGCGGTAGAGGTCGAGCGCCTCCTCGGGGGTGACGCGGCCTCCCTGGGCGGCGCGGTCGAGTACGGACTGGAGGTCGGCGTTCTCGGGCACCGGAGCGTCCCTTCGTGGTGGCGGCAGCGACCGGACCAGCGTACGACACGGGCTGTGACGCGAACCGGCTGCCCGCAGCGGCACCGCCCGGGTCAGCCGGCCTTCTTCAGCGTCCCCGACGTGTTGCCGCTCGCGGGGTCGTTGGAGTCGTAGCGGAGGCTGCCGTCCGCGCGGAGCGTGAAGACCTCGTTGTCGCTGCCCGCGCTGCACCCCGGCGCGGTCTCGCCTCCCGAGGCGTCGGTCCGCAGCTTCTCGGCGGTGGCGGACTTCAGCTTCCAGGTGGCGGGACAGGTGATGCCGGTGAGGGTGATCCTGCCGCTGGCGACCTGCTCGCCGCGCTTGCCCTGGGTGAAGGTGACCGTCAGGGAACCGGCCGGCAGTCCGTTGTCCATACGCACGTCGCCGCGCCAGGTGCCGAGGAACGCCTTGGGCACCGGACGGTCGCGGGAGGGGCCGTCCTCGCCGTCGCTCGGCGGCTCCCGCGTCTTCTCCGAGTCGGACGTCGGCTGGGAGGTCGGCTGCGGCGAGGGCTCGCGGCCGGAGTCGGCGGAGCTGTCGCGTGCGGAGCCGCCGCCCGGCAGCAGGTCGAAGACGAGCGTCGCGGAGAGCAGAACCGCCGCCAGGGCACCGGCGACGGACAGCACCAGCGTGCAGCTCAGCTGCCGCCCGCGCCCCGCCGGAGGCGGCGGGGGCGGCACGGCGGGCGTACCCGGGGCAGCGCCCCCGCCGTCTCCGGCGGCGGCGTGGGCGGAGAGGGCGAACCGGCGACGGCGCGGCGGGGTCGCGGGCGGCGGGGTCTGCGCGGCCGAGGAGGGCGGGGCAGCAGGGGGCGGGCTCGCGGCCGGTGGGGCTGCGGCCGGTGGAGCTGCGGGCGGCGGGGTCGCGGGCGGGTCGGCCGCCACGACGGGCGCCGCGCCGCCGTACGAGGGGTCCGGCGGGCCGAAACCGGCGCTCCCGCCGCCCGCAGCCCCGCCCCCGTCCGCCCCGGAACGCTGCGCGGGGTGGGTGAAGGGCACCAGCCCTGAGACCGCCTCCCCCGCCCGGTCGGGTTCCAGGCCGAGCAGTTCGACCGCGCCCCGGCTGACCTCCTCGACCACCGGCGCGGGCAGCCAGCCCGGCCGCAGCAGGCCGCCGGCGCCCGCCGGGCCCGCCAGCGCCTCGGCGACCTGGGCCGGGGTCGGCCGGTCGGCGGCCTCCTTGGCGAGGCAGCCGGCGATCAGTTCCCGCAAGGGGCCTTCGAGGCCGTTCAGTTCCGGTTCCTCGTGCACGACGAGGTAGAGCAGCGCGTGCGAGCTGTCCCCGGGGAACGGGGCCTCGCCGGTGGCCGCGTACGCCAGCACCGCGCCCAGCGAGAACAGGTCGGAAGCGGCGTCCACCGACGTCTTGCCGAGCACCTGTTCGGGAGACATGTAGCCGGGCGATCCCACGGAGACGCCGGTCGAGGTGAGCACCGTGGTGCCGTCCATCGCCCGTGCGATGCCGAAGTCGATGAGCCGGGGGCCGTCCAGCGCGAGCAGGACGTTCGACGGCTTGATGTCGCGGTGCACCAGGCCGAGCCCGTGCACCGCCGTGAGCGCCTCCGCCAGCCCGGCGCCCACCGCCCGTACGGCCGCCTCGGGCAGCGGCCCGTGGTCGGCGACCGCCTGTTGCAGGGTGGGACCGGCGACGTAGCCGGTGGCGATCCAGGGCACCTCCGCGTCGGGGTCGGCGTCCAGCACCGGCGCGGTCCACTGACCGCCCACCCGCCGCGCGGAGCGCACCTCACGGCGGAACCGCTCGCGGAACTCCTCGTCGACGGCGAAGTGCGGATGCACCACCTTCACCGCGACCGTACGGCCCCCGGGGCTGCGGGCGAGATACACCCGGCCCATGCCGCCCGCGCCGAGCCGCCGCAGCAGGCGGTACGACCCGATGACGCGCGGGTCGCCGACGTCGAGCGGCTGCATCGTGCGTACCTCCCCCTGGTCGCTGCGGCTACCAGCCTACGGGCTGTCCCCCGCCGCCGCGGCGGGTGAGGCACACCCGGCTCACGGCCGGAGCAGCTCCACCCTCGCCTGCGGCGAGTAGCCCGTGGACTCGCCCGTACGGCGGGCGAACTCCGCGATGCCGGCGAGCTGTTCGGCGCCCAGCCGGAAGTCCAGGGTGGTGAAGTACCGTTCCAGCACCCGCGCCTCGAACGGCTCCCAGCGCGACGCCTGCTCCGCGACCTTGGCGACCTCCTCCAGCGAGAGGTCGCGCGAGGCGAGGAACGCCTCGTGCACCTGCCGCACCAGCTCGGGCTCGCGGGCCAGGTACTCGCGGCGGGTGGCCCAGACCGCGAAGACGAACGGCAGCCCGGTCCAGTCCTTCCACAGCTGCCCCAGATCGTGGACCTGGAGGCCGGGCTCCGGCAGCGCCCGCAGATAGGCGCGCAGCCCCACGTCACCGATCACGACGGCGGCGTCGGCCTCCGCCATCATCCGGGCCAGGTCGGGCGCGCAGGTGTAGTAGTCCGGCCGCACCCCGTACCGCTCGCTGAGCAGCAGCTGCGCCAGGCGTACGGAGGTGCGCGAGGTGGCGCCCAGGGCGACGCGGGCGCCGTCCAGCTGGTCGAGCGGGAGGCGGGAGACGATCTCGCAGGACATGACCGCGCCGTCGCACCCGACCGCGATATCGGGCAGGGCCACGAGGTCCTCCGCATTGCGGAGGAATTCGACGAGAGTGATCGGCGCGATATCGAGATCGCCGTTCACCAGCTGTTCGCTCAGTCTCTCCGGGGTGTCCTTGGTGAGGGTGAGATCGAGCAGGGTGCCGGTACGGGCAAGGCCCCAATAGAGGGGCAGGCAGTTCAGGAACTGGATGTGCCCGACACGCGGGCGGGATCTCGGCTGTGCAGTCACACTGCGGAGCGTACGCCTCGCGGCCCGGGCCGCCCGGGCGGGCCGCCGGCGGCGCGCCCCGGCAGCCCGCTGGCCAGCACGGGGGCGACCGCGCGGGCCTCGGCGGGGGTCCGCCGAACGGACGGCAAGGTTCCGCCTAGTGGGAGATCTTGGACACTTCCGCGCCACAGCCCTACCGTGCTAGGCTCGCCGCAAGTTGCAGTTTGGTTTCCCTTGCAGTACAGAGCCTGCGGAGCATGTGACCGCGGGCTCTCGTCATTTTCAGACTTCTTGCAGGTTCTGGAGCAGGGCGACCCTTTTAGGCCCAGGGAGGGCTTATGGCTACCGGAACCGTCAAGTGGTTCAACGCCGAGAAGGGCTTCGGCTTCATCGCCCAGGACGGCGGCGGCCCCGATGTCTTCGTCCACTACTCCGCGATCAACGCCACCGGCTTCCGCTCCCTCGAGGAGAACCAGCAGGTGAACTTTGACGTGACCCAGGGCCCGAAGGGCCCGCAGGCGGAGAACGTCACCCCCGCCTGATCACTGATTGACGCACCACCCAAGGAGCCCCCGCCCCGGCGGGGGCTCCTGCCTTTCCCGCCCGTGCCCCCCGCTTCAGGGCTCGTACAGCGCGTCGATCTCCGCGGCGAAGTCCCGGACGATGGCGCTCCGCCGGAGCTTGAGCGACGGGGTCAGGTGGCCGCCCTCCTCCGTGAACGCCTCCGGGAGCACGGCGAACCGGCGGATGGACTCGGCCTGCGACACCAGCTTGTTGGCGTCGTCCACGGCCTGCTGGAGGTTCCGCAGCAGATCGGCGTCCCCGGTCAACCCGGCGGCACTCCGTTCCTCCTTCCGGTGCATCCGCTGCCAGTGGGCGAGCCCGTCCGGGTCCAGGGTGAGCAGCGCGGCGAGGTGGGGGCGGCCGTCGCCGACCACCAGGCACTGGCTGACCAGCGGATGGGCGCGCAGCCAGTCCTCCAGGGGCGCCGGGGCGGTGTTCTTGCCGCCGGAGGTGATGATCAGGTCCTTCTTGCGGCCGGTGATCGTCAGGTATCCCTCCGCGTCCAGCGCGCCCAGGTCGCCGGTGGCGAACCAGCCGTCCTCGGTGGTCCCGGGGACGGCGACGCGGCGGGACGCGTCCCAGTAGCCGCTGAAGACCTGGCCTCCCCTCAGCAGCACCTCGCCGTCACCGGCGATACGGACGCCGGTGCCGGGTACCGGCCGGCCGACGGTACCCGGCCGGGGCCGCAGCGGCGGGGTCACGGTGGCGGCGCCGGTGGTCTCGGTGAGGCCGTAGCCCTCAAGGACCTCGACGCCCGCTCCCGCGAAGAAGGAGCAGAGACGTTTCTCCAGGGATGAGCCGCCGCAGATGACGTACTGGACGCGGCCTCCCAGCGCGGCCCGTATCCGGCGGTAGACCAGCGGGTCGTAGAAGCCGTGCGCGGCGCGGAGGCCCCAGCCGGGGCCCCGGCCGTCCCGGTGCCGGGCGTCGAGGGCCGCGTCGCTCCAGCGCACGGCGACGCGGGCGGCGCGGTCGAAGGAGCGGGCGCGGCGCATCTGCTCGGCGGTGGCCCGGCCGGAGTGGTAGATCTTCTCCAGCACGTGCGGGATGGCCAGCAGGAAGGTCGGCCGGAACGAGGCCAGGTCGTCAAGGAGCGCGTCGGTGGCCGTGGTCGGCGTGCAGCCCATCCGCACCCTGGCCCGTACGCAGCCCACGGCGACCATCCGGCCGAACACGTGGGCGAGCGGCAGGAAGAGGAGGGTGGCGGCCGGCTCCTCGCTCGCCGAACGGAAGACCGGGTGCAGCAGCTCCACGCAGTTGTCCACCTCGGCGAAGAAGTTGCCGTGCGTGAGCACGCAGCCCTTGGGCCGCCCGGTGGTGCCGGAGGTGTAGATCAGGGTGGCGATGGTGTGCGGGCCGAGCAGCGCGCGCCGCTGGGCGACCGCCTCGTCCGGGACGCCCGCCCCCGCCGAGACGAGTTGCGAAACGGCCCCCGCGTCCAGCTGCCAGAGGTGTTGCAGGGCGGGCAGCGCGCCCCGTACGCCGGTGATCAGGCGGGCGAGTTCGACGTCGTCGACGGCGCAGGCCACCACCTCGGCGTCGCGCAGGATGTCCCGGGCCTGTGCCGCCGAGGAGGTCGGGTAGAGCGGGACGGTGACCAGCCCGGCCGCCCAGCCCGCGAAGTCGAGCAGCACCCACTCGTAGCTCGTACGGGCCATCAGGGCCAGCCGGTCGCCCGGGCGCAGACCGGCCGCGATCAGGCCCTTCGCGGTGGCGGCCACCTCGTGGGCGAACTGCGAGGTGGTGACGTCGTGCCAGCGCCCGTCGGGCCCCTTGCGGCTGAAGACGGGCTCGGCGGGGGCGTCGGCGGCGTTGTGGAAGGGGAGGTCGGCGAGCGACCCGGACGCGGCGGGCGGCACCAGGGGCGGTACGTACGCCTCCCGTACGGTGCCGTCCACCGCCCGCGTCGCCGGCTCGACGAGGGAGGGGGGCGGTGCGGGGCGGCGGGCGGTCGGCTCCGGCATGAGGGCTCCTTGGGTCCGGGACGGGGTCCGGGCTTGCGGGGGTCCTGGGTCCGGCTCGGCGTCGGGCCCAGGGGTCACGCGCGTTCGAGGATCGCGGTCACCCCCTGCCCGCCGGACGCGCAGATCGAGACGAGGCCGCGGGCACCGGACCCGGCGTCCTCGCGCTCGGCGAGCAGCTTGGCGAGGGTGGCGACGATACGGGCGCCGGTGGCGGCGAACGGGTGGCCGGTGGCCAGCGAGGAGCCGGCGACGTTGAGCCGGGCGCGGTCCACGGGGGCGAGCCCCTGCTTCTCCCAGGCGGCCAGCGTCGCCAGCACCTGGGAGGCGAACGCCTCGTGGATCTCGACGAGGGCGAAGTCCTCCATCCCCAGACCGACCCTCCGCAGCAGCCGGGGGACGGCGAACGCCGGTGCCATCAGCAGCCCTTCGCCCGCCTCCTCGGTGAAGTCGACGGCGCCGGTCTCGTAGGCGGTGAGGTAGGCGAGCGGGGCCAGGCCGCGCCGCTCGGCCCACTCCTCGTCCGCCAGCAGCACGGCGGCGGCGCCGTCGGTGAGCGGGGTGGAGTTGCCCGCGGTCATGGTCGGCTCGCCGTCGGCCGCTCCGGGCTCCAGGCCGAAGACGGGCGGGAGCTGGGCGAGCTTGACGGCGGAGGTGCCGGGGCGGAGGTTCTGGTCGCGGGCGAGGCCGCTGAAGGGGACGACCAGGTCGTGCAGGAAGCCGCTGTCGTACGCGGTGGCGAGGTTGCGGTGGCTCAGGGCGGCGAGTTCGTCCTGCTCCTGCCGGGTGATGCCCCATTCCGCGGCCGTACGGGCGGCGTGCTCGCCCATGGACAGGCCGGTGCGGGGCTCGGCGTTGCGCGGGATCTCCGGGAGCAGGTGCCGGGGCCGGATGCGCGCCAGCTCCCTGGCCCGCTCCTTGAGGGTCTTGGCCCGGCGGGCGGCGAGCAGGATGCGGCGCAGCCGGTCGTCGACGGCCAGCGGCGCGTCGCTGGCGGTGTCGGCGCCGCCCGCGATGCCGGAGTCGAGCTGGCCGAGTGCGATCTTGTTGGCGACGGAGATCACGGCCTGGAGCCCGGTGCCGCACGCCTGCTGGATGTCGTACGCCGGGGTGCGCGGGTCGAGCGTGGAGCCGAGGACGCTCTCGCGGGCGAGGTTGAAGTCCCGGCTGTGCTTGAGCACGGCGCCCGCCGCCACCTCGCCGACCGCCCGCGGGTCGTGCAGCCCGTAGCGCTCCGCGAGGCTGTCGAGCGTCGCGACGAGCATGTCCTGGTTCGAGCGGCGGGCGTACGGGCCGTCCGCGCGGGCGAAGGGAACGCGGCTGCCGCCGATGACCGCGACACGGCGCGGGGGCTGGGAACGCATGAGGCCGCTGGAGATCATCCTCGACCAAACTCCTGACTTGTGAGTAACCCTACTCGGAAGTAAATCTAGGCGAGCGTGGGCGTCCGGGAAACGGCGCCCGGTCGGCGAAGCACCCGGCCGCCCGCGCGGCCCGCCCCCGCGCCACGCCGCCACGCCGCCACGCCGCCCATCGTCGTGGACGCCAAGGGTATTCGCCCGGCGGCGGTACTCCGCGAGTCCACGGCGCGTTGCCGCTCAGCGTGCGGGGGTCCAACGGGCCCCGCCCAGCAGGCTCTCCAGCCCGCCCCAGCAGAAGTTCATGAGGGTGGCCGCGGTCTCCTTCGCCGAAGGCGCTTCCGTCTCCCGCACCAACGGCTTGGAGACGCCCGCCGCCTGGGCGATGCCGTCCATCGACGCGGCGCTGTAACCGTGCCGCGCGAACGCCGCCACCGCTGCGTCGAGCATCTGCTGCTCCCGCACGACACGGGGCACCCGCGTGCCCGCCCGCGCCCCCTCCGCTGCCAGGGGCAGGCTGCGCCGCGCTCCCGCGGAAAAGGCGAACTCCCCTGGTCCCGCCCGAGATCAGGGGAGTTCGCCGTCACACACCGGCGGTGACGGACGCGTCTAGACCGCCGCGCCGACCGGTTCGCGCTGCGCGGGTACGGGCCGGGCGGGGGCCTCGTCCTCGTCCCGCTCCAACTCGTCCAGGCTGAAGCTGCGCGCGCTGTTGAACGCGTCCCGGTCCAGGATCTTCTCCCGGGCCGAGACAAGCACCGGGACCAGCGCCTGACCGGCGACGTTGGTCGCCGTCCGCATCATGTCCAGGATCGGGTCGATGGCCATCAGCAGCCCGACACCCGCCAGCGGCAGGCCCAGCGTGGAGAGGGTCAGCGTCAGCATCACGGTGGCGCCGGTGAGGCCGGCCGTGGCGGCCGAACCGATGACCGAGACGAAGGCGATGAGCAGGTAGTCACCGATGCCCAGCTCCACTCCGAAGATCTGCGCCACGAAGATCGCGGCGATCGCCGGGTAGATCGAGGCGCAGCCGTCCATCTTGGTGGTGGAGCCGAACGGTACGGCGAAGCTCGCGTACTCCTTGGGCACACCGAGGCGCTCGGTGACCTTCTGGGTCAGCGGCATGGTGCCCACCGAGGAGCGGGAGACGAAGGCCAGCTGGATCGCGGGCCAGGCGCCGCGGAAGAACTGCACCGGGTTGACCCTGGCGACGGTCGCCAGCAGCAGCGGGTAGACGCCGAAGAGGACGAGGGCGCAGCCGATGTAGATGTCGGCGGTGAAGGTGGCGTACTGGCCGATCAGGTTCCAGCCGTAGTCGTTGATCGCGGTACCGATCAGGCCGAGCGAGCCGAGCGGCGAGATCCGGATGACCCACCAGAGCGCCTTCTGGAGCAGCGCCAGGACGGCCTCGCCGAACGTCAGCAGCGGCTCGGCCTTGGGCCCGAGCTTGAGGGCGGCGACACCGGCGACGGCGGCCATGAAGACGATCTGGAGGACGTTCAGCTCGGTGAAGGGCGTGATCACGTCCGTGGGGACGATCCCGGTCAGGAAGTCGAGCCAGGAGCCCGCGCTCTCGGGCTCCGCGCCGTCCTCCGGGGTGAGCCCGGTGCCCGCGCCGGGATTGGTGGCGAGGCCGATCGCCAGGCCGATCGCGACGGCGATCAGCGAAGTGGCCATGAACCAGAGCAGGGTGCGGGTGGCCAGCCGGGCGGCGTTGGAGACCTTCCGCAGGTTGGTGATCGAGATGACGATCGCGAAGAAGACGAGCGGGGCGACGGCCAGCTTCAGCAGCTGGATGAACGTTTCGCCGACCTTGGTGAGCGTGGTGCCGAGCCAGTCGATCTCCCAGTTGCGGGCGACCCAGCCGAGCAGCACGCCCAGCACGAGACCACCCAGTATCTGGGCCCAGAACGGCACCTTGGGTATGCGCGGACGCGCCCGCGGTGCGGCGGGCGCGGCGGGCGGCGTGGCAGAGGAGGACACGGACACACTCCGATGGGGACTCGGGAGGCGGAAGTACGGGGGTGGAGGACGCGGAGCCGCGCGGCAGGGCACGGAGCGGCACGCGGAAGAGCGGCACGCGGAAGAGCGGCGCCCGGGGGCGGCACGTACGGCGGCGAGATCCGCGGGGGCGGGCGCGGCGGAACCCGGCGAACCGCGGCACATCAGGAGCGGCAGTAGGCCGGAGCGGACCCGGGGGGCGTCAGCAGCCGGGACAGGCCGCGGAGACGCGGCGGCAGAGATCGACGTGCAGCCGCGCGACGAGCGCGGCGCTCATCGCGTCTACGGAGGAAACTGCTGTCGTCATGAAGGCCACGCTAGCACCAGCTCTTTGATTCACCCAAAGCTTTCCTTTGGGAGGCGTCCCGCGTGACCGCACAACACCCCGCCGGGAGAAGGGAATTCCCGACGGGGTGACGTGATGCCTGTGACCCGCTTCACGCGGGCGGGACGGCGGCGGGGCTACGCGGAACCGGCCGCGGCCGAACCCGACGCGCCCGAACCCGACGCGCTGGAACCCGACCCGGTGGAACCCGACGCCGCCGCGCCCGACGCCGGCTCGTCGGCGTCCGCCTCGTCCTCCATGCTGCGGTTCGCGGCCAGCTTGCTCTTCGCCCGGTCCACGCCGCCGGACAGCTGGGCCGACATGGCGTCCCGCTGGCGGCGCAGCAGCACGAAGCTGAGCGGCGCCGACACGACCAGGGCGAGCAGGAAGATCCACAGGGGGTTGGACTTGCCGATGCCCTCCGGAATCACCCCGGCGTACGCCAGGAGCGCGACGACCACGAGGCAGCCGACAAAGATGCCCAGCCGCATGGTGGTGTAGCGGAGCGTTGCGTGCGTTGTGCTGCTGCTCACGGCCTTGACTCCTCATTCCTCACTGGGTGTGCTGCTGCTCGCCCGTTCCCGGTACGTAGGTGTGTCACCACAGGGGCAGCCACATCGTGACGTCGTCGCGGTAGCTGCCCTCACCGACCTTGATCGCGTCGGGGACGCGGCCGACCTCCTGGTAGCCGCACGCGCCGTAGAACCGCTCCAGGCCCAGGCCGCTGCGCAGCCCGAGCCGTATGCCCTCGATGCCGTCCATCTCCCGCGCGGTCTTCTCGACGGCGGCCATCAGGTCCCGGCCGATGCCGCCGCCCTGGAGGGAGGGGCGGACCATCACCGTGTAGAGCCACGCCCAGTGCCGCTTCAGCCGGTGGGTGTTGAAGGAGAAGAAGGCGGTGGCCGCCACCTCGTCCCGCTCGTCGTAGCCGACCAGCAGCCGGACCCGCCCCTCCGCCATCGGTCCGAGGTACTTCAGCAGCTCGGCCCGGATGTCCTCGGTGGTCACCGGGGCCACGAACCCTACGGCGCCGCCCGTGTTGACGACGTCCGCCCACAGGGCGCAGACGCCGTCGGCGAGCGGCTGGTCCATCCGGTCCGTGAGGACGTGGCGAAGACTCCTGCTTTCCCCGTGCATCCCGTCACACCCGCATGGCCTGCGGGGTCTCGCGGCGGTCCGGGTCGGGGCCGTCGTACTCGCGGAGGATCTCGTAGCGGGTGTTGCGCTCGACCGGGCGGAAGCCCGCGTCCCGGATGAGGTCGAGCAGGTCGTCGCGGGTGAGCTTGTCCGGGGTGCCGAAGTTGTCCGCGTCGTGCGTGATCTTGTACTCGACGACCGAGCCGTCCATGTCGTCCGCGCCGTGCTGGAGCGCCAGCTGTGCGGTCTGCACCCCGTGCATCACCCAGAAGACCTTGACGTGCGGCACGTTGTCGAAGAGCAGCCGGGAGACGGCGAACGTCTTGAGCGCCTCGGCGCCGCTGGCCATGGTCGTGCGGGCCTGGAGCCGGTTGCGCACCTTGCCGTCCTGCATGTCCACGAAGTCGTGCTGGTAGCGCAGCGGGATGAAGACCTGGAAGCCGCCGGTCTCGTCCTGCAGCTCGCGCAGCCGCAGCACGTGGTCGACGCGGTGCCGGGGCTCCTCGATGTGCCCGTAGAGCATCGTGCTCGGGGTCTTCAGGCCCTTCTGGTGCGCGAGGCGGTGGATACGCGACCAGTCCTCCCAGTGGGTGGCGTGGTCGACGATGTGCTGCCGGACCTCCCAGTCGAAGATCTCCGCGCCGCCGCCGGTCAGCGACTCCAGCCCGGCGTCGATCAGCTCGTCCAGGATGTCGCTCGCGTCCAGCCCGGAGATCGTCTCGAAGTGGTGGATCTCGGTCGCCGTGAACGCCTTGAGCGACACCGAGTCCGGCAGCGCCTCCTTGAGGGCGCTCAGCGAGCGGGGGTAGTACCGCCAGGGCAGCGTGGGGTGCAGGCCGTTGACGATGTGCAGCTCGGTGAGGTTCTCCCCCTCCATCGCCTTCGCCAGCCGCACCGCTTCCTCGATGCGCATGGTGTACGCGTCCTTCTCCCCCGGCTTGCGCTGGAAGGAGCAGTAGGCACAGGACGCCGTGCACACGTTGGTCATGTTGAGATGGCGGTTGACGTTGAAGTGGACGACGTCGCCGTTCATCCGCGTCCGCACCTCGTGCGCCAGACCGCCGAGCCAGGCGAGGTCGTCCGAGGCGTACAGGGCGATGCCGTCCTCGCGGGTCAGCCGCTGCCCGGAGCGGACCTTCTCCTCCAGCTCACGCTTGAGTCCAGCGTCCATGCACGCGCCTCCCTCGGTCAATTCCAACGATTTCGAGCGTACTCTGCCCGCCTCTGCCCGCCGACGCCCCCCTTCGCGAACCGCGCCCGCACCCGGACGCCGCCGCCGAGGCCGCGGGCAGCGGCTCTCAGGCGTCCTCCGGCAGCTCGCCGACCCGGTTCTCCCACTTGGTGGAGAGCACGATGGTCGTCCGCGTCCGGGACACCCCCTTCGTGCTGGACAGCCGCTGGATGGTGCCCTCCAGGTCGTCCACGTCACCCGCCCGGACCTTCACCATGTACGAGTCGTCGCCCGCGATGAACCAGCAGTCCTCGATCTCCGCCAGCTCCCGCAGCCGCCCCGCGACGTCCTCGTGGTCGACCGCGTCCGAGAGCTGGATGCCGATGAGGGCCGTGACTCCCAGCCCCAGCGAGGGGGAGTGCACCGTCGCCCGGTAGCCGGTGATGACCCCGGCCGCCTCCAGCCGGTTGATGCGGTCGGTCACGCTGGGGCCGGACAGCCCGACGAGCCGCCCCAGCTCGGCGTACGACGCCCTGCCGTTCTCCCGCAGCGCCTGGATGAGCTGTCTGTCCACCGCGTCCATGCCTACCGGGCCTTCCGTTCTCCTGGGATTTTCCGTCCCTTGGATTCACAGTCTCCGTGCCACGCAAACTCTGCGATTCGCTGGATTGGAATCGCAGGATACGAATCTAGGGCAGGGCCTGCCGAGGGTCCCAACGGCGGTACAGCTTGTGCGGGACGCCGACCGCGTCCAGCGCCCGTCCGGCCACGAAGTCGACCAGCTCCTGGATGTGCCGCGCCCCCGCGTAGAAGGCGGGCGAGGTGGGCAGCACCACGGCGCCGGCGTCGTCCAGGGCGACCAGGTGCCGCAGCGTCTGCCCGGTCAGCGGCGTCTCGCGGACGGCGACCAGCAGCGGGCGGCGCTCCTTGAGGGTGACCGAGGCGGTGCGCTGGAGCAGGTCCTTGGAGAGCCCCAGGGCGACACCGGCCACACAGGCCGTGCTCGCCGGGACGACGAGCATGCCGCGCGTGGGGTACGAGCCGGAGGACGGCCCGGCGGCGAAGTCCCCGGCGGCCCAGTGGCGCACCGCGCTCACGTCCGGGTCGTAGGCGTCCGGGGTGCCGTCCGCGCCGCGCGCCAGCCAGCGGTGCAGGTCGGCGGCGGCGTGCGCGTCCCGGAAGGGGTGCCCGGTCTCGTCCAGTACCGTCAGCCGGGCCGCCCGGCTGACGACCAGGTCCACCTCCTCCCCGGCGTGCAGCAGCGCGCGCAGCACCGCGGCGGCGTACGGCGTCCCCGAGGCGCCGGAGACGCCGACGACCCACGGACGGCGCTGGGTGGAGTTCACCTCTCGAGCCTACGACGCCCGCGACTGGCCAAGGAGGCGGGTCATGCGGTTGCATCGGCGGATGCATTCGTCCCGCTCTTCCCGATACCGCAGACGTACGGCCGCCGCGCTGGCCGGTACCGCGCTGCTCGCCGCCGTCACCACCGCCTGCGGGCCCGCCGACACGAAGTCGGCCGAGTCGGCGGTCCGGGACGCCCTGGACCAGCTGGGCGCGAAGGAGGATGCGTCGATGGTCGCCGAGCTGGACGGCACGACCGGCCAGGTGCACGCCTTCCTCAAGGAGAACGGCGCCTCGCTGCCGGGCCGCCCCGCCGTCCCGACCAGGAAGGACTCCCAGCTGGTGGCACGCGCCCAGCTGACCGTCTCGATCGGCGCGGACACCCCGCTCAACGAGCGGCGGGACGCCTCGGACACCCGGCTCGCGGCGGCGCTGAACTTCGGCGACCGGGATGTCTTCGCGTACAAGGCGGTGGGCAAGAAGGTCTACGTGCGGGTGCTGCTGCGGGAGCTGGCCGGTGAGACCTCCCTCACCAAGAAGAACCGCGACGCCGTCAAGGATCTGCGGGGCCTCGCCGACGATCTGCCCAGCTCGCTCGGGGCGGCGAAGGCGGCGCTGAAGGGGAAATGGGTCCGAATATCCCCGCACGCCTACGGCGACTTCGCCTGGGCCGTGAAAAAACTCACGGGCCACGCGCGCAGCGGCGACCGGGCCCGCGAGGCCACCTCCGCACTGGACGCGGACGCGCAGCGGGACCTGCTCGACACGCTGGGCGAGGTGCTCCGCGAGGACGCCGTCTTCCGGCGGGCCGAGCCGGACGGCGGGGGCGCCGACGGCATCGAGCGGGTGACCGCCACACTGCCCGCACGCGAGGCCGCGGCACGGCTGGCACCGGCGCTGGAGCCGCTGGGCGTGGACCTGCGCCCGTCCCGGCTGCCGGCCGGGGACATCGACGCCGAGCTGACGGTGCGGCGCGGCGAGCTGGCCGGGCTGACCGTGGACCTGCGGCGGCTGACGGGGGCGAAGGGGCCGGGCGAGCTGCCGCTGCGGCTGAGCTTCAGCAGCGGGGACGCCCTCTCCACGGAGGCGCCGGAGAAGCCGAAGCCGAAGAAGCTGGAGCCCCAGGACCTGCTGGCCATGGTCCTCTACCGGGCCGACGCGGCGGCCTCCGGCCGCTGAGCCCACCCGGCGGACCTCCGGGGCGGGAGCCGAGAGGACCGGCTGGCGCGGGCGGACGGTCCGGCCGCGCGAAGACGGTCTTGGGAACTCGGGACACCCTCGGTAGCGTTGTCCTTCATGAGGCGGCGGCTCCCGGGGAGCCGGAGAGCCCTCCCGGGGGAGGTGAGACACGGTGGCGAGTGAATCAAGCTTCAGAGTGAAGGCGGCGGCCCAGCTGATCCTGCTCTGGGTCGGTGTCCTGTGGGTGTTGGAGGCGGTCGACGAGCTGTCCGGGCACTCCCTGGACGCCTTCGGCATCGAGCCGCGCCGCATGGACGAGCTGCTGGACGTGGTGCCCGCGTCCTTCATGCACTTCGGCTTCGACCACCTGATGGCCAACACCGTGCCCCTGCTGGTGCTCGGCTTCATGGCCGCGCTGCGCGGCACGGGCCGCTTCCTGCTGGTCGCGCTGACGATCATCGTGGTCAGCGGCCTGGGCGTGTGGGTGACGGCGCCGGAGCAGAGCAACACCGCGGGCGCCTCCGGCCTGGTCTTCGGCCTCTTCGGCTACCTGGTGGTGCGCGGCTTCGTGGACCGCCGGATCACCGACGTGGCGCTCGGCGGTGTGGTCGCCGTGCTCTACGGCTCGATCCTGTGGGGCGTACTGCCGACGACGCCGGGCGTGTCCTGGCAGGGCCACCTCTTCGGGCTGATAGGCGGCGTGCTGGCGGCCTTCGCGACCTCCAGCACGCGCAGCGCGGTCGGCGCGGCCAAGCCCGGCTGGCACTGAGCCCGCATCCGCATTCGTATCCGTTTCCGTATCCCGCATCCACCCGGCCCGGCGTGCCGCGCGGGCTACCAGCTGAGCCCGCGCACGACCAGGTCGAGCAGCGCGAAGACGAAGAAGACGATCCCGATCACACCGTTGACCTTGAAGAACGCCCGGTTCAGCCGGCTCAGGTCCGTCGGCGTGACGATCGTGTGCTCGTAGACGAAGGTCCCGAAGACCGCCAGCAGCCCCACCCAGTAGAACGCCCCGGCCCCGGCCTCCGCGCCGAACCACACCAGCAGCGCCGCCGTGACGACGTGCGCACCACGCGCCCCGTACAGCGCCCCCGCGACGCCGAAGCGCGCCGGGACGGACCGCACTCCCTGCGCCCGGTCCGTCTCGACGTCCTGGCAGGCGTAGATGAGGTCGAAGCCGCCGATCCAGATGCCGACCGCCAGCCCGAGCAGCACGGCCTCCCAGGACCACGAGCCGGTCACGGCGAGCCAGGCGCCGATCGGCCCCATCGCCTGCGCGAGGCCGAGGATCGCGTGCGGGAAGTGCGTGAAGCGCTTCCCGTACGGATAGACCACCATCGGCACGACCGCGACGGGGGCGAGCGCCAGGCACAGCGGGTTGAGCAGCGCGCACGCGCCCAGGAAGACGGCGAGCGAGACGAGCGCGCCCGTCCACGCCGTACGGACGGAGACAGCGCCGGTCACCAGCTCGCGGCCCGCCGTGCGCGGGTTGCGGGCGTCGATCTCCCGGTCGATGATCCGGTTCGCGGCCATCGCGAAGGTGCGCAGCCCGACCATGGCGACGGTGACGACGAACAGCTCGCCCCAGTGGACGGAGGAGTCCTCGTGGTCCATCGCGGTCAGGGAGGCGATGTAGGCGAAGGGCAGCGCGAAGACCGAGTGCTCGATCATCACCAGCCGGAGGAACGCGCGCACCCTGCCGGGGCCCGGCCGGGCCGCGTCCGGCCCGGCCACCCCCTCTGCCGTGCTCACAGTCCGTATTCCTTCCAGCGCTCGCTCACCCGCGCCGCGATCGCCGGGTCGGACTCCACCATGTGCGGCCAGCCGCCGTCCCGGGTGTACCCCTCCTCCGGCCACTTGGTGGTGGCGTCGATTCCCGCCTTGCCGCCCCAGAACTGCTGGTAGGAGGCGTGGTCGAGGTGGTCGACGGGCCCCTCGACCACGGTCAGGTCCCGGGAGTAGTCGACGTTGCCCAGTGCCCGCCAGGCCACCTCGTGCAGGTTGTGCACGTCGCAGTCCGCGTCCACGACGACGATCAGCTTCTCCAGCGAGAGCATGTGCGCCCCCCAGATGGCGTGCATGACCTTCTGCGCGTGCTTCGGGTACTTCTTGTTGATCGAGACGAGCATGCAGTTGTGGAACCCGCCCGCCTCCGGCAGGTGGTAGTCCACGATGTCCGGCATGACGATCTTGAGCAGCGGCAGGAAGAACCGCTCCGTCGCGCGCCCCAGCGGCCCGTCCTCCGTCGGCGGCCGTCCGACGACGATCGACTGGAACACCGGCCGCTTGCGCATCGTCACGCAGTCGATCCGCAGCGCCGGGAAGTCCTCCTGCGGCGTGTAGAAACCGGTGTGGTCGCCGAACGGCCCCTCCGGCAGCATCTCGCCCGGCTCCAGCCAGCCCTCCAGCACCACCTCGGCCTGCGCGGGCACCTGGAGCGGCACCGTCTTGCAGTCCACCATCTCGACCCGCTTGCCCTGCGTCAGGCCCGCGAAGAGGTACTCGTCGATGTCGGCGGGCAGCGGCGCGCTGGAGGCGTACGTCACCGCGGGCGGGCAGCCGAACGCGATGGCGACCGGCAGCTTCTCGCCTCGCTTGGCCGCGACCTGGTAGTGGTTGCGGCTGTCCTTGTGGATCTGCCAGTGCATCCCGATGGTGCGCTTGTCGTGCCGCTGGAGCCGGTAGAGGCCCAGGTTGCGCACCCCGGTCTCCGGGTGCTTGGTGTGGGTGAGGCCGAGGTTGAAGAAGGAGCCGCCGTCCTCGGGCCAGGTGAAGAGCGCGGGCAGCGCGTCGAGGTCCACCTCGTCACCGCGCAGCACGACGTCCTGGACGGGGCCTTCCTTCACCTTCTTCGGCGGCACGTGCGACATCGCGCCCAGCTTCCCGAACGCCTCCCGCAGCCCCACGAAGCCCTGCGGCAGCTCCGGCTTGACCAGCCCGCCGATGGTGTCGCTGATCTCGCTGTACGAGCTGAGGCCGAGCGCCTTCAGCAGGCGCCGGTCGGTGCCGTAGACGTTCATCGCCAGCGGCATCGAGGTGCCCTTGAGATTCTCGAAGAGGAGGGCCGGGCCACCGCTCTTCTGCACCCGGTCGACGATCTCCCCGACTTCGAGGTACGGATCGACCTCCGCCTTGATCCGCTTGAGGTCACCTTCGCGCTCCAGCGCCCGCAGCAGCGAGCGGAGATCGTCGTATGCCATACGCCCCAGTATCATTCATACCCATCCCCCGCCGTTACGCTGGCCCTGTACGGCGGCCTTCGAAGGGCCCTCGCCGTTCACGCGCACCGCTTCAGCTCGTACCCAGGGGGCACCCCGCATGCTCAGGTATCTGCCGTTCCTACTGGTGCTGGCGGTGTGGATCTTCGCCTTCATCGACTGCCTCAACACGCCGGAGAAGGAGATCCGCAAGCTGCCCAAGATCGCATGGGTGATCATCATCCTGCTCTTCGGGCAGGTCCTGCTCGGCCCCATCGCCTGGTTCGTGGTAGGCCGCCCCCGCCGGAACGCCCCGTACGGCGCCACCAAGCCGCAGGAGCGCCGCTGGGTCGCGCCGGACGACAACCCGGACTTCCTCAAGTCGATCAACGACAAGGGGACGGAGAAGCCGCCGGCACGCGAGGAGCCGAAGGACGAGGCAGCGCAGCCGGAGGACGAGCCCCGGCGCAAGGACGAGGAGCGGGACGGCCGCCGGGAGGGCGGCGGCGGCCCGGACGAGGACACCCCGCCCAAGGCCTGACCCGCCCGCACCCCCGGGCCCCGGCGGAGGTCCTCCCCCGGCTCAGACGCCCGAGTACGAGTGCTTGCCGTTCACGAAGATGTTGATGCCGTAGTAGTTGAAGAGGTAGCAGCCGAAGGCGAGCAGCGCCAGGTAGGCGGCCTTGCGGCCGTTCCAGCCCGCGGTGGCGCGGGCGTGCAGGTAACCGGCGTACGCGACCCAGGTGATGAAGGACCAGACCTCCTTGGGGTCCCAGCCCCAGTAACGGCCCCATGCCTCGCCCGCCCAGATGGCGCCCGCGACGATGGTGAAGGTCCAGAAGGGGAAGACCGCGGCGTTGATGCGGTAGGCGAACTTGTCCAGCGAGGCCGCGGACGGCATCCGCTCCAGCACCGAGGTCGCGAAGGCGCCCGGCTGGCCGCCCTTGAGCAGTTTGGCCTCGTAGCGGTCGCGGAAGAGGTAGAGCACCGTGGCGACGAAGCCGAGGTAGAGCAGCGCGCCGCAGATGATGGCCAGCGCCACGTGAATCCACAGCCAGTACGACTGGAGCGCGGGCACCAGCTGGGTGCTCTCGGTGTAGAGCACGGTGACCGCGACGCCCAGGTCCAGCAGCACGGTGGTGACCAGCGGCAGGCCGATCCAGCGCGCGTTCTTCCCCGCGAAGACGAAGCCCAGGTACGCGCCGACGGCCACCAGCGAGAAGGCCGTGGAGAACTCGTACATGTTGCTCCACGGAGCACGCTCGACGGCCAGCGCGCGGGTGAGCACGCTCGCCCCGTGCAGCACGAACGCCAGCACGGTCAGCGCGATCCCGATGCGCCCGTACTGATCGCCCTGCTCGTCCTCGCCTGCGGCGCCGGGGCCGTCCGGCAGGTTCCCGCGGCGGCCCGCGGCCGAACGGACGACGACCTTGGGCCGGTCCAGCACGGAGGTGCCGCCGCCCGCGCGCGCGGCGCCCCCGGCGCCCTCGCCCCCGGCGCCGTCCGCCGCGGTGCCGTCCGTGGTGGCGGTCAGCGCGGCGGCCGTACGGGCCACCTTGCTGCGGCTGCCGAACGTCCACTCCGCGATGTGCGCGAAGAAGGCGAGCACGTAGACAGCCATCGCCGAATAGATCAGATAGTTGCTGATCTCGGCGAGATTCTCGTTCTGTGCGGCAGCGATGATCACTGGCGTTCTCCTCGCGAGGTGTCCTCGTCGTCCGTGCCGGCGCCGCTACGGCTGAGCGCCGGTTCCGCGGTGTCCTCGGCCTTCTCGTCGTCCTCCGGTGCGGCGTCGCCGTCCGGCGCGGTGCTTTCGTCCGGCGCGGTGCCGTCCTCCGGCTCTTCCGCCACCGGTGCGTCGTCGCGCAGCGCGACCGCGAGGTCGCCCAGCTCCTCGGGCAGCCTGGCCGACTCGCTGCGCCCGAGCCCGGCCATCTCCACGACCGTACGGCCGTCCGGACCGGCCACGGCCCGCACCCAGACCCGGCGGCGCTGGATGAACAGCGAGCCCGCCAGCCCGATGATGGCGGCGATCGAACCGCCCAGCGCCCAGCCGCCGCCCACCTGGTGGGAGATCTGGAAGTTCGCCCACTGCTTGATGCCCTCGAACTTCAGCGTGCCCGCACCGTTCGGCAGCTTCATCGACTCGCCCGGCAGCATCTTCTGCGCCAGCGGGCCGCCGTCCTTGGTCTTGAACTGCTTCATGTTGTCGGTGTTGAGCTGGTAGACGTTCTGCGCCAGCCCGGAGTCCACACCGAGGTCGCCGTGGTAGGCGGTCAGGAAGAGCACCGGATACTTCAGCTCGGGCGACTGCGAGAACATCGTGGTCGCGTCCGCCCCGCCGAAGTGCGGTACGAAGAAGCCCTGGAAGCCGAGCTGCTCCTTGCGGCCCTTGGCGTCCCGGTAGTCGGTCACCTTGATCACCCCGCTGGAGGTGAGGTTGGTGTCCTGCGGGATGAAGGCCACCGGCCCGCGGTAGGCCAGCTTGCCCTGCCCGTCGGTCATCGTCACCACCGGCGCGAAGCCGTGCGCCAGCAGGTAGACCTTGGAGTCGCCCACCTCCAGGGGGTGGTTCATGGTGATGTCGCCGGACTTCTCCTTGCCGTCGGCCCCCTCCCAGTACGAGATGTCCGCCCGGTAGAGGCTCGGCGTCATCGCGTCCGGGCCCTGGTTGTTGTACTCGGCGGTGAAGTCCTTGAGGCGGAAGCCGAACGCGTTCAGGTCGTCGGAGCCGAAGAGCGAGCCGGACTTGAAGTCGTCGTACTGGGTGAGGGTGTTGGAGAAGCCGTCGCCCTGGACGATGAGCTTGCCGCCCTCCGACTTCCACAGCTCCCCGGCGGCGAACGCCAGCAGCATCACGATCAGCGCGATGTGGAAGACGAGGTTGCCCGCCTCCCGCAGATAGCCCTTCTCGGAGGAGACGGCGTTCCCCTCGGTGTGCACCCGGAAGCGCTTCCGGCCCAGCAGCGTACGCGCGGCGCCCAGCACCTCGTCCGGCTCGGCGTCGGTCGTCCACGTCGTGTACGCGGGCATCCCGTTCAGGCGGCGCGGCGCCCGCGGCGGGCGGGCCCGCAGCTGGCCGACGAACTGCCAGCTGCGCGGCACGATGCAGCCCGCCAGCGAGACGAACAGCAGGATGTAGATGGCCGAGAACCACACCGAGGTGTAGACGTCGAACAGCTGGAGCTTCTCGTACACCGGCGCGAGCAGCTCGTGCTTGTCCTTGAACTCCTGCGCCTTCACGACGTCGACGTTGTTCTGCGGGATGAGCGAGCCGGGGATGGACGCCAGCGACAGCAGGAGCAGCAGTATCAGCGCGACCCGCATGGAGGTCAGCTGCCGCCAGAACCAGCGGGCCCAGCCGACCACCTCGCGGCCCGTCCAGGTGAGCCTGCCCAGCGCGCCCGGCTTGCGGGCGCCGCCGAACGAGCCGGGGACCGCCTGTGCGGTGTTCTCAGCGATCGGGGCGGTCGACAGCTGCGACATCGCCTCGCCCAGCTCGCGGGCGTCACCGGCCTCGGGGGTCTCCGCCGTGCCGGCGGCCTCGGGGGGAGCGTCCCGTTCGGGGCCGTCCCCTTCGGGTTCGCCGGTGGCCGCGGCACGGTCGTCGTCGCGCTCGCGCGCGTCACCGGTCCGTTCCGCCTCGACCGTGGCGCTTGCGCTTGCGTACCGGGCGCCTGCGCCCGCACCGTGCGTCCGGCTCTCGCCGTCTTCGCTCATCGCGTCTCAGATCCCCACGGTGAAGTCCGAGGACCACACCTGCATCTCGTAAACGATCCGGTCCCAGGCCCCCGTGACGAGCAGGAGGCCCACGGCGACGAGCATGCCGCCGCCGATGCGCATCACCCACACGTAGTGCTTCTTGATCCAGCTGAACGCGCCCAGCGTGCGCCGGAAGGCGACCGCCGCGACGATGAAGGGCACGCCGAGACCGAGGCAGTAGGCCACGGTCAGCAGCGCGCCGCGCTCGGCGCTCGCCTCGTTGAGTGCCAGTGCCTGGACGGCCGCGAGCGTCGGCCCGATGCACGGCGTCCAGCCGATCCCGAACAGCACCCCGAGCATGGGCGCACCGGCCAGCCCGATCGTGGGCCTCCGGTGGATGCGGAACTCACGCGAGGTGAACCGCGTCATGATCCCCATGAACGTGAGGCCCAGCAGGATGGTCAGCGCGCCGAGCACCTTGGATATGGTCTCCCGGTGCTCCAGGAGGGTCGAGCCGAAGCCGCCGAAGAGCGCGCCGCCGGAGACGAACACGGCGGTGAAGCCGAGCACGAAGAGCGAGGAGCCCAGGAACATCCGGCCGCGCCGGGCCTCGGCCAGATCCGTGCCGCTGACCCCGGTCACGTAGGAGAGGTAGCCCGGCACCAGGGGCAGGACGCAGGGGGAGAAGAAGGAGACGAGCCCGCCGAGCACGGCGATCGGCAACGCGAGCAGCAGCGTCCCGCTGAGGACGGTCTGGTTCACACCGGACGCGAGGAGCGTGCTCATCCCCCGCTCACTTCTCCGCGAGCAACGGCTTGATCATGGCGCGCAGATCGTCCTCGCCCAGTTCCTTCAGCGCGCGGACGGCGATCTTGCCCTCGCGGTCGAGGACCAGGGTGGAGGGGATCGTCTGCAGCGAGAGGGAGTTGCTGGGGAAGCGCCGGAGCTGCTTGCCGCTGGGGTCGAAGAGGCTCGGGTAGTCGATCTCGTAGGTGCGGTCGAAGGCGCGCGCGTTGGCCTTGTCGAGGTCCCGGGTGTTGATCCCGATGAACTCCACGCCCTTGGCCTTGGTGTCCTTGGCGACCTTGGCCATGTGCGGCGCTTCGGCCCGGCAGGGCGCGCACCAGGAGCCCCAGACGTTCAGGACGACGATCTTGCCCCGGTAGTCCTTCAGCGAGAGCTTCTTGTCGTCGACGGTCTCCCCCGAGATGTCCGGTGCGGCCTTCCGCTTGCTCACGGGCACCGTCGTCACCTCGCCGGTCCCGCCCACGAACTGGGTGTCGCCGGAGGACGATCCGGTCTTGCTGCCACCGCACCCCGTCAGGAGCAACGCGCCGGCCATGGCCCCGGCGATCAGCAGGGTCGGGCGATGTCGGAGAGCGGCGGCTCGGAGCATGTGAAGAGTTTCGCATGGGCGTCCGGGGGATCTTTCACACCCCCCTGGTCCGATACGTACCACCTGTTCACGTCGCCCGGCTCGGGCTGATTCGCGCCGCCGCGCACCGGGCGCCGTGCCAGGTCAGCGGGTCGGGCGGGGCACGCGGGCCAGCCGGGTCAGGCGCCGAAGCCCTTCGCGCCCTTCACCGGCTTGGCGCCCGCCAGCAGGTGCGCCGGCACCAGGTCGCGCGCGGGCTCGGTGTAGCCGACGGACACGATGCGGTCGCCCAGATACGTGAAGCTCGTCAGCGAGGCCAGCGTGCACTGCCGGTTGCGCGGGTCGTGCCAGAGCCTGCGGCCCTCGACGAAGCTGCGCAGCGTCCAGATCGGCAGCTGGTGGCTGACGCACACCGCCTCGTGGCCGCGGGCGGCGTCCCGCGCGGTGTCCAGCGCGCCCTTCATCCGTACGACCAGGTCCAGGTACGGCTCGCCCCACGAGGGGCGGAAGGGGTTGCGCAGGTAGCGCCAGTTGGCGGGCCTGCGCAGCGCTCCGTCGCCGACGCCGAAGGTGCGGCCCTGGAAGACGTTGGCGGCCTCGATCAGCCGCTCGTCCTCCGCGAGGTCGGTCCCGTGCGCCTTCGCGAGGGGGGCCGCGGTCTCCTGGGCGCGCTCCAGCGGGGACGCCACGACGTGGGCGATGTCCCGGTCGGCCAGCGCCTCCGCCACCCGGTCGGCCATCTGCCTGCCCAGCTCGGAGAGGTGATAGCCGGGGAGACGGCCGTAGAGCACGCCTTCCGGGTTGTGCACCTCGCCGTGCCGCATGACATGGACGACGGTCACCGTCTTGCTGTCCGTGCCGCCCAGGTGATCCATCCGACTCATCTCGCCCACACCTCTCGCCTCACCTGCACCCGCGGTGCCGGTCGTGCCGTCCGTCCCGCCGAACCGCTCACGCGCACCCGCGCCCGCTCGCGTCCGCCTGCGCTTCCACCCCCGCCGCCGCCGTGCCCGCTCACCCCGCCGCCTCCGCACGGGCCGCCGCGCGGGCCGCCGCGGGCAGCGCGCCCGCGATCCGCTCCAGCGCCCGGTCGTCGTGCGCGGCGGACACGAACCACGACTCGAACGCGGACGGCGGCAGGTAGACCCCCTGCTCCAGCATCGAGTGGAAGAACGGGGTGAAGCGGAAGGACTCCTGCGCCCGCGCGCCCGCGTAGTCCGTGACCGGGCCGTCGGTGAAGAAGACGGAGAACATACTGCCCGCCGACTGCACCCGGTGCGCCACCCCCTCCTTGGCGAGCGCCTCGGTCACCAGCGCGCGCAGCTGCGCGGACACGGCGTCGACCGTCGCGTACACCGCCTCGTCCAGCAGCCGCAGCTGGGTGGCACCGGCCGCGGTGGCCACCGGGTTCCCGGAGAGGGTGCCCGCCTGGTAGACCGGGCCGGCCGGGGCCAGCTGCGCCATGACGTCGCGGCGCCCGCCGAAGGCCGCCGCCGGGAAGCCGCCGCCCATCACCTTGCCGAAGGTCATCAGGTCCGGGGTGACGCCGTCGAGGCCGTACCAGCCGGCGCGGCTCACCCGGAAGCCGGTCATCACCTCGTCCGAGACGTAGAGCGCGCCGTCCGCGCGGCACAGGTCCCGCAGCCCCTGGTTGAAGCCCTCCACCGGGGGCACGACGCCCATGTTCCCCGCGGCGGCCTCGGTGATGACACAGGCGATCTCGCCCGGGTACGCGGCGAAGGCGGCACGTACGGCGTCCAGGTCGTTGTAAGGCAGCACCAGGGTGTCGCCCGCCTGCGCGCCGGTGACGCCGGGGGTGTCCGGCAGCCCCAGGGTCGCCACCCCGGAGCCCGCGGCGGCCAGCAGCGCGTCGACGTGGCCGTGGTAGCAGCCCGCGAACTTCACGATCTTGGCCCGGCCGGTGAAGCCGCGGGCCAGCCGGATCGCCGACATCGTCGCCTCGGTGCCGCTGGAGACCAGCCGGACCTGCTCGACGGGGGCGACGCGGGAGACGATCTCCTCGGCGAGCGCCACCTCGTCCTCGCCCGGCGTACCGAAGGAGGTGCCGCGGCTCACCGCGTCCCGCACGGCGGCCAGCACCTGCGGATGCGCGTGGCCCAGGATCATCGGGCCCCAGGAGCACACGAGGTCGACGTACTCCCGGTCGTCGGCGTCCACCAGGTACGGACCGGTACCAGACACCATGAAACGGGGCGTACCCCCCACGGCCTGGAAGGCCCGGACCGGGGAATTCACACCTCCGGGCGTCACGGCGGAGGCACGGTCGAACAGCGACTGCGATACTGGGGCATCGTACGAGTAGGTCACGTGAGCCATGGTGTCAGAGCCGCGTGCGCTTGTGCCGCCGGGCGTTTCACACACGCCTGCGCGGGGAGGTCTCTGACACGATGATCGGGTTGCGCGGCGTGAGCCGCGAGTGGTCGGGTGGTGACATGAAGCGCGGTGGCGGGCTGGGCGAGGGAACCGGAGGGGTCGAGCCGGAGCGCGCCCGTGGCCGGCACCGGCGCGATGGAGCGGGCACAGCGGGATCGGGGAGCAGCGAGGGTGGCGGCCGAGTGGGGGTGACCTACAAGTACTTCGGCGCGCCGGACGGCGCGACCGCCGCCCGGGTTCCCGTTTCCATGCGCCCGGAGGAGCTGGGCGGGGACGAGCTGGGGCACGGCATGTTCACCAAGATCAAGCCGGAGACGATGGCGGCCATGGTCCTCACCGGTATCGAGGGCATACCCCTGCACAAGGTCCCGCCGCTCGAACTGGTCGTGCTGCACCCGGACTACGCGGTGGTGAAGCTGCCCATGACCGTGGTCGACCCGCTGCGGGGCATCGGCGAGGAGTCCGTGGGCGCGGCTGCCTTCATCTGGTCCACGGTGCCCGACCGCTCCGGCCCCAGGGACGCGTTCAACGTCTACCAACTGCTGCACGAGTGGCAGGACTTCTCCGAGCGCCTGCACTCGGCGGGCCACCAGCCGTACTGCCTGCTCTGGCCCTGACCTGGCGTTTCACGGGTTTCGGGCGGGGGCACCGATGCGCCCTGGGCGGCGGGCCGGTCACCCTCGTCTGCCGCCTCGGTTTCCGTGAAGGCGTCTCTTTCAGTCGGCGGGGGCGCCGGAATCCGGTGGGGCTGGGGTGGACCAGGCGGGTGCGGTGAGCAGGTGCAGGGCGCGTTGGCGGATCAGCGCTATCTGGGACCCCCCCCCCGGCGAATTTCGAGGTGCGGCCGGATTGCTGCATCGGGTGTTTGCGGTAGCGGAGAGTCGGGGCTTCTATCAGCACTCCGGCGGCCCGTGCGGAAGCGGCCATCAGGGTGCCGGTGTCCTCCATGCCGCGCATCGCGGACCAGCCGCCCAGCGACAGCAGGAGGCTGCGGCTCCACATCACCCCGGCCGGGTGGATCGGCAGCCGGTAGCGACCCGGGCCGGTCGACCAGTGTTCCAGCAGCACGCCCCTGGCCAGTGGTCCGTCGCGCAACGGGAGCGGGTGGTCGCGCAGTTCGCCGCCGGGCAGCAGGTCACGGGCCCGTCCGGCCGCGTATCCGGCCTCCGGATGTTCCCGCAGCGCGCGGGAGAGCTGGGCAAGCGCCGCGGGTTCCAGCTCGTCGTCGGCGTCGAGATTCTGGATCAGCGAGGCCGTGGAGCGCCCCAGAGCGAGGTTTCTGGCCACCGCCGGCCCCTCAGTGGTGCGGTGTGCGCTGACGCTGACGCGATGGTCCGCCGCGGCGCCGCAGGAGTGGAGCGCCGAGCGCACCGGCCCGGGCTCGGGGCCGTCGATCTGCACCACCCACCGCCAGTCGCGGTGGGTCTGTGCACGCAGCGAGGACCATGCGGAAGCGACGTATCGGGCGTAGCCCGCGTGAGCCGCTGTGACCACGTCCACTCGCACGAGCGCCTACCTTACGGGCGGGGGCGCCCGGGCACGGCCGAAACCGGTTCACCGCAGGCCGCCGCGTGGTAAGTACGTTGCCATGGAGGCCAATTCGATCATCACGCGGCTCAGCCAGGTCAGCACCGAGGACAGCCGCGAGCTGGATCGCGTATGCGAGGACGTGGCCCGCTCCCTCCACGAGGACGGCAGCGAACCGCCCTTCGACATCACCTCGGCGAACTTCGCCTCCGACCCCTTCCTCATCTGCGCCGACCGCTACTGGCGCCGGCGCTTCCTGGACCGGCCCTCCGTACGCACCGCCGCCGAGTGCGCCCGCTGGCTCCACGCCCACACCGTCGAGGCAGAAGCCGGACTCGGCCTGGCCCACCGCACCGAGATCGAGCAGAAGTGGACACTGGGCTACGCCTTCATCACCCGGGACAGCGAAGAGTCCCCTGGCGAGATCGCCGAGGCGTGCCAGGACATCGTCGGGTCGCACGACCTCGCCTACTTCACCACCGTCTACCACGCGGGCAAGCTGCGCTCGAACTTCCGCTTCGACGAACTGCACGCCTTCCTGGAGTCCTCCCTGCTCGCCCTGGCCGCAGGCAGCCACCGCAGCGGCCCGCTCTTCACCGCCCTGCGCGCCTTCGCCGCCTTCGGCAGCCGCCGCCTGACCGCCGAGCACGCCTCGGACCTGCTGGACCACGCCTGGTACTCACCGCAGCGCACCATGCACACCGTCGACCTCTGCCTGAACGCCCTCTCCGCCGCCGCCCCCTTCGACGGCCAGGGGCCCCTCCTGCGCGACCGGGCCAACGAGGCGGCGAGCGAGTGGCCCGAGAACCACCTCTTCGTCTTCCGCCTCGCCAGCGGGCTCCGCCTGTGCAAGGAGTACGGCCCGGCGCTGGAGGCGGTCGATCTGGCGCTGGCGCTGCTGCCCGCCGTCGGCAGCCGGGGCAGCCACAGGGTTTTCCAGGAGCAGTACCTCGCCCAACGCGAACTCATCCTGGAAGGCCGACTCCGCGCGGCCGAGGAAGCCGCCCAGCGCAGGCGCTGGGAGCAGCAGAACGCCGCCTACCGCAAGGTCGAGGCCCGCCTCAACTCCGCGACCAGCCACCTGATCACCATGATCTCGGTCTTCCTGGCCGCCATCGCCTTCATCATCAGCACCATCCAGCACACCTACAACGGCGATCTCCCCCTGGGCGACCGGATGTGGCTCATCCTCGCCCAGGGCGGCATCATGCTCGGCTTCTCCGCCCTCCTCATTCTCGGCACCCACCTCCTGCTGCGCTACCGCCAGCAGCCCCCCGGTGAAGACTCCGACGCCGAACCCCCCACCAGCTGACGGCACCGAGGCGCTGGCCGACCCGTCCCCGCAACACCCCTGCGCAGGAGGCGGCGACCACTCCACCCTCGTCAATCCAGGTTGACAAACGGGTGGCTGTCAACCTAGATTGACAGCATGACCGAAGCAACGGATCTCGCCGAGCGGGCGGGGGATCGTGATCCCAGGGTCGGGCTACGGGCGGTGGCCGCGCTGCGGCGCCTGCTCGAACAGCTCGAAGCCGTCCAGGTGCGCAGTGCACGCAACCAGGGCTGGTCCTGGCAGGAGATCGCCGCCGAGCTCGGGGTGAGCAGGCAGGCCGTGCACAAGAAATACGGGAGGCAGTGAATGTTCGAGCGGTTCACGGACGGCGCCCGCGCCGTGGTCAAGGGTGCGGTGGGGCGGGCCGAGCAGCGCGGTGACGCGCAGGTCGAGCCCGGGCATCTGCTGCTCGCGCTGCTCGACGCGCAGGGCACCAAGGGAGCGTTCGCGCTGACGGCCCTGGGCGTGCGGCGTGCGGCCGTGGTGAGCGGGCTCGACGAGGCGCGGCGGCGCGGTGGAGTCTCGGCGGCGGACGCCGAGGCGCTGGCCGGGCTCGGAATCGACGTCACCGAGATCGTGTCGCGGGTCGAAGAGGCCCATGGCGAGGGTGCGTTGGCGCGCGGCAGCCGGCCGGCGGGGTGGCTGCGCCTGGCGGGGTCGGGGCACCGGCCGTTCACCAAGGAGGCGAAGACGATCCTGGAGCAGTCCCTGCGGGTGGTCCTGGCCCGCAAGGAGAAGAGCATCGGCGACGAACACCTGCTCCTCGCGATGACGGCACGGCCCGGTGTCGTACGGGATGTGCTCGCCGGGTGCGGGGTGACCTTCGACGCGGTGGAACGGGTCCTCGGACGGGGCAACGAGGGCTCGGCCAAGGCGGGTTGAGCGCCGAGGTCAGGTCGGGGATGCGGCTGGCGAAAGCTCCGCACCAACGGGAGTCTCCACGGCGGTGCCGCTTCCCGGCCCTCACGCTTCGCGCTCGTTCCCCGGCTCCGTGCCGCCGCCCGGCCGGCGCCACGTCCCGCCTCCGGCCAACCCTTCCCGCGCCACCCCTGTCGGGTCTGCCACCGCGCTGCCCCGGGTCCTTAGGCATGCGGAAGCACCGGCGATGTCATCCCGTGGACGCCCCCCGGCTCAACCTGGCGGCCGACGCTGAGCGCCCACCCCGCACGCGAAGATCGACACCGTCGGATCTCACCGGGGAGGGCACATATGACCACGCATGTCAGGGACACAGCAGCAGCAGCAACGGCCGCCAGGATGTCAGTCCGCGCGTCGGCCGGCCGTAAGCCCGCCGAGGCCGTCGAGCCCGTTCCCCGCTGGGCGGTCCGGGTGGCCCACGCCATCCCGCTGTGTGTCCTGCCGTCCGGGCTATGGCGTATCGCGCTGGTACTGGGCCTGTCCGGCTACGACGCGAACTACCACTGGGCGGTGTGGGAACGCCCGTACGTGATCGGGCTGTCCGTGGTGTCCGAAGGATTCGCGCTGCTCGCCCTCGGGCTGGTGCGGCCGTGGGGCGAAGTCGTCCCGCGTTGGGTGCCGAGGCTGCGCGGTAGACGGATACCGATCCGGGCGGTGGTCATTCCGGCCGCGCTCGGGGCCATGCTGATCATGATGCTCTGCGCGTACACCGTGCTGAACCAGATCTTCGGTTTCGTGGAGCCGATGAACGAGAACGGCGACGGCTTCCCCACCAGCGGTCCGGCCGTCTGGGCGCTGTGGGCGACGTACACCCCACTCCTCGCCTGGGGCCCGCTCCTGGCGATCCTCACCGTCGCGTACTACCGACGCCGCCGGGCGAACGACACATCGGCTGCCGCTCGGCCCGAAGCCGGACAGCCGGTCGTGCCCGCGTACAGGCCGACGGACTGGTGCTGAGCACGCTGCCGGCCGCCAGGCAGGAGGGGACAGCCCTCAACGGCCGGTCCGGGTGTTGATGCCGCCCATGATCAGGTCGGTCAGCGCGGTGACCGCGTCGTCGGTGGACGCCCGTCCTTGGTTCAGTTCGGCGGCGATCGCCTCGGCCGCGCCCAGCACACCGACGCACCGCAGCCGCAGGACTTCGGGCGCGAGGCCGGAGTGCGGCAGCAGCGCGGCGGCCATCAGGTCCGTGTAGCTGTCCAGCAGCTCGCGCTGGACCGCCTCCATCTCCGGATTTCCTTTCAGCGCGGCGGAAATGGCGCCGAGTTCCGGCATGTCCGTGGCGCAGGCGAAGTACGCGGTGCTGATGACGCGGGCGACCTCGTCGGCGGTGGGTGCGGCTTCCCGCAACGCCTGTGCGATCGCGGCCCGGTGGCGTTCGTCGAGGCGCCGGTACAGCGCGAGCAGCAGGCCGGGACGAGTGCCGAAGTGGTCGTACACGATCGGCCTGCTCACCCCGGCCGCCTCCGCGAGGGTGACCAGCGTCAGGCCGTCGGTGCCCCGGGGTCGCACGATCGTCACGGCGGTGTTGAGCAGCTGCTCCCGCCGGGCCTGCTTGGACAGGCGGGTCGAGGTGGTGGCCATGGTCCTCCGTTGTGTTCGCACTCCAGAGTATGTTACAAAACGTAGGCTACAAAATGTAGCTTTACGAAAGTGAGGACCTGCCGTGGGACAGATAAAGCCAGTACTGATCTTGGGTGGTTCGGGGCAGGCCGGCTCGGGAACCGCCGCCCTCCTGCGCCAGTGGCACCCGGAACTGCCCCTGACGATCGCGGGTCGCGACCTCGGCCGCGCACAGCGGGTGGCCGACGAACTCGGCTCCGCGACGGCCGCCACCATTGACCTGCGGCGCAGCGACCTCGGCCGCCCGGCCGAGGACAGCTACTCGATGGTGGTCTCCACGCTGTGGGACGCCCACCTCAACGGGCTGCACTACGCGCAGGACCGCGGGTTGCCCTACCTGAGCATCTCCAGCGGCCTGGTGGACCTCGCGCCGGAAGTCGTGGCGGGTGCACAGCGGGCAAGCGCCTCGTCCATCCTGGTGGCCAGCCACTTCTGCGCCGGCATCGTCACCCTCGCGGCGCTGGAGCTGGCCCGGGAGTTCGAGCGGGTCGACACCGTCCGGATCGGCGCCGTACTGGACGAGGTGGACACCGGCGGGCCCGCGGGTGCGGCCGACCTGGAGCGCTGGGCCACCGCCACCACGGCGGGGATGGTGCGCCGCGACGGCGTCTTCACGTGGGTCAACGACCCCGAAGCTCAGGCGGAGGTGCCCCGTACCGACGGCGTCGTCCTGCCCGGCCAGAGCATCGCCATCCCCGACGTACCGAGCCTCGCCCTCGCGACAGGCGCACCGAACGTCCGCTTCGACATGGCCGTCGGTGAATCCGCGGCCCGGCACCGCGGCGACGCCGCTTCCAGCGAGATCCGGATCGACCTCGAAGGGGTGGACCGCACGGGTGCGCCGCTCAGCACCAGCCGCTACCTCGTCCACCCGGCAGGGCAGCGCCCCCTGACCGCACTCGGCATCGCCCTCGGTGTCGAGCGGCAGCTCGGCCTGCGAGGCGGAGCCGTCCTGCCGGGCATCCACACCCCGGAAAGCCTGCTCGACCCGGCCTACGCGGCCGACCGACTGGCGGAGATCGGCGCCTCCTTCGTCGACGCGCCCGGCGGCAGCTGAACAGCTGAACACCCGGCCGAGCGCCTGGTGTGCGGTGGGCAGGCGTGTCCGGAGTCGGTGGCGTGTGCATCGTCGGCAGCAGCACGCCGGTGGTGCGCGCGTGCCGAGGCGGCGGCCAGGCGCGCGTGCTTACCCGAACGGCCCACACCAGGTTGCCGCCCGCCCCCAGTCGGCCGATGCTCGAAGTCCCCCGCCCGGGAGGACGTACCGAGGGATGGAGAGAGTCATGGCCAACGCGGCTCACCACACCGGACATCCCGCGCGGCAGCACGGCGGCGCGCGCAGCGGCTGGGCCTCCGGCGGCACGGTGTTCGCCGGTGTGCTGATGCTGGTGCAAGGCGTCTTCGGCGTCCTGAGCGGCATCGCCGCCATCGCCAAGGACGACGTCTACTCCCGCATCGGCGACTACGTCTTCGAGTTCGACCTCACCACCTGGGGCTGGCTCCATCTGGTCCTCGGCGTCCTGGTCGCCGTCACGGGCGCGAGCATCCTTGGGGGCTCCACCTGGGCGCGGGGCGTCGGCGTCGGGCTCGCGGCCCTCGTCATCATCGCCCAGTTCATGTGGCTGCCCTACCAGCCGATCTGGTCGCTCGTGTCGATCGCCTTGGCCGTGTTCGTCATCTGGGCGCTGTGCACCGACCATGACCGGGCGTCCTCGGTCTGACCGGCGAGAGTCTGCGAGCCCTGCGCCCGGTGCGCGGCATCACCCGAGCCCGAATCCGCGGAGCCCGCGCCCGCGGAGCCGGTGAGCGCGGCGGCGCGTCATGACCCACCCGGGGACCCTGATCCTGATCATGGCCGCGGCGGTGCTGGCGCCGCTCCTGGCCTACCGGGCCGGGCGGCGGGTCCGCGTTCCCCTGGTCATCTTCGAGATCGCGCTCGGCATCGCCCTCGGCCCGGACCTCCTCGGCTGGGCCCATCCCGGACAGGTCGTCGACACACTGTCCGATCTGGGGCTCTCGATGCTGATCTTCCTCGCGGGCTACGAGATCGACTTCGCCGCCGTACGCGGCGACACGCTGCGCCGCTCCCTGTGGGCCTGGCTCGTCTCGCTCCTCGCCGGGATCGGGCTGGCCGTCCTGATCAGCGGCGGGGAGGTGTTCGAGGCGTTCGTCATCGGCACGGCGCTCACCAGTACGGCCCTCGGCGTCGTCCTGCCGCTCCTCCGCGACCAGGGCGCTCTGCGCGGGCGCTTCGGCAATGTGACCTCGGCGTTCGGTGCCGTCGGCGAGTTCGGCCCCGTGGTCGCCGTGGCCCTGCTGCTGAGCGGGCGCAGGCCGGCCGAGTCGGCGGCGCTGCTGGCCGCCTTCGGGGCCATCACGGCCGTCGTCGTCTTCTGGGCGCTGCGCCCGAAGCCGGCGTGGTTCGCCCGGCTGACCGAGCGGACGCTGCACAGCAGCGGCCAGTTCGCGGTCCGGTTCGTCATGCTGCTGCTGGCCTGCATGCTCGGTCTGGCCGAGGCGTTCGGCCTCGACGTGCTGCTGGGGGCGTTCGCCGCCGGCATCGTCACCCGCCTCGTGCTGCACGCCGCCGCGCCCCGGAGCAGCACGGAGATCATGGGCAAGGTGGAGGCGATGGGCTTCGGCTTCCTCGTGCCCCTCTTCTACGTCGTCACCGGCATCGAGTTCGACCTGGACGCGCTGGTCCACTCCCCGGGGGCGCTGCTGATGGTGGCGGTCTTCCTGGTGCTGTTCCTGCTCGTGCGCGGCGTACCGGTCTACGCCTTCGCCCCCGGCGATCTCACCCGCGCCGACCGGGTGTCGCTGGCCCTCTTCTCCTCCACCTGCCTGCCGCTCGTCGTCGCGATCACGACCATCGGCGTGGACCAGGAGGTGCTCGGCACGGACCAGGCCGCGGCCCTGGTCGGTGCGGCGATGCTCTCCGTGCTCATCCTGCCGACGCTCGCGCTGCGGACGGGGGCCGACGGGGCGGGCCGTGCCGGGCCCGCCCCGCGGCCGGGGGAGGAGACGGAGGCGTGGTGAGCGGCGGCCGGCACCGCCGTGCCCGATCCGGCGGAGGCTCCGGGGCAAGGGCGCGCCGGAGCCTCCGTGGCCGTTGCCCCTCAGCCGGCCGCCGCCGGTGACCGCCAGGCCGCGGCGGCGGCCGTGTCCGCTCCCTCGGCGTCGTGCAGCGCCTGGAGCAGCGTGGAGCGCGCGCGGGCGACGCGGGAGCGGATCGTGCCGACCGGGCAGTCGCTGAGTTCGGCCGCCTCCGCATAGGGCAGGCCGACGAGTTGGGTGAGGACGAACGCCTCGCGGCGCTCGTCGGGCAGCTCCTCCAGGAGTTCCGCGAGGGCGACGCCGTCGTCGAATCCGGGCAGTCCGCGCTGCTGGGCGCACTCGACGGCGGTCTGCCAGTCGTCGGTGTCCAGGAGGCGGGGCCGGGCGGACGCGCTGCGGTAGCTGTCGATCACCGCGCGGCGGGCGATGGACAGCAGCCAGGTGCGGGCGGAGGAGCGTCCCTCGAAGCGGTGCAGGCTGCCGAGGGCCCGCAGGAAGGTGTCCTGTGCCAGGTCGTCGGCGGTCTGGGGGTCCGCGCTGAGATAGGTGACGAAGCGGCGGACGTCGCGGTGGAGGGCGCGGACGAAGTTCTCGACGGCTTCGGGGTCACCGCCGCGGGCGGCGAGTGCCCAGGCCGTTATCGACTCGTCGGCAGGCGTCTTCTGGTCGCGCGTTCGCGCAGCGTACGGCGCCTTGTCGGCTGCGGCAGGCAGGGGAGGACTGATCACGTGGTGTCCTTCTCGGGAGTTCGGAGATCCCGGCGCGCGGAGATCCGGCACGCGGGATTCCGGCACGCGGAGCGGCCGCACGGGCACGAGGCACGAGGCGGTCCGGTCCGGTGCTGAAAGGGAGTGGCGGGCGTGCGCGCGCACGGCGGCACACGCCCGTTGCCCGAGCCGTCGGGCGCGCTGCGCCCGGGACGGTGTCGGGGAACCGGCTGTCTCAGCTGACAGCGGTCCCCGCGGGCGGGCCCCGAGAGGTGATGGTGTGCACGAGGAGCAGTTGGCACGGCGTACGGACCGCGCGGCGGCGGGCGCGGACGCGCGGGCGGTGCGGCGGCTCGGGCAGGATGAGCAGCAGCCGCAGCGGGGCGATGAGCCATCCGGCGACGGCCCGCAGGACGCGGAAGACCGCGCGCTCACCGAACGCGAGCCACAGGCCGCACAGCAGCGCGACCAGCAGGTGGGCCAGGAGCATGCCGGAGGACATCCCGGTCATGCTGTGGCCGGAGCCCGGCATGGCGTCCATGGCGGGTACCTGTTCCGCCGCGAAGCCGCCGGGGGTCGCCCGGTGCGTGGCGTCTGCCTGGGCCGGGGCGAGGTGGCCCGCAGCGGCGGTGCCCTCACCCGCGCCGCCCCCGGCTGCCGACGGCGCCGGCAGCCGCTGCGCGTACGAGAACCACAGGTGCAGTGCGATCTGGACGGCCACCGCGGCGGCGGAGACGAGGAGCGGCCCGCGTTCCCGGGCCGCCAGGCACCAGGCGGTGCCGCCGGTGGCCGCCACCGCGGCGGCGAGCGCCCACCAGGGCAGCGCCGTACCTGACATCAGGACGTGGCCCAGGCTGGTGAACAGCACGCAGACGGCCGCGAACACCGCGGCCCGCGCCATGCGGAAACACCACCCGGCAGCCATGGCGTTTCATCCTCGCATTCCCGGTCCGCCCGTTGTGAGGGGGTAGGGGAAGCTTCCCTCATCCGGCACTCAGCACACTTCCGGTGGCTCACGTCACAGCGGGGGACGGGAACCCTGCGGGAGTGGCACCCGACTCCTGTACCCGGAGGTGTTTCTGTGACAACGGATCGGGCGGGACGGGCCGGTGGGAACGGGACCGGCGCGCGGCGGCCCGTGGCGGCGGTGAGATCGCGGTGAAACCGGGGACAGGCGGTTCGACCGCCCTGCTCACGTGCGCCATGGCCTTCTCGATGATGCAGCTGTTCCTGCTCGGGGCGCTCGGCCCGCGGCTCGTGGCGGACCTGGGCGTCTCACCGACCGTGCTGGGGCTGACGACCACCGTCGGCTTCGCCACGGCGGCCGTGCTCTCCCCGCTCGGCGGCCGGGTGGTGGACCGGCTGGGGCCGCGGCGGGCACTGGTGGTGCTGCTGGCCGTCGCCGCGGTGGCCCTGGCGCTGATCGGGTCGGCTCCGGGGGCCGGGTTCCTGCTGGCCGCCGTCGCACTCGGCGGGCTGCCGCAGGCGCTGGCCAATCCCGCCACGAACAAGGCGATCCTCGCCGCCGTACCGCCTGCCCGGCGCGCCTCGGTGACCGGGACGAAGCAGTCGGGGGTGCAGCTGGGCGCGTTCGCCGCCGGACTGCCGCTGGCGGCGCTGGCCGGGCTCGCCGGGTGGCGGGGAGCGGTGTGGACGGCGGCGGGAGCCGCGGCGGTGGCGGCGGTGTGGGCGGCACTCGCGCTCCCCCCTGATCCGCCGGCCAGGTCCACCCGCGCCGTCTGGGTACCGCGCGGCATGATCGCGTGGCTGACGGCGTTCTCGCTGCTGCTCGGCTGCGGCATCGCCTCGGTCAACACCTACCTCGCGCTGTACGGCGCGGAGCGGCTGGCGCTCGGTCCCACCGCGGCGGGCGCGCTGGTGGCGGTACTGGGACTCGCCGGGATCGCGGGCCGGATGGGCTGGTCGAAGGTGGCGGGGCGGCCGGACCGGGCGGTCTGGCTGCCGGGCTCCCTGGCCGCCGCCGCGGTGGCGGCAGCCGTGCTGCTGGCCGGTTCGTCCGCCGCCCGTCCCCTGGTGTGGGTGGCGGCCGTCGCCGTCGGGGTCTTCGCCGTGTCGGCCAACGCGGTGTCCATGGTCCTGGTGATGCAGCGCACCCCTCCGGGCCGGGCGGGCCAGGACTCGGCGCTGGTCTCGGCGGGCTTCTTCGCCGGATTCGCGCTCGGGCCGCCGCTGTTCGGGCTGCTGGCGGAGTCGGGCCGGTACGGCGGCGGGTGGCTCCTGGTGGCGGGCGAGTTCGCGGGGGCCGCCGCGGTGGCGCTGCTGTGGGCCGTGCGGGACCGCCGGGCGGACGTACCGTCATGAGGCCGCGTACGGGGAGCGGCCCGCGCCCGCCCGCGCCCCGGCCGACCGCGGCTCCGGCCTGGGCCACCGCCGCCCTGGACTCCCTCATCGCCCGGGTCGCCGTCACCCGCGCCGAGGCAGGCGACCGGTTCCCCCTCTTCGCGGACCCGGACACCGGCAGCTGGAAGACCACCGCGCGCGGCTCGTGGACCGGCGGGTTCTGGACCGGGCTGCTGTGGCTGCGCGCCCGGTGCACCGGCGAGGCCGCCGACCGTGCGGCGGCGCGGTCGTGCACGGCCCGCCTGGCCGACTGGGCGGAGGCGGACACCGCCACCCGCGGACTGATCTTCTGGTACGGCACCGTCCTCGCCGACGACGGCCCGAGCCTGCGGGAACGGGCGGCCCGGGCCTGCCGGGACGCCTTCGACCCCGAACTGGGCCTCGTACCCTGGGGCGCCGCGTTCGGCGGGCCGCGGCTGCGGGCCCGGGTGGACGGCGTGCCCGGCATGGTGCCGCTGCTGGCCGAGGCGGATGCCGCGGCGGCCCGCTCCCACCTGCGCCGACACCTCGCCCTGTGCACGGGGGCCACCGAAGCCGCGCCGGCCACCGGGGCGCAGCCGTACCGCTGGTCGTGGCGGCAGGTCCCGGGCACGGGCTGGACCGCGTGCGCGGACCCGCCGCCGGGCTGGAGCAGGGGCCCGGCGTGGCTGCTGCTGGCGCTCGCCGAGGCCGCCCGGCTGCCGGGGGCCGACGACCACCGCGCACACGTCGACGCGCTGCTGCCCGAACAGCTCGTGCCGCTCGCCGACACCGCGCACCCCGGCGGCCCCCGGGACACCTCGGCCGCCGCCATCACCGCCTTGGCGCTGCTGCGGCTGGGCCGCGTAGAGCGGGCCGCCGCCCTTCTCGAAGAGCTGGTCGGCAGCCATCTGACCGCCGACGGCCGCCTCCTGGACGGCTGTTACGACCTGGCGGCCGGCACGGCCGTCCGGCACGAGCTGGTCTGGGGCACCTTCTTCCTGGCCTGCGCCCTCGCGGACTTCACCGGCCACGCCACCGCCGAGCCCGGCTGACACAGCGTCAGGCGCCGTCCGTGCCGCCCCGGTCCGCCCGCAGCACCCGCCGCGCCACCGAGGTGATGTGCAGTTCGTCGGGGCCGTCGAGGATGCGGGCCGCGCGGCCGGTGCGGAAGAGGGCGGGCAGCGCGGTGTCCGGGCCCAGTCCCGCCGCGCCGTGGACCTGGACGGCCGCGTCGGCCACCAGCTCCAGCGTGCGCGCCGCGGCGACCTTGGCCAGGCCCACCTCCACGTGGGCGTCGCAGCCCGCGTCCAGCAGGGAGGCGGCCTCGTGCACGAGGGGCCGGGTCGTCCGCAGGGCGAGCAGCGACTCGAAGACGTGGCGCTGGACGAGTTGCAGGTCACCGAGCGGGCCGCGGGTACGGGTGCGGGTGACGGCCCGCTCCCGCATCAGCTCGAACGCGCGGGCCGCCTGGCCCAGCCAGCGCAGGCTGCGCAGCGTCCGGCCGAGCTGGAGCCGTTCGGCCGCGACGGCGAGGGCCTTGCCGCGTTCGCCGACCAGGTGCCCGGCGCCCACCTCGACGCCGTCGAGTGCGATCTCCGCCTGTCCGGCCGCGCCGAGCACGGGCAGTTCGCGCACCACCCGGAAGCCGGGCGAGGCGGTGGGGACCAGCAGCAGGGACAGGCCGTCCCGGTCGCCCGCCCGGCCGTCCGTGCGGGCCAGCACGGTGACGAGGTCGGCGTCGGCACCGCCGCTGACGAACCACTTGCGTCCGGACACCCGCCAGCCGTCCCCGCTCTCCTGCGCGTGCGCGGTGGTGAGGAAGGGGTCGGTGCCGGGGACGTCCGGCTCGGTCATCGCGTAACTCGCCCGCAGCTCCCCGGCGACCAGCCGCAGGAGGTAGCGCTCGCGGACGGCCTCGCTGCCGTGCCGCCACAGCATGAGGGCGTCCAGCAGCGAGGCCGAGCCGAGCGCCGCCGGGCCGTGGTCGCTGGCGCCCTCGGCCTCCGCGACATGCGCGTACGTCCGCAACGGCAGCCCCTGGCCGCCCAGTTCCGCCGGGAGGGGCAGCGCCCACAAGCCCTCACTCCGCGCCTGCGCGCGCAGTCGGCGCAGCGCCGCCGCCGCGTTCGGACCGCCGCCGTCGAGCACCGGCTCGCCGGGTACGACCCGCTCCCGGACGAACTCCGTCACGCGGGCTCGCCACTCCCGTGCCTCGGCCGGGCACCGCGGATCTCCGAACGCTACGTCCAGCACTTCTCCCCCACCCCTTCGGGAACTCCGGCCCTCGCCGGTCCGACTGCCTCTTCGGGGAACTGGTCGGGGGCGGTCGCTCCCGGGTTCCCGCGCTTCGGGAAAGGAAAGAGGCATGGCACTACCAGCCATACCGGTCTCACCAGCCACCACATCAGCAAGACGGCCACTCGACGGGCTGCGCCTGGAAGCCTCCGGTGCGCCGGGGCCCGGTGGCGGACTCGTCACGGAGCACCTGCGGCTCCTCGGTGCGGAGGGGGACACCGAGGAGGACGCCGAGGGGAACGCCGAGGGCGGCGGGCACACCGGCGGCCGTATCGCGCTCTGCGGGCCGGAGTACCCCAAGATCACCGTCCGCACGAGCTGGGTCGACGGCCCGGGCCTCGGCGGGCCAGTCGCCGACGAGGCGACCGTCCAGGCGGCCGCCGGCATCATGGCCGTGCACGGCCGCCGCGACGGCACCCCGCGCGGACTGGCCGCCGACTACGCGGCCACCGCCACCGGCGTCCTGGCCGTCCAGGCGCTGCTCGCCGGACTCCTCGCGCAGGCGCGCGGCGGTCAGGTCACCAGCGCCGAGGTCAGCGCCGAACGGGCCGGCCTGCTGGCCGTCTCGCAGTATCTGGCCGCCGCCGGGGCGGAGGAGGCCGAGGCCGCCGAACTCTCCCCGGGCGGACCGCCGTTCACCTCCGCCGACGGGACCGCCTTCGAGCTGGAGACGCTCGACCCGGGCGCGTGGGCAGCGTTCTGGCAGGCCCTGGGCACCCCGGGAGAGGCGGTACGGCGTGGCTGGCGCCCCTTCCAGTTCCGCTACGCCACGGCCTGCGCGCCCTTCCCCCAGGCACTGCACGAGACCACTCGGGCCCACAGTTGGGAGCGCATCCGGGACGCGGCCCGCTCCGCCGGTGCCCAGGTGTGCCCGCTGCACACGCTCACCGCGCGGGCCACCGAGCACGACGGGGCCCCGCCCTGGACCCTGAGCACGCACGGCACCGCGTACGCCGCCGCGCACGCCGCCCCCAAGGCCCCCTCGGCGGCCCCGACCCCCGCGACCCCGCTGGCCGGACTGACCGTTCTGGAGGCGGGCCGCCGGATTCAGGCACCGCTCACCGCGCACCTGCTGGGCCTGCTCGGTGCGGAGGTGGTGCGCATCGAGCCGCCCGGCGGAGATCCGCTGCGCGGCATGCCGCCCTCCTGCTCGGGCGTCTCGGCACGCTGGCTCGCGCTCAACCGGGGCAAGAAGGCCGTCGAGGTGGACATCAAGTCCGCGGCGGATCGCGTACGGCTGCGCGCGATGGCGGCCGGCGCCGACGTCTTCCTGCACAACTGGGCGCCCGGCAAGGCCGCCGAACTGGGCCTGGACCACGTGCACCTGGCCGCCGTCAACCCCGCGCTCGTCTACGCGTACACCAGCGGCTGGGCCGGGCGGCTGCCCGGAGCGCCGATGGGCACCGACTTCATGGTGCAGGCCCGCACCGGGGTCGGCGAGGCCGTGCGGCCCACAGGCGAGCCCCCCGCACCGTCCCTGATGACGCTGCTCGACGTGCTCGGCGGGCTCCTCGGGACCGAGGCCGTCCTCGCGGGGCTGCTGCTGCGGGAGCGCACGGGATGCGGAGTCCGGGTGGACTCGTCCCTGCTCGGCGCCGCCGACGTGCTCACCGCACCCGCCCGAAGGCGCGCCGCCCAGGGGCTCGACCCGCGGCGCCCGGCGGGGTTCCGCCGGCCGCTGCCCACGGCCGACGGCTGGATCGCCCTGCCGGACGATGCGGAGCCTCCCTCCGACCTCCCCGGCATCCCCGACCTTCCCGGCATCCCCGACCTCCCCGGCATCCCCGACCTCCGCCAACTGCCCACGGCACAGGCGCTGGAACGGCTGCGCGGGCGCGGCCTGTCCGCCGTGCCGGTCGTCACCGACCTCGCCGACCTGCTCTCCACCGGCTCGATCAGCCGCGACGCCCACGGCGCCCCCGCCGTACCCGCCCCTTGGAGATTCGCATGACCCTCGCCCTGCACGACCTGCTGCCCGCCACCCTGCGCCGTACCTGGGCCGTGGAGGGAACCTGCCCCGACCTGGACCTCTACAGCCTCTACCGCGCCCACCAGATCGCCGACCCGCACCGCACGGCGGTCCTCGACGCCAAGGGGAAGCTCTGCTACACCGCGCTGGACCGCAAGGCCCGATGTCTGGCCGCCGGGCTGCTGGGCCTCGGCGTACGCCCCGGTGACGTGGTCGGCGTCCAGCTGCCCGACAACCGCAACGCCGTCATCGCGGACCTGGCGCTGGCCGCCCTGGGCGCCGTCGCGCTGCCCTTCCCGGTGGGACGGGGCGCGCGCGAGGCGGCCTCGCTGCTGGGCAGATCGGAGGCCGCCGCGGTGATCGCGGCGGCCGAGCACCGGGGCAGCATGCCCGCGGCCGAACTGCTGGCGCATGCCGGGGAACTGCCCGCGCTGCGTACGGTGGTGGCCGCGGGGCGGGCGGGAACGGCACCCGCGGGTGCCGTCGCGTTCTCGGACCTGCTGCGCACGGACCCCAAGACGTTCGTCCCGGCCCGCCCCGACCCCGACACCGCCGCCCGCATCCTGGTCTCCTCCGGGTCCGAGGCCGAACCGAAGATGGTGGCCTACTCGCACAACGCGCTGGCCGGCGGCCGGGGCAACTTCCTCGGCTCCCTGATACCGGACGGGCGCCCGCCGCGCTGCCTCTTCCTCGTGCCGCTGGCCTCGGCGTTCGGCAGCAACGGGACCTCCGTCGCGCTCGCACGGCACGGCGGAACGCTGGTCCTGCTCGACCACTTCACCCCACAGGCCGCGCTGGAGGCGCTCGCCGAGCACGAGCCGGACCACGTCCTGGGCGTGCCGACCATGATCCGGATGATGCTGGACTCCCTCGCACAAGGCCCTCCCCGCCCGTTCGCGCCGCCCACGGCCCTGGTCGTGGGCGGTTCGCCGCTGGACGAGGCCACCGCGGCGGAGGCGCGCCGTGCGTTCGGCTGTCCGGTCGTGCACCTCTACGGCTCCGCCGACGGCGTCAACTGCCACACGGGGCTGGCCGGCGGCACCCCCGGCGGTGCCGGGCTGCCGGGCATCGCCGCCGGTCACCCCGACCCCCGGGTCACCGACATACGGATCGCCGCCCCCGGCACCCGTGAACTGGAGGAGGTGCCCCGGGGCACGGTCGGCGAGATCGTCGCCCTCGGTCCGATGTCCCCGCTGTGCTACGTCGCCGCTCCCGACCTCGACGCCCGCTACCGCACGGCGGAGGGCTGGGTCCGCACCGGTGACCTCGGGCTCATCGGCGAGGACGGCACGCTCCGGGTCGTGGGGCGGCTCAAGGACGTGGTGATACGGGGCGGGGAGAACATCAGCCCGGCCGCGGTGGAGATCGGGCTGGCGACGCATCCCGGCGTGCGGGACGTGGTGTGCGTCGGGGTGCCCGACCCGCTGATGGGCCAGCGGCTCGCGGCCTGCGTCGTGGCCCGGGGCGAGGCCGCGCCCACCCTGGCCGAGCTGTGCGCCCACCTGGAGACCCGAGGTCTGGAGCGGCGCCGGCACCCCGAGCGGCTGCTGGTGCTGGACGAGCTGCCCCTGACCCCGGCCGGCAAGCCGGACAGGGCGGCACTGCGGGCACGGTGCGCGCCGGGGGGCACGGACGGCTCCAGGGGCGAAGCCGAGGTCGGGGAGCAGCAGCCCCTGGCTCCGGCCGGCTGAACCACCGAAAGGGGGAGGGGCCGCCCAGCAGCACCAGGCGGCCCTTCGCAGCACGGCGGACCTTCCGTGTGCTCCGGCCCTCGCGGCTCCGGCCCTCGCGGCTCCGGCGCTCCCGGCTCCGGCGCTCCCGGCGACCGCGGGCTCAGGAGGCGGCCATCGCCTTCTCCACCGCCGTCGCCGCGTCCTTGTACACGGACAGCAGATCCAGGTCCTCGGCCGGGTAGTTGACGATGTCCACCTGCCGCGCGCCCGAGCCGGGCAGCACCTTGCCGGACGTCATGTGCACGTTTTCGAGCACCAGCTGCGGCTTCTTCGCGGAGAGGTCGGACAGCTGCCCGGCCGTCACCGCCTCGGGTCCGTAGGTGCCGACCACGTCCGCACCGGCCAGCTTCGCCGACCACTCGCTGAAGACCTGCGAAACGACGGTGGGTGGCTTGCCGTTCGGCCACGCCTTCTTGAGGCCCTTGTGCAGCTTGCCGTACTCGGTCTCGAACGTGGTGATCCACCTGGCGGCGGCGTCCTCGGTGCCGAACATCTCGCCCAGGCGCGTCACCTCGGCCTTGACCTTGGCCGCGTCGTTGTCCAGGGCGACCTCGACGAGTTCGGCGCCGGACCCGGCAGCCTCCTTGAACTTCGCCGCGTACGGCTCGAACGGCGCGTACAGCACGTAGTCGGCGTCCGCCACAGCCGCCAGGTCGGAGGGCTTGGGGTCGTAGTCGGGGGCGTGCTGCACCGACCCCACGACGACCCGCACGTCCTCGGCACCGGCGGCCTTGGCGAAGGCGCCCTCCCAGCTGGTCGTGGCGACCACGACCGGCCCGGCGCCCTTCTCCCCCGGCTTCGACCCGGACGAGGAGGAAGACGACTCTCCGCCGCAGCCGGCGGCCGTCAGCACGAGGACCGTACCGGCGCTCAGTGCGACGAGGGGAGTGCAGCGGGCTCGGATGCGCGCCATGAGGTGATTCTCCGTTCGGGGACGAGATGGGCGGCGAGGACGACCGCACCGGCGGTGAGGACGAGGACGGGGCCGGGCGGCCAGTCGAAGCGGAGCGCGACCAGGAATCCGGTCAGATTCACGACGACGCCGATACAGACCGCCCAGAGGGTGATGGACAGCAGCGAGCGGCCCAGTCGCCGGGCGGCGAGAGCGGGCAGGAGCGTCAGCGCGTCGACGAGCAGCGCGCCGGTGAGCTTGATGGCTCCCGCGACCGACACCGCGACCAGGACCAGCAGCACGAGGGTGAGCCGCTCGACGCGCACACCGGAGGTCAGGGCGAGTTCACGGTCGTAGAGGAGGAGGGCGATGTCCCTGCGGCGCCACCAGAACAGGCCGGGCACGACGACGGCCAGGGCGGCCAGCAGCCACAGGTCGGCGGTGCCGACCGAGAGGACGGACCCCCACAGCAGCGCGAACGCACCGGCCGCGTTCACGCCGGAGACGGCGAGCAGCAGCAGCGCACCCGCGATCGCCAGGCTCATCAGCAGGCCCATCGCGCCGGACAGCCCGTCCGGGGTGCGCGCCAGGGGGGCGACTCCGGCCCCGGCCAGTGCGCACGCCACCAGCGCGCACACCATCGGGTCGAGGCCGGTCAGCATGCCCACGGCGATGCCCAGCAGCGCCACGTGCATCATCGCGAAGCGCACCGGCATGATGTCGAGGCCGACGATGACGACACCGATCACGGGCAGCCCGACGGCCGCGATCAGCAGGGCGAGGCCCGCGCGCCGGACCGGCACGAGCTGGAGCAGCTCGCCGACGTCGGCAGCGGCCAGCGTGTTCACCGGACCTCCCGGAGCCGGCCCGCGGCCATCTCCAGCACCCGTTCGCAGCGCTCGGCCAGGGCCCGGTCGTGCGTGACGACCACGACGGTCACCGGCAGCGCGAGCAGGAGGTCGGCCGCCTCCTCCTGCCCGGCGAAGTCGAGGGCGGCGGTGGGCTCGTCGGCGAGGAGCACACCCGCGCCGGCGGCCACGCAGCCGACCGCCCGCGCCAGGTGCATCCGCTGGAGCTGTCCGCCGGAGAGCGTGTGCAAGGGCCGGCCGGCGAGGTGCCCGACGCCGATGCGCGACGCGGCCTCCGCAGCCGCGGCGCGGGCACCGCTGCTGGCCAGCAGTTCGCCGCCCAGCAGCGGGAACCGGCCGGTCGCCGGCTTCTGCGGAATCCACGCGCACGCGCGCCGCCGCCGCGCCCATTCGGCCGCGCTGCCGGTGTCCCGGCCGCCCACCAGGATGCGGCCCGTGACGTGCCGGTGCAGCCCCAGAACGGCCCGCAGCAGCGTGGTCTTGCCCGATCCGTTGGTGCCGGTCAGCGCCACCCGCTGCCCGGGTGCGATGTCCAGGTCGACGTCACGCACGGCCTCCACCCGGCCGTGCCGGCACCCGACGGCGGACATCCGTACGTCCAGCCCTGCCATGCCACCTCCCTGCCTCGCCACAGCAGTCGGACGGAGGGGGCGGTCGGTTCCCGGCCGGGCGCGGATTTCGCGCTCGGGGCACCGCAGGTTCCCGGTGGCGCCCCTACGAGGCCGGCTGCACCACCACGGCGCTCACCTCGATCGGCCCGCTGCGCTCGAAGTGCAGGGTGAAGGGCACCCGGTCGCCCAACTGCCACCGGGAGCGGGCCCGCAGCGTCACGTCCACGCCGTGCGGCGACATCAGCAGCTCGCCTTCGGCGGGGACGGTGACGTACTCCACGGTCTCCTTGGTGGCCGCTCCCCTGCCGACCGTGCGATGGCGGCTGAGGGCGGCGGGGCCGCTCGACGCCGCGGACGTCACCCGTACGAGCCGGTCGTCGGCGCCGCCGGAATTGAGCACCACGAAGAACGCGGCGGTGTTCCCGGTGTCGCCGTACGGCAGGAAGACCCGCGCGTCCGTGACGTTGAGGCGGGCCGGAGTTCCCGCGTTGCCGGCGCCGGCCCAGGCGGTGAGGCCGCCGAGCGCGACACCGCACGCGAGGACGGGGGCGAGCGCGGCGAGCAGCGTGTCGCTGAGCCGCCGCCGAGTGGGGCGCCAGGGGCGTTGTCCGGTCATCGGGCACGCCCCCGGGCCGGGGGCGACGGCTGCCAGGCGCGCAGTCCCAGGCTGTTGCCCACCACGAGCACCGAACTGAGCGACATGGCCGCCGCCGCGAGCATCGGGGTGAGCAGGCCCACCATGGCGAGCGGCACGGTGACCACGTTGTACCCGAAGGCCCACGCCAGGTTGACGCGGATCGTGACCAGCGTGCGCCGGGCGAGCCGGACCGCGTCCGCCAGAGCCTCGATGTCACCGCGCACCAGCGTCACGTCGGCGGCGCCGATGGCCACGTCGGTGCCGGTCCCCATGGCGATCCCGAGGTCGGCACCGGCCAGCGCCGCCGCGTCGTTGACCCCGTCCCCGACGACCGCGACCCGGCGGCCCCGCTTCCGCAGTTCCGCCACGAGGCCGGCCTTGTCCTCGGGAGTGCAGCGGGCGTGCACCTCCGCCACGCCCAGGGCCGCCGCTACGGCCCGCGCCGGCGCCTCCCGGTCGCCGGTGGCGAGCACCGGCCGCACACCGAGCCGCCGCAGCCGGTCCACGGCACGGTAGCTCCCGGGTCTGACGACGTCCCCCACCTCGATCAGAGCCTCGGCCACCCCGTCCACCCGTACCAGCACCGGCGTGTGCGCGGCTTCCTCGGCCGCCGCCAGCGCGTCGGCCAGCGCGGGGGGCAACGCGCCGTCGGGCGCGCGCACTTCGACGAGCCGGTGCTCCACCCGGCCGCGTACGCCCTGCCCCGGCACGGCGGTGAAGCCGGCGACCTCGGGCAGCGGCTGCTGCGGCAGTACGCGCCGCGCGTGCGCGGTGATCGCCCGGCCGAGGGGGTGCTCCGACCCCTGCTCCACGGCTCCGGCCAGCCGCAGCACGGCCTCCTGCTCCGCACCACCTGGCTTCCCCGCACGGCCCGGCACCGTCGTGATCCGGGCGACGCTCATCAGCCCGGTGGTGAGGGTGCCGGTCTTGTCCAGCACGACGGTGTCGAGGTGGTGAAGTCCTTCCAGCGCCTGCGGTCCGCTGACCAGCACGCCCAGTTGGGCGCCGCGACCGGTCGCGGCCAGCAGCGCCGTCGGTGTCGCCAGCCCCAGCGCACAGGGGCACGCCACCACCAGCACCGCGACGCTGGCGGTGACGGCGGCCTGCGCGTCGGCACCGGCGCCCAGCCAGAACCCGAGGGTGGTGAGGGCCAGGGCCAGCACGACCGGGACGAACACCCCGGCCACCGCGTCGGCCAGCCGCTGGGCCGACGCCTTCCCGGCCTGCGCCTCGGTCACGAGCCGGGTGATCCGGGCCAGCTGCGTGTCGGCGCCCACGGTCGTGGCGCGTACCAGCAGCAGCCCGCCCGCGTTGACGGCTCCGCCGACCACCGGTGCGCCGGGCCGCACCTCGACCGGCTCGCTCTCCCCGGAGATCACCGACAGATCCAGCGCTGAGACGCCCTCCACCACCTGCCCGTCCGTGGCGACCCGCTCCCCGGGCCGCACGACGAACACCTGCCCGACACGCAGTTCTCCGAGGGGAACCAGCCGCTCGGTCCCCTCCTCGCGTACGGCCACCTCCTTGGCGGCGAGCCCGGCCAGCGACCGCAGCGCCGCTCCGGTCCCGCGCCGCGCCCGCCCTTCCAGGAGCCGGCCGGCCAGCACGAACAGCGGGACCGCGACGGCCGCTTCCAGGTAGACGTGCGCCATGCCGTCCGAGGCCGAGGGCAGCAGGCTGAACTCCATCCGCATCCCCGGGTCGCCGGCACCCCCGAGGAAGAGCGCGTACGCCGACCAGGCGAAGGACGCCGCCACGCCCAGCGACACCAGGGTGTCCATCGTCGCCGCCGAGTGCCGCAGCCCGCGCAGGGCCCGCGCGTGGAACGGCCACGCGCCCCACACGGCGACCGGCGCGGCCAGCACGAAGCACAGCCACTGCCAGTTGCGGAACTGCCACGCGGGCACCATCGACAAGGCGAGCACCGGTACCGCCAGCAGCGCCGTGATCAGCAGCCGGTCCCGTTCGGCCCGGTCGGCCTCGGCCTCGGACTCTGCCTCCGCCTCCGCCTCGCCGCCGCCCGCCCGCTCCCGCCCGTCCGCCCCGGGCGGTTCGGGAAGAGCGGCCGTGTAGCCGGCCCGTTCGACGGTCGCGACGAGTTCGCCGGGGCTGATCTGCGGCGGGTGCGTCACCCGCGCGCGCCCGGTGGCGAGATTGACGGTCGCGGTGACCTCGTCCAGCCGGGACAGCCTCTTCTCCACACGCGTCACGCAGGCGGCGCAGGTCATCCCGCCGACGGTCAGATCTGTCGTCACCAGGGAGGTCGCGGGCGCCTGTCCCCCGCCCATCAGTGGCCGTCCCCGTGCGTGCCGTCCGTGTCGCCGCCTCCGCCGGGGGCCCGGTCGGTGTCGTGCATGCCGGGTGCCACCGGGTCGACGGCGGCGCCGACGGCGTACGACGCCGCGAAGATCAGCACCAGCAACAGGAGGAAGCCGCAGAGCGCGGGCGGGGGCAGCAGATTCCGCATGTCTGAGCAGTCGGCCCCGGCCCGTATCGAGTTCCAGGCCTCACGGGTGACCCACGTCACACATCGCGCGTCAGGCGCGGCGCGTCACGGCTTGCGTGCGACGGCACCCCAGCCGGCCCGGTCCGTGGTGCGCCCGGTGGTCGCGTCCGGCCGCCAGTTGGGCCAGGACACCATGCCGGGCTCGACGAGGTCGAGGCCGTCGAAGAAGGCGATCGTCTGCTCCGGCTCGCGGAAGATGTAGGGGATCGCGCCGGAGTTGTTGTACTCCTCCTGCACGGCCCGGTGTTCCTCGTCGGAGGCGGTGGAGTGGCTCAGCGCCAGGAAGCTGCCCGAGGGGAGCCGGTCCATCAGGCGGTGGACGAGCGACAGCGCGTCGTCCCAGTCCACGATGTGCCCCAGCACGTCGTTGATCACCACGGCGACGGGCTGGTCCATGTCGAGGGTACGGGCGGCACCCTCCAGCACGACGTCCGTGTCGCGCATGTCCGCCTGCACGTAGTCCGTGGCCCCCTCCGGCGTACTGGTGAGCAGCACGTGGACGTGCAGCAGCACCAGCGGGTCGTGGTCGACGTACACCACGCGGCAGTCGGGGGCGATGCGCTGGGCGACCTCGTGGGTGTTGTCGACCGTGGGCAGCCCGGCACCCAGGTCGAGGAACTGCCGGACCCCCGCGTCCCGCGCCAGGTAACTGACCGTGCGCCGCAGGAAGTCGCGCGACTCGCGGGCGAAAGTCTCGATCAGCGGGTACTTGCCGCGGTACGCGTCGCCCGCCGCCTGGTCCGCGGGGAAGTGGTCCTTGCCGCCCAGCCAGTAGTTCCACACGCGAGCGGAGTGCGCCACCTTGGTGTTGATACCGGGGGGCAGTTGAGGTGTGTCCGTCATGGTCGTTCCTCTCACGGGCGTGCGAGACGGGTACGGCGGCGCGGTCGCATCCTAACGCTTGGCATCCGCGGCATCACGCAACGGTCGTTTTCCCGGCGGGAGTTGCCCCACGCGGGGATTTCGGGACCGCTGCGCGACGGACCGGACACGCCTGGTGCACCGGCACCCTGAGAGGGAGTCAGCCGTGGCGGGCACCGGTGGATTCACCCGGCCTCCAGATATGTACACCCCTCCCCCATAGTGCTTTAATTTGCGCGTGTGACGGAGACTTCTACCGTAACTCCCTGCTATTGGGTGCTATCAACCTGAATGGTTTTCACATAGCAAACAGAAGGATACGCTCAGTGAGCAGAAGGACCGCCGACGTGCTCGGCACGCCCTCCCCAGGAGCGGCGACGAGCACGTGAGCAGCCCGGCGAGTGCGAACCGTCCGGAAATCCTGGCAATTCAGCACGTCCTCATGAGAAAAGATGATCTGAATGAATCGTCGAGTCGCAGGTGCCGTGGGTGCACTCTCGCTGGGATTCGTCGCAGTACTGGGTTTCGGTTCCGCAGCCCAGGCCGGGGAAAGCCGTTCAGCCGCCGACGTGACGACGAAGCACGACGGTTGCCTCGCGGGCGATTTCTGCCTCTACCAGCACGATGACTACAACGGCACGAAGTTTGCGACCGGCCTGGACCAGAGGAACCTGGCCTACGCCGGATTCGACAACACCGCCAGCTCGATGATCAACAGGACCCCGGACCAGGTGGAGCTGTTCCAGCTCAGTGGCTACACCGGCAGCCGCTACGTCGCACGGGGAAGCAGCTACGACAGCGACTTCACCGACAACGGCTTCGACAACAAGGCCAGTTCGCTGCGTTTCCGGTAACACCACCACACCCCCCGCCTCCCTGGTGGCAGCGGCGGCTGCCATGGCGATCCGTCCGGATGGGGCGGGCGATCGTCGGCGTCGGGGAGGGGCGGGGTACAGGGACGGGCGCCGTCGACGGCGCCCGTCCCGCCCGGTGCGGCACCGAGGGGGTGCCGCACCGCGCGCCCGTCCGGCGGGCGTTCTTCTTGAGGGAGGGTCACCGTGTCTGTTCGTTCGAGGGCTGCCGCCACGCTGGTTCTGGCCTGCGTGGTCACCGGCTGCTCGGGCTCGGCCGACGGCACTTCCGCCTCCGGCTCCTCGCCTCAGGCGCGGCCGTCGAAGGCGGTTGGGCCCACCGGCCCGGTGCCTCTCCCGGGCGAGGAGGCGAAACGGATCAGCGTGCCGCTGGACCGCTACGACCCCTCGCCCCGTGACATGGAGGTCATCAGCGCCGCCGAGGACATACTGACCCGGCGGTGCATGAAAGACGCGGGCCTGGACTGGAAGCTGGCGCCCCGGTCCGCCGCGCCGGACGCGGAGCCGCGCAACCGGCGCCGCTACGGAGTCGTCGAGCCGGAGATCGCCCAGGTGTACGGCTACCACCTGCCCGCCGACCGTCCCTCGGTCGCCAAGCGCTCGGCGGCCATGAAGGCGCGGGAGAAAGGGCTGGACGCGGCCGAGAAGAAGGCGGCCTTCGGCTCCGGGAAGGAACTGGGCGGCTGCGTGGGGAAGGCCAAGGACGCGCTGCTGGCGGACGTGCCGCCGGACGCGGACTTCGCACTCCTGAACGGGACCATCGGCAACACCTACGAGCAGTCCATGAAGGACCCGGCCGTGGTGCGGGTCTTCCGGGCCTGGAGCGCCTGCATGAAGTAAGGACGGCTACCGCTACCCCGATCCGATGCAGGCCATCCAGGACGAGCGGTGGCTGAAGGACGAGCGCGTCACCGCTTCCGAGACACGGCAGGCCGTCGCGGACGTGCGCTGCAAGAAGAAGACAGATCTGGTCGCGGTCTGGAACACGGTCGAGAACCGCGTCCAGCGGAAGGCGGTCAAGGCCGAGCACGACGCCTTCGAGACGCTGGACCAGGCACAGCGGGCCTGGATGGACGCTGCCCACCGGGTGCTCGGCACACAAGACGCGGACTGAACACCCGAACCGAAGACGTACCGCGCCGGGTCGAGCACCGCCCCGCCCGGCGCGGGCGAGTCACCGCACACGCTCAACAGAGACACGACGAAGGATGGGTTCACATGAAGCGCAAGATAGCCGGGGCGCTGGGCGCCCTGTCACTGGGCGGCGTCGCCCTGCTGGGTGCCGGTTCGGGCGCGCAGGCCGCGGACTCGGCGAAGGGCGGTGCTACGGCCGCCGGAGGGTTCCAGACCACGGCCACCTGCACGTCCATGCACCTGTGCCTCTACCAGCACGACAACTTCGGCGGCAGCAAGATAGAGATCGACTGGAATATCGACGTGCCGAAGCTCTCGGCGCGCGGCTTCGACAACAAGGCCAGCTCGATGGCGAACCTGACCAGCCTCCGGCCGGTGCTGTACCAGCTCGACGGCTACGCGGGTATCCGCTACACGGCCAGGGAGAGCAGCACGGACAAGGACTTCACGAACAACAACTTCGACAACCGGGCCAGCTCGATGCACTGGTGACACTCGATGCACCGGTGACAACGTGCGGTCCGCACACCGCGCGAGGGCCCCTGCCGTCATGTGCGTCCTGATGTGCGTCCTGACGCCAGGGGCCCTCGCGCGCTCCGCCTCCGTTCAGTGCTGGTGCTCGCCGCCCTCCGCGGGCCGCTCGGCCTCGCTCCCGGTCTTGCCCTCCGACGGCGCACCGGCGCCGCCCGCGGTGACCGTGAAGGCCGCCGTGCGCACCTTGCCCTCGTGCTTGAAGTCGAGGAAGAGCCGGTAGCTGCCCTCGCTCGGCGCGGTGGCGCTGAAGGACACCTCGGGACCGGGCCGCACGGAGTCGTCACCGATCTCGCCGTCGGGGTGCACGTGCAGGTAGGCGAGGTCCGCGTTCCGGAGGGCGACCAGGTGGCCGTACGCCCCGAGGTAGGGCTCCAGGTCGGTGACGGGACGGCCGTCCTTGCTCACCTTCAGCGAGAGCTTCCCGGACTCGCCCGCGCGCAGTCCGCCGTCGAGGGTGACCGTGTAGCCCTCCGTCCGGGCCGTCCGGTCCGGCTTGGGGAGCGCCTTGGGCCGGTAGTCGCCGACGACCGCGAGGTCGGCGCCCAGGGTGAGGTTCTCGGCGCCCTTCACCTTCGGGGTGAAGTCGGCGAAGAGGCGGTAGTCGCCGGCCCGCGGCAGCTTGGTGCGGATGCTCCAGGTGCCGTCGTCCGCCCGCGTGGGGTGCAGGTGCCGGTAGGTGTTCAGATCGCGGGAGGCGAGGATGAGGTGCAGCTCCTTGCCGTGCTCCTCCTTGTATGCGGTGACGCTGCGGCCCTGCTGGTCGAGGACGCGGAAGCGCAGCGGGCCGCGCTCGTCCGCCTTCGCCGTACGGGTCTCCAGGTCGAGCCGGTAGCCGCCCTCGGCGACCTGGAGGCCGCCGGGGAGGTCGGCGGGCGCCTTCGGGTCCGGCCCGGCCGCGGGGCTCTGGTGGCCCGCCTGGCGATCCCGGCCCTCGCCGCCGTCGCCGCCGTCCTCGTGGCCGCCGTGCCGGGCGGGCTCCGCGCTGACCGGGTCCACGCCGTTGCCCACGCCGTACGCCGCGCCGAAGGCGGCGGCGAGCGCGGCGGTGAACGCTGCGATTTTCAGGCCGTTGTTCATGGCAGTCCTCCCTTGGCGGCAGCCCGCCCGGCGGGCGGCCCAACACCGTGAACTATACCCCCATGGGGTATCCACCACGCAAGTCGGCGCCACTGCCCGGGCCCGCCCGACCCGACCCGACCCGGCCCGGGACAACGGAAAGCGCCCCGTGACGGCCGGTGGCCGTGCCGGGGCGCTTCCCGTGGACGGAGCGGAGCGGGCCTGGTCGCCTCGGACCGTACCCGCCCGTGCGTTACTCCTTCTTCGTCTTGACCGTGACCGTCGTGCCTTCGGCGGCACCCGCCGCGTCGGCCTCGTTGCGCGCGTCCGCGACCGAGACGTCGTTGCCCGGGCCGATGCGGATCTCGAAGTCGCCGTCGTACTTCTCGTGACCGGCGATGACCGCCATCTCGACGGCCTCCTCGCCCCGCTCACCGCGCAGGATGAGCGAGTCGCGGCGCAGGTCGCGCATGAGCGCCACACACAGCCCGATCATGACCAGCATGAACGGCACCGCCACCAGGATGGTGAGGTTCTTGAGGCCGGTGAGCGCGTCGGCCCCGCCGTCCCCGATGAGCAGCATGATCGCGGCGACCGCACCGGTGAGGACACCCCAGAAGATGACCACCGTGCGGCTCGGCTCCATGGTGCCCTTCTGCGAGAGCGTGCCCATGACGATCGAGGCCGCGTCCGCGCCGGAGACGAAGAAGATGCCGACCAGGATCATGACGATCAGGCAGGTCACGCTGGCGATCGGGTACTCGCGCAGCATCGCGAAGAGCTGGCCCTCGGCCGTCGACTCGTCGGTCAGCTTCGCACCCTCGGACTCCAGCCGCATCGCGGTGCCGCCGAAGATGGCGAACCAGACCAGGCTGACCACGCTGGGCACCAGGATGACGCCGCCGACGAACTGGCGGATCGTACGGCCCCGGCTGATGCGGGCGATGAACATGCCGACGAAGGGCGTCCAGGAGATCCACCACGCCCAGTAGAAGACCGTCCAGCCCGACAGCCACTCGGCGATGTCCTTACCGCTGCTGGCCTCCGTACGCGAGGCCATCTGCGGCAGGTCGCCGAAGAAGGAGCCGACCGAGGTCGGCAGGAGGTCGAGGATCACCACGGTCGGGCCGACCAGGAAGACGAAGACCACCAGCAGTGCCGCCAGCACCATGTTGATGTTCGAGAGCCACTGGATTCCCTTGGCCACACCGGACACCGCGGAGGCGATGAAGGCGCAGGTCAGGATGGCGATGATCGTCACCAGTATGCCGGTGCCCACATCGCTCATCCAGTCCAGCTCTTCGACGCCGCTGCCGATCTGCAGGGCGCCCAGACCGAGCGACGCGGCGGTGCCGAAGAGGGTCGCGAGGATGGCCAGGATGTCGATGGCACGGCCGCTGCCGCCGTTGGCGTGCTTCTCGCCGATGAGCGGTGTGAACACGGCGCTGATCGTCTGGCGACGGCCCCGGCGGAAGGTGCTGTACGCGATGGCCAGACCGACCACCGCGTAGATCGCCCACGGGTGCAGCGTCCAGTGGAAGAGCGTGGTGGACATCGCCCCTTCCATCTTGGCCCCGGAGTCCGCGGGGTCCGTGCCGGGCGGCGGAGAGGTGTAGTGCGTGAGCGGCTCGTTCACGCCGTAGAACATCAGACCGATGCCCATGCCCGCACTGAACATCATCGCGACCCAGGAGACGGTCTTGAACTCCGGCTTCTCACCCTCCTTACCGAGGGTGATCTTTCCGTAGCGGCTGAACGCCAGCCACAATGCGAAGATCACGAAGCCCGACGCGGCGAGCACGAAGGCCCAGCCGCCGTTCTCCATGACACTGCTCAGCATTGTCGAGGAGGCGTCCTCGAGGGAGTCCGTCGCCAGTGCACCCCACAGGATGAACGCCAGCGTCAGCCCTGCGGCGACCCCGAAAACCACTTTGTCCGTCTGAGGCACCCGTGGCGTGTGTGGGCTGACTGGATCATCGGCCAACAATGAGTCACCTCTGTTTTCCCTTTCCTCCCGTTTATCCGGCACTATCCCGACCTTTCCTTCAATTCTTATATGGAGATGGACCCTCTGAGCCGCTACCCGACTTCACCGAACACATGCGCTGTTTTCGTCACCCCGCAGGCGGGTGAGGCCGGACGGTACTTCGGAGAATCACACCTTCCTTTTTCGGGTCCTTAAGGCGCTATTGTCCTGATTATCACAGGAGGGCAGCGCCCAGCGACGATAGTGCCGTCCACGCGAGACCCCAAACCGGACGCGGCCCCGGCACGCCCCCAAGCACTACGCTGCCCTCGTGCTCGTCACCCGCTCCATCGCCCTCTTCGTCCTCGCCGCGCTGCTGGAGATCGGCGGCGCCTGGCTTGTCTGGCAGGGCGTCCGCGAGCACCGGGGCTGGGCCTGGGCCGGTGCCGGAGCCCTCGCCCTGAGCGCGTACGGCTTCGTGGCCACCCTTCAGCCGGACGCCCACTTCGGCCGCATCCTGGCGGCGTACGGCGGCGTGTTCGTGGCCGGTTCGCTGGCCTGGGCCATGGTCGCCGACGGCTTCCGGCCGGACCGCTGGGACGTGGCGGGGGCGCTGCTCTGCCTGGCGGGCGTCGCGCTGATCATGTACGCGCCGCGCGGCGGCTGAGCGGCCCCGCGTACGCTGCCCGCATGACCCCTCGCACCGCAGTCATCACCGGCGCCAGCAGTGGTATCGGCGCCGCCACCGCACGCCGGCTGGCCGCCTCCGGCTTCCGCGTCGTGCTCACCGCCCGCCGGGCGGACCGTATCGACGCGCTCGCCGCCGAACTGGCCGGGGCCGGGCACGAGGCCGTGCCGCACGTCCTGGACGTCACCGACCGGGCCGCCGTGGACGCCTTCGCCGCCGGGCTCGACCGCTGCGACCTCCTGGTCAACAACGCGGGCGGCGCCCTGGGCACCGACCCGGTCAGCACCGCGGACCCCGCCGACTGGCAGCGCATGTACGAGGTCAACGTGCTCGGCGTGCTCCACATGACCCAGGCCCTGCTGCCCGCCCTGGAGGCCTCCCCCTCCGGCGAGGGCACCGTCGTCGTGCTCACCTCGACCGCCGGGCACGGCACGTACGAGGGCGGCGGCGGCTACGCCGCGGCCAAGCACGGCGCCCACGTGCTGACCGAGACGCTGCGCCTGGAGCTGTCCGGCAAGCCGGTGCGGATCGTGGAGATCGCCCCCGGCATGGTGAAGACCGACGAGTTCGCGCTCAACCGCTTCCGCGGCGACAGCGCGAAGGCGGCCAAGGTCTACGAGGGGGTGGCCGAGCCGCTGACCGCCGACGACGTCGCCGACACCATCGACTGGGCGGTGACCCGGCCGCCCCACGTGAACGTGGACCTGCTCGTCCTGCGCCCGCGCGCGCAGGCGTCCAACACCAAGGTGCACCGCGAGGGTTGAGCGCGCCCCGAGGGTGACGCCCAGGCCCCGTGGCCGGCGGGGCGGTCGACGCGCGCCCGAGGGCGCTCCGTTTCCCTCTCACGCTCACCATTTCGGGTGACCGCACCCGCTCTCACAGTCGAACTCCGACGAGGGGTTCGACGATGCCGTCATGACCTTCATGAACCTGGAAGAGCCGAGCTACGCCTACATGTTCGGTTTCCTCCAGATGGACGGGCACCTGTCGGCCGGACCCGGGCACAAAGGGCGTCTGGCCGTCGAGATCACCCACGCCGACATCGCCGTCCTGCGCGAGTTCCAGTGCCTGACTCCGCACTACAGCAGCATCAGCGAGCGCACACGGTCCACGAACTTCTCCGTTTCCCACCGGTCGGCCGTCTGGTCCGTCACGGGTCGGGGCTTCCCCTTCCTCGGCCTCACTTCCGCGAGCACCGCCATGGCGGCGTACTTCTGCTTCTACGGAAGGCAGATCACCGGCTTCGAGAGAACCCCGCAACGGCGGCAGCCGAGCTGCGGCGGTCCGTCCACGGCTGCCAACTGCGCCTCCGGCGGCTCCGCACAGGCCGGTCCCGCCCTGCCACTGAGAACCCCTGAGGGGAGGGGCGGTCGGTCAGCTTGCCAGGAGCGCCCGCCCACTCCGTCAGGCTTCAGGGGACATCCCACTCAACTCCCCCTGCCTGAAAAGAACATTTCGCACCGCCGACGCGTCGAACACCAGCAAAAGGAAAAGCTGGACTTTGCGCAACATATCCGTCCCTGGACCGGACGGCTGTGCGGTACGTGCGATAGACATTGTGTTCCGTTGTCCCCCAGTGACAGCAACACGTTTTCGAACCCCAGGAGGCATCGGTGCGGCGGAGGGCAAGGACGTGCGTCACCAGCGCCGTGCTGGCGGTGACACTGGCCGGGGGCCTGAGCGCCTGCACCGGCTCCTCGGACTCCGGCGGCGACGGCGACACCAAGTCCGGCGGCACCAGCGCCTCACCCGCGCCCGCCCCGCCCGGCAAGTACCGCACGCTGCCGGAGCCGTGCGGCGCGGTGAGCCAGGACACCATCAAGGCGATGCTGCCCGGCGCGGCCGGCGCCGAGGGCGACTCCGGCGAGACCTCGGGCGAGGGCTCCACCGAGGGCCCGTACGCGGGCGAGGCGTCGGAGACCTACGACACGGACCGGCGCGCGGGCTGCGCCTGGGAGGGCGCGACGAGCCTCGGCCGCCGCCATCTCGCGGTGGACTTCGAACGCGTGGTCTCCTACGACCCGCAGATCAGCGACGACGAGCGGACCGAGCTGCTCTACATCGAGCGGGCGGACGACGCCGGGATCGACCTCGACGCACCGGCGCCGGAAGAGTCGGAGAGCACGGAGGACCCGGCGGAGACGGAGGACGGGGAGGACGGGCAGAGCCCGGGCCCCGAGGGTGAGAAAAACGACACGGCACCCGACTCCGGCTCCGGCTCCGGAGGCGGCGGGACGGACGAGCCGGGCGATTCCGCGTCCCCCTCCCCCTCGGCCGAGCCCGCACTCCCCTCCCGTAACCTCGACGGCATCGGTGAGGCCGCCTTCCTCGACGACAAGCTGGTCACCGCAGAGAGCGGCCGAGCCACCCACCGGGACATCACCCTCGTCTTCCGGACGGAGAACGTACTCGTGAGCATCGAGTACACCCACTCGGTCACCGACGAGCGGCGTACACCGGAGAGCAACGAACTCCAGGAGCAGGCGCAGAACCTCGCCCGGCAACTGGTCGGGAAGATCCACGACAACTGAGCCCCCGGGCGCCGGGGCAGGGAACGGATTCGTCCGCACGGCCCCTCGGGGCCGCGTACCGTGCCTCCCGGAGTCACCTACCCCGAGCAGTGCGGGGTGCACGCGCCCCCACCGGGCACCGAGCACTGCGCCTGGGCGCCGAGAGCCCAGAACACCGGAAGCGAAGGAACCATGCACCGATTCGACCCGCGTCTGACCCGGATGATCGCCTGCGCAGCCGTAGCCGTACCCGTGCTGCTGGTGACCGGCTGTTCCTCGGGCTCCGACGACGGCGGCGAGGACGACGCGGCCAGCCCCAGCCCCAAGCCGTCGCCGACGGTGGCGCCCGCGAAGTTCAAGGAGCTTCCCGACCCGTGCAAGACCCTCTCGAAGGGCACGGTCAAGGATGTGGTGCCCAACGCCGAGCACGCAAAGGGCAAGAACCTCACCTCCACGGACACCCAGAGCTACGGCTCCTGCCTGTGGAGCGGCGGCCACGGGGAGAACAACGCGAACTACCGCTCCTTGACGGTCTCCCTCAAGCGCTACGAGTCCGCCCCCACGCTCGGGTCCGGCGACAAGCAGGCGAAGGGTTACCTCGAGAAGGAGGTGAGCGCGGTCGCCTCCGACAAGGACAACACGAAGCCCACGGACGAGCAGGTCCCCGGCCTCGGCCAGCAGGCGGTCTCGGTCGGCTACGAGGTGACCAAGAAGAAGCAGGACTTCCGGGTCAACACGACCATCGCGCGCAACCACAACGTCGTGGTCACCGTCGAGTACGAGGGCACCGGCTTCGAGGGCGCGAAGCTGCCCAGCGCGGACGACCTGCGCAAGAAGGCGGAAAAGGCGGCGAAGGAGACCCTGGCGGCCGTCAAGTGACGAACCGGGTCACCGGCTGACGGTCCGGCATACCCGCCGGGCTCCCGGCCCCCGGAAGCCCGGCGGGTGTGCCAGGCTGGGCGCCGCCCGTTGCCGAGTGGTGGGGACAAGTCCAGTGCAGGCCGTACAGCTGACCCGTACGCACCGAATACTGATCGGCGTCGTCATCGCCGGAGCCGTCGTGATCGCTGCGATCGGCTTCGCCGGGTCGTACGCCGCCGTACGCGACCTCGCCGAGGAGAAGGAGTTCGGCAGCTTCGCGCCCTTCTTCCCGATCGGCATCGACGCGGGCATCGTCGTGCTCCTCTCGCTCGACCTGCTGCTCACCTGGATTCGCATCCCCTTCCCGCTGCTGCGGCAGACCGCCTGGCTGCTGACCGCCGCCACCATCGCCTTCAACGGCGCCGCCGCCTGGCCCGACCCGCTCGGGGTCGGCATGCACGCGGTCATCCCGATCCTCTTCGTCGTCGCCGTCGAGGCCGCCCGGCACGCCATCGGGCGGATCGCCGACATCACGGCCGACAAGCACATGGAAGGCGTCCGCCTCTCCCGGTGGCTGCTCGCCTTCCCCTCCACCTTCCGGCTCTGGCGGCGGATGAAGCTGTGGGAGCTGCGCTCCTACGACCAGGTGATCCGGATGGAGCAGGACCGGCTCGTCTACGAGGCCCGGCTGCGCGCCCGCTACGGGCGCGGCTGGAAGCGCAAGGCGCCGGTCGAGGCGCTGATGCCGCTGCGGCTCGTACGGTACGGGGTGCCGCTCGCGGAGACCGGCGCGGCGGGTCTGGCCGCGGCGGGGATCAAGCCGCCTCCGGTACCGGCCGTGGGGGCGGGCCCGGCCGGAGCGGCGGCCGGACCCGTACCGCTGCCCAGCGGGCCGGAGCTGACCCCGGCGGAGGCGGCGGGGACCGGCCCGCAGGCACAGCCGCAGGCACAGCCGCAGCCGGGTTCTGTGCCGGGTGACGGAGTCGCGGGAGCGGCGGTCACCGACGCCGCACCCGTGCGCCTGGGCAAGCCGGCCGGCGGCTACCCGCCTGTCAGAGTGCCCGTAGGGCCCGGCCATGACCGCCACCTGGGCGAAGGCCCGGGCGCCGTCGAGGTGTCCCGCAACGGCCATCACCCCCCGGGCGGGGCAGCGGCTGCGGCCCCGGCGCCGCCCGCCCGGTACACGCAGCAGCAGCGGCTCTTCCTGGAGCCCGAGCCGATGCCGGAGCCGGTACCCGAGACGGTGCCCGAGCCCGAACGGACGCCCGAACCCGACCCCGAGCCCGACGAACCCCTCGGCATCCCCGACGGCGTCCCCCGCGAGGAGGTCTACTTCCGCGCCTACCGCGACTACGCCGCGACCCAGTCCCGCTTCCCCAACGCCCGCCAGCTCGCCCGCACCCTGCACGAGGACTTCGGAGTCACCAACACCGGCGGCGGGCTGCTCAGCGAGGCGTACCTGCGCACCTACCTGCACGAGCTGCGCGAGCGGTTCAACACGGAGATGGGCCTGGCGGGCTGACCCGCCGGGCGGGCTCACCTTCCCCGAAGGGCCTTTCGCGCCGCTTTCGTCGGCGCGGCTCCATAGAGCCGCTTGAGTTCGCGTGCCACCGCCTCGCGGATGGCGGCAGCGCCTTCCAGGCGGCTGAGCTCCCTGCACTCCATGATCGTCAGGTGGTCCTCCGGGCCCTCCCTGCGCGCGACGTCGCGGATGAGCCGCTGTCTGATTTCCGCGGCCCCTCGGAGGTCACCGGCCCGCTCGGTGCTCCGGGCGAGGGAGTTGCGCGCGTTGAATACCTCGTTGCTGTCCTCGCCGTGGACGCGGGCGAGATCGGGGATCAGTTCCTCCCACAGCCTCACCTCCTCAGCCCCCGGTGCCCAGAGGGACTGCTCCGCCAGTTCGCGGCGGGCGCCGAGGGTATCGGCGTGGTCCGTGCCGTAGACACGGGTGAGGTCGGCGACGAGCGCGCGCCAGCACGCGGCGGACCGGCCTGCGCCGCCGCAGGAACTCTGCGCTCGGGCCAGATTCCGGCGGGCGTCCAGGGTGTCCGGAGCATCGGGGCCATGTACCCGCCCCAGTTCGGGGACGAGATCGGCCCACAGTTGCGCGACGGCGAACTTCCCCATCCGTCTGCCACTCGCGACAGCGAGCTCCTCGCGCGCGGCGAGCGTCCGGGAGTGCGCCGGGGCTTCGGTGAGATCCGGCAGGAGCTCCCGCCACAGCCGCACGCCCGCGCCGGGCTGATCGTCGTCGATGTACTGCTGGAGCTGCCGCACCGCGTACGCGGCCAGCCGGCTGTCCGGGCCACCGAGACGCGTCGCGTCAGGGATGAGCCCGATCCAGACCGCCGCGGCTTCATCGTGTTCACCACTGTCCCGGGCGGCTTCGGCGAGTTCCTTGCGCGCGTCGAGAGCCCGCGCGTCCTCCCCGCCGTACGAGCGGACGAGATCGGCGGCCAGCTCGCGGCTCTGGTCCATCGACCCCTTCGTGTCCCCCTGCCGGGCGAGGGCGGCGATGAGCTTGGCTCGGGCTTCGAATGCCTGTGTGCTGGCCGGGCCGTATACGCTCACCAGCGCGACGGTCAATTCCTTCCGCAGCTCGACCACTTGAGGGGCAGCCCCGGACCGGTCGAGGCAGTTGGCGAGCTCCTGGCGGGCGAGCAGGGCGTCAGCGCTGTCGGCGCCCAGCTCCCCGGTCAGCTCGGAGATCACTTCCTGGAGAAGGTCCACCGCAGCGGCGTCCTTCCGGTAGCCCTTCCCGGCCTCCTCGGCGACCCGCAGGGCCCGCTGGAGACGGGCGGCGAGCGCGCCGGTCGCACGCCGCCCGGGGGACGGTCCGGCGGCTGGAGCCGTTTCGAGAGCCGGGGCCGTTTCGACGACCGGGGCCGTTTCGACGACCGGGGCCGTTTCGACGGCCGGGGCCTCCCGCAGGGTGGGGGTCCACACGCGGCGTGCCGCCCGCTCCGCACCGACAGGTGGCGCGCCCGGAGTGGGGAAAGCGTCGGCCAGGGCGAGGAGTCGGCCGCGGACTTCCGCGGCGCGGCTCGGCCGGTCGTCCGGAGCCTTCGCCAGCAGTTGGAGTACCAGGGCGTCCAGTGCCGGTGGAATGCCGGGCCGCAGGCTGCTCGGCGGGCGCGGCGCCTCGTGCACCTGCCGGTACATCACCGGCAGGTGATCGAGATCCTCCGGGAAGAGGCTTTCTCCCGTGAGCATGGCGAACAGCAGGCAGCCCAGCGCGTAGAGGTCCGTTCGGCCGTCGACCGCCGCGCCCGTGCACTGCTCGGGCGCCATGTACTGGGCGGTGCCGATGAGCCGCCCGGCGGTCAGATCCGTACCGGGTGCGGCATCCGTGCGGGTCACTCGGACGATGCCGAAGTCGACCAGCTTCACCAGCCCATGGGTGATCATGATGTTCGCCGGCTTGAGATCACGGTGGACGATGCGCACGTCCGGTGCGTGCAGGGCTTCCAGCGCGTGCGCGACCTGCGCGGCCCAGTGCAGTGCCTGCCGCGGCTCCGGGATGCCGTCGGCAGCCATCAGCTCGCTCAGGGACCGGCCCGGCACGAGCTGCATGACCACGTACTCCGTGGGCCGGCCGTCGACCCTTGTGCTGTTGTGGTCATGCACCGCCACGATGTGCGGGTGCACCAGCCGCCCAGCGGCCCTGGCCTCCCGGCTCAGCCGGGAGGCCATCTCCTCGCTCCCGCCGTCGCGGACGAGCTTGACGGCCACCGGACGGTCCATGGAGCGGTCCAACGCTGCCCAGACGTCGCCCATCCCGCCGCCGCCCAGTCTCCTGAGCAGCTCGTACCGGTCATCAAGCACCACCCCTGCCTGCACACATGCCCCCCATGCTCAACCCGTCGTCCGCGCTGCTGCCCGCCGGCCCGCTGGCTGTCGTCTACCGGACCGGGCGAAGGATGCCCGGAAAAACCCGGCCGAACCTGCCCGGCAGCGGAGCCCCCGTCACGCCCCCAGCAGCTTGCGCACCCGGTCCGCGCCCACCGCGAGCAGCAGCGTCGGCAGCCGGGGCCCGGTGTCACGGCTGACCAGCAGCTGGTAGAGCAGCACGAAGAAGGAGCGCTGCGCGACCTTGAGTTCGGGTGTCGGCTTGGCGTCCGGCGCGAGGCCGGAGCGTACCTTCGGCACGCCGTACACCAGCGCGGTGAGCCCTTCGAGCGACCAGTGCTCGTCCAGCCCGTCGAGCAGCAGCCGCAGTGACGCGCGCTGTTCGGCGCCGAGTCCGGCGAGCAGTTCCTCGTCCGGCGTCTCCCGCACGCGGGTGCGCTGGTCCTCGGGCACCTGGGTGGAGATCCAGCGCTCGGCGCGGTCCAGCCGGGGCCGGGTCTCCGCCAGCGAGCGGACCGGGTCGGCCGGGTCCAGCTCGCTGAGGATGCGCAGCGTCTGCTCCTCGGCGCCCGCCGTGATGTCGGCGACCGAGGCGAGCGTACGGAAGGGCAGCGGGCGCGGCGTGCCGGGCAGCGGTCCGGCGGCGGTGCTGGAGGCGCGCAGGTGCGCGGCGATGTCGGCGGGCTGCGCGGCTCCGTCGGCGATCTTGCGGACCAGGGCGTCCCACTCGTCGTAGGTGCGCTGGATCTCCTGGTCGAAGGCGACCTTGAAGGCCTGGTTCGGCCTGCGGCGCGCGTACAGCCAGCGCAGCAGCGGCACCTCCATGATCTCCAGCGCGTCGGCCGGGGTGGGCACGCCGCCCTTGGAGCTGGACATCTTGGCCATGCCGCTGATGCCCACGAAGGCGTACATGGGGCCGATGGGCTGGATGCCGCCGAAGATCTCGCGCACCAGTTGCCCGCCGACCACGAAGGACGAGCCGGGCGACTGGTGGTCGACTCCGCTGGGCTCGAAGGTCACGCCCTCGTACGCCCAGCGCATCGGCCAGTCGACCTTCCACACCAGCTTGCCGCGGCGATGCTCGCTCAGCAGCACCGTCTCGCGGTGGCCGCACCGGCACTCGTACGACAGCTCGGTGCTCTCGTCGTCGTAGGCGGTGACGGTGGTCAGGTCCCGGTCGCACGCGGTGCAGTAGGGCTTGTACGGGTAGTAAGCGCTGCCGCCCGAGCCGTCGTCCTCGGCCGCCGCGCCGGAGCCCTCGGCCGCCTCGACCTCCGCAGCGTCCTTCGGCTTCTGCTGCTTGCCCTTCTGCCCCTGCTGCCCCGGCTGCTTGGCGCCGGTGGCCTCCAGCGTGCGGTAGCGGTCCAGTACGGCGTCGATACGGGCCCGCTCGCGCATCGCGAAGAGGACCTGCTCGCGGTACTCCCCCGAGGTGTACATCCGCGTCTGGCTGATCCCGCGGTACTCCACACCCAGCTCGGCGAGCGAGTCCTCCATCGCGGCCTTGAAGTGCTCGCCCCAGCTGGCGTACGGGCTGCCGTGCGGCGCCGGGACGGAGGTCAGCGGCTTGCCGAGGTGCTCGCTCCAGGAGTCGTCCGCCCCCGCGACGCCGGCGGGGACCTTGCGGAACCGGTCGTAGTCGTCCCAGGAGATCAGGTGCTCGCACGGGACGCCGCGCCGCTTGATCTCGTCGGCGACCAGGTGCGGGACCATCACCTCGCGCAGGTTTCCCAGGTGGATCGGCCCGGACGGGCTGAGCCCCGACGCGCACACCACCTTCACCGGCTCCGCTTTCCCCTCGGCGCGGCGCTCCGCTTCGGCGATGACGTCATCGGCGATACGGGAGACCCAGTCGGCCTCGGGGGTGGTGTCCGCCACGTCCGGCACTTCCTTCTCTTTCCTCGCCGCCCCGCTGATCGGGCCGAGCGGCTGGCTGAGCGGTCTGACAGCCCCATTCTCCCATTCCGAAAACGCCTGGACGCCCCGTGGGATACTGGCGGAATCCTTTGCGCGCACCCGCGCCCGCCCGACGGAACGGTTAGCTCTTCATGACCTCGGTCCCTTCCCTCGCCGCCACGGTCCACCAGCGCCTCGCGGACGCCCTCTCGGCCGCCGTGCCGGAGGCCGCCGCCGCCGACCCGCTGCTGCGCCGAAGCGACCGGGCGGACTTCCAGGCGAACGGCATGCTCGCGCTCGCCAAGAAGCTGGGGGGCAACCCGCGCGAGCTGGCGGCGCGCGTCGTGGAGGCGCTGCCCGCGGGCACCGGGATCGAGTCCGTCGAGGTGTCCGGCCCCGGCTTCCTCAACATCACGCTCGCCGACGAGGCGATCATGCGGACGCTGGCCGCGCGCGCCGACGACGACCGGCTCGGTGTGCCGTACGCGCAGCACCCCGGGGTGACGGTCATCGACTACTCGCAGCCCAACGTGGCCAAGGAGATGCACGTCGGCCACCTGCGCTCCACGGTCATCGGGGACGCGGTGACGCAGATCCTGGAGCACCGGGGCGAGCGGGTGATCCGGCGGCACCACATCGGGGACTGGGGCACCCAGTTCGGCATGCTCATCCAGTACCTGATCGAGCACCCGCACGAGCTGGACCACGCCTCCGACGCGGCGGCCGGGGGGAGCGGCGAGGCGGCGATGGCCCGCCTCAACCGGCTCTACAAGGCCTCGCGGACGCGCTTCGACTCCGACGAGGAGTTCAAGGCGCGCGCCCGCGACCGGGTCGTGGACCTCCAGGCCGGCGACGCGCGGACGCGGGAGCTGTGGCACAAGATCGTCGACGAGTCGAAGATCTACTTCCGGGACGTCTACGCGCAGCTGGACGTCGAGATCCGGGACGCGGACGTCGTCGGCGAGAGCGCCTACAACGACGAACTCCAGCAGGTCGTGAAGGACCTGGAGGAGTCCGGTGTCGCGGTGCGCTCCGAGGGCGCGCTGTGCGTGTTCTTCGACGACGTCAAGGGCCCGGACGGCAAGCCGACCCCGCTGATCGTGCAGAAGTCCAACGGCGGCTTCGGCTACGCGGCGACGGACCTGGCGGCCGTCCGCGACCGCATCGGCGTCCTGCACGCCGACACCCTGCTCTACGTGGTGGACGCGCGGCAGGCCCTGCACTTCCGGATGGTCTTCGAGACCGCCCGCCGGGCGGGCTGGCTGCCCGAGGGCGTGGCGCGGCAGCTGCCGTTCGGCACGGTGCTGGGCAAGGACGGCAAGCCGTTCAAGACACGTGAGGGCGAGACCGTCCGGCTGGTCGACCTGCTGGACGAGGCGGTGGAGCGGGCGGCGGCCGTCGTGCGCGAGAAGAGCGGGAACCTGGGCCTGACCGAGGCGCAGATCCAGGAGCGGGCCACCGAGGTGGGCATCGGCGCGGTCAAGTACGCCGACCTGTCCAACTCCCTGACCCGGGACTACGTCTTCGACCTGGACCGGATGGTCTCCCTCAACGGGGACACCAGCGTCTACCTCCAGTACGCGTACGCCCGTACGCGGTCCATCCGGCGCAAGGCCGGGGAGGCCGCGCGGCCCGTGGCGCACCCCGAGCTGGCGCTGGCTCCGGCCGAGCGGGCGCTCGGGCTGCACCTGGACGCCTTCGCGGACACCCTGGCCGAGGCGGCGGAGGCGTACGAGCCGCACAAGCTGGCGGCGTACCTGTACCAGCTGGCGTCGCTGTTCACGGCCTTCTACGACAAGTGCCCGGTGCTGAAGGCGGAGGGCGGGCAGGTGCAGACGGAGAACCGGCTGTTCCTGTGCGAGCTGACGGCCCGCACGCTGCGCCAGGGCATGGCGCTGCTGGGCATCCGCACTCCCGCGGAGCTGTGAGCGCCGTGCGCCCCTGACCCGGCCGGGCCGAGGCGGTCCGGCCGGTGCCGTCCAGCCCGGCCGGGACGGAGCGGGGCGCGCGGCAGGCTCTCAGGCGGGCGGCGGGCCGTCCAGGATCACGAGGCCGTACCTGGCCAGGAGGTCGGCGTGCTCCGCGTCGCGGCGCGCGTCGGCGGGTCCGACGGACCGGAAGTAGCCCTCGACGGCGCCGGGGTTGTTGATGACGAGGACCTCCGCGGCCGACGTCACCGGCTCGAAGGTGTGCGGGACGAGACGGGGGCCGTAGGCGTACGCGCCGGCCTCGGCTTCGTGCACCTCGCAGGTGTCGAGCGAGGTCGAGCCGACCCAGAACCGGACGCGGCCGGAGAGCACCACCCAGCTCTCGTCCTCCCGGCTGTGGGTGTGCAGGGGCGGTGCGTCCCCGCGGCGCATGGTGAAGCGCAGGACGGTGGCCGCTCCGCCGGTCTCGGCGGACGTCACGACCTGCTCGTGCGTGGTGTCGTAGTAGCGGTAGGCCGTGCCGTCGCCCGGGTTCCGTATGAGGGCACTGCTCATGTCAGGTTCTCCCCATCCCCTTTCCCGGCGGGCGGTCCGAGGCGGCTGCCGTCGCACCGGGAGAATTTAGTTGACGATTCAATCATTACATCGCGCGGAGAGGCCCCGCCAGAGACGGCGGACACCTTGGCCGGATCTGCCCGCTCCGCCGCGTCAGTGGGCGTGCCGAATCCGGTCGCGGTCCTCGGCCAGGCGCGCAGTCTCGAACGCCACCAGCCCGGCCATCGCCACCGCGAGCACCGCGAGCGTGGCCACCGCCGGGATGTGCGGCCCGATCAGCAGCAGCGGCAGCAGGGCGACGGCCAGCACCCCCCGCGCCGCGTTCAGCACCCGCAGGACCCGCCAGACGAACAGGACGTGCGCCAGCAGATACAGTGTCACGCCGCAGACCAGCGCGATCAGGGGAACGCCCGTCAGCGCGTCGGCGAGGTCGTGGTGCGCGGTGTCCCCGACGTACTCCAGCACCTTCTTCAGCCCCAGCGCGAGCAGCACCACGCCACCGATCAGCGGCAGGTGCAGATAGCTGTACGCGTCCCGCGCCAGCCGTGGCCGCTCCGCCTCCGAGGCAGCCGCGAAGGCCTGTTCGACCAGCAGCGAGGTCACGTCGAAGTACGCCCACCACAGGGCGGAGGCCAGCACCAGACCGAGCACGGCGGCGCCGACGATCGGCCAGGAGATGGGGTGTTCGGCCATCCCCACGCCGATCGCCACGATCGACTCCCCCAGCGCGATGATCAGGATGAGCCCGTGCCGCTCGGCGAAGTGCCCGGCCGAGCGGATGCGCCAGCCGCGCGCGCCGCCCAGCCAGTTGCCCAGGTAGTCGCAGGCCAGCGCGGCCCCCCACAGCGCCGTCTGCGCGTCGCCCCGGTTCTCCGCCGCGATCAGCAGCAGCACCGTCGCCGACAGCATGGCGGGCGAGAACCGCAGCAGCTGCCCGCGGAGCCCCGGGTCCCCGGCGGCGACGAACCAGAACAGCAGCAGGTGCACGGCGCGGAAGAGGAAGTAGCAGACGGCGACGACCACCGGCCCGTCCACGCCGCCCGGGGCGTCGTCGAACGCCTCCGGGATGGCCAGGGCCAGCACGAACATCACGGTCATCCCGGTGAGCATCGCCAGCCGGGCGGCTCCCTCGTCCGCGCGCACCACGTTGCCCAGCCACGAGTAGCACACCCAGCTCCACCACAGCAGCCCGAAGATCAGCGCCCCGCGCAGCACCCCGTGCCAGGTCAGGTCCTCGGCCATGAACGCGGTGACGCCCGTCAGCGCGAACACGAACACCAGGTCGAAGAAGAGCTCCAGCGGGGTCACCCCGCCGCCCTCGTACTGCTCCTCGAAGCGCTTCAGCCCACGGGTCCCGTTCACGGCGATAGCGTGACATACGGTACGGATCGGCGACGCGGGGCGCGTCCGGCCGAGCGGCGGGTCACCGGCGGGCGGGCGGCAGAGGGGGGCAGCCGGGGGGGCAGAGGGGCGACGGGCGGGACGCGCGGCTGTCGGCCGAACCGGTGGCCGCCGCTGGCGTACGGATGACCCGCGAGCCGACCCCGGCGCGCTCGCCCGTGCGAGCCGCGCCGCTGCGTAGCGTGCCAGGCGCCGCCACGGCCCCCGCCAACGGCCCCCACCGCGTCCCGCCCGCCGAGAGGACTCCCGCATGCCCCCGCAGCCGACCCGCCGCACCGCCCTGCACGGCCTCGCCGGTCTCGCGGGGGCCGCCGGACTCGCGGCGGCCTCCACCGCGGTGACCGGCTTCCACCCGGCGACCCGCGCCTGGGCCACCGACCGCGGCACCGACGGCCCCCGGCCGCCCGCCCGGCTCGCGGACCTCCCGCCGCTGGACGGGACGCTGCGCACCGACGACGCCGCCCTCGCCGCCGCGGCCGACGACTACGGCCACCTCGTCCACCGGACGCCGTGGGCCGTGCTGCGGCCCGGCTCGGTCGACGACGTGGTCGCGATGGTCCGCTTCTGCGGCCGCCACGGGATTCCCGTCGCGCCGCGCGGCCAGGGCCACATGACGCACGGCCAGGCACAGACCGAGGCGGGCCTCGTCATCGAGACCACCCCCTTCGCGCACATCGGCCCCGTGCGGCGGGGCACGGTGACGGTCGGCGCGGGCGCCAAGTGGAGCGAGGTCACCCGGGCCACGCTCGCGTCGCACGGGCTGACCCCGCCCGTCTTCACCGACTACCTCGAACTCTCCGTCGGCGGCACCCTCTCCGTCGGCGGGATCGGCGGCCAGACCCACCGGCACGGCGCCCAGACGGACACGGTGACCGCGCTCCAGGTGGTGACCGGGGCGGGCGAACTCGTGCACTGCTCACCCACCCGGCACGCCGGCCTCTTCGACGCGGTCCGCGCGGGCCTCGGGCAGTGCGCGATCATCGTCGGCGCCACCCTCCGCCTCGTCCGCGCGCCCCGCACCGTACGGCACTACCTGCTGCCGTACGCGGACCTGGGCACCTTCCTGGCCGACCAGCGCCGCCTGGTCGAAGAGCGCCGCTTCAGCTACGTCGAGGGACAGGTGGCGCCCGACGGGTCCGGCGCGTACCGCAGCTACTTCATCGAGGCCGTCGCCTACGGGCCGCCCGCCGGGCCGGTCCCCGACGACGCCCGGCTGCTGCGCGGCCTGCGCCACGACCCGGGCGGCACGCAGATCCAGGACCTGGACTACTACGACTTCCTGGACCGGCTCGGCCCCGTCATCGCCGGGCAGCGCGCCGCGGGCACCTGGGACTACGCGCACCCGTGGCTCAACCTGCTGCTGCCCGGCACGGCGGTGCGGCCCCTGGCGGAGGACTTCCTCGCCCGCCTCACCCCGGAGGACGTCGGGCCGGGCGGCGTCGTCCTCCTCTACCCGCTGCAACGCGAGCGCCTGCGCACGAAACTGCTGCGCGTACCCGACGACCCGGCCCCCTACCTGCTCGCCGTCCTCCGCGCCTGCGAGCCGGACGACACGGCCACCGTGCGGCGCCTCCTGGCGGCCAACCGCCAGGCGTACGAGACGGTGCGCAACCGGGGCGGCAAGCAGTACCCGGTCGGCTCCGTTCCCTTCCACCGCCGGGACTGGCGCGACCACTACGGCCGCACGTGGCCGCTCGTAGCCACAGCACGGCGCCGCTTCGACCCGCACGGCATCCTCACCCCGGGCCAGCGGATCTTCGTCTAGGCCCGGTCAGCCCTCGCCTGTCCGCGGAAGGCCGGGCAGGTCGCCCGTACCGTCCCGAGCACCGATCCACGCCGCCAGGGCGACCGGGTCCGGCAGCGTGCCCGTGGCAGCTGAGATATGGGCATGGACGGCTCGGACGACCTCCGGTCGGTGAGTCAGCGCTCGTGCGGCCATGACTGGGTCGGGCATCTCGGACAAGCCCGCAGCACTCGGCCTGCGCAGAGCAAGGCCAAGTCGCGCCCAAGGTTCCTCCCGACGCGGCCACCGCATCACCTGGCCGACGGACAGATCAATCGCGGTGCCGAGATCACCGAGAATGCGCGCCCGGTCGGCGGCATCGATCCCGCCTTCGAGGACGCCACGGAGCAGTGGATCGACCGCTGCGCGACAAAGCATTGACGTGTAGGCGTGTAGCCGGGCGGTAGCGCCGTCACGGTAGAGATCGCCGCCGAAGTTCGAGCGGGGCGGACGGGACGCTCCGGACGCCCAGGCTTCGGCCAGCTCGGCGACGGCCGCGGCGTCCGGTGACAGGTAGTGCAACCGCCAGCGACAGCGGTGGGCCACGACAGCCTCGACGGCGAGGGTCGCCACGTCGTCGGGCACGGCCGGATGATCCGTCCAGGTCGTGGCACTGTCCCCCATCATGGCGACGAACTCACCCCCTGCGGTCGTGAGCCGAGGGGATGAACGCAATACCTCGTAGGCATCCCAGGTCTGCGTACGCCAGTGGACCAGCTGGAACTGGGCCCGTCGCCGCACCTCGTCATCGTCGGCCTCATGGGTGAGCCGCCGCCAGAAGTCGACCACGCCGAAGTAGGCGAAGACGCCGTGGAAGTAGCCGTACAAGGGACGCGGGTCATCACGCCATGGGGCGTAGAACAACTCGCCGGTTCCCTCCTCCACCTCGTCCCCGTCCTCGTCGAACAGGTTGTGGGAGTCCATGACCGCGTTCAGCTTCATGTGCCGGAACTCGTGGACGAGGGAGGCCGCGAAGTCGACATGGCCGGGTGGTTCGGTGATCACTGCGCCGCCGAACGCCTCACTGGACGACACCGAGAACACGGAGCCACTTCGCGTCTTCGACCGGGGCGTGACAGCGGTGAGGGCCATCGCGAGCGCCTTTGCCTGCCGACGGTCAACTCGCCTCAGCAGGGCACCCGCGTGTCGAGTCAGACGCTGCCAGTCGTCGACCTCGGACAGCTCCAGGCGGCGTGGCGCCACCGGCCCGGCCGTTTCCCGATGAGGGTCCAGGTCGTCGAGGACGAAGGCGAATCCGCCGTCGCCGGAAAGAGTGGTCACCCGCCGAACCGGGAGCCATCCGTCGGGGGAGGAGTCGCCCGACGCCGGAAGCCGCACCCGAGCATCCACTGCGCTGATCACGACGGTGTCGCCGGCGGCTTCGACACGGGCGGTGGCGCTCCTGGCCGAGCGCAGGTCAGCGGCGCCCAGCGTGGGTAGATAGGCGAAACCTTCGCGCAGTGGGACGGGGAGGGAGAACGTGAGACCTGCTCTGACGGCCGCCGCCGCCGCAATGGAGTGCACATGAGAAAGGTCCGTCATCGGCGGGACAGGTGACGTCTGCGACATCTGAGGAAGAGCAAACAGGACTTGCAGGTTTCGGCTCATCCAGCGGCCGACAGCCGGATGAAGCAGAACTTCAGCAACCGCCTTGGGGTCAGCTCGATGGGCAGCCAGAAGAAGGCTCCGGACGGGACCGGCTTGCAGCGGCACATCCGAAGCGTGGATCGCCAACGCTTCCATCTGATGGAGGAGTTCCCCCAGTGCGAGCGTGCGCACACCTAGCTGTTGATTGCGCAGAGACGAGATCAGGGCCCTGTTCTCCCTGCCCATGGCCAGCTTGCGCACGGCGCCCTTGTCGATGGTGAGAGGCAGCGTCGTGTGCTCGAACAGCTCTGGTCCGGTCTCGCTGCGAGGCGCAGGACGATAAGTGCGGGGGACCCACCCACCACCTGACACCCCCGCCTCGTCTGATGAATCGCCACCTCGGGATTGACGCGGCAGGGCGAACCGCGCTACCAGCCGGGCCGACGCCGTCGGTTGGGCCTGTAACCCCTGGCCGCAGAGAGCTTCCTCGAAGGAGAACCCCGTCAGATCGGCCACACCGGTCGACGGACCATCCTGGTTGTCCACTGGTTCGTCCATGTACGTGTCTCCTCGTGGTGCTTTCGCACCGCCGGGGCCAACGGACGCCCCACCAGGGTCCGTCACAGCAGGCAAAGGAGCGCCCTCCCGATCGAGTTCGGTGAGCACCGCCGCGAGATTGGCTGCGCAGACCGCGACATGGGGGTGGTGCTCGCCAAGACGTCGCCTGACGGCCTCCAGCACGACGCGGAAGTGGTCCGCGGCGAGTTCGGGGCGTCCGAGCAGGTGCCACACCGTCGCGAGTTCGTGCTGGGCAGCGAGGGCATTCGGATGGTTCGGCCCGAACTGGCGCTTCCAAATCTCCCAGACGTCAGTGAACTCTTCCTTCGCCCGTTCCAGCAGAGTCGGATCGGACTCGTGGTCCCGCACGGTCCGGGCACGTTCGTGCCGGGCGAGGAGCACAAGGGGGTGATCGGCTGCCAACGCGGCGAGGGCATCCCGCACGACGTCCTCGGCGAGGCGCTCCGCTTCCGCAGCCCGTCCTGCCTCACGCAGCGTGCGCACGAGATCGGCGCCGACAGTGAGAGTGTCCGAGTCGCCGTCACCGGCGATGCTCCGGGTCCGCCGATAGACGTCACCCAACTCGGTGGCGGCCTCCTGGAGATGGCCTCTTCTGTATGCGAGCAAGGCCAGTTCATGGCGGATTCGCAGAATGCCACGTGGATCGGACTGCGAGTCACGCAATCGCATGGCGAGTGACGCACGCAGTTCGGCCTCGGCTTCCTCGTACCGCCCAAGGATGCGTAGCGTGCGCGCCCGACCGGAGCGGGCCGAGGGCACGAAGGGATGCCCTTCCGGCAAGCCACGCTCTCCCCGCCTGATCAGTTCCTGGTAGAGCGCATCCGATTCCCTCAAATCGCCGTTGAGGCGCAGCGCCCAGGCGAGGTCGAGCTGGACTGCGATCTTCGCGGGGTGGTCGTCACCAGGCAGCCGCTCCCTCGCGGCACCGACGGAGCTCAGCTCGGAGATGGCCTCACCGTACATACCCAGGTAGATGTAGTACCGCCCCACACGAGCCGCGGGCTCTGTGGCTGCCATGACCACACCCGCGTCCACGGCGACACTGTGCTCGCATGCGGCAAGCAGGGTGCGGGCGGAGACACAGTGTGGCGCGAAAGCCCACCACAGCGGCCAGTCAGCCTGCCTGCCCTCCTCCAGGGAATGGGTACTCCGTCGCAGAAGGGCCGTGACGAGGCCGAGTATCTGCGGTGTTCGTGCGGTGAAGTCGACATGGACCCTGCTGGCCGCACGAACCAGCGGATGAATGGTGAGCCATCTCGTCGGCGACCTGCGGTGCATGTCCGGGGCGTCCCGCACTGCTTCGATGTTGATCAACTTCAGCCCGGCCAGACCGCGTAGTGCCGCATGGAGCCGTGTCTGCGACGCGTCGGGGAAGAGACCGCTGTCAGCAAGTGATCTCGGATGGAGAAGCTCCTGGTACGGAATGGGAGCCGGCCCAAGGGCGGAAAGCAGCCGCAGAAGCGGACGGGCCAGATCGCTTCCTTGCCGGTGCAACAGGTCGAGGGACAGTTCCCACGTGCTCATCAGCGTACGTCGTGCCCGCTCGTCCGGGCCCAGATCCATGTCCGGATCCGAGGTCACGTCGGCCAGACGTGCACCGAGCGTGCGACGGTAGGCCGTGAACGTAGCCGGTGTCGAAGGCGACGGCCAAGGATCCTCCAGCGCCCGCGCCAGATACGAACCAGCGAGGTCGATGGCGAGCGGCAGCCCCCCTAGGTCATCTGCGAGTTCCCTGGCCTCCTGGACCGTCCCCGCCCGCGGCGCCAAGTCGAGCAGCACGTCAGCACCGTCCTCGCTGGAGAGCAGATCGACACCGACCATCCGGACCCAGCGCCCCCACCTTTCGGGACGTGACTCACGGCTGGTGATCAGCACGGTTCCCCAGGGACGGGCGGGTGGTCGCAGCCAGCCGAGGCCGTCTGCCGCACGGGTGTCTTCCGCTGCGAGCACAGCCGGGTCGTCAACGTTGTCGAGGACCAGCAGCCAGGGAGTAGCGAGACTGTCGAGGTGCTTCCACAGCACATCCGCCGGGTGAGCCCCGATGAAGTCGGCAGCGCGTGCACCCAAGGAGAAAGCCACGGATCGCAGAGCCGAAGACAGGCTTTCGGCGTCCGTTCCGGAAACCCACCACACCCGTGTTGAGGCCGCCGTGAGCTGGTGGGCCGTCTCCAGCGCGACGGAGGTCTTGCCGCACCCACCCATCCCTGCGAGCAGCCGGACCCCCGGCAACCCCCGCTCTCCAACGGCACGCCGGGTTGCGGACTCGGTCAGTTCAGCCACCAGGCTGTCGCGACCTCTCAGCCGGTCAGACGCCACCCTGCGCTGCGGCACCGCCAGGGGGACAGACACTTCTGTGTACGGAGACTGCGCGAACGAGGGGCTTGCGTAGGCCGGTCCGTTCAGCCCTGGGACGGAGCCGGCTTCGAAGGGGAGCTGACATGCATTCCTCCACTCACGTTGATCACGCCAGCAGAGACGGACCCGTTGTCGGCCCGGAAGAGGGGGTCACCCTCGATGGCCGAGCCCGCAGCCCCGGCGGTTGCACCGCCGTGCGGCACAGATCTCCCCAGTACGCCACGCAATCGCTCCGCAGCCTGTTCCCGCTGCGCCCCGTCAAGTGCCTCAAACGCCGCTTCGAAGCGATCCTGCCAGGCGGCCACCTGGCGGATTCGGACGCGCTCCGCCTCGGTCGGCTCGGCAGTCCGCATGGCGATCGCCGTCTGCTCCAGCCGCTCCAGCTCCGCCCGCTCACGCTCCTCATCACCCCCACCGAACCAGTGTGCAGCGGCCTCACGCACCCCTCCCCAGGCGTCCGTACCGGCTGCCGCCACCACCGCCGTCCCACCTGAAGCCGCCAACGCCAACAGCACTTGGTCGAGCATCCTGCCCCCCTTCGCCGTGAACCCTTTACGACGATAGCGACGAAGAGCGGGACAACGTCAGCGAACTGACAGAATCACGACGACGTGAGGCGGGGCTTCCCCCGCCGTCAGACCCGCCCCGGAACCGGTTGGTCAGCCCGTACGGGTGGGGGCGGGTGTGCCCGGGGGAAGCGCGGCGCGCAGTTCACGCACCAGGGCGCGCACGGCAGCGGACCGGGCCAGCTCCGGCGTGGTGACGTAACCGACCTCGCGCGTCGGGCGCGCGGGTCCGAGGTCGCTGATCCCGACCGACTCCCCCGCGTCCGCCAGCGAGAGCGCGGGCATGATCGCCATCCCGTGCCCCCCGCTCACCAGGGACAGCACCGCCCCGTCGTCCTCGGCCTCGACCGTCGCCGCCGGAATCCAGTCCTGGGCGGCCCACCAGTCGCGGGTGTACGAGGAGCAGTGCTCGGGCCAGTCGACCAGCGGCAGCGAGCGCGGGGCGGCGTGGCCCGCCGGATGCGCCAGGGCGTACGGCTCCACCAGGAGCGCGGCCGTGACGAGGCCGGGCGGCAGCGGCGTGGAGCCGCCGAGCGTGGCGATGGCCACGTCGGCCTTCCCCGCGGCCACTTCACCCGCGGTGCCGGGGCCCACCTCGCGGACGATCCGCACCTGCGGCTCAAGCTGCGGATGCCGGGCGCGCAGCCGCTCCAGCACCGGGGGCAGCAGGTGGAGGGCCGCGCTGCGGAACGCCGCGATCCGCAGCGGCCCCTCCACCGCGTCGGGCCGGGCCGCGCCGCGCGCCTCGGCGGCGAGGACTTCCAGCAGCCGCAGGACGCGGCGGGCGTACGCGGCGGCCTGCGCCCCGGCAGCGGTCGGGCGGGCGCCCGTACGGCCGCGGTCGAAGAGGACGGCGCCGATCTTGCGCTCGCTGCCCCGCACCGAGTGGGAGACCGCGGACTGGGTCAGCCCGAGCCGCTGCGCGGCGGCCGAGAAGCCGCCGGAGTCGGCGACCGCCACCAGGACCCGCAGCTCGTGCGGCGCGAGATCGGCGTCTGTCGTACCGGCCACGGGGCGCTCACCTCCATGTATGAGAACTGCTCATGCAAGAGTACGTCGCATGAGCCCCACGGGCTGCCCACGGGCCGGCGCCCGTCCTAGCGTTCCGTCCATGAACGAGACCGCGCTCACCGTGTACCAGACCGCCCGGCCCCACGGCTTCCCGACCGCCGGGCACTTCGCCTTCGCCGAGTCCGCACTCCCCGAACCCCCGCCCGGCGGCGCGCTCGTGGAGAACCTCTACTGGTCCGTCGACCCCTACCACCGCGAGCTGATGGACGACGTGCCCGGCGCCTTCGCGCTCGGCCGCCCCCTGGAGGGGCGCACCATCGGGCGGGTCGTCGCCTCACGCACGGACCAGCTGGCCGAGGGCGAGATCGTCTTCCACCGGCACGGCTGGCGCACCCACGCCCTGGTCACCCCCGACGAGATCCGGCGCCTGCCCGCGCTCGAGGGCGTGCCCCTGTCCGCGCACCTGAGCCTCCTCGGCGGCACCGGGCTGACCGCGTACGTGGCCCTGACCCGGATCGCCCGGCTCCAGGAGGGCGAGGACCTGTTCGTGTCGGGCGCCGGCGGCGGGGTCGGCACCGCGACCGCGCGGTTCGCCCGGCTGCTGGGCGCCGGGCGGCTCGTGGGCAGCGCGGGCTCGGCGGCGAAGGCCGCACACCTGGTGCGGGAGGTGGGGTACGACGCCGTCTTCGACTACCACGACGGGCCCGCCGACGAGCTGCTCGGCAAGGCCGCACCCGGCGGCTTCGACGTGTTCGTCGACAACGTCGGCGGCGAGCAGCTGGCCGCCGCGGTGGGCGGGCTGCGCGAGTTCGGGCGGATCGTCCGCGTCGGCACCATGAGCGAGTACAACACCCCGAACCCATCCGCGCCGCGCATCAACCACTCCGAAGTGGTGGAGAAGAGCCTCCGCATGGAGGGGTTCCTGGTCCGCAACTACCAGGATGTGCAGGAGGAGTTGTACGAGTTCGCCGTGCCGCATCTGCACAGCGGGCGGCTCGCGCTGGACGAGACGGTGGTCGACGGGTTCGAGCACATCGTGGACGCGTTCCTGGGCATGCTGCGCGGGGAGAACACCGGGAAGATCATCGTGCGGAGCGACGCGCGCTGACGGCAGTGTCCGTGCCCGTGACCGCACCCGTGCCCGCCGTCCACGTCACCCCGGCGGCGGGCCCGCCGCCAGGGCAAGCCGGACCACCGCGTTGCGCAGGGGCGCCATGCCCGGGGTGTGCACCGCCCGGTTGAGCAACCGCGCGCCGCGCGCCATGCGCTGGGTCGGGCGACGGCGCAACGCGTCGTACGCCGCCAGCGCGTCCGCGACCGCCCGGTGCGTGGTCAGCTCGCGGGCCAGCGCGACGCCGTCGACCAGCGCCTCGCACGCGCCGCGCCCCAGGTCGGGGGTCATGGCGTGGGCGGCGTCGCCGATGAGGGCGATGCGTCCGCTGACGTAGCTGGGCAGCGGCCGGGCGAGGTCGTGCAGGTCGTGCCGCAGCACCTCGGCGCCGCCGTCCTTGCCGAGTTCGTCCAGTACGCGGCGTACGCCGGGGTGCCAGTCGCCGAAGCGGGCGCGCAGCACGGCGAGTTCGCCGCCGGGGGCCGGGGCGTGCGCGGGGGCGCGGACGCAGGCGAACCAGTTGGTGCGGCCCACCGCGTGCGGGGTGGTGCCGAAACGCGCCGCGGTGCTCCAGGTCTCCTCGACGCGGGAGGTGTCCCCGTCGACCGTGCCGCGCCAGCAGGTGACGCCCGTGTACCGGGTGCCGTACTCGTCACCGAACAGCAGCGTGCGGGACCGGCTGTGCAGTCCGTCGGCGGCGATCACCACGTCATGGCCGGTCAGCCGGCGTATGTCGGAGACCGGCGCGCCGAAGCGGATCACGCCGTCCGCCAGCAGCGGGGCGGCGAGCGTGCGGAGCAGGGGTGCACGGGAGATCAGGTGCACGGTGTCGCCCGTCCGCCGCTTCATCCGGGCGACGTCGACATCCGCGATGCGGCTGCCGTCGGCCCGCACGATCCCGCCGCCGGACTGGGCCCGGCCCAGGCTGCGGACGGTGTCGCCGAGCCCGAGGGCGTCGAGCGCCTGGAGCGCGGTGGGCCAGATGCCGAGGGCGGTGCCGGTCTCCGGCAGCCCGTCGGCACGCTCGCGCACCTCGACGTCCCAGCCGTGTGCGCGCAGGTGAAGGGCGGCGGCGAGCCCGCCGATGCCGCCGCCGACGATGATCGCTGAATGAGCCATGCCCGTAGGGTACTATTTTTATAGTGCTCGCGGAGAAGCAGGCTGCCGACCCCGCGCGGACCCCGACGAAGCGACGAACCACAGACCGGAACGCGAGGAGTGCGCCGATGCCCGGCAGACGCGAGGAGGCCCTGGACGCGGCGGTCGAGGTGCTGGGCAGCGGCGGACTGCGCAGACTGACCCACCAGGCGGTGGACCAGGCCGCAGGCGTGCCGGCGGGCACCACGTCCAACCACTTCCGCACCCGGGACGCCCTGATCGACGGCGTCGTCGCCCACCTGGAGGCCCTCGACCACCGCGACTGGGAGGCGTTCGCGGGCCCGTGGGCGGCGGAGCCGGACGCGGACGCCCTCGCGGCGGCCCTCGCCCGCATCGTCCTGCACCTCCTCGGGCCGGGCCGCGCCCGGACCAGCGCCCGGTACGCACTGCTGCTGGAGGGCATCACCCGGCCCTCCGTACGCGCACCGCTCACGCGCGGCCGGAACGCGCTGACCGTGTGGGGCGCGGAGTGGCTGCGGGAGCTGGGGTCACCTGCGCCCGTGGCGCACTGCCGGAGCCTGTTCGACTACCTGGACGGGCTGATGCTGCACCAGATCGGCATGCCGGAGGAGCCGTTCGACCCGGAGCCCGCGATCCGCACCGTCCTCACCGCCTTCCTGCCCGCCCCGGGGCGGGCCTGAGGCACGGGCGGGACACCTCCCGCCCGGACCACCCCACCCAAACCCCCCGAGGGAGCCCGCCCATGACGCAATCCGCACCACCCGTCACCCTGGACGACGTCCGCGAGGCCGCCGCGCGGCTCAAGGGCGTCGCACACCGTACGCCCGTGCTGCGCTCACGCACCCTGGACGAACTCGTGGGCGCTCAGGTCTTCCTCAAGTGCGAGAACTTCCAGCGCATCGGCGCGTTCAAGTTCCGCGGCGCCTACAACGCCGCCTCCCGGCTGTCCCCGGAGCAGCTGGCCAGGGGCGTCGCCGCGTACTCCTCGGGCAACCACGCACAGGCCGTCGCACTCGCCGCGCGGGAGCTGGGCAGCACGGCCGTCATCCTGATGCCCGAGGACACCCCCCGCTCCAAGCGGGAGGCCACCGCCGGGTACGGCGCGGAGGTCGTCACCTACGACCGCTACACCGGCGACCGGGCCGCCCTCGGCGCGGCCCTGGCCCAGGAGCGCGGCCTGGCGCTCATCCCGCCGTACGAGCACCCGCACGTGATCGCCGGACAGGGCACCGCCGCCCTGGAACTGGTCGAGGAGGCGGGCGAACTCGACGCGCTGGTGGTACCGGTCGGCGGCGGCGGACTCATCGCCGGGAGCGCCACGGCCGTGAAGGGGCTGCGGGAGGGTATCCGCGTGATCGGTGTCGAGCCGGAGTCGGGGGACGACACCAAGCGGTCCCTGGAGGCGGGCGCACGCGTCTCCGTCCCCGTCCCGCGCACCATCGCGGACGGCCAGGCCATCAACACGCCGGGCGAGCTGACCTTCTCGGTCAACCGGCGACTGGTCGACGGGATCGCGCTCGTCAGCGACGACGAGATCCGCGGGGCGATGCGGCTGGCCTTCGAACGCCTCAAGATCGTGGTCGAACCCAGCGGGGCGACGGGCCTGGCGGCGCTGCTCTCCGGACGGGTCGACCGGGCCGGGGCGACTCCGCCTCGCATCGGCGTCATCCTCTCCGGCGGCAACATCGCGACGGACCGCTTCGCGCAGCTCTGCGCGCGCTGACCCCGGTGGGGCCCGCCCCGTCCCGGGGCCGGGCCCGCCGCGGGTCCGCGTCAGCGCGCCTCGCGCTGGAGGAAGCCCGCCGCCTCCGTCGCCCAGTAGGTGAGGATCATGCCGGCGCCCGCCCGCTTGAAGCTGGTCAGGGTCTCCAGGATGGCGCGCTCGCGCTCGATCCAGCCCTTCTCCGCGGCGGCCTCCAGCATCGCGTACTCGCCGGAGATCTGGTAGACGCCGACCGGCACCCGCGCGTGCTGCGCGACCTCGCGCAGCACGTCGAGGTAGGGCAGACCCGGCTTGACCATCACCATGTCCGCGCCCTCGGCCACGTCCAGCTCGAGTTCACGCAGCGCCTCGCGCGCGTTGGGCGGGTCCTGCTGGTAGGTCTTGCGGTCGCCTTGGAGGGAGGAGCCGACGGCCTCCCGGAAGGGGCCGTAGAAGGCCGAGGTGTACTTGACGGTGTACGCGAAGAGCGACACGTCCTGGTGCCCCGCCTCGTCCAGCGCGGCGCGTACGTGGCCGACCTGGCCGTCCATCATGCCGCTGGGGCCCAGCATGTGGGCGCCGGCGTCGGCCTGAACGCGGGCCATCTCGGCGTAGCGCACGAGCGTCGCGTCGTTGTCCACCCGGCCGCGCGCGTCCAGGACGCCGCAGTGCCCGTGATCGGTGAACTCGTCCAGGCACAGGTCGGACATGATCACCAGGTCGTCGCCGACCTCCGCGCGCACGTCCCGCAGGGCGCGCTGGAGGATGCCGTCCGGGTCGGTCCCCTGGGAGCCGGTCGCGTCCTTCTTCTCCTCCTCCGGGACGCCGTAGAGCATGATGCCCGACACGCCCGCCGCCACGGCCTCCACGGCCGCCTTGCGCAGCGTGTCACGGGTGTGCTGGACGACGCCCGGCATGGCGGCGACCGGCACCGGCTCGCTGATCCCCTCCCGCACGAAGGCGGGCAGGATCAGGTCGGCCGGATGCACCCGGTGCTCGGCGACCATGCGCCGCAGCGCGGCCGTGGTGCGCAGCCGCCGGGGGCGGACGGCGGGAAAGCCGCCGCCCGTACGGCTGCCCGTGTCGCTGCCTGCGATGCCGCTCATGAGGAACGCGCCCTTCGCCTCGTCGGCCGCTTCTCGCTCGGCCGCTTCACCACGTCACCCGCCGCGACCGCCTCGGCCCGGCGCTTCTGCCCGAACTCGGCCAGCGCCTCCGCGAGTCTGTGCACCGACGGCTCCGGCGAGAGCACGTCCACCCGCAGCCCGTGCTCCTCCGCCGTCTTGGCGGTGGCCGGGCCGATGCACGCGATGACGGTGACGTTGTGCGGCTTGCCCGCGATGCCGACCAGGTTGCGCACCGTGCTCGACGAGGTGAAGAGCACCGCGTCGAAGCCCCCGCCCTTGATCGCCTCACGGGTCTCGGCGGGCGGCGGCGAGGCGCGTACGGTCCGGTACGCGGTGACGTCGTCCACCTCCCAGCCCAGCTCGATCAGACCGGCGACCAGCGTCTCCGTGGCGATGTCGGCGCGCGGCAGGAAAACCCGGTCGATCGGGTCGAAGACCGGGTCGTAGGGCGGCCAGTCCTCCAGCAGCCCGGCGGCCGACTGCTCACCGCTGGGCACGAGGTCCGGCTTGACGCCGAAGTCGACCAGCGCCCCGGCCGTCTGCTCGCCGACCGCCGCGACCTTGATCCCGGCGAAGGCCCGCGCGTCGAGCCCGTACTCCTCGAACTTCTCGCGCACCGCCTTGACCGCGTTGAGCGAGGTGAAGGCGATCCACTCGTACCTGCCGGTGACCAGGCCCTTGACCGCGCGCTCCATCTGCTGCGGGGTGCGCGGCGGCTCCACGGCGATGGTCGGCACCTCGGCGGGCACCGCGCCGTACGAGCGCAGCTGTTCGGAGAGCGAGGCGGCCTGCTCCCTGGTGCGCGGCACCAGGACCTGCCAGCCGAAGAGCGGCTTGGACTCGAACCAGGCCAGCTGATCGCGCTGGGCGGGCGCGCTGCGCTCGCCGACGACGGCTATGACCGGCTGCCCGCCGTCGCCCGAGGGCAGCACCTTGGCCGCCTTCAGGGTCTGCGCGATGGAGCCGAGCGTCGCCGTCCAGGTGCGCTGCCGGGTGGTCGTACCGGCCAGGGTGACGGTGAGCGGGGTGTCCGGCTTGCGGCCGGCCGCCACCAGTTCCCCGGCGGCGCCGGCCACGGTCTCCAGCGTGGTGGAGACGACCACCGTCGCGTCGCTCGCGCCGGTCTCCGTCCAGCATCTGTTGTCGGCGGTACGCGCGTCGATGAAACGGACGTCCGTACCGTGCCCGTCGCGCAGCGGCACTCCGGCGTAAGCGGGCACGCCCACGGCCGTGGCCACACCGGGCACGACCTCGAAGGTGATGCCCTCGGCGACGCACGCGAGCATCTCCTCGGCGGCGTCCGCGTCGAGCCCGGGATCACCCGCGACCGCACGGACGACCCGCTTGCCGCTGCGTGCGGCCGTCATGACAATATTTGCCCAATCACCAGCGCTGGTGGGGGCAGTTGGGACAGTTGTGCTCTCGTCGGTGAGTGTCGCTTCGCTGCGCGCTGCCCCGGACACCCCGGTCAGCGGTGTGTCCACACCGGCTCGCGTGTGGGGGCGCACGATCTCGTGCACCTGCGGGTCGGCGACCAGCACATCAGCCCGCGCGAGCGCCTCCACGGCGCGCAGGGTCAGCAGTCCCGGGTCTCCGGGCCCGGCACCGAGGAAGGTGACGTGCCCGTGGGCACCGTAGAGGTGGTGAGTCGTCGAGGACTGCGTCGTCGACGACCGGGCGGCGGTGGGGCTCAAAGTGCTCGCTCCCCCATCAGACCGGCCGCGCCCTTGGCGAGCATCTCGTCGGCGAGTTCACGGCCCAGTCGCACGGACTGGGACACGGCTTCGACGGCGGACGCCGGAACGGGACCGGTGGTGGACAGCTGCACCAGCGTCGAGCCGTCGGTCGTGCCGACGACGCCACGCAGGCGCATTTCGGTGGCAGCCTGCCCGTCGACCAACAGGTCGGCCAGCGCCCCCACAGGTGCGCTGCAGCCGGCCTCCAGGGCGGCGAGCAGGGTTCGCTCAGCGGTCACGGCGGCCCGTGTGTACGGGTCGTCGAGCCCGGCGAGCTGGGCGGCCAGATGCGTGTCGGTCGCCACGCACTCGACCGCCAGTGCCCCCTGGCCGGGGGCGGGCAGCATTGCGTCCGGGGTGATCAGCTCAGTGGCTTCGTCGATCCGGCCGATACGGTTCAGCCCGGCGGCGGCGAGGACGATCGCGTCGAACTCACCGGAGCGCACGTACCCGATCCGCGTCTCGATATTCCCACGAATGGGCACGGTGTCCACCTCGGCGCCGAGCGAGCGGGCCCAGGCGTTGAGCTGCGCCGTGCGGCGCGGGGAGCCCGTACCGATGCGCGGCGGGCTCGCGGCGGTGCGCACCAGGCGCTCGAAATCCAGGCCGTCACGGGCTATCAGGGCATCGCGCGGGTCCTCGCGGCGGGGCACGGCGGCCAGCGCCAACTCGGGCGGCTGCGTGGTCGGCAGGTCCTTGAGCGAGTGCACGGCGAGGTCAATCTCACCTCGCACGAGCGCGTCGCGCAGCGCCGAGACGAAGACCCCGGTGCCGCCGATACTGGCCAGTTCCGCGCGGCTGGTGTCGCCGTAGGTGGTGACGCCGACGAGTTCGACGGGCCGGCCGGTGGCGCGGCGCACCTGCTCGGCCACCAGGCCGGACTGCGCCATGGCCAGCGTGCTGCGGCGGGTGCCCAGGCGGAGGGCTGTGGTGCTGCTGGGGGTGCTCATGGCCGCTCCTGTTCCGGGTTGCTGACAGCCGCGACGGCCTGCGGGTCGAGGTCGAACAGCTCGCGCAGCGCGTCGGCGTAACCGGCACCGCCGGGCTCTCCCGCGAGCTGCTTGACCCGTACGGTCGGCGCGTGCAGCAGTTTGTCGACGACGCGGCGCACGGTCTGCGTGATCTCGGCGAGCTGCTTCTCGTCGAGGCCGCGCAGCCTCCCTTCGAGCCGCGCCATCTCGCCGACCACCACGTCGGAGGCCATGGCGCGCAGGGCGACCACGGTGGGCGTGATGGTCGCGGCACGCTGGGCGGCCCCGAACGCGGCCACTTCGTCCGCGACGATACCCCGCACCGCGTCGACGTCGGCAGCCATCGGGGCGTCCGCGGACGCCTCCGCCAGCGATTCGATGTCGACGAGGCGGACGCCGTCGAGGCCGTGCGCGGCGGCGTCGATGTCGCGGGGCATGGCGAGGTCGAGCAGGGCGACGGGCGCGCGGGCGCGCTCGGCGGGGTGCTCGTACGTGTGCTCGGTGGCGCGCTCCCGTGCGGGCGCATCGCGCGTAGCGAGGGCGTCGCGCAGCATGTCGGCGGTCAGCACGGTGCCGGTGGCGCCCGTGCAGGAGACGACGAGGTCGGCGTGGGGCAGTTCGGCGGGCACGTCCTCGACCGGGACGGCGCGGGCGGCGGGGCCGCCGCCGCCCTCGGCGAGGCCGGAGGCGAGGCGCCGCGCGCGGGACAGGGTCCGGTTGGCGATCACCAGTTCGGTCGCACCGCAGCGCACGAGGGTCGTCGCGGCCAGCGAGGACATCGATCCGGCGCCGATCACCAGCACCCGCTTGCCCGCCACCCAGCCGGCCACGTCGCCGCCGCCGGTGCGGGCCGCGAGGGTCTCCAGCCCGACCGTGACCAGCGACTGCCCGGCCCGGTCGATGGCGGTCTCCGAATGCGCCCGCTTCCCGACGCGCAGGGCCTGCTGGAAGAGGTCGTTCAGCAGCCGCCCGGCGGTGTGCTCCTCCTGGGCGACGGCGAGCGCGTCCTTGATCTGGCCGAGGATCTGCCCCTCGCCGACGACCATCGAGTCCAGCCCGCAGGACACCGAGAAGAGGTGGTGCACGGCCCGGTCCTCGTAGTGCACGTAGAGGTAGGGCGTCAGCTCGTCCAGGCCGACGCCGCTGTGCCGGACCAGCAGGGTGGACAGGTCGGCGACACCGGCGTGGAACTTGTCCACGTCGGCGTACAGCTCGATGCGGTTGCACGTGGAGAGCACCGCTGCCTCGCTGACGGACTCGGTGCCCACCGCGTCCTGGAGCAGCTTGCCGCGCAGGCCGCTCTCCAGCGCGGCGCGCTCCAGCACGCTGACCGGCGCACTGCGGTGGCTCAGACCGACGACCAGGAGACTCATGCCGGCATCACGGCGGGCACGTCCCCGTCAGGTCCCGTCTCGGGGCGCTTCGCGGTGGCGGCGGCGGCCGGGCCGCCGGGCGGAGCCGTCCCGTGCGTCTTCGCGGACACCGGCCCCTTGACCGCCTTGGGCACCTCGGTCACCGTCGCGGCGGGCGGGGCGACGGGCGGCGCCGCCTCGTCGGCCGGGCTCTCCTCGCCCGCCTTGCGCTGCTCGTGGAACGCGAGGATCTGCAGCTCTATCGACAGGTCGACCTTCCGCACGTCCACACCCTCGGGCACGGAGAGCACGGTGGGCGCGAAATTGAGGATCGAGGTGATGCCCGCCGCCACGAGCCGCTCGCAGACCTGCTGCGCGGAGCCCGCCGGGGTGGCGATCACGCCGATGGAGACGCCGTTGTCCGAAACGATCTTCTCCAGCTCGTCCGTGTGCTGCACCGGGATGCCTGCGACGGGGCGGCCGGCCATCGTCGCGTCGGCGTCGATGAGCGCGGCGACCCGGAAGCCGCGGGAGGCGAAGCCGCCGTAGTTGGCGAGCGCGGCGCCGAGGTTGCCGATACCGACGATGACCACGGGCCAGTCCTGGGTCAGGCCCAGTTCACGGGAGATCTGGTAGACGAGGTACTCGACGTCGTAGCCGACGCCGCGGGTCCCGTACGAGCCGAGGTAGGAGAAGTCCTTGCGCAGCTTCGCCGAGTTGACCCCGGCGGCGGCGGCCAGTTCCTCGGACGAGACGGTGGGTACGGAGCGCTCGGAGAGCGCGGTGAGGGCGCGCAGGTACAGCGGGAGGCGCGCGACCGTGGCCTCGGGAATCCCTCGGCTCCGGGTCGTCGCCGGTCGGTGAGTTCGGCCAGTTGCCACGGTGCTCCTGCCGGTTGCGCGAAGCGGTGAGCGGTCGCACACCGCGCACGTCACTGCGCTCGCGCCCGGACCGCTCCGTCTCGCCCAGGCTATGCCTTTGTGAACGCGTGCACAAAGATGGTGTCCGCTTTGTCCGGTCAACGTGACCGGCGCCACACACACCAGGGGGGACACGCGTTCACACTCCTCACATGTACGCCCCCGGACGGCAAAACGACCTCGATGATAATCGAATTCCGGTCGAATCCGGACCGCGCCGAAGTCAGCCCGCGAGCGCCGCGCGCAGCCGATCCGGGTCGACCCGCCAGAAATCGTGCTGCTCACCGTCGATCAGCACCACCGGAATCTGCTCCCAGTAGGCGCGGTACAACTCCTGGTCCTGGTTGATGTCCTTCTCCTCCCACACGGCACCTGTCTCGGAACAGACCCTGGCGATGGTGTCCCGTGCCACCTCGCAGAGATGGCAGCCGGGCTTCGCGATCAACGTGACCTTCTTCATGCGGCCATTGTCCGCCCCCGCCCGCCGGCCGTGCCCCGCAGCCCGCGCTCCGCAGCCCGTACCGCCCGTACGCCGGCACGTCCCCCTCCCGTCGCCAGGCCGTAAGGGCGCAGGTGGGAGGACTGGTTATGCTCGCGGTATGGCCGTTCCGTCCTGGCTCACCCCCCGTAGGCGCTCCGCGACCGCGCGCAGCGTCCTGGCGGGCGAGGCCGCCGCGGAGGCGGCCCGCAAGCAGGAGGGCGCGCGGGCGGAGCAGGAGGCCCGGGAGGCTCGCGAGAAGAAGCAGTCGAGCGCGCGGGACGACGCCGACAGCGAGAGCGCGAGCGGCGGCGCCGACGGGGGGGCGCCCGGTTTCCCGGTCACCGGGGACACCAGGGCCGCCGCCTTCTTCGACCTGGACAACACCGTCATGCAGGGCGCCGCGCTCTTCCACTTCGGCCGCGGGCTCTACAAGCGCCAGTTCTTCAGCAAGCGCGAACTGGCGCGTTTCGCCTGGCAGCAGGCGTACTTCCGGCTCGCGGGTGCGGAGAACGCCGGGCACATGCAGGACGCACGGGACAGCGCCCTCTCCATCGTCAAGGGCCACCACGCCTCCGAACTGAACGCGATCGGCGAGGAGATCTACGACGAGTACATGGCCGGCCGGATCTGGCCGGGCACCCGCGCCCTCGCCCAGGCCCACCTGGACGCGGGCCAGAAGGTCTGGCTGGTGACCGCCGCCCCCGTCGAGACGGCGACGATCATCGCCCGGCGCCTCGGGCTGACCGGCGCGCTCGGCACCGTCGCCGAGTCCGTCGACGGCGTCTACACCGGCCGCCTGGTCGGCGAGCCGCTGCACGGCCCGGCCAAGGCGGAGGCCGTACGCGCGCTGGCCGCCGCCGAGCAGTTGGAACTGGAGCGCTGCGCCGCGTACAGCGACTCCGCGAACGACATCCCGATGCTGTCGCTCGTCGGATATCCGTATGCGATCAATCCTGACAGCCGCCTGCGCGCGCACGCCAGGGAAATGGGCTGGCGGTTGCGCGACTACCGCACCGGGCGAAAAGCGGTCAAGATCGGCATACCGGCCGCGGCGGGGGTCGGCGCGGCGGCGGGCGGCGCGGTGGCGGCCGTGGCACTGCAACGCCGTCGGCGCTGAGGGGGTTCACCCGCCGTGCACGGGGGGAGACCGACAGGTGTGACGTCCCCACCGCCCGCGCACCGCCCGCGCCGCCCGTCGTGCCACCGCCCCGCAGCAGCTCACCGCGCACACCCTGGCCCTTGGTGAACGCGCGGGGCACACGCGGGAGATAACCGGATTCGCGACGCCGGACCCGCCGCTCACCCCCACCTGCGCGCCGCCGGACGCGTGCGCTCGACTCGGCCATAAATCGTCACCGAATCGACAATCCACGGCGTCGAAACGATCAACACACCACACCTGTTCGAATTGCAATCGATCACCAACGCGTAACAGATCAAACGGAATCGGCAATTTCGACAACTAGGTGTAGCGCTCCCTGCACGAAGCGTTATTCTCCTCAGACGCATTCCGGTACCCACTCGTCCCAGCACCGGACGCAAGGTCCCGTTCTGCATGTGATGGAAGCTCTGCCTCTGGGAGTCCCGTGTACCCACACGTCGGGGTTGACACCTCGGGCCTGGCTACGCTGCGCACGACGGTCATCGACCAACTGCGCGCATTCGTCCCCACCGCGTACGCCGTCCCCGCCCTCGCCGCAGCCGCACCTGTCCCCGTACGCCCCTGCTACGCCCTGACCGACAGCACCACCAGTACCCGCACCACCGGGCGCCGCCCGCGCAGCGGCGCCGCCGGCACCTCCGGCAACGCGTCCGCAGGGCGGCGTCCCGCCGTCAGCGAGGCGGACGCGCGCCGCATGATGGACCTGGTCGAGCGCGCCCAGAGCGGCGAGGCCGACGCCTTCGGCTGCCTCTACGACCAGTACAGCGACACCGTCTACCGCTACATCTACTACCGCGTCGGCGGACGGGCCACGGCCGAGGACCTGACCAGTGAGACCTTCCTGCGCGCCCTGCGCCGGATCGGCACCTTCACCTGGCAGGGCCGCGACTTCGGCGCCTGGCTGGTCACCATCGCGCGCAACCTGGTCGCCGACCACTTCAAGTCCAGCCGCTTCCGCCTGGAAGTGACCACCGGAGAGATGCTCGACGCGAACGAGGTCGAACGCAGCCCCGAGGAATCGGTTCTCGAGACCCTCTCCAACGCCGCCCTGCTGGACGCCGTGCACCGGCTCAACCCGCAGCAGCAGGAGTGCGTCACGCTGCGCTTCCTCCAGGGCCTCACGGTGGCCGAGACCGCGCGCATCATGGGGAAGAACGAGGGTGCGATCAAGACCCTCCAGTACCGCGCCGTCCGCACGCTGGCCCGGCTGCTGCCCGACGACGCACGCTGACCACTGGTGACCGCACAGGCACCCCCGGTCACATCATCGTCACTCCGTAACCCGACTGGCTTTCCGCTCGTTGTGGGGATTGCAGGCTCCCCGCAGTCGTGCCGCGCTCCCTCCGTACGCCCCGCGTACGGCCGGGAGTCGGCCGCGGCACCTTCCCCTTGTCGCGGGGGGTCGACCGTGCTGACGAGAGGAGGTGCCGCCGGTGATCGGATCGGTGTCGACGAGCCGACGGGCACATGCCTTCGCCCAGGCCCTGGACGAGCACGGTCGCGAGCCCCACGGCTCCGCGACCGACGGGGCAACGGGTGGTGGCGCACCAGGTGGCAGGAGGCCAGGCGGCGGGACGGCCGGCGGTGAGGGTCCGCCAGGGCAAGGCTCACTGCTCGCCCTGGCGGACGGGCTCTGCACGCTGCCCCGGCCCGAGCTGGACGCGGAGGTCAAGGCCGTCCAACGGGCCCAGCTCATCGCGGCCATGGAGACCGCCTTCGCCGACGGCGCCTTCGCGGAGGGCGCCGCCCGCGCGGGCGCGGAGGGTGTGGTCCCCGAGCAACGCGCCCCCGGCGCGACCCGTGCCCCGCGCGCCAGCCGCGGCGCACACCGGGCGCCGCCACTGAGCGCGCTGAGCAGACTGCGCCCCAAATCCCGGCTGGGCAAGGGGATCGCGGCGGGCGGCCTCAGCGTCGGAGTGGCGGCCGGAGCCCTCGGCGGAGCCGCCGTGGCCAGTACGGACGCCCTCCCCGGCGACACCCTCTACGGCCTCAAGCGCGGCATGGAGGGCCTCCGGCTGGACCTCGCGGGCGGCGACGCCGACCGGGGGCAGGTCTACCTGGAGAACGCCTCCACCCGGCTCCGGGAAGCCCGCCGCCTGATGGAGCGCGGCCGTTCGGGCTCGCTGGACTACGAGTCGGTGAACGAGGTCCGCCGCACGCTGTCCGGCATGCGGCACGACGCGGCGGAGGGCCGCAGGCTGCTGACCGCCGCCTACGAGCGGGACGGCAAGATCGGCCGGATCGAGTCGCTGTCCGCCTTCTCCGAGGAGCACAAGCAGCGCTGGAGCCAGCTGCGCGAGCGGCTGCCCGCACAGCTCACCGAGGTCGGCGAGGAGGTGACGTCCGTCTTCGACGCCATAGAGGAGCAAGTCGGCCCGCTGCGCCCGCTGTTCGCCGCCCTGCCGCAGGACACCCCGCTGGAGGAGACGGCGCGCACCCAGCTGCGCGAGCGGCGCCCGGCCCTCTCGCCCCTGCCCTCCTCGCCCGCCGCCTCGTCCTCCACCACGCCCTCGGCGGACGCGCGGGCGAAGCCGGGCCCCGGCAGCCCGGGCCCCACCGGCACCGAGCCCTCCGAGCAAGGGCTGCTCGGCGGCGGCGGGCTCTTCGGCCCGCCGGCCGCGTCGCCGGAGGGCGAGCGGTCCGCCCCCGGCACCCGCCCCGGCGAGGGGGCGCCGGACCCAGGTGCGACCCCGCGCGCCCCCGGCGACAGCCCGGGCGCGCAGCCCGGCGGGACTCCGGCGCCCGGGCCGGACATCACGCTGCCCCCGCTGGTCCCGAACGTCCTGCCAGGGCTGGACGGAGAGCCGCAGGGCGGATGAGCCGGTGGGGACGGTACGGGCGCCGCCACGCCCGTACCGTCCCCACCTTCCGGCTCCGCGGCGGCACGGCTCCCGGGGGGCCGCTCAGAAGAAGACCGAGCGCCGCCGCACCAGCATCTCGTACAGCGTGTGCTGGATCGTCTCCCGGACCTGGTCGGTGAGGTGGAACATCAGCACCGGGTCCTCCGCCGCCTCCGGCGGATACCCCTCGGACGCCAGGGGCTCGCCGAACTGAATCGTCCACTTCGTCGGCAGCGGCACCGCACCGAGCGCCCCCAGCCAGGGGAACGTCGGCGTGATCGGGAAGTACGGCAGGCCCAGCAGCCGGGCCAGCGTCCGGGAGTTGCCGATCATGGGGTAGGTCTCCTCCGCCCCGACGATCGAGCACGGCACGATCGGCACGCCCGCCCGCAGCGCCGTCGAGACGAAACCGCCCCGCCCGAACCGCTGGAGCTTGTACCGCTCCGCGAAGGGCTTGCCGATGCCCTTGAAGCCCTCGGGCATCACCCCCACCACCTCGCCGGACTCCAGCAGGCGCTGCGCGTCCTCGGCGCACGCGAGCGTGTGCCCCGCCTTCCGGGCGAGTTCGCTGACCACCGGGAGGCGGAACACCAGGTCGGCGGCGAGCAGCCGCAGCGCACGCCCGGCGGGGTGGTGGTCGTGCACGGCGACCTGGAGCATCAGCGCGTCCAGCGGCAGGGTGCCGGAGTGGTTGGCCACCACCAACGCGCCGCCGGTGTCCGGGATGTGCTCCAGCCCGCGGACCTCGACCCGGAAGTAGTTCTCGTACACCGGGCGCAGCAGGGACATCAGCACCTGGTCGGTGAGTTCCTCGTCGTAGCCGAACTCGTCGACCTCGTACTCGCCGGTGAGCCGCCGCCGCAGGAACGCCAGCCCGCGCGCGGCGCGTTCCTCCCAGCCGGGTGCCGTGCCGCCGCCGGAGTCCGCCGCCGGGTCCGGGTCCAGGTCCGGCGAGGCTGCCTGGCCGTCCGCCTCGTCGCCCCGCCCCGGCCCCGCCGCGTCCGCCCCGTCCGCCGCGGCCCCGTCGTGCTGTTCCGGTACGGCGCCGCCGCGCGCACGGCGCCTGCGCCGGTCGTCGTCGAACGGGATCACCTTCGCGTCAGTCATGGCGTCCGGACTCCTTCCCCTGCGCCACCGGGCCCGCACGCCCGGCGGAACCCGCGCGCCGCGCCCCCGCGTACGGCGGATCGGCCAGCCGCGACAACCCGGTCAGCCCGGCCGCGACCCGGTCGACCGTACGCCCGACCAGCTCTGGCGGCAGCAGCCCCCGCCCGTACCCGCGGGCGAAGTCGACCAGCGTCCCGGCCGTGCTGAACTCCGGCTCGAAGCCGAGGAACTCGCGCATCCGCGCGGCCCGCACCACCCTGCCGTAGGTCAGCATCCTGATCTGCTCGGGGGAGAAATCCGTCAGGCCCGCCGAGCGCAGCACGGAGCCGCCCCAGCGGATCGCGGGCAGCAGCAGCGGCAGCGTCGGCCTGCCCAGCCGCCGCGCGCACTGCGACAGCAGCAGCACTCCCGCGCCGGCGATGTCGAACGTCCCCGCGTGGAACGTGCCACGCGCGGGCTCGCCGGACACCCGGCACAGCACCTCGACCGCGTCGCGCTCGTGCACGAACTGGAGCCTCGGATCATGGCCGAGCACCGTCGGCAGCACGGGCAGCGTGAAGTAGTCGCCCATCGGCGAGTCCACCGTGGGGCCCAGTACGTGCGCGAAGCGCAGCAGCGTCACCGCGACGTCCGGCCTGCGGCGGGCGAACGCCCGCACGTAACCCTCGACCTCCACCACATCCTTGGCGAAGCCGCCGCTCGGCAGCGCCTTGGCCTCGGTGTCCTCGTCGAGGACGGCGGGGTCGCGGGGCGCGGAACCGTAGACGCTCGTGCTCGACTTCACCACCAGCCGACGCACCCCCGGGGCCCGCTGGCAGGCGCCGAGCAGCTGCATCGTCCCGATGACGTTGGTCTCCTTGACGGAGGCCCGGCTGCCGCGCGGGGTCAGCGGGGTGCCGTGGATGTCCATGTGGACGACGGTGTCCACGCCGTGCTCGACCAGCACCTCACCGATGGCGGGCTGCCGGATGTCGGCCCGTACGAACCGCGCGCCGCCCAGCTGGTGCACGGGTGGCTGCACGTCCACGCCGATGACCCGGTCGACGCCGGGCTCCCGCTGCATCCGGCTGACGAAGTGGCCGCCGAGCTGCCGGGCGACTCCCGTGACGAGCACGACTCTGCCCACGTTCGCTCCCTCTCGCGGGCCGTGACCCGCGGCCCGATGAAACAGGACCGCCGCCCTCCCCCACGCACACCACGGTGCGGGACGGAGAGCGGCGGTCAACGAACAGCGCGCTCGCTCACTTCTTGTTGCGGCGCTGAACACGCGTGCGCTTGAGCAGCTTGCGGTGCTTCTTCTTCGCCATCCGCTTGCGCCGCTTTTTGATAACAGAGCCCACGACTACCCTCGCTCACGGATCATCCCCACAGGTGTGGGGAGAACTCATTTCGAATCACTCGGTGCGGGGCGTCCGAGCCCACACGACCTACATGGGGTCAGCCTACCCGTCACCGAGTGATGCTCGTAAACCGAGGTCCGACGCACGACCCTGCCGACCGTCCGCGATCAAGGACAGCTGGTGCCCGAGAGGAGCACGTAAGCCTCTCCAGGGCCTGTCTGGCAGTTCGCGTCGGATCAGGCCGGGAGCGTGCGTGCCGGGCGGGCCGGACCCGGCGGGAACTGTCAGACAGGCCCTAGGCGCTCTCCACCCCCACATACGAATCCTGGAGATACTCATGGACAGCCTGCTCTGGGACCCGGAAGGACCTGCCCACCCGGATCGCCGGCAGATGACCGCTGTGCACCAAGCGGTACACGGTCATCTTGGAAACGCGCATCACCGCGGCGACTTCCGCCACGGTCAAGAACACGACCTCGTTGAGAGGCCTCTCGCCAGCAGCCATGTCACACCTGACCTTCCGCACATGTCGGGCACCGGCTTCCCCTCCGGTGACTCCTGCTCGCATGTGCGCTCCTCCCCAGATTAGGGGCGGGTGATGCAAGTGAGGAAGAGGAGCAACGATCGGCCTCCTACTGTGACAGACGCTCCCGATTGAGTACATAGCGAGCAAGCGGACGGTAGCGGAGGTGACTCGGAGAGTCAGCACGGCGAGTGGCACAGGTGGGTGTCCGTCACCCTGCCGGCGACCTGTCCCGCCTTCGGCGCGCGACCCTGCCCGCTGCTCCGCTCCACTCCCGGCCACGCCTCTGACCTGCGACGCGGCCCTCGTCGGGCCCACTCGCCCGCAGCCTGGGAAGCCGGCGCCGAACGGCCTCGCGACAGGTCGGGCACGGTGGGCGTCGGCGACGGTGCGTGCCCGCGCGCACCCCCGCACCCGGCGCGGGCGGCCGGTCCCGACCCCGGATCGGCGCGACGCTCCGTACGCAGGAAAGGTTGTAGGGGCGTACTCCGAACCGGGTCGTTATGTCGATACGTTCCCCCTCCGCCGGTGCTAGTACCAGGCACGCAGCCGCCGACGACGCAGCGGGCAGTGCGGCGTAGACGCCGGGGAGCGGCAGGGGTTGGGGAACCGAGTGGGGAAAGGAGTTGAGCAGGGGGCGCGGGGGGAGTGGCAGAGCGGGGCTCAGGGAAGCAAGCCATGCGCCGGGTAGACCGCGCGCCGGGTCGCCAGCACCGCCTGGTCCAGCGCGTCGGCGGGGTCGTACCCCGACTCGCCCCACTTCTTCCACAGCGGCTCACCACCGTCCGTCATCCGCAGCGGCGGCACGGTCCGCCCCGTACGCGCGTACACCGCGTCCCGCCACTCGTCGGGGACCACGCTGCCCGGGTCGATCGGCGCACCCGCCGCGATGGCCACCAGATGCGTCCAACTGCGCGGCACCACGTCCACCACCGCGTATCCGCCGCCGCCCAGCGCCAGCCAGCGGCCGGCCGTCAGCTCGTGTGCCCAGCCGTGGCAGGCCTCGGCCGCCGAACGCTGCGCGTCGACGCTGACCGCGAGGTGCGCCAGCGGATCGTCCGCGTGCGTGTCCGCACCGTGCTGCGTGACCAGCACCTGCGGGGCGAACGACGCCAGCAGCTCCGGAACGACGCCGTGCAGCGCCCGCAGCCAGCCCGCGTCACCGGTGCCGGGGGGCAGCGCCACGTTCACCGCGGTGCCCTCCGCCTCGGGGCCGCCGCACTCCTGCGGCCAGCCGGTGCCGGGGAAGAGAGTGCGGGGGTGCTCGTGCAGCGAGACCGTGAGCACCCGGGGGTCGTTCCAGAAGGCCGCCTGCACGCCGTCGCCGTGGTGCACGTCCACATCGACGTACGCGACGCGCTCGGCGCCCAGCTCCAGCAGCCGGGCGATGGCGAGCGCGGGGTCGTTGTAGACGCAGAAACCGGCCGCCGAACCGGGCATGGCGTGGTGCAGCCCGCCGGCGAAGTTCACCCCGTGCAGCACGTCGCCCCGCCACACCGCCTCGGCCGCGGCCACCGACTGGCCCGCGATGAGCGCCGACGCCTCGTGGATGCCCGCGAACGCCGGATCGTCCTCGGTGCCCAGGCCGTACGAGCCGTCCGCCGAGGCGGGATCGGCGGACACGCGGCCGACGGCGTCGAGATAGTCCTGCCGGTGCACCAGGCGCAACGTGGACTGCCCGGCGGCCGAGGCCCGCACGATCTCCAACTCCGGCGCCCGGTCCAGCCCGTACGCCTCCACCAGGCGCATCGTCAGCGCGAGCCGGATGGGGTCCATGGGGTGTCCGGGACCGAAGTCATAGCCGGTGACCGCCTCGTCCCACATCACCCGCGCGCCGCCGCTCATGCCCGACACGGTACCTGCCCGCACACCCCTCGGAGGGCGGCGGGCAGGGTCAGCGGGCGAGCAGCGGGAGGAGTTCGCCCATGTCCGTGAACAGGGCGCTGGCCTGGGCAAGCTGCTCCCGAGGCGTCATCATCGCGTACCCGTACACGTCCATGCCCGCGGCGCGGGCCGCCTGGACGCCCAGCGGGCTGTCCTCGACCACCGCGCACCGCTCGGGGGACGTGCCCATCGCCCGGGCGGCGTGCAGGAACAGGTCGGGTGCGGGCTTGCCGTGGTCGACGTCCTGGGAGCTGAAGATCCGGGTGTCGTCGAAGTGGCCGGACAGGCCGGTCGTGTGCAGGGCCGCACGGATGCGCTCGTGCGTGCCGGAGGAGGCCAGGCAGTACGGGACGTCTTCGGCTGCCAGGGTGCGCAGCACGTCGGCGACGCCTGCCACCGGTTCGAGTTCGCGGCGGAAAGCGGAGACCGTCCGCTCGTGCAGGGTGCCGTTGAACTCCTCGGGCAGCTTGCGCCCGGTACGCTCCCCCGTCAGCTCGTGCACGCGCTGCACGCTGCCGCCCATGTAGTCGCGCAGGGAATCCTCGTAGGTGGTCGGGTGGCCCAACTCCGTGAGGTAGGCGGCAAGAACCCGATTGGCGATCGGCTCGCTGTCCACGAGAACACCGTCGTTGTCGAAGATGATCAGCTCATAGCCCATGGCGTCAGCCTAGGTCTTTCCCTGACCCGTGGTGGAGGAGGGAGCCGGCCTGGTGGGGGCTGGGGCAAGAGAGCAACGCAAAATGGGTGGGTTCCCGGAAACTAAGTTTCCGGGAACCCACCCATTCAATGATTGTTCGGCGGTGACCTACTCTCCCACACGCTCCCGCATGCAGTACCATCGGCGTAACAAGGCTTAGCTTCCGGGTTCGGAATGTAACCGGGCGTTTCCCTCACACTATGACCACCGAAACACGGTGAAACACACACCAGCAGCACCACACCACCCACCCCAAAAAACAGATAGCAGTGTGTGCCGGCTTGGTTGTGGTCTCAGAAACCACACAGTGGACGCGAACAACTGAGGACAAGCCCTCGGCCTATTAGTACCGGTCAACTCCACCCCTCACGAGGCTTCCATATCCGGCCTATCAACCCGGTCATCTACCGGGAGCCTTAACCCCACAAAGGAGGTGG